>NZ_JBIOKZ010000005.1:0-311460 GCF_044142885.1 Pseudorhizobium flavum
AAGCGCAGCTTTTCTTCCATCGCGATCGGAACGATCAGCTCGACGTCAACCGTGACGTTGTCGCCAGGCATGACCATTTCCGTGCCTTCCGGAAGCGTCACGATGCCCGTCACATCCGTCGTGCGGAAGTAGAACTGCGGACGGTAGTTCGTGAAGAACGGCGTATGACGGCCGCCCTCTTCCTTCGTCAGGATGTAGGCTTCTGCCTTGAACTTCTTGTGCGGCTTGACCGTACCGGGCTTGCAGAGAACCTGGCCACGCTCGATGCCGTTACGGTCGACACCGCGAAGCAGCGCGCCGATGTTGTCGCCGGCCTGGCCCTGGTCGAGCAGCTTGCGGAACATTTCAACGCCCGTGCAGGTCGTCTTCGTCGTCGGACGGATGCCGACGATCTCGATTTCCTCACCGACCTTGATGACGCCGCGCTCGACGCGACCCGTGGCAACCGTGCCGCGGCCCGAGATCGAGAACACGTCTTCGACCGGCATCAGGAAGGGCTGGTCGATCGGACGCTCAGGCGTCGGGATGTAGGCGTCGACAGCGGCCATCAGCTCGCGGATCGCGTCTTCACCGATCTTCTTGTCCGAATCTTCCAGGGCAGCAAGAGCCGAACCCTTGACGACCGGAATGTCGTCGCCCGGGAAGTCGTAGGACGACAGGAGTTCGCGCACTTCCAGCTCGACGAGCTCGAGAAGTTCTGCGTCGTCGACCTGGTCGACCTTGTTGAGGAACACGACGATCGCCGGAACGCCAACCTGACGGGCAAGCAGGATGTGCTCGCGGGTCTGCGGCATCGGGCCGTCGGCAGCCGAGCAGACCAGGATCGCGCCGTCCATCTGGGCAGCACCGGTGATCATGTTCTTCACGTAGTCGGCGTGGCCGGGGCAGTCGACGTGCGCATAGTGACGGTTGGCCGTCTCGTACTCGACGTGGGCCGTCGAAATCGTGATGCCGCGCGCCTTCTCTTCAGGAGCGGCGTCGATCTGGTCATACGCCTTGAACTCGCCGAAGTACTTCGTGATCGCTGCCGTCAGCGACGTCTTGCCATGGTCAACGTGACCAATCGTGCCAATGTTGACGTGCGGCTTCGTCCGCTCAAACTTGCTCTTTGCCATTTCCGGCTCTCCGTTCTTTAGCCCCTTGCGGGAGAATGTTCTATGGGTTCAGAGGGATACCCCGGTCACTTCTGACCGGAGTACTTTGCCTGGATTTCCGTTGCCACGTTGGACGGGACCGGAGCGTAGTGGTCGAACACCATCGAGTACTGCGCGCGGCCCTGGCTCATGGAGCGCAGGCTGTCGACGTACTTGAACATGTTCGCAAGCGGCACGTGCGCGTTGATGACAATCGCAATGCCGCGCTGTTCCTGGCCCTGGATCTGGCCACGACGGGAGTTCAGGTCGCCAATCACGTCGCCGACGTAATCTTCCGGCGTGACAACCTCAACCTTCATCATCGGCTCGAGAAGCTGGGCACCAGCCTTCTTGGCTGCTTCACGGAAGCAGGCACGCGAGGCGATTTCGAAGGCGAGGACCGAGGAGTCGACGTCGTGGAAGGCGCCATCGATGAGGGTCGCCTTGACGCCGAGCATCGGGAAGCCAGCCAGCGGACCGGAGGACAGGACGCTCTCGATACCCTTCTGGACACCGGGGATGTATTCCTTCGGAACGGCACCACCGACGATCTTGGATTCGAAGACGAAATCTTCGCCATCCGGGTTCGGTTCGAAGACGATCTTGACGCGGGCGAACTGACCGGTACCACCGGACTGCTTCTTGTGCGTGTAGTCTTCTTCCGTCTGGCGTGTGATCGTTTCGCGATAGGCAACCTGCGGAGCACCGACGTTGGCTTCTACCTTGAACTCACGACGCATGCGGTCGACGAGAATGTCGAGGTGAAGCTCACCCATGCCGGCGATGATCGTCTGCCCGGATTCCTGATCGGTCTTGACGCGGAACGATGGGTCTTCAGCTGCCAGACGGTTGAGCGCGAGGCCCATCTTTTCCTGGTCGCCCTTGGACTTCGGCTCGATCGCGATCTGGATGACCGGCTCGGGGAACTCCATGCGCTCGAGGATAACCGGCTTCAGGGGATCGCAAAGCGTGTCGCCCGTCGTCGTTTCCTTGAGACCAGCCAAGGCAACGATGTCGCCTGCAAAGGCTTCTTCGATGTCTTCACGGCTGTTGGAGTGCATCTGCAGCATGCGGCCGACGCGCTCGCGCTTGTCCTTGACCGTGTTGAGAACCGAAGAGCCCTTCTCGAGCTTGCCGGAGTAGACTCGGGTGAAGGTCAGCGAGCCGACGAAGGGGTCGTTCATGATCTTGAACGCCAGCATCGAAAGCGGCTCGGAGTCGTCAGCGTGACGCTCGATCTCGGCTTCGGTCTTGAAGTCGATGCCCTTGATCGCAGGAATGTCGAGCGGCGACGGCAGGTAGTCGACAACCGCGTCGAGGAGCGGCTGAACGCCCTTGTTCTTGAACGCGGTACCGCAGAACATCGGGTGGAACTTCACGTCGATCGTGCCACGGCGAACGAGTTCGCGGATCTTGTCGTTGTCCGGCATGTCGCCGTTCAGGTAGGCTTCCATCGCTTCTTCGTCGATCTCGACAACCGTCTCGATCAGCTTCTCGCGATATTCCTCGGCCTTTTCCTTCATGTCGTCCGGGATCTCGACGACATCCCAGGCAGCGCCCAGGGACTCGTCGCGCCAGACGAGCGCGTTCATCTCGATCAGGTCGACAACGCCCTTGAAGTCGCTTTCAGCGCCGATCGGCAGCTGCATGACGACAGCAGTCGCGCCGAGGCGGGTCTTGATCATCTCGACCGAGCGGTAGAAGTCGGCGCCGGTCTTGTCCATCTTGTTGCAGAAGATCATGCGCGGAACATGATACTTCTCGGCCTGGCGCCAGACGGTCTCCGTCTGCGGCTCTACGCCGGCATTGGCGTCCAGCAGGGCGATCGCACCGTCGAGAACGCGCAGCGAACGCTCGACTTCAATCGTGAAGTCGACGTGGCCGGGGGTGTCGATGATGTTGAAGCGGCGCATCTTGCCGTCGCGACCCTTCCAGAAGGTCGTGGTGGCAGCGGACGTGATCGTGATGCCGCGCTCCTGCTCCTGCTCCATCCAGTCCATGGTGGCTGCGCCATCGTGAACTTCGCCGATCTTGTGCGACTTGCCCGTGTAATACAGGATGCGCTCGGTCGTCGTGGTCTTGCCGGCGTCGATATGCGCCATGATACCGAAGTTTCGGTAGTCTTCGATTTTATATTCGCGAGCCATAGGACTGCCTTTCGAAATTCGATCGGATGAAGATTACCAGCGGTAATGCGAGAAGGCGCGGTTGGCGTCGGCCATCTTGTGCGTGTCTTCGCGCTTCTTGACGGCGCTGCCACGGTTGTTGGCGGCATCCATCAATTCACCCGAGAGGCGATCGATCATCGTGGTTTCGTTGCGCTTGCGGGCTGCGGCGATGAGCCAGCGGATCGCAAGAGCCTGACGGCGCTCCGGACGAACATCGACCGGAACCTGGTAGGTTGCACCACCGACGCGGCGCGAACGGACTTCGACATGCGGAGCGACGTTGTCGAGAGCCTGGTGGAAGATTGCCAGGGGCTCCTGCTTCGCCTTGTTCTGCACGGAGTCGAACGCACCATAGACAATGCTTTCAGCCACGGACTTCTTGCCGTGGAGCATGATGGCGTTCATGAACTTGGTGACGACCAGATCGCCGAACTTCGGGTCCGGGTTGATCTCACGCTTTTCTGCACTGTGACGTCGGGACATACTTCTCGTCTCTCAAGAGTTGCAGGCGCTTTATCACGCGGAGAACCTCGCGCAGCGCCGAATAGAATGAAATCCGAAGGATTACTTCGGACGCTTCGCACCGTACTTGGAACGGCGCTGCTTGCGGTTCTTGACACCCTGGGTATCGAGGACGCCGCGGATGATGTGGTAGCGAACACCCGGCAAGTCCTTGACGCGGCCGCCGCGGATCATCACCACGGAGTGCTCCTGGAGGTTATGCCCCTCGCCCGGGATATAGCCGATGACTTCGAAGCCATTCGTCAGGCGGATCTTGGCGACCTTACGCAGAGCCGAGTTCGGCTTCTTCGGGGTCGTGGTGTAGACGCGGGTGCAAACGCCGCGCTTCTGCGGATTCTCCTGCAGAGCAGGAACCTTGTTGCGCTTTACCTGTGCCTGACGCGGCTTGCGGATCAGCTGGTTTACGGTAGGCATATAACCATCCCTTGCAAAATCTTCTTCCAAACCCTTTCGGGCCAATCTGATGCCGTCTCCGGCGGCGACACACACATTCATGCGCAAAACGTGGCCCTATCCGAAATCCGGATGGACCACAGAAGGCAGAGGACGCATTCCTCATGCGTCATGCGTGCAGCATTCGTGTCTTCAACGTGCGTCTGGAACCGCGTTTGAGACGTACTCCGGGACGAGTCGTTCCGGACGGACAAGCCTCACGTCGCTTCCGATGGTGGGGCGTTTACTGTTTTAGCCCCTCCCCGTCAAGACCGAGGCGGAAAATAATGGCTTTCAGCCTTCCAAGCGCCGGTCGACGACATAAAGTTAAGACTTCACACCGCATTGCGCAAGCGAGTGGGTGCAGCCCACCGTCGATACTTTGCGAAGGCCCGCGATGCGCCTACCATTCAGCCAACGAGGACTCAAGGTGAGTCCCGCTCGATAAATACCCCAACGGAGTTCAGTATGGTGACCGCCCCCGACAACGATAACAATCTGGAAGGACCAATGGTGTTCATCATCATCGGCAAGGCCTATGAGAGCAAAGACATGCAGGGTATTGACCTGCACATCATGCTGCAGGCGCCGGATGACGATTCCGCCGTACGCGAGGCGCTGAACGCCCTGTCGGAAGAGGGTTTCGTGGAAGCAGACCTGGACCAAATCGGCGTGCTGCAGGAAGTGCCGCTCGAAGAGCCGCATGCTTCCGCCTATCAGGGTGCGCTCGAGGGCGAAGTTGCCATTATCCGTTTTGCCCCATGAATCAGGAGCACCCGCCGGCGCGCCGGCGGGTGCCCAATTCATTCAAGCAGCATTTTCCCTTACTGGGAGGACGGGATGATGCTGATTGGCCTCGGGGTTTCGGCCGTCTCGGCCGGAAGGATCGGATAGGTGATTTCCGGAACCCTGCCTGTCAGCGAATTGAGGAACGCCACGATCAGGTCGATTTCCTCATCGGCGAGATTCTCGCCCAGTTGCGATTCACCCATAATCGCGACCGCCTGCTTCAGATCCCATACCTTGCCTGAGTGGAAGTATGGCGCGGTAACGGCGATGTTGCGCAGGGGCGCTGCGCGGAAGACGTAGGAATCGTCCGCCGTTTCCGTGACCATGAAGCGCCCCTTGTCGTTCTCCGGGAGAACATCGGCGCCGGGTCTTTCGACCAGACCGAAGGGGTAGTAGCCCTCACCACCGACATTGATGCCGGCATGGCAAGCGGTGCAGCCCTTGTCGATGAAAAGAGCCAGACCCTGCTTGGCTTCGGTGGTCATCGCATCGGTGTCGCCATTCAGGAAGGCATCGAAGGGTGCAGGCGTGATGAGCGTCGCCTCGAAGGCTTCTATCGCCTTGGCAAAGTTATCGAAGGTGACCGGATCTTCCTCATCCGGGAAGGCTGCCTTGAACCACGTGACGTAGTCGGGCATCGACTTCAGCATCGCGATGACGTTGTCCGGCGTGTTGGCCATTTCGACTCCAGCCTGGACCGGCCCTTTGGCCTGGGCCTTAAGGTCGTCGGCGCGGCCATCCCAGAACTGGGCGATGTTGAAGACCGCGTTCAGCGCCGTCGGCGAGTTGCGCGGGCCCTTCTGCCAGCCGTGGCCGATCGAAGTCTCCAGGTTGTCGTCTCCGCCCGTCGCCAGGTTATGGCACGAGTTGCACGAGAAGACGCCGGATGCCGAGACACGCGGGTCGAAGAAGAGGGCCTTGCCCAGTTCGATCTTTTCCGGCGTGATCTTGTTGTCCTTGACCGACGGAATCGTCGACGGCAGGGGTTTGAAGAGTTCGAGCGCGGTTTCCCTGAGATCTTCGGGAACCGGTTCGGCCGCGATTGCGGCTGTCGCCAGCAAGACGCCCAGGGCGACTGACGACATGAGCTTTTTCATTTGAGCCTCCGTTCTTGAGTGAACATGACTCAATCTAGAAGGCTTCCAAGGTAGCGCATTGCCATAGGTCAAGACTTCAGCGGTTGCTAATACTCCATCGGCCCCAGAATGCGAAAACGCCCGGCTGAGCCGGGCGTTTTTTGTTTTTCGAACGGATGATTACAACACCACCGATTACTCGGCGGGGGTGTTCTCGCCCGACAGTTCCTGCAGCATCGGCGTTGCGGCCGAAGCACCCGAGCTCTTGCGGCGCTCCTCGAGGATGAGGTCGTCGCGCGAGGTGGCGATACGGCGGATCTGGGTCATGGTGCCGCCCGTACCGGCCGGGATCAGGCGGCCGACGATGACGTTCTCCTTCAGCCCCTGCAGCGTGTCGGTCTTTCCGGCGATCGCCGCTTCCGTGAGAACCTTGGTGGTCTCCTGGAAGGATGCGGCCGAGATGAACGACGGCGTCTGCAGCGAAGCCTTGGTGATGCCGAGCAGGACAGGTTCGCCCGAGGCCGGCTTCTTGCCTTCCTCGACCAGCTGGTCGTTGACGTCGTCCAGTTCAATCCGGTCGACATTGTCCCCGACAATATACTGGCTGTCGCCCGCATCGGTGATTTCCACCTTCTGCAGCATCTGACGGACGATCACCTCGATGTGCTTGTCGTTGATGACAACGCCTTGCAGTCGGTAGACTTCCTGGATCTCGTTGACGAGGTAGGAAGCCAGAGCTTCCACGCCCTTGATCGCCAGGATGTCGTGCGGCGCAGGATTGCCGTCGAGGATGTAGTCACCCTTCTCGATGTAGTCGCCATCCTGAAGATGGAAGGGCTTGCCCTTCGGGATCAGATACTCGACCGGCTCGACACCATCTTCGGCAGGCTCGATCATCACGCGACGCTTGTTCTTGTAGTCGCGGCCGAGGCGGATCGTACCATCGATCTCTGCGATGATGGCGTGATCCTTCGGACGACGAGCCTCGAACAGCTCGGCAACGCGCGGCAGACCACCGGTGATGTCCTTGGTCTTGGCGCTTTCCATCGGAACACGCGCGAGGACGTCACCCTGGCTGACCTTCTGGCCGGGCTCGACGGACAGGATCGCGTCGACCGACAGCATGAAGCGGGCTTCGCCACCACGGGCGAGCTTCATGATGTTGCCGGATGCATCCTTGATGACGATCGCAGGCTTCAGGTCGGTACCGCGCGGCGTCGACCGCCAGTCGATGACCTGACGCTTGGTGATGCCGGTCGATTCGTCGGTCGATTCGGAGACGGAGATCGAATCGACCACGTCTTCGAACTGAACGGTGCCTTCGACTTCCGTCATCATCGGGCGGGTGTAAGGATCCCACTCGGCCAGACGCTGGCCGCGCTTGACCTTGTCGCCATCGTCGACGAACAGCTTGGAGCCGTAAGCCACCCGCTGCGAAGAACGCTCAACCCCGCGCTCGTCCAGAATGGTGATGGCCATGTTGCGGCCCATCGCCACCAGAACACCTTCCGAGTTGCGGAGGATGTTGCGGTTCTTGATCTGGACGGTGCCCTCGTAGGAGGCTTCGAGGAACGACTGGTCAACCACCGTTGCCGTGCCACCCAAGTGGAACGTACGCATGGTGAGCTGCGTGCCCGGTTCACCGATCGACTGTGCAGCGATGACGCCGACGGCCTCGCCCATGTTGACCGGCGTACCGCGTGCAAGGTCACGGCCGTAGCAGACCGAGCAGACACCCGTCTGGACTTCGCAGGTCAGCGCCGAACGGATGCGGATCGACTGGATACCAGCCTTCTCGATCTCGATGACATCGGGCTCGAGGATCATCTTGCCGGCATCAACGATCCGCTCACCCGTGACCGGATGATCGATGTCGTCAAGCGCCGTACGACCGAGGATGCGGGCTCCCAGCGACGCCACGACCTGGCCGGCATCGACGATGGCCGTCATCGTGAGGCCCCTCTCGGTGCCGCAATCGACCATGTTGACGATGCAGTCCTGCGCAACGTCGACGAGACGGCGGGTCAGGTAACCCGAGTTCGCCGTTTTCAAGGCGGTGTCTGCGAGACCCTTACGGGCGCCGTGCGTCGAGTTGAAGTACTCGTTCACGGTCAGGCCTTCCTTGAAGTTCGAGATGATCGGCGTCTCGATGATCTCGCCCGACGGCTTGGCCATCAGGCCACGCATACCGCCCAACTGGCGCATCTGGTTCGGAGAACCACGAGCACCCGAGTGCGACATCATGTAGATGGCGTTCATCGGCTTCTGGCGGTTGGTTTCCGGATCGAACTCGACAGCCTTGATGCGGGCCATCATGTCTTCGGCAACCTTCTCGGTCGCCTTGCCCCAGGCGTCGACGACCTTGTTGTACTTCTCGCCCTGAGTGATCAGGCCGTCGTTGTACTGCTGCTCGTATTCCTTCACCAGAGCTTCAGTGTCACCGACGATCTTCACCTTGGTTTCAGGGATGATCATATCATCCTTGCCGAAGGAGATGCCGGCCTTGCAGGCATTGGTGAAGCCGAGCTGCATGATGCGGTCGCAGAAGATCACCGTGTCCTTCTGGCCGCAGTGACGGTAGACCGTGTCGATCATCTTGGAGATGTTCTTCTTGGTCATTTCCTGGTTGCAGATGTCGAAGGGTACGTTCGGGTTCTTCGGCAGAAGCTCACCGATGATCATGCGGCCAGGGGTCGTCTCGTAGATCTTCGAGACAGGCTTGCCGTTCTCGTCGACCGTCTTGAAGCGGCCCTTGATCTTGGCGTGCAGGGTGACGACCTTGTTTTCCAGAGCGTGGTGCAGTTCGCCCATGTCGGAGAAGGCCATGCCTTCGCCCGGCTCGTTCTGGTTCTGGATCGACAGGTAATAGAGGCCGAGAACCATGTCCTGCGACGGAACGATGATCGGGGCGCCGTTCGCCGGATGCAGGATGTTGTTCGTCGACATCATCAGCACGCGGGCTTCGAGCTGAGCCTCGAGCGACAGCGGCACGTGAACGGCCATCTGGTCACCGTCGAAGTCGGCGTTGAAGGCGGTGCAGACGAGCGGGTGCAGCTGGATCGCCTTGCCTTCGACCAGGATCGGTTCGAAGGCCTGGATGCCCAGGCGGTGCAGCGTCGGCGCGCGATTTAGGAGGACCGGATGCTCGCGGATGACCTCGTCGAGGATATCCCAGACTTCCGGCTTCTCCTTTTCGACCAGCTTCTTGGCCTGCTTGACGGTCGAGGAGTAACCCTTTGCGTCGAGACGGGCATAGATGAAAGGCTTGAAGAGCTCGAGCGCCATCTTCTTCGGCAGGCCGCACTGGTGCAGCTTGAGTTCCGGACCGGTCACGATGACGGAACGGCCGGAGTAGTCGACGCGCTTGCCGAGAAGGTTCTGGCGGAAGCGGCCCTGCTTGCCCTTCAGCATGTCGGAGAGCGACTTCAGCGGACGCTTGTTGGCGCCGGTGATGACGCGGCCACGACGGCCGTTGTCGAACAGCGCGTCCACAGATTCCTGCAGCATGCGCTTTTCGTTGCGGATGATGATGCCCGGGGCGCGCAGTTCGATCAGGCGCTTCAGACGGTTGTTACGGTTGATGACGCGACGATAGAGATCGTTCAGATCAGAGGTCGCGAAGCGGCCGCCATCGAGCGGAACGAGCGGACGCAGGTCCGGCGGGATCACCGGCACAACCTTCATGATCATCCATTCCGGACGATTGCCGGACTCGATGAAGTTCTCGACGATCTTCAGCCGCTTCATCAGCTTCTTCTGCTTCAGATCCGACGTGGTGTCGGCAAGCTCGGAGCGCAGATCACCGGCGATCTTGTCGAGGTTCATGGAGGCGAGCATCTCGTAGATTGCCTCGGCACCGATCATGGCGGTGAACTGATCTTCGCCGAACTCGTCGACGGCGATCATGTACTCCTCTTCGGAAAGAAGCTGGTTCTCCTTCAGAGACGTCAGGCCCGGCTCCGTCACGATGTAGTTCTCGAAATAGAGAACGCGCTCGACGTCCTTCAGCGTCATGTCGAGCAGCGTCGAGATGCGCGACGGAAGAGACTTCAGGAACCAGATATGGGCAACCGGAGCGGCGAGCTCGATATGGCCCATGCGCTCGCGACGAACGCGCGACAGCGTGACTTCGACGCCGCACTTTTCGCAGATGATGCCCTTGTACTTCATGCGCTTGTACTTGCCGCACAGGCACTCGTAGTCCTTGATCGGGCCAAAGATGCGCGCGCAGAAGAGACCGTCGCGCTCGGGCTTGAACGTACGGTAGTTGATGGTCTCCGGCTTTTTGATTTCGCCGTAGGACCAGGAGAGAATCTTCTCGGGGCTCGCGATCGAGATACGGATCGAATCGAAGTGCTGTGCCGGCACCTGCGGGTTGAAAAGATTCATGACCTCTTGGTTCATGCCTATCTCCTTACGGGGCAAACGCCCTCAACTTGCGATCATGACCTTCCCAATTCCCGGGACGGAAAGTCTGTCGCTCAAAATGGTCATAGCCGCAGAATGCGGCGAAACTTCCCCTGCCCTTTCAGCCCTGGCCGAACGGGAGGAGAGCGGCGCGCGCCAGCCTGTAGCGCGCGCCCTGTCGGAGATTATTCGGCCGCGTCCGGCAACTGGCCTGCCTCGGCGTCAAGCTTCGAGTTTTCGAGCTCGACGGAGAGACCAAGCGAGCGCATTTCCTTGACGAGAACGTTGAAGCTCTCCGGAATGCCGGCCTCGAAGGTGTCGTCGCCGCGGACGATCGCTTCGTAGACCTTGGTACGACCAGCCACGTCGTCCGACTTCACGGTCAGCATTTCCTGCAGCGTGTAGGCAGCGCCGTAAGCCTCGAGAGCCCAGACCTCCATTTCCCCGAAGCGCTGGCCGCCGAACTGCGCCTTGCCGCCCAGCGGCTGCTGCGTCACGAGCGAGTACGGACCGATCGAACGGGCGTGGATCTTGTCGTCAACGAGGTGGTTCAGCTTGATCATGTACATGTAGCCGACGGTCACCTTGCGGTCGAAGGCCTCACCCGTCCGCCCGTCATAGAGGACGGACTGGCCGGAAGAATCGAGACCTGCCTTGCGAAGCATGTTCGAAACGTCAGCTTCATGCGCACCATCGAAGACCGGAGTGGCGATCGAAACACCGCGCTTGGACTGCTCGGCGAGCCGAACGAGCGAGTCATCGTCGAAGCTTGCGACTTCGTCGTTGGCCACGCTGGCATACACGTCCTTCAGCTCCCGCTTCAGGTCACTGATGTCGTTCGACTTCTTGTATTCCTCGAGCATCTCGCCGATGCGCTTGCCCATACCGGCGCAAGCCCAGGCGAGGTGCGTCTCGAGGATCTGACCGACGTTCATGCGCGACGGCACGCCGAGCGGGTTCAGGACGATGTCGACATGCGTACCATCTTCGAGGAACGGCATGTCCTCGACCGGAACGATGCGCGACACGACGCCCTTGTTGCCGTGACGGCCGGCCATCTTGTCGCCCGGCTGGATCTTGCGCTTCACGGCGACGAAGACCTTGACCATCTTCATGACGCCCGGGGGCATTTCGTCACCGCGCTGGACCTTCTCGACCTTGTCCATGAAGCGCTGTTCAAGGCGCGACTTGGATTCGTCGTATTGTCCACGCAGGGCTTCGATCTCGCCCTGGACCTTCTCGTCCTCGACCGCGAACATCCACCACTGCGACCGCGGGTACTCCGAGACGACGTCGTTGCTGAGCTCGACGCCCTTCTTGAAGCCCTTCGGGCCTGCGACCGACTTCTGGCCACGCAGCATGTCGATCAGACGACCGTAGACGTTACGGTCGAGGATCGCCTGCTCGTCGTCGCGGTCCTTGGCGAGCTGCTCGATCTCCTCGCGCTCGATCGCCATGGCGCGTTCGTCCTTCTCGACGCCGTGCCGGTTGAAGACGCGCACTTCGACGACGGTGCCGAAGGTGCCCGGCGGCATGCGCATCGAGGTGTCGCGGACGTCCGATGCCTTCTCGCCGAAGATGGCGCGCAGAAGCTTTTCTTCCGGCGTCATCGGGCTTTCACCCTTCGGCGTGATCTTGCCGACGAGAATATCGCCCGGCTGCACCTCGGCACCGATGTAGACGATGCCGGCCTCGTCGAGGTTCTTCAGCGCTTCTTCCGATACGTTCGGAATGTCGCGGGTGATTTCTTCCGGACCAAGCTTGGTGTCACGTGCCATCACTTCGAATTCCTCGATGTGGATGGAAGTGAACACGTCGTCCGACACGATGCGCTCGGAGAGCAGGATCGAGTCTTCGTAGTTGTAGCCATTCCAGGGCATGAACGCGACGAGCGCGTTACGGCCGAGGGCCAGATCGCCGAGGTCGGTCGAGGGACCGTCCGCGATGATGTCACCCTTGTCCAGAACGTCACCGACGGCAACCAGCGGGCGCTGGTTGACGCAGGTGTTCTGGTTCGAACGCTGGAACTTCTGCAGTCGATAGATATCGACGCCGGAACGGCCGGCCTCGAGATCTTCCGTGGCGCGAATGACGATACGGGTCGCATCGACCTGGTCGACCACGCCGCCACGACGGGCAGCGATGGCAGCACCGGAATCACGCGCGACGACCGGCTCCATGCCGGTACCGACGAACGGAGCTTCGGCGCGAACCAGCGGCACGGCCTGACGCTGCATGTTCGAGCCCATGAGAGCGCGGTTGGCGTCGTCGTTTTCCAGGAACGGAATGAGAGCGGCGGCAACCGAGACCAACTGCTTCGGCGAGACGTCCATCAGGTTGATGGTGTCGCGCGGGGCAAGCATGACTTCACCGGCATGACGGCAGACGACGAATTCCTCGACGAAGGAGCCATCGCTTGTCAGTTCCGCATTCGCCTGGGCAACGTAGTACTTCGCCTCTTCCATGGCGGAGAGGTAAAGCACGTCGTTGGTGACCTTGCCGTCGACGATCTTGCGGTACGGGCTTTCGATGAAGCCGTACTTGTTGACGCGGGCGAAGGTCGCAAGCGAGTTGATCAAACCGATGTTCGGGCCTTCCGGCGTCTCGATCGGGCAGATACGGCCATAGTGGGTCGGGTGAACGTCGCGAACCTCAAAGCCTGCACGCTCACGCGTCAGACCACCCGGGCCAAGAGCCGAGAGACGGCGCTTGTGGGTGATTTCCGAAAGCGGGTTCACCTGGTCCATGAACTGCGACAGCTGAGAGGAGCCGAAGAATTCGCGGACGGCGGCAGCAGCCGGCTTGGCGTTAATCAGGTCCTGCGGCATGACGGTGTCGATCTCGATCGACGACATGCGCTCCTTGATCGCACGCTCCATGCGGAGCAGGCCGAGACGGTACTGGTTCTCCATCAGCTCGCCGACGGAACGAACACGACGGTTGCCGAGGTTGTCGATGTCGTCGATCTCGCCCTTGCCGTCACGCAGCTCGACCAGCATCTTGACCACGGCCAGGATGTCTTCCTTGCGAAGCGTGCGGACGGTGTCCGGAGCGTCGAGGTCGAGACGCATGTTCATCTTCACGCGGCCAACCGCGGAGAGGTCGTAGCGCTCCGCATCGAAGAACAGCGAGTTGAACATGGCTTCGGCCGATTCCATGGTCGGCGGCTCGCCCGGACGCATGACGCGGTAGATATCGAAGAGCGCTTCCTGACGGTTCTCGTTCTTGTCCGCGACGAGCGTGTTGCGGATATAGGCACCGACGTTGATGTGGTCGATGTCGAGGATCGGGATCTCGGTAAAGCCGAGGGCCATCAGGTCCACCAGGTTGCCCTTGCGTTCGCCGGACTTGGCATCGACTGCCATCTCCAACTCTTCGCCGGCTTCCATGTAAACTTCGCCCGTTTCCGGGTTGACGATGTCTTCAGCAACAAAGTTGCCGACGAGGTCTTCGTCGCTGGCGCGGAGGGCCTTCAGACCCTTGTCGGTCAACTGACGAAGGAGGCGCGGCGTGAGCTTCTTGCCGGCTTCCACGACCACTTCGCCGGTGTCGGCGTCGATCATGTCGGACAGAGCCTTGGCGCCCTTCAGCGTCTCGGGCTGGAACGGAATCCGCCAGCCGTTGCCGTCACGGACGTAGTCGGACTTCGTGTAGAAGGTCGACAGGATCTCTTCGCCGTCCATGCCGAGCGCCATCAGCAGCGACGTCGCCGGAATCTTGCGGCGGCGGTCGATACGGGCGTAGACGATGTCCTTGGCGTCAAACTCGATGTCGAGCCAGGAACCACGGTAGGGAATCACGCGGGCAGCGAAGAGCAGCTTGCCGGAAGAATGGCTCTTGCCCTTGTCGTGGTCAAAGAAGACGCCCGGCGAACGGTGCATCTGCGAGACGATGACGCGCTCGGTGCCGTTCACGATGAACGTACCGTTGTCGGTCATGAGCGGCATGTCGCCCATGTACACGGACTGTTCCTTGATGTCCTTGATGGACTTCGCGCCGGTATCCTCGTCGATATCGAACACGATCAGACGAAGCGTCACCTTCAGCGGCGCTGCATAGGTGAGATCGCGCTGGCGGCACTCCTCGACGTCGAACTTCGGCGGCTCGAATTCATAGGAGACGAATTCAAGCATCGAGGCGCCGGAAAAGTCGGTGATCGGGAACACCGACCGGAAGACTGCGTTCAGACCTTCGTCCGGACGGCCACCTTCTGGCTCTTCCACCATGAGGAACTGATCGTAGGACGCCTTCTGAACCTCGATGAGGTTCGGCATCTCAGTGACTTCGGGGATCTTACCAAAAAACTTGCGTACGCGCCTGCGACCATTGAACGTAAGGGTCTGAGCCATCGTCGCTCCTTCAAAAATGCATCCGGGCCTACAACGGACGGGATTCGCTGGCCAGTCGATCCCGTCAACATGGGTGTCAAACTCGTCCCGCTTTTCGAACTGCCGGCCGGATTGCCGAGCCTTTCGAACGGGGACCATCCTCTTGAGAACCCATTACCCAAAAGCCGTTTCACGGGCTTTTGGGTAATAAGTTCAGGGGAATGAGCGATGGGAGAGGACTGTCGTCCCCTCCCGCCGTATTCCGATATTACTTAACGTCGACCTTGGCGCCGGCGTCCTCAAGCTTCTTCTTGAGGTCAGCAGCTTCAGCCTTGGAAACGCCTTCCTTGACAGCCTTCGGAGCGCCTTCGACGAGGTCCTTGGCTTCCTTGAGGCCGAGGCCGGTGATGCCGCGGACTTCCTTGATGACGTTGATCTTGTTGGCGCCGGCATCGGTGAGGATGACGTCGAACTCGGTCTTTTCTTCTTCGGCAGCAGCCGGAGCAGCACCACCGCCAGCAGCAGCAACAGCTACCGGAGCAGCGGCAGAAACGCCCCACTTTTCTTCGAGCATCTTGGACAGCTCGGCAGCTTCCAGGACGGTCAGCGAGGAGAGGTCTTCAACGATCTTTGCGAGATCAGCCATTTTCATATTTCCTTTTGTGTTCGGTTCGAACTGGTTCGATAATTACAGCGAAAAACCGCCTTACGCGGCTTCGTCCTTCTTTGCGTAGGCCGCAAACACGCGAGCAAGCTGAGCTGCCGGTGCCTGAACAACCCCAGCGATACGCGTCGCCGGCGTCTGGATCATGCCCAGCAGCTTTGCGCGCAGCTCGTCCAGCGAAGGCAGGGTCGCAAGCGACTTGACTGCATCGGCGCTGAGCGTGGTTGCTCCCATGGAGCCGCCCAGGACAACGATCTTGTCGTTGGTCTTGGCGAAATCCATGACGACCTTCGGAGCGGTGATGGGATCTTCGCTGTAAGCGATGAGCGTCTGACCCTTGAACAGGTCCGACATCCCTTCCGACTCCGTGCCCTGAAGAGCGATCTTGGCCAGACGGTTCTTCGCGACTTTGACGGTGCCGCCAGCAGCGCGCATCTTCGAACGAAAATCGTTCATCTGCGCAACTGTGACACCAGCATAGTGGGCCACGACAACCGAACCGGAAGCCTTGAAGACTTCGTTCAGCTCCGTGACAAATTCGCGCTTTTCCGCTCTTTCCACTGTCTGTCTCCAGTTGACGGGACCGCAATCCTGCAGGCCCCATCGGTTTGCCTTTGCCCCAAGGGATCTCTTAATCAAGATCCCAAGCGACGCTTGAGGATCCTGTCCCCCCGCACTGTCGCCGAAGCGGCTCCAGGCACAAGGCACACAAGGCTCGAACCGAACATCCAGACGCGAAGTCTGCGATGAAATCCGTTCTTACCCGTCTCATGCAGGCAAAGTGATTAAGGATGAACCACCTGCAATCTCGGACAGGAAATCCAGGTTTCCCTGGACATTCCCGGCCCCAAAGGACCGGGAATTCTTAGCCGGAGCCGCAAGCGGCCCCGCTTGTTCGTCTCAGGCCGTAACCGTCGACGGATCGATCTTGACGCCCGGACCCATGGTCGAGGAGATCGCCACGCGCTTGACGTAGTTACCCTTGGCGCCGGCCGGCTTTGCCTTGATCACGGCGTCAGCGAAAGCCTTGATGTTCTCTTCGAGAGCCTTGGCGTCGAAGGAGGCCTTGCCGATGCCGGCATGAACGATACCAGCCTTTTCGACGCGGAACTCGACAGCGCCGCCCTTGGACGCCTTGACGGCACCCGTGACGTCCATGGTGACGGTCCCGACCTTCGGGTTCGGCATCATGCCACGTGGCCCAAGAACCTTACCGAGACGACCGACGAGCGGCATCATGTCCGGCGTGGCGATGCAGCGATCGAAGTCGATCTTGCCACCCTGGACGATTTCCAGCAGGTCTTCCGCACCGACGATGTCGGCGCCGGCTGCCTTGGCTTCGTCAGCCTTGGCACCACGAGCGAAGACGGCGACGCGGACATCGCGGCCCGTGCCGTTCGGCAGGTTGACGACGCCGCGGACCATCTGGTCGGCGTGACGCGGATCGACGCCGAGGTTCATCGCAATCTCGATGGTTTCGTCGAACTTGGCGACTGCCCGTTCCTTGACGAGGGAAATCGCATCCGACAGCGCGACCAGCTTCGTCGGATCGATGCCTTCGCGGATCTTCTGAATACGCTTTGCGAGCTTAGCCATGATCAAGCCACCACTTCCAGGCCCATGGAGCGGGCGGAGCCCTCGACCATTGCCATTGCGCCTTCGATGTCGGCTGCGTTGAGATCCTTCATCTTGGCCTCGGCGATCGTACGCACCTGGGCCTTGGTGATCGTGCCGGCCTTGCCGCCCTTGCCGGGCGTCTTCGAACCGGACTGAATCTTCGCTTCCTTCTTCAGCCAGTAGGTCACCGGCGGCTGCTTCATCGCGAAGGTGAAGGACTTATCCTGGTAATAGGTGATGACGCACGGAATCGGCATCCCCTTTTCCATTTCCTGCGTGGCGGCATTGAATGCCTTGCAGAATTCCATGATGTTAATGCCACGCTGACCAAGTGCGGGGCCAATCGGCGGGGACGGGTTTGCCGATCCTGCCTTGACCTGCAGCTTGAGCTGGCCTGCAACTTTCTTAGCCATTTCTCTCTGCCTTTCTACTCTGACCGGTGTCCCGGCCGATGACTGCCGGCAAGGCCGGCGGCTGCGGTTGCGTGGTCGGATCGGTTAAGGCCCGGCTTCAGGCCGCCGTCTCCCACGCGGTTCGGAGAGTTGCCCCTCCTTGCGATCAGACCTTCTCGACCTGAGCGTATTCCAGTTCAACCGGGGTCGCGCGACCAAAGATCGAAACCTCGACCTTGAGGCGCGAACGCTCCTCGTCGACATCCTGAACGGTGCCGTTGAACGAGGCGAACGGACCGTCGGATACCCGAACCTGCTCGCCGATTTCGAAGCTGATCGAGGACTTGGGACGCTCGACGCCTTCCTGGACCTGGCCCAGGATGCGCTCTGCCTCGAAATCCGGGATCGGAACCGGCTTCGAATCGGACCCAAGGAAACCCGTCACCTTCGGCGTATTCTTGATCAGGTGATAGGCTTCGTCGGTCAGGTTCGCCCGCACCAGCACATAGCCGGGGAAGAACTTGCGCTCCGAATCGACCTTGCGGCCGCGACGGACCTCCACCACCTTCTCGGTCGGCACCAGGATCCTTTCGAACAGATGATCAAGGCCCTTCTGGCGCGCCTTGTTCTCGATGTCCTCGGCAACCTTCTTCTCAAAATTCGAATATGCGTGGACGATGTACCAACGCGCCGCCATCTTCATCTCCACAATCAATTGCCGATGTTCAGCACAAGGCCGATCAGCCAGCCGATAAGCTGGTCAGCAGCAAAGAAAAACAGCGCAGCGAATATGACCATCAGCAGGACCATCGCAGTGGAGATCATCGTCTCCCGGCGCGAAGGCCAGGTAATCTTGGAGGCCTCGGAGCGAACCTGCTGCAGAAACTGTACTGGGTTGGTCTTGGAAGCCATCGATGTCCACGCCATTACGGCACGTAAAGCTGATCTCGTTCAGCCCCACGCACCGCGTGTCTGTTTTGCCCTACATAGACTCCCATTCCCGCTTTCACAAGAGGGAATCGATGTCCGATGAAATTCGCCAGTCGCATGACCGACAGCCCCGCCCTTCGACACCGCCGCGACGGTCCGCGCAACGGAAGGACTGGCAGGGGCAGCCGGGCTTGAACCGACGACCTGCGGTTTTGGAGACCGCCGCTCTACCAACTGAGCTATACCCCTTGATCATCCCCGCGACGCATCGTGCCGCCGGAACACGCGGCTTAATATTCAACTTGCGTGGCAATGACAAGCATTATTCGCGGCAAAAAATCCCTGCCCCGGACTTTCTTCCCTAGCCCGATATCACCGGCCGGTGAAGCGCCTCGCGCTGCCCGCCCCACGAAAAAAGCCCCGCCTTTGCCGGCGGGGCTTCACTATTTCCCGTGAGGGAAAGGTCGATTACTCGATGATCGAGGCGACGATGCCGGCGCCGACGGTGCGGCCGCCTTCGCGGATGGCAAAGCGCAGCTTTTCTTCCATCGCGATCGGAACGATCAGCTCGACGTCAACCGTGACGTTGTCGCCAGGCATGACCATTTCCGTGCCTTCCGGAAGCGTCACGATGCCCGTCACATCCGTCGTGCGGAAGTAGAACTGCGGACGGTAGTTCGTGAAGAACGGCGTATGACGGCCGCCCTCTTCCTTCGTCAGGATGTAGGCTTCTGCCTTGAACTTCTTGTGCGGCTTGACCGTACCGGGCTTGCAGAGAACCTGGCCACGCTCGATGCCGTTACGGTCGACACCGCGAAGCAGCGCGCCGATGTTGTCGCCGGCCTGGCCCTGGTCGAGCAGCTTGCGGAACATTTCAACGCCCGTGCAGGTCGTCTTCGTCGTCGGACGGATGCCGACGATCTCGATTTCCTCACCGACCTTGATGACGCCGCGCTCGACGCGACCCGTGGCAACCGTGCCGCGGCCCGAGATCGAGAACACGTCTTCGACCGGCATCAGGAAGGGCTGGTCGATCGGACGCTCAGGCGTCGGGATGTAGGCGTCGACAGCAGCCATCAGCTCGCGGATCGCATCTTCACCGATCTTCTTGTCCGAATCTTCCAGGGCAGCAAGAGCCGAGCCCTTGACGACCGGAATGTCGTCGCCCGGGAAGTCATAGGACGACAGGAGTTCGCGCACTTCCAGCTCGACGAGCTCGAGAAGTTCTGCGTCGTCGACCTGGTCAACCTTGTTGAGGAACACGACGATCGCCGGAACGCCAACCTGACGGGCGAGCAGGATGTGCTCGCGGGTCTGCGGCATCGGGCCATCGGCAGCCGAGCAGACCAGGATCGCGCCGTCCATCTGTGCAGCACCGGTGATCATGTTCTTCACGTAGTCGGCGTGGCCGGGGCAGTCGACGTGCGCATAGTGACGGTTGGCCGTCTCGTACTCGACGTGCGCCGTCGAGATCGTGATGCCGCGCGCCTTCTCTTCAGGAGCGGCGTCGATCTGGTCATACGCCTTGAACTCGCCGAAGTACTTCGTGATCGCTGCCGTCAGCGACGTCTTGCCATGGTCAACGTGACCAATCGTGCCGATGTTGACGTGCGGCTTCGTCCGCTCAAACTTGCTCTTTGCCATTGAATGCTTCCTGTGGACTGATGTGGACCCGGCGCGCGGGTTTGGTGTGGCCGTTTAAGGCTTTCGCTCAAGATGCGCAAGACATAATTGCTTGCGGCCGCGGCTGCGGAGAAGGAGACCTCACCGTCGCCTGCGCAGGGGCGCTAGGGGCTGGCCGCAAGAACCTTGAAGCCCTCAGCTTCGAACAGGGCGCCCGCCTCGGCTGACTTGAGAAATTCGAGGTAATCGGCCGAAGCCGAACTTCCGCCCTCCTTCAGCAATGCCACCGGATAGACGACGGGCGGATAGGTATCTTCGGGAAAGATCCCCACCACGGCGACACCCGGATCCGCCTTCGCGTCGGTCTCGTAGACAATGCCGTAAGGGGCTTCCCCGCGGGAGACATATTGGAGGGCGGCGCGAACATTCTCTGCCCCGGCGACTCTCGATTCGACCACATCCCACACACCCAGCGCCTGCAGGGCAGCCTTGCCATAGCGGCCAGCCGGAACGGCATCCGGCGAAGCCATGGCAAGCCTGCCATCACCGAGGAGGCCCAGGAGGTCGAAGCCTGGAGCGATTGTGACGCTCGCCGCGCCGCTGGCTGCGATCAGAACGATACGGTTGCCGAGAAGATCGGTGCGGCTTTCGTCCTGGATGAGATCCCGTTCCTCAAGATAATCCATCCATTCGGCATCCGCTGAGATGAAGACATCCGCGGGCGCGCCCGCTTCGATCTGCTTCGCGAGTGCCGAGGTGGCGGCATAGGAAATGCTGGTCCGGATACCGCTTTTTTGGGTCCAAGCTGCGCTTACCGCGTCGAGCGCGTTCTTCATGCTGGCCGCAGCGAAGATGGTCACGCGCTGCTGCGCCGCCGCCTGCCCCGGAAGTGCTAGCTGAAGGCAGAGGATGGATATGATGACGCCAAGAACAAGACCAAGTTTCCGCTTGTTCGGCATAGCGCTCCGCCTTGTCGTGACACTGTGACACCGCGCCACCTTATGGGGCATCCACGGCAGACGGAAGGCCTCATCCACCATCCATCGGCCAAATGCCCACCGCAAGATGCGCCCATAGACCGAGCGCTGCGAGTGCAACGGCGGCCGATATGAGCAGCCTGCCACGACCGCTGCTCGCAAGGCGAAATCCGAACTCGATCGAGAGCCAGCCGGTGCCCAGGACCGCTGCGGCCGCCCCGAAGTCTTCCGCGCCCCAGTTCACCTCCGAAGTGAAGCGCATGGCGATCATCGGGACGAGCAGCAACAGAGCCGAGAGGATCAGGAATACCATCCGATACCGGCTTCGATGCCTTTCAGATCGGATATGCTCCTGCATCACGCCCTCCATCCGATACCACAGCGTTGGACACTCCTGTGGCAAATCCAAGGAAGCGCCGCAAACAAGCAGCAGAAGCCCTGCGGTCGTACACTTTAACAGTTGATGATGGGGAAGCTGGAGCGGGTAGCGGGAATCGAACCCGCGTATTCAGCTTGGAAGGCTGCTGCTCTACCATTGAGCTATACCCGCGGGGTGGCCGATCCGGTGACGAATGGTGGAGGGAGTTGGATTTGAACCAACGTAGGCTGAGCCAACGGATTTACAGTCCGTCCCCTTTAACCACTCGGGCATCCCTCCATATCCGTCGGGATCGTAACCAAGCTCGCTGGATCGATGCGCCGGGCTTCGATCTGCGCCGCGTATATGACGGCCCGCTCGCCGTCTGTCAACACGCCTCAGGCCTCAACTCCGCGAAAAAAATCCCGCCTCCTTCGAGGCTTATCGCGGGGGTCACGACTATGCTCCGGAAGCTGCCAACGCTATAAGGCCGCATGAGCAAGAATGACAAAGACGACAAGTCCGGCCGCGACAGCCACTATGCCACTCTTCGACGGGCGGTAAGGGATGCGAAGCGGGAACGTGGCGAGATTCCCACCCCAGACCCGCGCAAGAACCGCCGCAAGGACGCCGCCTGGGCGCCGCCCCAGCTTCAGCCCGACCAGGTCTTTCTCTACGGTCTGCACACGGTGCGCGCAGCACTTGCCAATCCGCAACGGAAACTCATCAGGCTTTCCGTCACGCAAAACGCGCTGGCCCGCCTCGACATGGGAGACGCTGCGTCTCTTCCCTGCCCGGTCGACCTTGTCCAGCCTCAGGACCTCGACAAGGTGCTGGGCCCGGATGCCATCCATCAGGGGGTGATGCTGGAGACGCAGCCGCTGCCCGTTCGGCGGCTTGAAGCTTTGAAGGACAGCCCTCTCCTGCTGGTGCTCGACCAAGTCACCGATCCACACAATGTCGGGGCGATCATGCGTTCTGCCGTCGCCTTCGGGGCCGGCGCGCTTGTCACCACCCAGAGACATAGCCCGGTGGAATCAGGCGTTCTTGCGAAATCGGCCTCAGGTGCACTGGAACTCATTCCCCATATCCAGGTCACCAATCTTGCCGATGCCCTGAACGAACTCCACGCGCTCGGCTTCCAGACCGTCGGCCTCGATTCCGAAGGCCCGCAGCCGCTGGAGGAGACCCTTGCCGGAGACAAGATAGCCTTGGTCTTGGGCTCGGAGGGCAAGGGCTTGCGCCACAAGACGCGTGAAACCGTCACTGCGCTGGCCCGCCTCGACATGCCGGGAGAGATCAAGTCGCTCAACGTGTCGAACGCCGCAGCGGTCGCCCTTTATGCGACGCGGATGCATCTGGCCCGTAGTAGATCGTGAACCCCGCGAACCTGCTGTGACTGCTGGTCGCGATGGGCCCGCATGACAATGAAGAGCCAGGAATTGCGCGAGAGCCGGCAGCACCATGACGAAGCTCATTGATCTCTTCACATCCGCTGCGCTCGATGCCGGCCGCGCGATCCTCGAGGTCTACCGGGCGGGCCCCACAACCAGCTACAAGGCCGATTGCTCCCCGGTGACGGAAGCGGACGAGCAGGCCGAGCGCATCATCCTCGAGGCGCTTCGTCAGGCTGTTCCCGACATCCCGGTCATTGCCGAGGAGGCGGTTGCCGCCGGACGCATTCCGGCCATTGGCGGCGGCCCCTTCATCCTGGTCGATCCGCTTGACGGCACGAAGGAGTTCATCGCGGGTCGCGATGAGTTTACGGTCAACATTGCCCTCATCAGGTCCGGTGTGCCGGTCGCAGGCGTCGTCTACGCCCCCGCGCTCGGCATCGTCTATACGGGCGATGGCGATGTGGCGTACCGACTGACGATCGGGGCAGACTTCAGTGTCGACGCGAGGAAGTCGATCCGTGTTCGTGAGGCCGCGCCTTCGATGGTCGCGGTCGCCAGCCGTTCCCATAGCACGCCGGAGACGAAGGCGTTCCTGAAGGCCAACAATATTGCGGAGACCTGCGCGATCGGATCGTCGCTGAAATTCTGTCTGGTCGCCGAAGGGCAAGCGGACATCTACCCGCGGCTCAGCCGGACTATGGAATGGGACACGGCGGCCGGCGATGCCGTGCTCCGGGCTGCCGGTGGCACGACCACGACGCTGGACGTAAAGCCCCTCGTCTACGGGAAGACGCAGCAGACGGACAACATCGACTTCGCCAATCCCTATTTCATCGCCCGGGGCGGCTTGCAGAAGAGCGGGTTTGTCACTCGATCCGTCGACCCAGCACCCTGACGACAGGCGCAGCCGCGCCTCAGTCCACCTGCCCGCCGCCGAACCTGCTGATCAGCACGTCGCGCATCCTGTCCATTGATGGCTCCGGTGCCTGCGGAGAGGGTGTCATGCCGATAGAGAAACCATCGGCCTTGAAACTGTCGACGAGGGCACGGTCACGGCTGACGATGTGGATCGGTACGGATCGCGATGCATCCGGGCCGGTGATCAGCGCGGCGGGCTGATGGTCTCCCAGGACCACGAAAACGGCATCCCGGCCGAAATGGCTGATATAGGATCCCAGAGTTTCCAGCGCGTAGTCAATCGTCGCGATATAATGCCGACGAACCCGATCCTGATCCGCCCACACGACCGCCGGTGGATCGCCACTCTCCGCCTGGCCGTCGAAGATCGCCCCATCGCCGACTGAATTCCAGTCGACCAGCCGGGGGATCGGCGTCCATGGAGCATGGCTCGATATGAGCGCGATCTCCGCCATCACAGGCACGCCCGCGTCCCTTGCCGGCGAGCGGGCGAGGCTTTCGAAGGCAGACAAGGTGTACTGGTCCGGCATTGTCACCCAGTTGAACGGCTTGCCGCGGTAGCCGAGGTCCTTCGCCGCCAGGATCTCGTCGTAGCCGTAATAGGCAGCCTCCGGCCAATCCATGGTGATAGCAGGCATGACGGCCACCGTTCGCCACCCCGAATCGCGGAACATCCGGTTGAGGCTCGGCCGGTCACTGGTCATCAGCCGATCATAGCGCGCCTGACTATCGGTCCAGAGCCCCGAGAGAAGCGTGCCATGGGCGAGCCAGCTGAGACCCGCCACGGTCGGTGACCTCGTCCAGCCGCTCGCAGATGCGAAGCCGGCCTCGGAAAGCTGCCGCTCGACACCCTCCAGCCTCGGACCGATCAGCGGGCTGTAGCGCGGATCCTCGATCGCGCTTCGCCCGTAGGATTCGATGAAGACAAGGATCAGGTCGCGCCCCTTGATACGGTCGAAGGACGGCGCTCCGGCGGGATATCCCGCGTCCTCATGCAGCTCCGACTCAAATGCTCGAATATCGGCAACTGATCGAGCCACCGATGACAGCCGCTCTCCGAGATAGTCCGCCACGCGCAATTGAGCCACAGCATCAGCGCCGGCGCGGACATTCGCCGCCTGCAGCACGACGCCAGCAACCAGCAGCAGCGCGAAAACCGCAACCGCTGTCTTTCGGACTTGGTCCGACAGGTTCGTGATCCGGATGCACGCCCAGGAGAAGGCCAGCACCAAGGCAGCCAGGGAGGCGACGGCGCCGCCGATCGAGACGGCAGCAGTGAACGTGCCGACCGAGCCGGACAGCAGGTTCCATCCGTCAAAGATCATCTTCAGGTCGAGATAGGGATTGAAGCGGCGCTGGAATGCCGAGAGGACCGCAAGGTCGCCGATCTTGAGAAGCAGAAGGCAGAAGACCACGGTCGTCGAGAGAACCGCCACCCCGATAGCCATCCTCCTCGGCAGCAGCAGCAAGGCAAGAGCCAGTAGCGGTATTTCTATCGGCAGACGCAAGGCGCGGGTGGGCTGGATGCCGCCCGGCGTATCCGGCATCACGCACGCCACGAAAGCGATCGCGACGAAAATCGTCATTGCCAGGGCGGCTCGCCATCCACGAATTTGGTGTATCGTGCCGGTCCGGTTCATCCGAACGCTCCTCCCGCTCGTATACCACCCCGAGCATCACTCCACCAGAGCAGGATCATGAACGACGAAGGAGGCAATCGATAGCCATGCGAATACTGAAGGTGGTCGCGATGACTGCAGGTCTCCTGCTTCTGCCTCTCCTCGTCCTTGCCGTCGATCCTGCGAGCCTCGCCGAGGCTCTCGCAGGCGTGCCGCCAGGCCATGCACTCGTCGCCATCATTATCGTCCAGGTCCAGATCCTGCTTTCCGCGCTGCGCTGGCGCTTCACCGCCTCCCGGCTCGGTCACCCCATGCGGCGAGCCACTGCCATACGGGAATACTATCTCGGCGGCATCCTCAACCAGACCCTCCCAAGCGGCATCGCCGGCGACGCCGTCCGCGCATATCGCAGCAGCGGCGACGCCGCCGGTGATTGGAAGCGGGCAACCGCAGCTGTCGTGCTGGAGCGGCTCTCGGGGCAGCTCGCGTTTTTGCTGCTGACGGTCGTGGGATTGCTGAGCTGGGTGGTGCTGTTGCCGCAGGACAGCATTCCGGACCTCTGGGCACTGATCGCCGCCGGGCTGGCGGGCGTCCTCGCAATCGTAGCGGCGTTTTTTCTGGTCAGACCTCTCAGGGCGTGGAGTGTCCAGCACCTCCCTGACCTTTCGGCGGTCTTCTGGAAAGACCGAGCCTTCGCGGTCCAGGGCGGACTGAGCACCCTGATCGTGACAAGCTACGTGGCGGTTTTCGTCATTGCATCCGATGCGGCTGGCGCACCACTCCCTCTCGCCGGAGCATTCGCGATCATTCCGCTCTGCCTGCTGGCGATGCTGGTGCCAGTGGGTATCGGCGGGTGGGGAAGCCGCGAAGCGGCCGCAGCGGTGCTTTGGCCGCTCCTGGGATACACGAGCGCCCAGGGCCTTGCTGCGAGCCTTCTTTACGGTGCCTTCTCGCTCGCCGGTGCCGCGCTCCCAGGCCTGATCGTATACGGCACGTCGGCGCTTGGCGGCTGGAGGCGGGGTGCAGGAATCGTCCGATGAGATCACGTAGCCAACCGCGCATAGACATCGCCTGACGGATCTCCCGGCGCCAGCGAAGAAAGGTCATTGAGAAGCGCCGCGGCGTCACGCCATTCTTCGTTTTCAAAGCGGTGTCTCTCGCCGACCACGCGATTGAAGCGGTAGCTGCCGAGCTTCTCAAGCAACCCGATGACGTCATGCGCGATTTCGGGCAGTGCCGGAATATATTCGAACGCGACGAGGCGGATCGGGCTTGAAAGTCCGCGGAGGATGTCGGCCTCAGCGCCCTCCACGTCGATCTTGCAGAAGGCCGGAATTCCATATTTTTCGATCAACCGGTCCGGCGTCGTCATGGGGACGACGACTTCATGGTCCCAGACCACGTCGCGAAATCCCTCGGCATGGCTGACACTCTCGACGAACCGCTCCGACACGGTGGATACGGTGGGATGACGACGTGAGATGCGCAGCCTCGCCTCACCTTCCGTCGCGCCCACGGCCGCGCGCTCGAATCCCTTCAAGCGGCTGGCGAGATGCTTCTCGATCATGTCGGCGAACACGGGCTGCGGCTCCACGGCCACGACCTCTGCCCCCAGAGACAGCAAGGTCCTGCTTCGGCTGCCCACATGCGCGCCGATATCGAAGACAAGATCCCCGGGCTTGATGATCCCGCTGTAGAACCGCCTCAGTTGCACCCGGCGCCAGGGCTGGCCGTAGTAGACCACCAGCGAGCGCGCGACACCGATTGCCGTATCAAGGCCTGCGGCGACGCTCACCTTCCCACCTCTGGATCGCGCAAGAGGTAGAGGCAGTCGACCGCGAACGAGTAGATGAGCAAGAGGAGCGCAACAGCGGCCAGCCAGACGGATATGGGTGCCATCACGCCTGGAACGAGGATCAGGCAGAGCGCGGCAACCTGGACCACGCAGACGAACTTGCGCCGTAGCGATGGCGGCAGAGGTGCCGTCAGACTGGGCACGAAGTACTGCGCCATCATGAAAGCGTAGCGAAGCAGGCCTATCAGAACAACCCACGCCCCCGCCTTATCGAGGATGAAAACAGCGGCTGACAGGCAGAGGATAAGGAAGGCATCGACTTCCATGTCGAACCTTGCGCCAAGTTCCGACTCCTGCCTCTGGAGGCGTGCGAGGTATCCGTCGAAGCCATCCAGCGTAAGCGCCACTGTCACGAGGAGCACGAGGGCCCATGAGGCATTCTCAGGAGCATTGGGAACGATCACTGCGGCAGCGACCAGGCTGACGATCGCCGATCTGATTGCGGTCACCGTGTTCGCGAGACCGAAGCTGTCGAAACGGTGACGGTGCAGGCTTCCGATCACAAGGGCGAAAATCACAAGAAGCAGTACGGCAGCGGCAATGACTGTGGCGCTGCCGAGCGACAGATGGAATGAGATCGCCGAGTAGGCAACAATCGCACCCAGAAAGACACCGCCAAGCACCGCCAGAGCGTTCACACGAAGCGCGTGGGACGGTCCGGCTGCCGCAGCCGAGATCCGTATGGCGGATCCCTCCTTTGACCACATCATGCCTACTCCGCTGCCAGAAGGGCCTCGATGTCCAGCATATGGCCGGCCCGATCCTTCTTCGTCTGCAGATAAGCCGCATTCTGCACGGTGACCTCTCCCGTTACCGGGACACGGCTTTCCACCTCGATACCTGCGCGACGAAGTGCGGCGATCTTCGTCGGGTTATTCGTGAACAGCACGATCTTCTCGATACGCAGCATTCGCAGCATCGCCACCGCGGCCTCGTAGCGGCGATGGTCGACATCATAGCCGAGTTCGGCATCGGCATCGATGGTGTCGAGCCCGCGGTGCTGGTACCCGTAGGCGCGCATCTTCGCACCAATACCGGTGCCCCTTCCCTCCTGGTCGAGATAGAGAAGCACGCCGCCGCCCGCGGCCTTCATGGAGGCGAGACCGTTGCGCAGCTGGTCGCCGCAGTCGCACTTGAGCGAACCGCAGAGGTCGCCGGTCACACATGAGGAGTGTATGCGGACCGGGACCGGGCGCGCCAGATCTGGATTGCCGACGACGATGGCTATCTGGTCCTTCTGGGCCAATCCTCCGCGGAAGATTACGAAGTGGGCGTCGCCAAGGTCCCTAAGCGGCACGCGGGTCCGGACAACGATCTCAAAGTTCTGGCGTGCAGCGCCGGCCCCTTCCAAGAGAGAGTGATCGAGCTTACAGCAGGCAGCGAATTGATGCTCGACTCCTGTTACGTCGGCGCAAACCATGGCGGGCAAGAGCAGCGCCAGACGGGCAAGCTCAGCGGACATGCTCATCAGTCGGTCAGCCGTCTGCCACTCGTCGGGTGCCGATGCCCCAAGCCCATAGGCCAATTGCGACGCCTGCTCGAAGGAAATGCCGGCAAGCGGAACAGCGACGTCCTGAGCGGTACCCGGCATGAGGCGCATTGCACGATGTGAGGTCAGCAGGAGCGCATGTCTGGCACCGACCGCATCGGCGAACTGGTCGTAGACAGCCGGTGCCACGCCATCGAGCGCAAGGGCAGCAAGACTGCGTGAGCCATCGCTGAGCAAAACCGGGCGACCGTAGCGCAGTTCCGCAACTGCACGCTCGACCTGAACTGCGGGCGAGGCAAGCTGAAAACCCTGTTCGACGAATGACATCGGTGAAAATCCTTCCCAAAACGTCCAGTGCCAAGCTCTACGCGCAGAGCCCTTGGCCGGATCAATCACTTATTCGGCACCGGCCGATCCCCTCCGACGTCTTGTCAGATCGCCTCGGCAGAACAAGATAACGCGCTCACCACGGTTCGGGTCCTTGAGCACTACCAAGATTGCAAGCCGCACCTACTGGGTGCTCAAAATGGTTGCAGGCGACGCCGGCGACCCCGTGCAAGCGCGGTCCAGAGGCCGGCGTGAGAGGAGAGATGGATGAACTCGGGTGTTTCGCCTGCGGTGGGTACGGAAATGCACTCTGCTCGTGCCCTTTGGTTCACGGCCGCTGGCGCATGTGAACTGAGGCATGAGCCACTGGAGCCGCCCCTCCCTGGCCAGGCCCTCGTACGCACGCTCTTCAGCGGCATCAGCCGGGGCACTGAGAACCTCGTCTTCAGCGGCCGCGTACCGGTCAGCGAATTCGAACGCATGCGGGCACCTCACATGGCGGGCGAGTTCCCCTTCCCGGTCAAGTACGGCTACTCCCTCGTGGGGAAAGTCAAGACGGGCAGCGCACCTATGACCGGCCAGTTCGTCTTCTGCCTTCATCCGCACCAGGACCTCTTGGCGATCGATGAATCCGAGTTGCTTGTCCTTCCGGATGGGTTGCCGCCGGAACGGGCCATACTGGCCGCGAACATGGAGACAGCCCTCAACATCGTCTGGGATGCAAATATCCTGCCGGGAGACCGGGTCGCCGTTTTCGGTGCCGGCGTGGTCGGCACCCTGGTTGCCTACCTCACGTCACGAATCTGCGGCACCGAAGCCGTGCTGATCGATCCCAACCCCTCACGGCGAGCGCTTGCCGAACATCTCTGCCTGGACTTCTCGACGGGGACCAACGTGGCTGGAGAATTCGATGTGCTGGTGAATGCGTCCGGGTCGGCCGCAGCACTTGCGCAAGCGATCGACCTTGCCGGACAGGAGGCACGTATCGTTGAGGCAAGCTGGCACGGGAATGAACCGGTCAGCATCCCGCTCGGCGGCGCTTTTCATGCTCGCAGGCTCACGCTTGCCAGTTCGCAGGTCGGTTCGGTACCGCCAACGCGGCGGGTACGGTGGAGCCCAGCGCGTCGCCTCGCCAAGTCTCTCGACCTCCTGCTCGACGACCGGCTGGACGCGCTGATCTCCGGCGAGACGCCTTTCTGCGAGATCGAAAGCGCCTATCCCGCCATCCTCGCCAATCCGGACACCCTCTGCCACCGTATCCATTACTGAATAGCCACGGAGTTTCAGAAGCATGTTCGCCGTCGAAGTCCGCGATCACATCATGATCGCCCACAGCCTTCCCCGTCCCGTTTTCGGCCCTGCACAGGGCATGCATGGCGCCACCTTCGTGGTCGATGCGGCCTTCTTCACGCGCGATGTGGACGAGAACGGGTTGGCGGTGGACATCGGCGCTGCGACGACGGTTCTCCGCGAAGTCCTGGCGCCGCTCAACTATCAGAACCTCGACGAGCTCCCCTTGTTTGCGGGGAAGGTCACAACGACCGAAGTCATCGCCAAGCACGTCTTCGATCAGTTGGCGGCCGCAGTCGCGGGCGGAAAGCTCGGGGAAGGAAGCCACCGGATCTGCCGGTTGAAGATTACCCTGCACGAGTCGCACGCCGCACGTGGCTGGTACGAGGCCGATCTTTGAGCCGGACGATCGCTTTCGCCTTCCCAGGTGATCTGGCGTTGAAGACCGGCGGCTATGCCTATGACAGGCGCGTCATAGACGGTCTTCGCAACCGCGGCTGGGACGTTCAGTGCCTGCCGCTTGGTGATGGGTTTCCCAATCCCTCGCTGGAAACCAAGGCACTGGCGGAGGATCTGCTATCGCGCTTGCCGGATGGCGCGCAAGTCGTGGTCGACGGTCTCGCTTTCGGTGTGCTCGACACATGGGCCGAACGCGAGAGCAAGCGTCTGCGAATCGTCCCTCTCGTTCATCATCCCCTCGCCCTTGAGACCGGCCTGGACGCAGAGCAGCAACAAGATCTCGCAGCAAGCGAGCGAAAGGCAATCGCCTGTGCGGAACATGTCATCGTGACGTCGTCGATGACGGCGCGGGAATTGACATCCAGATATGGCGTGCCATCCGACAAGGTCACGGTGGCGATACCAGGCACCGAACCCGGGGCCCCCGCCAGAGGTGAAGGTGACCCCGCGCATATCGTGTCAATCGGCACGCTCATACCGCGCAAGGGCCATGATGTCCTGATTGCAGCGCTCAAGCGGATCGAGCACCTTTTCTGGACTGCCACCATTGTCGGTAGTCACAATCTCAGCCCCAGAACGGCGCGGGAAATCGAGGAGCAGCTGGGAGAGAGCGGGCTTGCCGAGCGCGTCAACCTTGCCGGCGAAGTTGCCGATGTCAGGCCGGTGCTGGCGAGCGCCGACATATTCACTCTGGCGAGCAGGTTCGAGGGTTATGGCATGGTCTTTGCCGAAGCCCTTTCCCACGGCCTGCCCATCGTCGCATGCCGCACCGGCGCCGTTCCCGACGTCGTGCCTGAAGAGGCGGGCATACTGACCGGCATCGACGATATCGATGCCTTCGCCGCGGCACTCGGTAGCCTGGTAGCGGACATGGAACTGCGGCAACGAAAAGCCGAAGCGGCCCGGCGTGCGGGCGCGCTCTTGCCTAACTGGGACAGGACCGTCGACATCATCGCCGACAGATTGGAGACACTTCCGTGAGCGGTTTCGACAAGGACTGGCTGGCGCTGAGAGAAACGGCCGATCAGGCCACCCGCGACATGGGGCTGGTGGAAGAACTTGCGACTTATCTCCAGGGAATGGACCGTCCGTTCATCCTCGATATCGGCTGCGGCACAGGCTCAACCCTGAGAAGCCTCAAGGATCATCTCCCCCGTTACGCCGGGTGGCTTCTGCTCGACTATGATCCCCTGCTTTTGGAGGAGGCGTCGCGGCGGGCCGGGACGAATGCCCATGTCACGTTTCGCCAGCATGACCTCAACGACATCAACGCCCTTCCGTTGGAAGGGGTGAGTGTCGTCACGGCGTCGGCGCTCTTCGATCTTTGCTCGGACGGTTTCTGCGCCGCGCTTGCGGACCGTCTCGCAGCGGCCGGTTGCGGGCTCTATGCCGCACTGAACTATGATGGCGTCATGCGGTGGTCGCCAGAACATCCGCTCGACGGGCAGATGACTGACCTTTTCAACCGCCACCAGCGGACCGACAAGGGGTTCGGGCCGGCACTCGGACCCGACGCGACCGCATGTCTTGCCAAGCACCTGAAGGCCCGTGGATTTACCGTAACGACGGCCGAGAGCCCGTGGCGGCTGGACCAGAGCAGTGCTGCTCTGCAGACCGAGTTCCTGGGAGGCTTGCGTCAGCCCCTTCTGGAGGCGTCTGAACTTCCGGACACCACAATCGACAACTGGTTGGACTTTCGCTTGGCGGCCATCGGCACGCCGGGGGCCTCATGCCTGATTGGCCACTGCGATCTCCTCGCCCTGCCCGGCTGAGGCTTCGCTTGACCGGAAAACGCAGTCGAACAGGATGTCGCTACCGAGATTGTAGACATCTGTGGCGGGGCGATGGGCGCCTGCAAGCTTCTCGATGGGCGGCAGGCTGATGCCTATCGGGCCTGAGCCGATGATGATCGGGGAAATGGCCACGTGCAGCCGGTCGACGAGGCGGGCGTCGATGAAGCGGGCTATCGTCCGGGCACCGCCCTCCACCAGCACGCGGTGCAGGTTTCGCGCCGCCAGCGCGTCGAGCATGTCGCGGGGATCGAGGCCGCCAGCCTTAGGCTCCAGGTTGACGATCTCGGCATGGGGAATTTCGGCACCGGATGCGCTCGCGCTTCTGAACACGATCACAGGTGCACCGCCGTCGTGGAACAGGCTTTCGGATCCCTTTAACGTTGCGTGGCAATCGACGATCACGCGAACCGGTGACAAACCCTTGACCATTCTTACCGAGAGGCTTGGATCGTCCGCGATGACGGTTCCCACTCCGACGATCACGGCGTCCACCAGTGCCCGGCATCGATGAAGATGCGCCAGGCCGTCCTCACCCGAGATGTCGCGGGCGTCGCCTGCCGGTGTCGCAACCCTGCCGTCAAGCGACTGGCCCACCTGCGCCAGCACGAAGCGGCCGGGCGCACCGGCTATCGGGCCATAGAGGCGGTAGGCAAGGTCACCGGCGACTGCCTCCCCGGTTCCCTGCCGGAGGGCCAGCAGCCCCGACCACGTTGCCTCGCTCATTTCCAGATTGAACATCCCGCTCCCTAAAGCATCCTGTACAGCGTGTTGTCGCGCCGTATCACATGATGAAGCAGCACCGCGCCGATATGCAACGCGAAAAGCGCCAGAAGGCTCCATGCGCTGACCTCGTGAATCGTAGAGAGCGTCCACGCGATGTCGGGAGACTTGCCGAGCGGGCTCCAGACCGGCACGAGCCCGAACCAGACGAGCGGGAAACCGTGGGCATTGGTGGCGAGAAAGCCGCTGATCGGCATGACGATCAGGAAGATGTAGAGCAAGGCGTGAACGACTGTCGCCGCGACCCGTTCGACCACCGGCCCCTCGCGTTGCGGCGTGCGCGTGACCAGCTTGTTGCCGACCCGAACCAGCATGATCCACAGGACCAGAAATCCGAGGCTTTCGTGGACCAGATAAAAGTCGAGCGTCACTTCCTTCTTCGTGAACTGGATGAAGAAGCCGAGCGGCCAGGTTGTGAGCACCAGCACCGCGACGAGCCAATGAAGGATACGCGACGTCGCTGGATACTGCTCGACGCGGATGACGGCCTCGGCGGGGGGAGCGGAGTCGGAAGGGATACGGACATCATCGGTTCTGGACACGGCTAGCCTCCAACGGGCCGGCCGCTCCGGCGCCTAACCGATTGGCACCGAGACCTGCAGAGCCCAATGCAGGCAGTTTCAGGCGAGCCAGCCACAAGCGCAACCAGAAAACTTGGGTTCGCGATCTGAAGAGAAAAGTGGTGCCCCCGGCAGGGTTCGAACCCGCGACCCCCTGATTACAAATCAGGTGCTCTACCAACTGAGCTACAAGGGCAATCCAGTGCAGCGGGAGTTAGCATATTCTGCTTTCGTGTAAAGCGCAAAAACCAGAAAGAGACCGCCGATCGTGACGAACCCGAGCCCTGCCGTACCGCATCCTGCAGGCAAAGCCCTTGTCGAAAAAGGAATTTCTCCGCTAGGTATGCCGGCATCACGAGGGTTACCCATGTCGAGTACAGCCAGCAGCCTCTCCTTTTGCGCTTCCTCTGCACCGGAGGCGATGGCGGCCCGAGACGAACTCATCCGGATCTACGGCAACAGCCCGGTCGAGGAGGCGGATGTCATCGTCGCGCTCGGCGGCGACGGCTTCATGCTGCACACGCTGCACGGGACTATCAATTCCGGCAAAGCCATCTATGGCATGAACTGCGGATCGGTCGGCTTCCTGATGAACGACTACCGCACCGAGGACCTGCGCGAGCGGATCGAGTCGGCCGTCGAGAACGTGCTGCATCCGTTGCAGATGAAGACCACCAATGCCGACGGCACGAGTTCCATCGCGCTTGCCATCAACGAGGTCTATCTCTTCCGGCAATCCTATCAGGCCGCCAAGCTGCGGGTGGAGATCGACGGTCGCGAGCGACTGGCGGAGCTCATCTGCGACGGTCTGATGGTCGCGACCCCTGCGGGTTCGACCGCCTACAACCTTTCCGCCCACGGGCCGATCCTGCCGCTGGAGGCGCCGCTGCTGGCGATGACGCCGGTCAGCCCCTTCAGGCCCCGCCGCTGGCGCGGCGCACTGCTGCCCAATCATGTGCAGGTGGACATCCACATCCTGGAGCCGGAGAAGCGCCCGGTGAACGCCGTCGCCGACAACATGGAGGTGAAGTCGGTGCTGCGCGTCCAGGTGGCGCAGTCGGAGGAGATGACGGCCCGCATCCTCTCCGACCCCGACCACACTTGGTCGGACCGGATCCTGGCCGAGCAGTTCAGCAACTGAGGCAAAACGGAAAGGGCGCCCTCAGTCGCCCTCTCCTATTCGCTACGTCAAGGTCGGTCAGTCCACGTCGGCAACGGCGGCATCGGGCTTGCCGCTGATCCGGTGCGCCAGGGCCGCTTCCATGAACTCGTTGAGGTCGCCGTTCAGGACGTCATCGGGAGCAGAGCTCTCGACGCCGGTGCGAAGATCCTTCACGAGCTGATAGGGCTGGAGCACGTAGGACCGGATCTGGTGGCCCCAGCCGATATCGGTCTTCGAAGCAGCTTCGGCATTGGCGGCCTCCTCGCGCTTCTTCAGCTCGGCCTCGTAGAGGCGGGCGCGCAGCATGTCCCAGGCTTTCGCACGGTTCTTGTGCTGCGACCGCTCCTGCTGGCAGGCGACGACGATTCCCGTCGGGATATGCGTGATGCGGACGGCCGAATCGGTCGTATTGACGTGCTGGCCGCCGGCACCCGATGAGCGATAGGTATCGATGCGGCAATCGCTCTCGTTCACCTCGATGTTGATCGAGTCGTCGATGACGGGATAGACCCAGATCGACGAGAAGGAGGTATGGCGCCGCGCGTTGCTGTCATAAGGCGAGATACGGACCAGCCGGTGAACGCCCGATTCGGTTTTCATCCACCCATAGGCGTTGTGACCCTTGACCAAGATCGTGGCGGACTTGATGCCGGCTTCTTCGCCTTCATGGACCTCCAGAACCTCGACCTTGTAGCCCTGGCGCTCGGCCCAGCGGATATACATGCGAAGCAGCATGTTGGCCCAGTCCTGGCTCTCCGTGCCGCCGGCGCCGGAATGGACTTCGACATAGGTGTCGTTGGAATCAGCCTCGCCGGAGAGCATCGCCTCGACCTGCCGTCGATTGGCCTCCGTTCTCAGCGCCTTCAACGCATCCTCGGCATCCTTGACGATCGCCTCGTCGCCTTCCTCTTCGCCCATCTCGATGAGCTCGATATTGTCGGAAAGCTGCTGTTCCAGCGCCCGTACACCGCCGATGGAATCGTCGAGTTGCTGGCGCTCGCGCATCAGTTTCTGTGCCTCGGAGGCGTCGTTCCAGAGGTTCGGATCCTCTGCCTTGTTGTTCAACCAGTCCAGTCGTCTTACCGCCTGGTCCCAGTCAAAGATGCCTCCTCAGCAGGCTTACGGCCTGCTTGATTTCGTCGACTACACTGATGATTTCAGCCCGCATGGCTTGCTTCTTGCTCTCTTTCGGAATTGGAAGACGGGGTGGACATAGTTGCGCCGGCGGCGGATGTAAAGGCCGCGCCGGCATGCTCTGCATCCAGTGTCAGAAGAGACCAGCGGCGCCGGACGTCACGGCCTGATGAGCCTGCGGAGAGGTCTCAAGGATCTCTTCCGGCGGCAGGTATTCGGTATCGCCGATCACCGCGAATACATCCGCGGGTCCAGTACCGGGCTTGAACGCCTCGACGATCGTGTCGGGCTCACCCTCGAAGGCCATCATGCCGGTCGTGCGGTTGACGGGGATGAACTGCATGCCCTCCGGCACGTGGAACTTCTCCGGCGGCGTGCGCTTGACCGCTTCTTCCATGAATTCCGCGAAGACAGGGGCAGCGAGCGAACCGCCGGTTGCCCCGCGTCCAAGCGGTGCAGGCGTGTCGAACCCGATGTAGACGCCAGCGACGAGGTTCGGCGTATAGCCAACGAACCAGGCATCCTTCTCGTCATTGGTCGTGCCGGTCTTGCCTGCAACCGGACGATCGTCGATCTTGATCTTGCCGGCCGCGGTTCCGCGCTTCACGACGCCTTCCATCATCGACGTGATCTGGTAGGCCGTCATCGGGTCGAGAACCTGCTCGCGGTTGTCGACGAGGATCGGCTCGTCCTGCCCCGTCCAACCCGAGGCGTTGCAGCCGTCGCAGGTGCGCTCCTCGTGGCGGAAGATGGTCTTTCCATAGCGATCCTGGATCCGGTCGATCACGGTCGGCTTGATCTGCTTGCCGCCGTTGGCAAGCACGGCATAGGCGGAGACCATGCGCAGAACCGTGGTCTCGCCGGAGCCGAGCGACATGGCGAGAACTGGAAGCATGTCGTCATAGATGCCGAAACGCTCGGCATATTCGGCGACGAGCTCCATCCCCATGTCCTGAGCCAACCGGACAGTCATCTGGTTACGGGACTTCTCGATGCCGAGCCGGAGGGTCTGCGGGCCGGCGGAGCCGCCGCCGTAGTTCTCCGGTCGCCACACCTTGCCGCCCGCCACCATCTCGATCGGCGCGTCGAGGATAACGGAAGCGGGCGTATAGCCGTTGTCGAGCGCGGCGGCATAGACGAACGGCTTGAACGACGAACCGGGCTGACGCATCGCCTGGGTGGCACGATTGAACTCAGACTGGGCATAGGAGAAGCCGCCGACCATGGCGAGAACGCGACCCGTATTCGGGTCCATTGCCACGAAACCGCCCTGAACCTTCGGCGGCTGGCGAAGGCGATAGGCACCCTCTTCGTCGGCCAAAGGTTCCACGAAGACGACGTCGCCCGGCTGCAGCACACCTTCGGGTGACTTGGTCGTCTTGCGCTCGCCCTTGGCGTCGCGGAACGCCCACTTCATGTCCTTGGCAGCGATAACGCCTGTCTCACGACCTTCGCCGACCTTGCCGCCGGCATCCAGGGAGGGCTGCAGCACGATGTCGACTTCCTCGGAGGAGACGGCCTTCACCATGGCGAGCCTCCATTCGGGTATGTCGCGAAGACCCGGCACCTTGGCAAGTTCCGTCGCCCAGTCGCCGGCCGCGTCTATCTGCGTGACCGGACCATGGAAGCCGCGGCGCTCATCATATTCGACCAGGGCGCCGTTCAGCGCCTTGCGCGCCAACACCTGCAGGTCCGGATCAAGCGAGGTCCTTACCGAAAGCCCCCCGCCGTACAGCGTATCGTCGCCATACTTCTCGATAATCTGGCGCCGAACCTCCTCGGCGAAGAAATCAGACGCGAACAGATGCGTGCCTCCGCGACGCGGCTGAACGCCCAATGGCTGCTTCTTCGCTTCATCCGCATCGGCACGCGTGACGTAGCCGTTTTCCGCCATGCGGTCGATGACCCAGTTACGGCGCTCGATCGCGGCCTGTTCCCTGCGGAAGGGATGGTAGTTGTTCGGACCCTTCGGCAGCGCTGCGAGATACGCCGCCTCGGCGATCGTCAGCTCCGTCACCGACTTGTCGAAATAGGTGAGCGCTGCGCCGGCGATGCCATAGGAGTTCAGGCCGAAGAAGATCTCGTTCAGATAGAGTTCGAGGATCTTGTCCTTCGAATAGGTCTGCTCGATCCGGAAGGAGAGAATCGCTTCCTTGATCTTGCGATCGATGGTCTGGTCGTTGCTGAGCAGGAAGTTCTTCGCGACCTGCTGCGTGATCGTCGACGCGCCCTCAGGGCGGCGGCCGGACGCCAGGTTCTGGAAGTTGTTGACGACGGCGCGCGCAAGGCCAGCCGGATCGATGCCGGGATGATTGTAGAAATTCTTGTCCTCGGCGGACAGGAAGGCTGCCTTGACACGATCGGGAACCGCCTGGATAGGCAGGAAAAGTCGCCGTTCGCGCGCATATTCCGCCATCAGCGCACCGTTGCCCGCATGAACACGGGTCGCAACAGGAGGTTCGTAGGCACTGAGAACTTCGTAGTCCGGTAGATCCCTGGCGACGCCGACGAGGTACACCGCGGCGACCACGGCGACGCCCAGAAACAGGACCGACGCCAATCCAAAGAAATACCCGATAAGTCTGATCATATTGAAGCTACCGCTCGGCTTTCACTCGGTGCCCGGACACCATCGCATGATTACGGGGCTTTTGCACGCTGATCCGGCCAGCGCAAGTCGACATTGGTTCGCCAGTCGATTCACACCCCCGGCCCATCGGGACTAACGGCGGGAATGTGAGCAAAATAGGGCCCTTGCGGCCGATCCCACCGGGAGACGGCGCATGTGGCAGACCGGCATCAGGCTTCAACCACCGCCCGCAAAGACCCGGTCCCTGTAGCGCAGGACAGCATCGACCAGAAGGTCGCTTACCTTCGCGCGCCATTTCTCGTCCGCCAGCAGCTTCTCGTCCTCGGGATTCGACAGAAAACCGAGCTCGAGAAGAACGGAGGGGATGTCAGGCGCCCTCAGAACCTGAAAACCCGCATAGCGGTGGGCATTGTTGATGAGCCCCACCTGCCCTTCGAAAGACTGGATGACGTTGTTGGCGAGCGTGACGGAAAGCACCTGCGTCTCCCGTCGCGTCAGGTCGAGCAGGATGTCGGCAACCTCGGGCGGTTCGTCCTTGAGGCGTACGCCCGCCAACTGGTCCGAAAGGTTTTCGCGCGCGGCAAGGTTCTCCGCCATGCGGTCCGAGGCGCGGTCCGACAGAGTATAGACGGTCGCTCCTCGGATATCCTTTTGACTGAGCGTATCGGCGTGCAGGGAGAGAAAGAGATCAGCCCCCGCCTGGCGGGCAAGTGTGACCCGCTCCGAGAGGGAAAGGAAGCTGTCGCCGTTCCGCGTCAGGACTGCCCTCACTCCGGGCCTGTCGGCAAGCCGCTCGGCCAGAGCCTGTGCGAATGCGAGAGTGATGGCTTTTTCGGGCGTCTTCGTAACAGCGCCGATCGCTCCGGTGTCTATCCCGCCATGGCCGGCATCCACAGCCACGACGAAAGACCCGTCATCCGCCTGCGATGCGACCTCATCCGGCATTTGACCGGTGCCGCCCTGCCAAGCCTGCTGACCGACCAGCTTCGCAAACACGTCAGGAGTTGTCATCTCGGCATCGAGCACAAGCCGGAACTCCCCATTCTCCCCTTGCTGCACTTCTGCAAGGCTGAGCTGGACCGGACGCTCGGCGGTCAGGACAATCCGCGCGCTTTCTTCATCCATCGCCCCGTAGCGGATATCCTCAAACAATCCCCGAGCCGCAAGGTCTTCGCGGGGGAAGCCGAATGCCGTGGCCGGCAGATCGACGACCACCCGTTGCGGCGAGTCAATATAGTGGACGGAGAAGTCGGGCTTTTCCTCGAAATCGATGACGACGCGCGTCCTGGCTTCATCCCCGGCAATGCGGGCGGCAAAGGCGAGCAGCGGCCGCGAGCTACCCGTCTCGGCGAGCACCGGGGACGGGACGAGCGCGGCAAGCAGCAAGCCAATGGCCATCACAGCGATTGAACCGATTCGCACAAACAACTGCCTCTCCTGCACCCCGTATCCCGCCTGCTAGCGCATGACGATGCCGATCGCCCTGCGGATGACCGGAATTCGCATCGAAGGATACCACGATGGTACCTCGACATCTGGCCCGCCAGCACTGGCGAATCAACCACTTCCAGTAGCCTTCTCATTTAATCCACAATAAGGCGGCCCTGGCTTTTCCCTTGCTATTATGTCGCAGAAACCATACAAGGCGGATGAGGACTAAGGTGTTGACGGGATAGTCTTCCGGCAGGCCTGCCAGCCCCAGGGACCTGGCGCCGAAACCGGACAGTCATCCGCCGTCTGTACACTTTGATCCTGATACGCAATCTTCCCGGCAGTGGCCGGAACAATACCGGATGGCATGCCATCCACGCTCACATGGAGCACCTCACCGGGCCTCGAGCCTAAGATATCGTCGTTCTCGTTTGGACTTTTATGTTGCGGCAAGTGTTTCAGAACCGGGATACCCTGAGGGAGCCAGAAGCTCTGTCAGCCGTCCGGGCGTCGTCGCAAGCGCATCCTGCGGGAACCAATTTTTCCGGCGCAATCACCATCCTGCATGAAAGGCCTGTCCGTGCGGCAGGCTTTTTTGCACCTGCTCGGCTGCGCCGAGGAGCAGAATATACATGGCAGACAAAATGCTCATCGACGCGTCTCACGAAGAGGAGACGCGGGTAGTCGTCGTTCGCGGCAACCGTATCGAAGAATTCGATTTCGAATCCCAACACAAGAAACAGATCCGCGGCAACATCTATCTGGCAAAGGTGACGAGGGTTGAGCCCTCGCTTCAGGCCGCGTTCGTCGATTATGGCGGCAACCGCCACGGCTTCCTGGCTTTCGCCGAGATCCATCCCGACTATTACCAGATCCCTCTCGCCGACCGGCAGGCGCTGATGCAGGCCGAAGAAGAGGAACAGAAGAAGATCGCCGAAGACGAGGCGAACGACCCTGCCGACGCCCCGCAGCCGCAGCCGCAGGCGCAGGCGGACGATGCGACGCTCGACACTTCGCAAAGCGAAGCCGGCTCCGAGGCTGCCGAGGCCAGCCCGGGCGAAGAGGTCGCCGCCGAAAAGCCGAAGGCCAAACCGCGCCGCAGCCGCTCCCGCAAGAAGACGGCGGAAGCCGAATCGGCCGACGCCGCAGAAAGCAGCGAAGGCACGGACGAGGACAAGGACACGCCGACTGAAATGGCGGCGATGGTCGAAACCGATTCGATCTCCGAAGACGTCCGCGGTCGCCGTCACTCCGACGATGACGACAGCGATGATGGCGAGAAGGAGGAAATCGAATCGGTCGGCGCCGAAGATGCGATGGAAGAGGTTCCCGATCGCGTCGTCCGCAAGCCCCGCAAACAATACCGTATCCAGGAAGTCATCAAGCGCCGCCAGATCCTGCTGGTACAGGTTGCCAAGGAAGAGCGCGGCAACAAGGGCGCGGCCCTGACGACCTATCTCTCGCTTGCCGGCCGTTACTCGGTGCTGATGCCGAACACCGCGCGCGGCGGGGGTATTTCCCGCAAGATCACCCAGCCGCAGGACCGCAAGCGCCTGAAGGAAATCGCCCGCGAACTGGAAGTGCCGGAGGGCATGGGCGTGATCGTCCGCACCGCCGGCGCCAACCGCACCCGCGTCGAGATCAAGCGCGATTTCGAATACCTGATGCGCCTGTGGGAGAACGTCCGGACGCTGACGCTCAATTCCACCGCGCCGTGCCTCGTCTACGAGGAAGGCTCGCTCATCAAGCGGTCGATCCGCGACCTCTACAACAAGGACATCTCGGAAATCGTCGTCGCCGGCGAAGAAGGCTATCGTGAAGCCAAGGACTTCATGAAGATGCTGATGCCGAGCCACGCCAAGGTGGTCCAGCCTTACCGCGACCTGCATCCGATCTTCTCGCGCTCGGGCATCGAAGCACAGCTCGACCGGATGTTGCAGCCACAGGTGACGCTGAAGTCCGGCGGTTACCTGATCATGAACCAGACCGAGGCGCTCGTCGCCATCGACGTCAACTCCGGTCGCTCGACCCGCGAGCACTCCATCGAGGAAACCGCCCTTCAGACGAACCTTGAGGCGGCCGAGGAAGTCGCACGCCAGCTTCGCCTGCGCGACCTTGCCGGTCTGATCGTCATCGACTTCATCGACATGGAAGAAAAGCGCAACAATCGCGCTGTCGAGAAGAAGCTCAAGGACTGCCTGAAGAACGACCGCGCCCGCATCCAGGTGGGGCGCATCTCGCATTTCGGCCTGCTCGAAATGTCGCGCCAGCGCATTCGTGCCAGCGTGCTGGAATCGACCACGCAGATCTGCACGCACTGCGGCGGCACTGGCCATGTTCGGTCTCAGTCGTCGGTTGCGCTTCATGTACTGCGCGGCGTCGAGGAGCACCTGCTCAAGAATACGACTCACGACATCACGGTGCGCACCACGCCGGAGACTGCGCTCTATCTTCTCAACCAGAAGCGCAACACCGTCGTGGATTACGAGAAGCGTTTTGGCGTGTCGATTTACATCGAGTCCGATGAGGGAATCGGCTCCAGCCACTTCGCCATCGACCGCGGCGAGCCGGTGGAGAACCCCGTCAGGATCGAAAGCCTGATGCAGTTCGCCGCCTTCCCCGTGGAGGAGGACGATGACGACATCGTCATCGAGGAGGATGAAGAAGACGAAGAGGCGGGTAATGCCAACGCTGCCCCGGCTACGGCTTCCTCGGCCCAGGGCGAAGAGCAGAACGGCCGCAAGCGCAAGCGTCGGCGTCGCCGGCGCGGCGGCAAGGGCGGAGACCGCCAGGAAGGCGTAGCCGCTTCAGAGGCCGACGACAGCGATTCGGACGCCGAAGAAGGCAGCGATGCGGATGATTCCGAAGCCGGCACCGAAGCCTCCGAGGGTGCGGAAGGTGATGAAAACGGACGCCGCAAGCGCCGCCGCCGGGGCAAGCGCGGTGGTCGGCGCAATCGGCCGGAGGACGGGATGGAGACATCCGCATCCGACGAGGCCGATGACTCGGGCGATGAGTCCGGCGCCGAGGACGAGGCAGTTCCTGAGGTAGTCGCGACGGAAATCTCGACCGGTGAGACGGCGGCTGCTGAAACCACCGCTGCAACCGAGGCGGTGGAGGAAGTACCTGCTCCCGCCAAGCCCCGCCGGAGTCGGAAAAAGGCAGTGACTGCTGAAGTCACGCCCGCCGAAGCCGAACTTGAGATCGTTGCCGAGGCCGCAGAGCCCGTAGCCGAAGCGAACATTGCCCCCCAGGTCGATGCCGCTCTTGGCGAGGAAGCTTCGCAAGCTGATGCTCCGTCGGAAGAAGAACAGAAGCCTGCACGTGCCAATCGGGCGTCCAACATCAGTTCATCGGACCCCGTGGTGAAGAGCTCGGAGCCTGCCGGTGATGAATCGGACGGTGAGCCGCCGAAGCCGAAGAAGGCCGGCTGGTGGCAGCGACGCGGTTTCTTCTGAGACTTCCCTGTCCTCGCTAATCAGATGGCCGCCTCACGGCGGCCATTTCCTTGAAGGGCGTCGGCAACGCAGAAGTGATCGTCAGCAGCTGGAACATTTCTGATTTTTTGTTCCTGTAGCGACCGCGCTTGGCTTAGCTTTGCCCCAAATCGCGGATATTCCCGCCGCAACACCCATCTCACGAGGTAGATCCATGCTTGCCCGCTCCAAGACCCTAGCACTCGGTTCGATGCTGATGACCGCATTGTGGCTGACGCCGGCGCTCGCTCTCGATGAGGATGAGAAGAAGGAGATGGGGCAGTTCATCCGCGAGTATCTGCTTGAAAATCCGGAAGTCATGCTGGAGGTTCAGGCTGCCCTTGAGGCGAAGCAGCAGTCGCAGCGCCTGGAGCAGGCTGGTCAGGCGGTTGCCGCCAATCACGACGCGATCTTCAATTCGCAGGACGATATTGCGCTTGGCAATCCCGATGGCGACGTCACCGTCGTGGAGTTCTTTGATTATAACTGCGGCTACTGCAAGCGGGCTCTGGCCGACATGGAAAGGATCCTTGCTACAGATCCAAAGGTCCGTTTCGTTCTGAAGGAACTGCCGATCCTCGGGCCGGACTCGCTCGACGCGCATCGTGTCTCCAATGCCGTACGTCTCATCGCGCCTGAAAAATACGGCGAATTCCATCGTGCCCTGCTTGGCAGCACCGGCACGGCCACAGAGGAAAGCGCCATCGAGGTCGCGGCAGCCCTCGGGATCAGTGAAGCGGACCTACGCAAGTCGATGGCAGAGAACCCGAATGACCAACTCGTTCGCGACGCCTACACACTGGCCACCAACCTCGGGGTGACGGGTACGCCGACCTACATCGTCGGCAATGAGGCCCTGTTCGGGGCCGTTGGCGACGATGCGCTCCAGGAGAAGATCGCCAACGTCCGCGCCTGCGGAAAAAGCACCTGCTAGCCTCCAATTGCAGAACGATGCACACAGGGAAAGCCGGGCGTTTCAGGCCGCGGGGGCTTTTCCTCGCTAGTCTTGGGAGCTATAGGTGGCGCTCAATTTTGGTGGAACATCGAAAAAGATGAGCAAGACGGTCTTTGTCCTGAACGGGCCCAATCTCAACATGCTCGGCAAGCGCGAACCCGGCATCTATGGCGGCAAGACGCTGAAGGACGTGGAGGCCGACTGCATTTCCGCTGGCCGCGAGCTTGGACTGGACGTGGACTTCCGTCAGAGCAACCACGAGGGCGATCTGGTCAGCTGGCTGCATGAGGCGGGCGAGCACTCGGTCGGCGTGGCGATCAACGCCGGCGCCTATACGCACACGTCGGTTGCCCTGCACGATGCCATCAAGGCAATAACGGTGCCCGTGATAGAAGTGCACATCTCCAACGTTCATGCGCGCGAGGAATTCCGTCATCACTCGAAGATCGCGCCGGCATGCAAGGGCGTGATCTGCGGCTTCGGCCCGACCAGCTACATCCTGGCGCTGCACGCCTTGAAAAGCATCACTGACTGACAAGATAACAGAACAACAGGAATTGCCATGTCTGAGAAGAAGAACGGTATCGACAAGGGATTGATCCGCGATCTCGCGAACATCCTCAACGACACCGACCTCACCGAGATCGAAGTCGAGCAGGACGATCTGCGCATCCGTGTCTCCCGCGCATCGGCAACGCAGTACGTTCAGGCGCCGATCGCCCACCACGCCCCTGCTCCCGCAGCAGCGCCCGCCGCGGCCGCCGCAGCGCCGGCAGCAGCAGCGCCAGCCGCCCGTGACAACAGCAACGCGGTCATGGCACCTATGGTCGGCACCGTCTACCTCTCCCCAGCGCCGGGCTCCCGCCCGTTCATCGAAGTCGGTGCAACGGTCAAGGAAGGGCAGACCCTTCTCATCATCGAAGCGATGAAGACCATGAACCAGATTCCCGCCCCGCGCTCCGGCAAGGTGACGGAAATTCTGATCAACGATGCGCAACCGGTCGAATACGGCGAGCCGCTCGTCGTCATCGAATAGGACCGCCAATGATCTCGAAAATCCTCATAGCCAATCGCGGCGAGATTGCGCTTCGCGTTCTGCGCGCCTGCAAGGAACTCGGCATCGCAACCGTCGCGGTCCATTCGACTGCGGACGCCGATGCCATGCATGTACGGCTGGCCGACGAGAGCGTCTGCATCGGCCCGCCGCCGTCGCGTGACAGCTATCTCAACATCCACCAGATCGTCGCGGCCTGCGAAATCACTGGCGCGGACGCCGTTCATCCAGGCTACGGCTTCCTGTCGGAGAACGCCAAGTTCGCCGATATCCTCGAGGCGCATGGCATTACCTTCATCGGACCGACGGCCGAGCATATCCGGCTGATGGGTGACAAGATCACCGCCAAGCAGACGGCAGTCGAACTGGGAATTCCCGTCGTTCCCGGATCGGATGGCGAGGTGACATCGGAGAACGTGCTGGAGACGGCGCGCAAGATCGGGTTTCCGGTGCTGATCAAGGCTACGGCCGGCGGCGGCGGCCGCGGCATGAAGGTGGCCAAGACGGAGGACGATCTTCAGGAGGCCTTCGATACGGCACGCTCGGAAGCCGCAGCCGCTTTCGGTAATCCGGCCGTCTACATGGAGAAGTATCTCGGCAAGCCGCGGCACATCGAAGTGCAGGTCGTTGGTGACGGGGAAGGCAATGCCATCCATCTCGGCGAACGCGACTGCTCGCTGCAGCGCCGCCACCAGAAGGTCTGGGAAGAGGCAAATTCCCCTGCCCTCAACGTCGAGCAGCGGATGAAGATCGGCCAGATCTGCGCCGACGCCATGAAGAAGATGAAATACCGGGGCGCCGGGACCGTCGAGTTCCTCTACGAAAATGGCGAGTTCTACTTCATCGAGATGAATACGCGTCTTCAGGTCGAGCATCCGATTACCGAGGCGATCACCAACATCGATCTGGTTCACGAGCAGATTCGTGTCGCTTCCGGCGCCGGCCTTTCGGTGACCCAGGACGAGATAACCTTCTCGGGCCACGCCATCGAGTGCCGCATCAATGCCGAGGACCCGCGCACCTTCGTGCCGTCGCCCGGCACGATCACCCATTTCCATGCGCCCGGTGGCCTTGGCGTGCGCGTCGACTCGGGTGCCTATGCCGGATACAAGATCCCGCCCTATTACGACAGCCTTATCGGCAAGCTGATCGTGCACGGCCGTACCCGGGTGGAATGCATGATGCGTCTGCGGCGGGTTCTCGACGAGTTTGTCGTGGACGGCGTGAAGACGACCCTCCCCCTTTTCCAGGATCTGGTGTCCAATCAGGATATCGCCAACGGCGAATATGATATCCATTGGCTGGAACACTATCTGGCGCATCACAAGGCGCATTAGGAGGGACATGGTCGGGCGGCGCGGCAGATATTATCCGGCGATCACACCGGATATCCTTCTGCGCGCCTATTCAATAGGCCTCTTTCCGATGGCAGAATCGGCGGACGACCCGGAGATCTTCTGGGTCGAGCCGGAGGTCCGTGGTGTCCTCCCCCTCGACCAGTTCCACGTCTCCCACAGCCTTGCCAAGAAGATGCGCAGGAAACCCTTCGACATCCGCTTCGACAGCGCGTTCGAACAGGTGATCGAGAAATGCGCCGAGCCTGCCGGAGACCGCCCGAGCACCTGGATAAATGCGACCATTCGCAAGCTCTATTGCGAGCTTCATGCCATGGGCCATGCCCATAGCGTCGAGGCGTTCGAGGGCGCGGAGCTCGTAGGAGGGCTTTACGGCGTCTCCCTTGGCTCTGCCTTCTTCGGCGAGAGCATGTTCTCCCGGCGGACCGATGCCTCAAAGATCTGCCTGGTACATCTGGTCGAGCGACTGAAGGCGGGAGGCTTTACGCTGCTCGACACCCAGTTCACTACCGAGCATCTTAAGACCTTCGGCGCCATCGACATCCCGAAGGACGATTACCTGGAGAAGCTGAAGAAGGCGGTGGAGTCGCCGCATCTGAAATTCTAGGTTCAGTTCGTGGCTTCCGGGGCCGGAACGTCCGATTCCTGCTTGCAGCCGGTCAACCAGACGTCATAGATCGGATGTTCCACGGCGTTGAGGCCTGGGCTGTCTGCGAACATCCAGCCTGTGAATACCCGCCGGATCTTGCGGTCGAGGGTGATCTCGTCCACTTCGATGAAACCGTCCACCCTCTGCGCTTCCGTCTCGTCCCGAGAATAGCAGACCTTCGGCGTTACCTGCAGCGCGCCATACTGGACCGTTTCATCGATATAGACGTCAAAGGTGGTGATGCGACCGGTGATCTTGTCGATGCCGGCGAAGACCGCGACCGGATTGGAGATGCGAGCCGCCGAGACGGAGGTGACGCAAGACGCCGACGCAGCCGCTGCAAGAAGGCAAATGGTCAGCTTGCGCATGATATTCGTCATCGATGATGGTCCCATTCTGCGTCGCGCCTCAGGGCTCCCAAGGCGGCCTCAAGGCGCCTCTTCGGCCTAGAGGCCGAATGTGGCCAAAACAGGTGTCAGCTTCCCGGGCTCCAGGCGTCGTAGTCGCCGGTGACGCGAGCGCGTTCGCCGGCACCTGCAAGCGAGCCCTTGGGGCGATAGGCGCCGGAAGTACCGGTGAGATTTGGCTTGTGCCCCTTCTCCCATTCGCGTGGCTGATAGGTCTCCTGGGACGGCGCAACATTGGTGCGATGATGCATCCAGCCATGCCAGCCCGGCGGAATCGCCGATGCCTCTGCCGGACCGTTGAAGATGACCCAGCGGCGCGGCACGCCGAAGGAGGTTTCGGGACCCTCGTAGTAGACGTTCCCGAATTCATCTTCCCCGATCTTCGTGCCGGAGCGCCAGGTGAAGAAGCGCGTTCCGATTGTCTGTCCGTTCCACCAGGTGAATATCTGCAGCAGGAGATTTTTCATGTGTTCTTCGTCAGCTCTGGCAAAGGCATTCGCACGGCGTGCGACCGAGGATTTATCCGACCGCTTATGCAACCTGCGGCGCGCCATGTCCAGCGATTCCGGTTGGCGCGAGCCGCGTCAAAGCTTCATCTTGAACCCGAAGTGGCTCTTGGCGAAACCGAGGCGCTCGTAGAAGCGGTGCGCGTCTTGCCGCGCCATGTTGGACGTCAGTTGCACCAGCCGGCACCCGCGGCGCCTCGCTTCGGAGACCGCGTAGTCTATCATCATGGCACCGATCCCCTGGCCGCGCGTGTCGGCGCGAGTCTGGACCGCCTCGATGACCATGGAAAGGCCACCTCTGCCCGTCAGCGTCCGGTTGAACATGATCTGGAACGTACCGACGATTTCACCGCCGCGTTCGGCCACGAAAAGTCGCTCGTTGGGCGAGAGATCTATCGCGGTGAAGGCCTTGAGGTAATCCTCGTAGGCTTCCGCATCGGTCGTGTCGCCATGACCACCCACGGCATCGGAAGCGAAAATCGCGATGAGAGCTGGAAGGTCGCTCTCGAGGGCCTGCCGGATCAGCACATCCTTCTGCACAAGGCCGCTCACAGGTTCCGAAGGGACTTCTCGAGAACGACCGCGGGCAGGCCGGAGTTAGGGCCGCCCCATTCCTCCATGCGATCCACCTCGGAAAAGCCCAGCCGCTCATAGAAGGAGATCGCGCGGAGGTTCTGCAGGGCTACCTCGGTGCGCATCACCTCTGCATAGGGAAAGCAGGTTTCAAGTTCGGCGAAGATGTCGCGGCCGATGCCGTCACCCTGGCAGGATGGCCTGACGTAGAGCTGGTGCAGCATCACCGTCTTTTCCATCTTCGGGTACATGGCCGCATAGCCGAGCCCGCCGAGCTTCCGACCATCGTCTGCCAAGAGGAATTCACCGTCCTTCCGGACGATCCTGGCGCGGATGGCTGCAGGGGAGTGCCAGCTGCCGATCAGTTGCGCAACCTTCTCGGGACCATAGAAGGCGTCATAGGTGGCATGAAAGGTCTCTGCGAGAAGGGCGCGGATCTGCTCCACGTCTCCTTCTGCTGCTGTGCGGACAAAGAAGACCATGCGGCCTATTCCTCGATCCCAAGCTTCGCCTTCACCAATGCCTGAACCGCCTGCGGGTTGGCCTTGCCCCCCGTTGACTTCATCACCTGTCCGACGAACCAGCCGGCCAGTGCAGGCTTGGCCTGGGCCTTGGCCACCTGGTCCGGATTGGCGGCAATGATCTCATCGACGGCCGCCTCGATGGCGCCGGTGTCGGTCACCTGCTTCATGCCGCGCGCTTCAACGATCTCGGCAGGATCGCCCCCCTCGTTCCAGACGATCTCGAAGAGGTCCTTGGCGATCTTGCCGGAGATTGTCTCGGCCTTGATGAGGTCGATGATGCCGCCAAGCTGATCGGGTGAAACCGGAGTCTCTTCAATCGCTTTTCCGGCTTTGTTCAAGGCACCCAGCAAGTCGTTGATGACCCAGTTCGCAGCCGTCTTTCCGTCGCGGCCGGCGGCAACTGCCTCGAAATAGTCGGCAATCGCCTTCTCCGACACGAGAACCGAAGCATCATACACGGAAAGACCGAGCTCGCGCACGAAACGCTCCTTCTTGTCGTCCGGCAATTCGGGCAGGTGCTGCTTCAGTTCTTCCACGAAGGCGTCGTCGAACTCGAGCGGCAAGAGGTCCGGGTCGGGGAAATAGCGATAGTCGTGCGCCTCTTCCTTCGATCGCATGGAACGCGTCTCGCCCTTGTTCGGGTCAAAGAGCCGGGTCTCCTGATCGATGCTGCCGCCGTCCTCCAGGATACCGATCTGGCGGCGCGCCTCGTATTCGATGGCCTGACCGATGAAGCGGATGGAGTTGACGTTCTTGATCTCGCAGCGCGTTCCGAAGGGCTCGCCCGGGCGGCGGACGGAGACGTTGACGTCGGCGCGCATGGAGCCCTCGTCCATGTTGCCGTCGCAGGTGCCGAGATAGCGAACGATCGAGCGAAGCTTCGTCATGTAGGCCTTGGCCTCGTCCGAAGACCGCATGTCGGGCTTGGAGACGATCTCCATCAGCGCCACGCCGGAGCGGTTCAGGTCGACGAATGACATGGTGGGGTGCTGGTCGTGCATCGACTTGCCGGCATCCTGCTCCAGGTGCAGGCGTTCGATGCCGATTTCCACATCCTCGAAGTTGCCCTGCCGGTCGGGGCCCAGAGAGATCACGATCTTGCCTTCGCCGACGATCGGATCCTTGAACTGCGAGATCTGGTATCCCTGCGGCAGGTCGGGATAGAAGTAGTTCTTGCGATCGAAAACCGAGCGCTTGTTGATCCTCGCCTTCAGACCGAGCCCGGTACGGACGGCCTGGCGCACGCATTCCTCGTTGATGACGGGAAGCATGCCGGGCATGGCGGCGTCGACGAGCGAGACGTTCGCATTCGGATCCTTGCCGAACTCCGTCGAGGCGCCCGAGAAGAGTTTGGACTTCGAAAGCACCTGAGCATGCACCTCCATGCCGATGATGACTTCCCAGTCCCCCGTGGCACCGGGAATGAGACGCTTCGGATCGGGCGTGCGGACATCGACAATGGTCATGGAATGCTCTTGAAATGGTCTTGTTGGGGTAGTTGGTGAGGTAGAGCAAATGGGGCGGTGGCGCAAGCGCAGGCACCTTCCCCGGGAGCAACATCGTGCGCGCTTGGCGGAAACTTAACCAGCGCGTGCCACGATAGCGAGATGCAACCGGCATCACTTACACTTGTCCTCTACCTTCTCCTGAATGTTGCGGTGTTCTCCGTCTACTGGTGGGACAAGCGTGCCGCAGTCGAAGGCAGGTGGCGCGTGCGCGAAAGCACTCTGCTGCTGCTGGCTCTTATCGGCGGCAGCTTCGGGGCGATCCTTGCGCAGCGGCTCTTGCGTCACAAGACGCGCAAGGAGCCGTTCCGGACGATCCTCGCGCTGATTGCCTCGCTTCATGTCGGCCTGAGCACGTTCCTGGCCGGGCTTTGGATAGTTGCACCCGAAGCCGTCGCCGCCTTCTTCCGAGGCCATGTGTATCAGTAGGCGGGCCCGTAGGTTCCCGCTGCCTCCTCCACGAGAACCTTGGTGAGCCCGACGGTCTGCACCTCGCGATCGAGCTTCGGGGAGTACGTGGCGCTCAGCCAGTTGATGCGATAGCCGTGCTTCTCGAAGAACGCCACCGCCTCGTCGTTACGGGCGTGTGTCTCGATGCGGGCAGTGTCGAAGCCCTGACGCACGATGTCTGACTCGATCGATGCCAGCAGCGCGCTACCGAGGCCATGGCGCTGGTACGGCGGATCGATCCAGAAGTCGGAGATCAGCTCGTCCAGCTTTTCCCGTGCCCCCCAGCCGGCTATGACGCCACCCTGCTCGATCACCGAAATCGTCAACCAGGCGGACCGTGTGAAAGTATCGAAGGCCAAGCGCGCATTGTCGCGGATGCCTGCCATCTCGCCGACACTGCTCATTGCCTTTTCCCAGGCGCGCAGGCCGATCTCGCTCAGCGTCCCGGTCTCGTCCTCACGCGCGTTGCGAATGCTCGCCATGGCCGCCCCTGTTTGCAGCCACTAGATCACTGAGTCTGGCGTTTTGCCAAGTGGGCAGGCTGCCACAGACCGTAAAGCTTGACTTGAAGCGGCGGCCTCTCTAGCCATTGAGCATCCTTATTGGAGTTTGGATGTCTACTCAGTCTGAGTCCCGCTGAAGGGCCGGCGCGCTCCACAGCACGCCTGGCCCCGCAAGAACGAACCATCGACGTCTCCGTGACGCCGGTACCGTTTTTGTGCGCCCACCTCGTGGGCGCCGTTCAGGATCTCAGACAATGGACATATCGCGCGCAGAACAGCGCATTCTCCACCTGCTTGCCCAGGGCGGCAGGATCGAACTCGTCCGTAACGACAACCGAAAGGTCGAAAAGCTGCAGCTCTTCACCCGCGAAGGCTGGATGTTCAGCGGGCTCGACATCGTTACGTTCCGCAAGCTGAAGCAGAAGAAGGCAATCCGCTCGACCGGCGGCATGCCCTACCGCATCACAGAGCGTGGTCTGGTGCTGGTGAGAGCGGAACAGAACAACAGGTGAAGATGAAGCCGGCCTCCAGAAGGAGGCCGGCTTCTCAACGTGATACCTGGCTTACCACCATTTCTTCGGCGTGAAGCGGCCGGCGGCCTGTTCGATGACATGCGCGGTCTTGAACAGCGTTTCTTCCTCGAACGGCTTTCCGATCAGTTGCAGGCCGAGCGGCAGGCCCTTGTGGTCGAGACCGGCGGGAACGGCGATGCCCGGCAGGCCCGCCATGTTCACCGTCACCGTGAAGATGTCGTTGAGGTACATTTTTACCGGATCGGCAGCGAGATCCTCGTCCGCGACCCCGAAGGCCGAGGATGGGGTGGCGGGCGTCAGGATGGCGTCGACGCCGGCATCGAAGACCTGCTCGAAATCGCGCTTGATCAGCGTGCGAACCTTCTGGGCCTGCAGGTAATAGGCGTCGTAGTAGCCGGCGGAGAGCACATAGGTGCCGATCATGATGCGGCGCTTGACTTCCTTGCCGAAGCCGGCGGCGCGCGTCTTCTCGTACATGTCGACGATGTCCTTGCCGTCGACGCGCAGGCCGTAACGGACACCGTCATAACGGGCAAGGTTCGAAGACGCCTCCGCCGGTGCGACGATGTAATAAGCCGGAAGCGCGTACTTCGTGTGCGGCAGGGTGATGTCGACGATCTCGGCACCGGCATCCTTCAGCCAGGCGACACCCTGCTGCCAGAGCTTCTCGATCTCCTCCGGCATGCCTTCGACACGATATTCCTTCGGGATGCCGATCCGCATGCCCTTCACCGACTGGCCGAGCGAGGATTCATAGTCCGGAACCGGCAGATCGACGGAGGTGGTGTCCTTGGCATCGACGCTTGCCATCGACTTCAGGAGGATTGCGGCGTCGCGCACGTCGCGGGCGATCGGTCCGGCCTGGTCCAGGGAGGACGCGAAGGCGACGACGCCCCAGCGCGAGCAGCGGCCATAGGTCGGCTTGATCCCAACGGTTCCGGTGAAGGCTGCCGGCTGGCGGATGGAGCCGCCGGTGTCGGTCGCGGTGGCGCCAGCGCAGAGATGCGCGGCAACGGCAGCGGCAGACCCACCGGACGAGCCGCCCGGCACGAGCTGCTGATTGGAGCCTTCCGCCCGCCATGGGTTGATGACCGGACCGTAATATGAGGTCTCGTTGGAGGAGCCCATGGCGAACTCGTCCATGTTAAGCTTGCCGAGCATCACCGCGCCGTCGTTCCAGAGATTCTGGGTGACGGTGGATTCATACTTGGGCTGGAAGCCGTCGAGGATGTGCGAGCAGGCCTGAGTATGGACGTCGCGCGTACCGAACAGGTCCTTGATGCCGAGCGGAATGCCTTCGAGCGCGCCGGCCTTGCCGCCCGCAATCCGCTCATCCGACGCCTTGGCCATCTCTAGCGCCTTGTCCGGCGTTACCGCGACATAGGCATTGATCGCCTCGTTTGCTGCCTGGATGGCGTCGACATAAGCCTGCGTCAGTTCGACGGCCTTGATGTCCTTGGCCTTCAGCTTGTCGCGTGCTTCGGCAATGGTGAGGCTGGTGAGTTCGGTCATTTTCTCTATCGCTCAGCGGGTATGTCGGGAATGGTCGGAGGACAGCAGGTGCGGCTACTCGACGACCTTCGGGACGAGGAAGAAATTGCGATCGGTGGCTGGTGCGTTCGCGACGATATCATCGGCCTTGCTGCCATCGGTGACGTCGTCGGTGCGCTTGCGCATGACCATCGGCGTCACCGACGTCATCGGCTCGACACCCGTGACGTCGACTTCGCCAAGCTGTTCAACAAAGCCGAGGATGCCGTTCAGTTCGCCAACCATGCGCTCCGCCTCGTCATCGCTGACGGCAATGCGGGCAAGACGCGCGACGCGCTTGACTGTGGCGAGATCGACGGACATGGCATTGGCTCCGGGCAAGAATTTCCTACCGCTATAATGGCCACGTCCGCCGTTCGCAACGGGGAAGCGGATAATCAGAAGCTGAGCGTCGTCCCCGTCGCCGGCGCTTCCACGCGGGTCCGTGTGCCCTCCATCCCCTTCACGAACTTCTCCGCTGTCTGGTCGATGATCGGGAACGAACCGTAGTGGCAGGGGATTGCATGCTTGAAGTCGAAGAAGCGCTGGCACGCCAGCGCTGCAACGGCGCCGCCCATGGTGAACCTGTCGCCGATCGGAACCAGGCCGATATCCGGCTGATGCAGTTCGTTGATCAATCCCATGTCGGTGAAGATGTCGGTATCGCCCATGTGCAGCACGGACGGCTCGTCGTCAAAATGCAGCATGAGGCCATTGGCGTTGCCCAGGGAATGGGAGACGCCATCCTCCGTGATCTGCGCCGAGGAATGGTGCGCCTGGGTGAACGTCACCGTGAAGCCGTCGAAGGAGATCGTGCCGCCGGTGTTGCCCATGTCGACCTTCGCCACACCCTTCTTGCCGAGCCAGGCCGCGAGATCGGCATTGGCCAGAACGACGGCGCCGGTTTCCTCTGCGAGAGCAATGGTATCCCCGACGTGATCACCATGGCCGTGGGTGAGAAGGATATGGCTGATGCCTTCGGCTGCGTCCTTGGCATCCAGGCCGGCAAAGGCCGGATTGCCGGTGAAGAAGGGGTCGATCAGGATCTTTGCCTTGGGCGTTTCGATGCGGAAGGCGGAATGGCCGAGCCAGGTGATCTTCATGAAAAGTCTCCTCGTACGTGATGCGAAAACTGGCGGAAATGCTAAAGAGATATCCCACCGGCGCCCAATTGGAAGCGGCGCCATGCCTGTTTCTACGCAAAGGATGCAAAACGGATGACGGTGCTGACGATCGAGGAACTGGCTGGAACGCTTCAGAATAGCCAGGCGATCGCGGGCCTCGATCTGGGCACGAAAACCATCGGTATCGCCATGTCCGACCTCGGTCGCCGTTTTGCCTCGCCCAGACCCGTCCTCAAGCGAACCAAGTTCACGAAGGATGCCGAACTGCTGCTGGCCTTTGCGGAGAAGGAAAAGGTCGGCGCCTTCATCATCGGCCTGCCCATGAATATGGATGGGTCTGCGGGGCCGCGGGTCCAGGCGACGCGGGCCTTCGTGCGTTCGATGGGGGACAAGACGGCCTTACCCTTCGTCTTCTGGGACGAGCGACTGTCGACGGTGGCAGCGGAGCGCGCCCTGCTGGAAATGGATGTCTCGCGGGCGAAACGCGCCGAACGAATCGATTCGGCGGCCGCGAGCTTCATCCTTCAGGGAGCTCTGGACAGGCTATCCTCACTCGGAAGAGCGTCCGACGCCGATCGCTCCTGACGCGCGCGCCACCAGGCAGCAATCTTCCTGCGTCGCCGGAAGGCGATGATCGCGAAGACGATCAGGCTGTCGACAACGATCGCACGCGCCACCAGCGGCGGAAGATCTTCGGCCGGTATACCGAGGACGGAGCTATAGACCTGGAAGACGAGATCATGGGTCTCGCGCGTCAGCATGAAGAAGCCGAAGCTGAGGTCGTAGTAGGATAGCCCGTACCAGCTGCCGAGCAGCAGGATTGGTCCGCCCCATAGAATCAGGAACCACTTCATGCGGTCCTCCTTCCCGGCTGTACGAGGTGAAACTCCACCGTCGGCAGCCATCTCAGCAAAGCCATCAGGCTCAGCAGGATCGCGGGGATGGCAATATCCAGCGCCAGCACCGCGAAAAACATCGTCATGATGCCCAGCAATGCGCGATCCGAAAGTTGGGTTCCCTGCAGCAACGGCTCGCCCTGCCCATGGTTAACGATTGGTTAACCCAACTTAGGCCTCCCGTTCGGGAGAGCAACGCAAACCCTTACCTATGGTTAACGGCTTGTCCAATCTGTGGACAACCACACTCCCAATCCCGAATGCGGAGAAATCTTCAGCCACCGCCCCTTCGCCGATTGACTGACCGAATAATTTGGACAAGTGTACAAATAATGCGAGCAAACGTAAAAGAGATCCTCCTGCGAAACGCCGCCATGCTGTTCTCCCGCAGCGGCTACAATGCTGTGTCCCTCCGCGACGTGGCCAAGGCGGCAGGCGTCAATGTGGGGAGCCTGACCTATCATTTCGGCTCCAAGGCAAACCTTTTGCGGGAGATCTACGAGCGTCACACGCATCCCATGAACGCGCGGCGCCTGGAGCTTCTCGGGGAAGCGCGGCGAATCAGCGATCCCGACGAGCGCCTGATGGCGATCCTGCGGGCCTACGTGGTACCGGCATTTGTCTCCTCTTCCGACGGCGACGGAGGCGGAGCGGAATTTACCCGCATGCGGGCCGTTCTCTCCGCCGAAGGCAATCCGGACGCGCAGGCGATCATCGCCGATGCCTTCGACCAGACCAGCCGGACCTTCATCGAGGCGCTGGCAGAGTGCGTGCCGGGTGCGTCGCTGGAAAGCCTCGTCTGGCGCAGCCAGTTCCTCCTCGGCGGTCTCTACTACGCCCTCATCAATCCCGAGCGCATCACCCGCCTCTCCAATGGGGCGGTGGACGGCGACGACCGCGACGCTGCCATCGAGCATCTTGTCGAGGCGACCTATGCCAGCTTTAGAAGCCTTTCGGACACGGCATCGGTGGTCGCAGCCGCAGACAACAAAACCATCAGGAAAGCGAGTATCTGAATGACCTCTGCCCCGTCTCCCAAGGACCAGCAGAAGCGCAAGCCTAACTTCACCGCGCCGGCGCTTAGCTGCGACGCGCATTGCCATGTCTTCGGCCCCGCCGCCGTATTTCCCTATGCGCCTGACCGGCGCTACACGCCGGAAGATGCACCGAAGGAGGCACTTGCCGCGCTTCACGAGCGGCTCGGTCTGGAGCGGGCCGTGATCGTGCAGGCGAGCTGCCACGGCACGGACAACCGGGCGATGCTCGATGCCATCGCCTGGCGCCCGGACAGCTATCGGGGTGTCGCGATCGTGGATGACACGTTCGACGACACGGCACTGCAGGCGCTCCACGACGGAGGCGTTCGCGGCGTCCGGTTCAACTTCGTCAAGCATCTGGGCGGCGCGCCGGACATGGTTGTGTTCGACCGCGTCATCGACCGCATCAAGGGACGAGGCTGGCATGTCGTCCTGCATCTTGACGCGGTCGACATCGTGCCGCTCTCCGACATGATCCGGGGGCTGCCAATACCCTTCGTGATCGACCATATGGGACGCGTCGACACCGCACTGGGGACGCAGCAGCCGGCATTCCAGTCCCTGCTGGAGCTCGCCCGTCGCGAGGACTGCTGGGTCAAGGTCTGCGGCTCCGAACGTATCTCGCGGCATCCCTTCGATGCGGCCATTCCGTTCGCCCGCGCGCTGGTGGAGGCTAGCCCCGAGAGGACGCTGTGGGGCACAGATTTCCCGCATCCCAACCTGAAGGAGCCGGTGGACGAGGCGGATCTTCTCGATCTCGTTGCCCGGATCGGGCCTACCGCGGAGGAGCAGCAGCGGCTGCTGGTCGACAATCCAGCCCGGCTCTACGGCTTTACAACCTGAACAAACACACCTGGAGGAGGAAGACATGACGAAGACAACGACGAAGCGGACGGGGATTTTCCGACGCACGATGATCAAGGCATTGCTGCCGGCTATACTGCTGGTGACGGCAGCTCCTGCTGTCGGCTGGGCACAGGAAAATTACCCGGAGCGCGACATCACGCTCGTCCTCCCCTTCGGTCCCGGCGGCATCGCCGACATCACCTCGCGGGTGGTCGCCGAATCGCTCGGCAAGAAGCTCGGCAAGCAGATCATCATCATGAACCAGCCGGGCGCGGCAGGTTCGGTCGCGGCAAGGGCGGCGCTGAACGCTCCGGCCGATGGCTACACGCTTGCACTTCTCTCCAACGGCACGGCGATCAGCGTGCCGCTCTTCGAGAACCTGCAATTCGATCCGATGAAGGATTTCGTTCCGGTCTCGAGCCTTGCCTATTTCGACTTCGTCTTCGTGGCGAAGAAGGGAGGAAAGTTCTCGACGCTGGCCGATGTCCTCGCGGCAGCCAAGGCAGAGCCCGGCATGCTCAACGTGGGCACGATCAACGTCGGCAGCAGCCAGAACCTCGCCGCTGAACTCTTCAAGTCCACGGCTGGGATCGACTTCACCATCGTGCCCTACAAGGCGACGCCGGATCTCCTCGTCGCACTCCTCGGCGACGAACTGGACGTCATCATCGACAGCCAGACGGCGCTGAAGGCGGCGTTGGAACAGGGACAGGCGGTGGCGCTCGCCTCCTCCGGTCCCGAGCGCTCGAAACTCCTGCCCGATCTAGCAACCGCGCAGGAACAGGGTGTCGAAGGCTTCGACGTCACCTCGTGGAACGCGATCTTTGCGCCGACAGGCACGCCTCCCGAAGTGGTGGAGAAGCTGAATGCGGCGCTCGTCGAGGTGCTGGCGGATCCGGCAGTCCAGAAGCGCTTTGCCGAGCTTGGCGTAGAAGCGCGTTCGAGCACGCCTCAGGAAATCGGCGACCGGCTCGCGGCCGACATCGAGAAGTGGGGCGCCGTCATCGAGAAGGCCGGCATCCCGAAACAGTAACCTTTCCCAGGAGACGGTGTGGCGGCCACCGTCTCGACCTGGCCCGGGGGATGGATATCAATCCTCTTCCGGGCCTTTTTTTCAACCGTAGATGCCGCGCACCAGACGACGTATGGACGCTGCGACCTTGTCCCAGTCCTTGTCGCTTCGGAGCGGCAAGCCCGCGAACTCACCCGTTACCACCGACGAGATCACCAGATGCTGGATGGCTGCAAACAGAATGCCGTTGGCCGTTGGCGCATCCACGCCCTTCGGCGCAGAAAGGCTGCCACGCATCCGGTCGAGCCACTTCGCCAGCGCCCTGGAGCGCGCCTCGGCAAGGCGGCGGACCTGCGGCGTATCCTTCGAGACCTCCCAGGCGATGATCTTGCATATGAGCGGATCGCTGCGCAGGGCATCCATGTAGAGAAGCGACAGCCGCTCCATCAGATCCCCATAGGTCAGAACGAACATTCCACCCGTGTCTTCGGGAATCCGTTCCTTGACCCAGTCGCCCAGATCGGCACCGATGGCATCGAGAAGACCGTCCAGTCCGCCGTAGTAGCGGTAGATCAACTGCTTGTCACAGCCGGCGCGCCTGGCGATGGCATTGATGCCGAACCCCTGGAACCCCTCCTCCGCCAAGAGGTCACGCGCAGCGTGGAAGATCGCTGCTTCGGTCTGCGCACGATTCTTGACGCGCTTCTCCGGCAGGGGATCAACGAAAGCTTCCTGTACTGCAAGCATGACCGGCACTCCAACTCGTTGTCTGCCGATAAGCGGCCCGACAGCCCCGCACAATGAGCGCTCGTTCTCCATTCACAGAAACCGTAGGATTGCATCCGCGCCAACCGGCAGATAAGCCTCGGTGCCTTCTTGCCGACAGCCGAACTGGCCCTCATGCTGATCATCTTCGAGAGTATCCTGCCGATCTTCCTCCTGGTCCTGCTGGGCGTGGCGCTGAAGCGCAGCCCGCTCATCAACGGGACCTTCTGGGAGGGGCTTGAGCAGTGTGGCTACTACGTCCTGTTCCCGGCCCTGCTGTTCCACACGCTGGCGACAGCCGATTTTTCGAGCATGGAGATCAGCGCCATTGCGGTTACGGCTGTCGCGGCCGTGGTGGCGATGTGCGGGCTAGTGCTGGCGCTCTGGCCGGTCTTGAGGCGGATCGGCGTCCCCGCCTCTGCCTTCAGCTCCGTCTTCCAGACTGCCACCAGATGGAACGCCTTCATAGCGCTGGCTATCGCGCAGAAGATCGCGGGAGACTATGGGCTGACCGTCGTAGCATTGGTGATGGCGGCCATCATTCTGCCGATCAACTTCATCAATGTCGGCGTGCTGTTGAGGTTCTCCGGCGCCCATATGGGCTTTGGCACCTTTGCCTTGCGGATCATCACCAACCCAATGATCATCAGTTGCCTGCTCGGCGTCCTCGTCAACCAACTCGGCATTCCCATCTACGCGCCTTTGATGACCACTATAGACCTCGTGGCGCGGGCGGCGCTGAGCCTGGGGCTCATTGCCGTGGGAGCTGGCCTGCGTGTCTCCGACGCGTTGAAACCGCACCCGCTGGTGCTGTTCTCGACGGTGCTGAAACTCGCCTTCTTTCCCGTCGTGATGATCGGAGCCGCACTGATGGCCGGGGTTACCGGCCCTGCGATCACGCTGCTCGGTTTGAGCGCCGGCGTGCCGACGGCCATGAACGGCTATATCCTCGCCAAGAAGATGGGGGGCGACGCCGAGCTTTACGCGGCGACGGCGACGGTACAGACTGTCTTCTCCTTCCTCACCATTCCGCTCGTGCTGATGGCGGCCGGTCAGTTCGCTGCCGGATAGAGAAGGTCAACGATGTAAGACGCATCGAAGCGGGCATCGAGCATACCATAGGTCGAGCGCCAGCCGCCGGCGAGACGCGTTTCCAGGAAGGCGTCCGCGATCTTGCCGGCGCCGAGCCGCGCCAGTTCGGCTGCACCGGCGGCAAGCGCCAGTTGCTCGACCAGGAGGCGCGCCGCCCCCTCGTCCGTCTCGCAGAGCGCCATGGCTGCCCGCAGCACCTCGATCGTTTTGCGGCCTGAAGCGCCAAGGTCGCGTTCAAAGCCGGAGAGGACGAGATCGAAGAGGTCCTTGCCGCGAGACAAAACGCGCAAGACATCCAGCGCCATGACGTTGCCGGAGCCTTCCCAGATCGCGTTGACCGGTGCCTCCCGATAATGCCGCGCCACCGGGCGCTCCTCGACATATCCATTGCCGCCGAGGCACTCCATCGCCTCGTAGATGAGCGAAGGCGCGATCTTGCAGTTCCAGTACTTGATGACCGGCGTCATGACGCGGGCGAAGGCTGCGTCGGCCGGGCTGCTCGCTGCGCGGTCGAAGGCATCCGCAAGGCGGAAAGCGAGCGCTGTCGCCGCCGCGACGTCGAGGGCCATGTCTGCCAGCACCCGCGTCATCAGCGGCTGGTCGATGAGGTTCTTGCCGAATACGCTGCGGCCGCGGCAGTGATGCACTGCTTCGGCCAGCGAAGCACGCATGATGCCCGCCGAAGCCAAGGCGCAGTCGAGCCGCGTCAGGGTGACCATGTCGAGGATGGTGCGTATCCCGGCGCCCGGCTCGCCCAGCAGGTAGCCGAAGGCATCGGTGAACTCGACCTCAGAGGAGGCGTTGGAGCGGTTGCCGAGCTTGTCCTTCAGGCGCTGGAACTGCAGCCCGTTGGCCGAGCCGTCCTCCAGCAAGCGCGGAACGAGGAAGCAGCCGATGCCCTCGTTGGTCTTTGCCAGCATCACGAAGGCGTCGCTCATCGGGGCCGACATGAACCACTTGTGCCCGGAAAGACGATAGATGCCCTCGCCCACGCGCTCAGCGGTGGATCGGTTCGCCCGCACGTCCGTGCCGCCCTGCTTCTCAGTCATGCCCATGCCGAGCGTGATGGCATTCTTCTGCAGCGCCGGCCGGTTTGATGAATCGTATTTCCTCGACAGGATCTTCGGTGCCCATTCCTTCTGGACACGCGGCGATGCCATCAGAGCAGCGACGGAGGCGCTGGTCATCGTCAGCGGGCAGAGGTGGCCGCATTCGAGCTGCGCCGTCAGGTAGAAGCGGGTGGCGCGCGCCTTGTGCTCGGTCCCCTTGGCCTCTGCGATGCTCTCCCAGACCGACGAGTGCAGCCCGATTGACATGGAGCGACGCATCAGCGCGTGCCAGGCCGGGTGGAACTCCACGACATCCAGCCGCTCGCCGCGGGGTCCGTGGGTGCGAAGCTTCGGCGGGCTTTCGTTCGCCATCCGCGCCAGTTCCTGTGCCTCCGGCGACGTGGCGTAGTGGCCGAGCGAATCGAACTCCTCGCGCAGGCTGCGGTGCAGACCGGCGGTCAGATCAACGATCAGCGGGTCAGATCGATAGGCATTGATGCCGGACCAGGGCTGGGGCTGGTTCAGTTCGGCAAGCTTTTGTTCGGTCCGGCTATTCTGTGTCATGCTTGGCTTCTAGCCCGTTTCTCTGAAAAATGCATGAGGATGAACGGACTTTTCCCGCCCCTTCGCTTGCCGGTTTCCCGGTCAGTCATTATAGACGCCCGAACGCAAGCGGAGACGCCTCATGGTCTTCTTCCCTCACCGCCACCTCCTCGGCATCAAGGGCCTCACCGAACAGGATATCACCTATCTTCTGGACAAGGCCGACGAAGCCGTCCAGATCAGCCGGCAGCGGGAAAAGAAGACCTCGACGCTGCGGGGGCTGACCCAGATCAACCTGTTCTTCGAGGCCTCCACGCGCACGCAATCCTCCTTCGAACTCGCCGGCAAGCGGCTGGGTGCCGACGTGATGAACATGTCCGTAGGCAATTCATCAGTGAAGAAAGGCGAGACGCTGATCGACACGGCGATGACGCTGAACGCCATGCACCCCGACGTGCTGGTGCTGCGGCATTCTTCGGCCGGCGCGGCAGCCCTTCTGGCGCAGAAGGTCGCATGTTCCGTCGTGAACGCGGGCGATGGCCAGCACGAGCACCCGACGCAGGCGCTGCTCGACGCGCTGACGATCCGCCGCGCCAAGGGCAAGCTGTCGCGCATCATCGTCGCCATCTGCGGCGACGTCCTGCATTCGCGCGTGGCCCGCTCCAACATCCTGCTCTTGAACGCCATGGGAGCGCGCGTGCGCGTTGTTGCGCCGGCAACTCTCCTCCCCTCTGGCATCGCGCAAATGGGGGCCGAGGTCTTCCACTCGATGGAGGAAGGCCTGAAAGACGCTGACGTCGTGATGATGCTGCGCCTCCAGCGCGAGCGCATGTCGGGCTCCTTCGTCCCCTCGGTCCGCGAGTACTTCCATTTCTACGGCCTGAACGCCGAGAAGCTGAAAGCTGCCAAGGAGGATGCTCTTGTCATGCATCCCGGCCCGATGAACCGCGGGGTGGAGATCGCTTCGGAAGTCGCGGACGGTCCGCAGAGCGTGATCGAGCAACAGGTTGAAATGGGGGTCGCGGTGCGCATGGCGGTGATGGAGACGCTGCTTCTCTCGCAGAACCAGGGGCCCCGGACATGACGCGCTCCCTCGTCCTGAACAATGCCCGCATCATCGACCCGTCCCGCAATCTGGACGAGGTGGGATCCATCATCATCGGCGATGATGGCCGTATCCTTGCCGCTGGCGCCGAGGCTCACAACCAGGGTGCACCGGATGGTGCGGAAGTTCACGACTGCAACGGGCTTCTGGCCGTTCCCGGCCTGGTGGATGCGCGCGTCTTCGTCGGCGAGCCTGGGGCAGAACACCGCGAGACGATCGAGTCGGCTAGCCGCGCCGCTGCTGCGGGTGGTGTCACATCCTTCATCATGATGCCCGACACCGATCCTGTTCTCGACGACATCGCGCTCGTCGAATTTGTGAAGAAGACTGCGCGCGACACGGCGATCGTCAACGTGCACCCTGCCGCGGCCCTGACGAAGGGGCTCCACGGCGATGAAATGACCGAGATCGGCCTGCTGCAGCAGGCGGGTGCCGTCGCCTTCACCAATGGCCGCCATGCGCTGCCGGACACGCTCGTGCTGCGCCGGGCCATGACCTATGCACGAGAATACGGCGCCGTCGTCGCACTCGAGCCCCGGGAAACCTATATCGGCAACGGCGTCATGAACGAGGGCCTGTTCGCCAGCTGGCTTGGGCTCGCCGGTGTGCCGAAGGAAGCGGAAATCATTCCCCTCGAACGCGACCTCAGGATGGCCGGCCTGACCCGGGCGAAGTATCATGCCGCGAAGATCTCCGTGACGGAATCGGCCGAGGCGATCCGGACCGCCCGCAGACGCGGCGCAAACGTAACTTGCGGCATCTCGATCAATCACCTCTGCCTCAACGAGAACGACATCGGCGAGTACCGGACCTTCTTCAAGCTCTCGCCGCCGCTGCGCACGGAAGACGATCGGACCGCCATGGTCGAGGCGCTGGCCGACGGGACGATCGACATCATCGTCTCGTCCCACGATCCGCAGGACGTGGATACGAAACGCCTTCCCTTTGCCGATGCCGCCGACGGAGCCGTGGGCCTCGAGACAATGCTGGCCGCGGCGCTGCGCCTGCATCACTCGGGCCACGTCTCTCTCATGCGCCTGATCGACGCGATGTCGACGCGCCCGGCGCAGATCTTCGGGCTCGATGCCGGCACGCTGAAGCCGGGCGCGAGAGCCGACATCACGCTGATCGACCTCGACGAGCCATGGATCGTCTCGAAGGATGCTCTGCTGTCCCGGTCGAAGAACACGCCCTTCGAAGATGCCCGCTTTTCCGGCCGCGCGATCGCAACCTATGTGGGCGGCAAATGCGTCCATTCGCTGTGAGGAGGCGAGCCGGTGAATGAACTTCTGACCTGGCAGATCGGCGCAGGCGTTGCGATCGCGTCCCTTGCCCTCGGCTACCTCCTCGGCTCCATCCCTTTTGGTCTGCTGCTGACACGGATGGCAGGCCTTGGCGATATCCGCTCCATCGGATCGGGCAATATCGGTGCGACCAACGTGCTGCGTACCGGCAACAAGAAGCTCGCGGCCGCGACACTCCTCCTTGACGCGCTGAAGGCAACCGCTGCCGCACTCGCCGGCTACTATATCGCCGGACCGGAAGCGGGGCTGCTGGCCGGCTTCGGCGCCTTTCTCGGCCACCTCTTCCCCGTCTGGTTGGGCTTCAAGGGCGGCAAGGGCGTGGCGACCTATATCGGCATGCTGCTGGGGGTTGCTCCGGTCTGGGTGCTGGTCTTCGCTGTCGTCTGGCTGACCGTCGCATTCATCAGCAAGTATTCGTCACTGTCCGCGCTGGTTGCAACTCTTGTGATTCCGGTTGCATTGTGGATAGTAGGCAGCGAGAAGGTTGCCCTTGTCATGGCGATCATGACGGCAGTTTCCTGGTGGCGGCACGAGACCAATATCAAGAGGCTTCTGGCGGGCACGGAAGGCAAGATCGGCCAGAAGGGATAGCGATGCCTGACGGCGGCGCAAGACGACATGGGATTGCGCTCACCGACAGGCAAAGGATCGCCTGGCTCCGCCTCATCCGCAGCGACAATGTCGGTCCGGCCACCTTCCGCGACCTCATAAATCACTTCGGCTCGGCGGAAAACGCGCTTGCCATGCTGCCGGAACTGTCCAGCCGCGGCGGCGCCTCCCGCGCTATCCGCATCGCGTCGGTGGAGGAGGCAGAACGGGAACTGGATGCGGCCCGCCGCCATGGTGCCCGCTTCGTCGGCATAGGCGAGCCCGATTATCCGCCGGCGCTCAGGCAGATCGATGGTGCGCCACCCCTTCTTGCGGTGATGGGACATTCGCCGGTGGGGTTGAGGCCGTCGGTCGGGATCGTCGGCTCTCGCAATGCCTCGATCAGCGGTGCGAAGTTCGCAGCGATGATCGCCCGCGACGTCGGCCGCGTCGGCTACGCCGTCACCTCCGGACTTGCCCGCGGCATCGACACTGCCGCCCACCGGGCGAGCATGGAAACCGGCACGGTCGCAGTGCTCGCCGGAGGACTGGATCAGCCTTATCCTCCCGAGAATGTGCCGCTCCTGAAGGAGATCGTCGCGGGTGAAGGACTTGCAGTTAGCGAAATGCCCTTCGGATGGGAACCGCGGGCACGCGACTTCCCGCGCCGGAACAGGCTGATCGCGGGCATTTCGCATGGGGTCGTTGTCGTCGAGGCCGCGCAGAGGTCGGGTTCGCTTATTACTGCAAGAATGGCGGGAGATTTTGGTCGACTTGTCTTTGCGGTCCCCGGATCGCCACTGGATCCGCGATGCCACGGCACGAATGCACTGCTGAAGGAAGGCGCGATCGTTACCACGTCGTCCGAAGATGTCCTCGAGGCGCTGGCTCCTCTCGCACGGCTCGAAGGCAGCAGTGAAAGGATGATCGAGGAAACGGGCGATGATGACGGCGCCGCGGCGCTTCTTCCGCCCGACGACAGCGATCGGGCGACGATCATCTCATCCCTCGGCCCGAGCCCGGTCGAGGTCGACGACATCATCCGACATACAGGCTTGTCCGCGTCAGCCGTCTATCTTGTGCTTCTGGAGCTTGATCTTGCGGGGCGGCTACATCGTCATGCCGGAGGTCTTGTCTCTCTCTCCATGAGCGACTGAACGTGGTCGTCGGCCCGCATGGACATCGCCCGCTTCGACATAAGCCATCTCGATCAGGTAGCAGAGCATGTCCGCCCCTTCCTGGCGTGCAACCTGATGCAGTTCACCCAGCATCTGACGGATGTAGGCGATCGTCTCCTTGTCCTCCAAACCGGCACGATCCGAACGCATGGTTGATCCCGTTGCCCCTGCCATCCAGCGGATGAACTACCTTTGATGGAGACAGGATAAAGCATTTATCTTGGATTGCAACCTTAAGTACAATCTCCTCCAGGTTGTATCGCGTTGTAGTGCTTAAATTGGCTTCAGCACTTGACCACGGCTCAAACGCCATCCATGTCGGAACCAACATCCGGTCGGGAACCTGTCCCGGCGTCCGGAAATGCACCATGCAGAGAAACTCCATGAACGTTGTCGTCGTCGAATCTCCGGCCAAGGCCAAGACCATCAACAAGTATCTCGGGCCCGGCTACAAGGTTCTCGCATCCTTTGGTCATGTTCGCGACCTGCCCGCTAAGGACGGATCGGTTCTTCCAGACCAGGACTTCGAGATGTCCTGGGAGGTCGACAGCGCATCACAGAAGCGCATCAAGGACATTGCCGACGCGGTCAAGGGATCCGACGGCCTGTTCCTCGCGACCGACCCTGATCGCGAAGGCGAGGCCATTTCGTGGCACGTTCTCGATCTTCTCAAGAAAAGGCGCGTGCTGGGGGACAAGCCCGTCAAGCGGGTCGTCTTCAATGCCATCACCAAGAAGGCCGTCCTTGATGCCATGGCCGCGCCGCGGGATATCGATGCCCCGCTGGTGGATGCCTATCTCGCCCGCCGCGCCCTCGACTACCTTGTCGGCTTCAACCTGTCGCCGGTCCTTTGGCGCAAGCTGCCTGGTGCCCGCTCGGCCGGCCGCGTGCAATCCGTCGCCCTCCGCCTCGTTTGCGACCGCGAAGCCGAAATCGAACGCTTCGTTTCGGAAGAGTACTGGAATATCTCCGCACTGCTCGGCACCCCGCGGGGCGATCAGTTCGAGGCTCGACTGGTCTCAGCCGATGGCAAGCGGCTGCAGAACCGCTCGATCAAGACCGGAGACGACGCCAATCGCCTCAAGACCCTGCTCGAAGGCGCCAGCTACGTGGTCGAGAGCGTCGAGGCAAAGCCGGTCAAGCGCAATCCAGGTCCGCCCTTCACGACATCCACGTTGCAGCAGGCCGCCTCCTCCAATCTCGGCTTCAATGCCTCGCGAACGATGCAGGTGGCACAGAAGCTCTATGAGGGCGTAGACATCGGCGGCGAGACCGTCGGTCTCATTACCTATATGCGTACCGACGGCGTACAGATGGCACCGGAGGCGATCGACGGCGCGCGGCGCGCTGTCCAGGAGCAGTTTGGCGATCGCTACGTCCCGGAGAAGCCCCGCTTCTATTCCACCAAGGCGAAGAACGCCCAGGAAGCTCACGAAGCGATCCGACCCACTGACTTCAACCGCACCCCGGAGAAGGTGCGTCGCCACCTCGACGCGGACCAGGCGCGTCTCTACGAGCTGATCTGGAAGCGCGGCATTGCCAGCCAGATGGCATCTGCCGAGATCGAGCGGACCACGGTCGAGATCACGGCGGATAGCAAGGGTGAGAAAGCCGGTCTGCGCGCGGTCGGCTCGGTCATCCGGTTCGACGGCTTCCTCGGCGCCTACATGGATCAACGCGAAGAGGGCGACAAAGGCGAGGACGACGACGAGGACGGCCGCCTGCCGGAGATCAACGCCCGCGAAAAACTCGACAAGAACAAGGTGAATGCAAGCCAGCATTTCACGGAGCCGCCGCCGCGCTACTCGGAAGCGTCGCTGATCAAGAAGATGGAAGAACTCGGCATCGGCCGCCCATCCACCTACGCAGCAACGCTAAAGACCCTGAGCGACCGGGAATACGTGACAACGGAAAAGCGCAAGCTCATCCCGCAGCCCAAAGGCCGATTGGTGACGGCATTCCTGGAGAACTTCTTCACCAAGTATGTGGAGTACGACTTCACGGCAGATCTCGAGGAAAAGCTCGACCGGATTTCGGCCGGAGAACTCGACTGGAAGCAAGTCCTGCGGGATTTCTGGCAGGATTTCTTTGCCCAGATCGAGGACACGAAGGAACTGCGCGTCACCAACGTGCTCGATGCGCTGAACGAGGCGCTTGCACCGCTGGTGTTTCCGAAGCGGGAGGACGGCAGCGACCCGCGGACCTGCCAGGTCTGCGGCACCGGGAAACTCTCGCTGAAGCTTGGCAAGTACGGTGCGTTCGTCGGCTGCTCCAACTACCCGGAGTGCAATTTCACCCGCCAGCTGTCGCAGGACGGTGCCGAAGCCGAGGCCACCGGTCTCAATGAACCGAAGTCGCTCGGCGCCGATCCCCACACGGGCGAAGACCTCACCCTGCGTTCCGGCCGCTTTGGGCCGTATATCCAGCGCGGAGAAGGCAAGGATGCCAAACGTTCGTCGCTGCCGAAGGGCTGGAAGCCGGAGGATATCGACCACGAGAAGGCACTCGCGCTCATCAATCTTCCACGCGACATCGGCAAGCACCCCGAAAGCGGCAAGATGATCTCCGCCGGCCTTGGTCGCTATGGTCCATTCCTTCTACATGACGGCACCTATGCCAATCTTGAAAGCGTCGAAGACGTGTTCACGATCGGCCTCAACCGGGCCGTGACGGTCCTGGCAGAGAAGCAGAGCAAGGGGCCTGGCGGCCGCGGGCGCGGAACGCCGGCGGCCTTGAAGACGTTGGGAGATCACCCCGACGGCGGCGCCATTACCGTTCGCGACGGCCGCTATGGTCCCTATGTGAACTGGGGCAAGGTCAACGCCACGCTGCCGAAGGGCAAGGATCCGCAGGCGGTGACGCTGGACGAAGCTCTGGCACTGATTGCCGAGAAGGGTGGCAAGGCGGGCTCCGGCAAGGCCAAAGCCACCAAGGCAAAGGCGGCAGCGGGAACGAAGAAGACGGCCGCCAAACCAAAAGCTGCAGCCAAGCCGAAGGCCTCGGCAAAGACGGCTACGAAGGCGAAGAAGACCGGAACGTGACAAGAGACAATCGGGACACACCCGCGCCAAGAAACCGCAAGGGCAACGCTCCCTCCTCCGGCGGACCGACCATCATCCACGGAGCCGTGCCGCCGCGCGACGTCTTGCTCGAGTTCATCGCCGAGAACCCGGACCGGGCATCCAAGCGAGAGATCGCCAAGGCCTTTGGGCTGAAGGGCGAGGCACGGGTGGAGCTCAAGGATCTGCTCAGGACCTTGGAGGACGAAGGCCTCCTGAAGAAGAGCCGCAAGTCTCTTTCGCGCCCCGGCGCCCTGCCCCCGGTGACGGTGCTCGACATCACCACCCGCGACAAGGATGGGGAACTGATCGGCCGGCCTGCCGAGTGGCCCGAAGACCAGGGTGCAGCACCGGCCGTGCTCATCCGCCAGCCGTCAGAGCGCAAGGGAAAGACCCCGGCTGCCGGCCTCAACGACAGGGTGCTCGCCAAGATATTTGCCAACAAGGACCGCAGCGGCCCCGCCTATACAGCTCGCGTCATCAAGATCATCGACCGACGCCGGGGGGCTTCGCTCGGCGTTATCCGGATGATGGAGGATGAGGCTCGCCTGATGCCGATCGACCGGCGCGGCGAGGAGATGCTGATCGAACGCGACGGCATGGGCGATGCGAAGGATGGCGACCTGGTCGAGGTCGAAGTCGCCCGCAGCGGCCGATTCGGGCTGCCTCGCGCCCGCGTCCTGTCGGTCGTCGGCTCAGTCGGGTCCGAAAAGGCGATTTCGATGATCGCCATCTATGCCCATGGCATCCCCCATGTCTTTCCGCAGGCGGTCCTCAACGAGGCCGAGGCAGCACGTCCAGCGACCATGTCGAAGCGGGAAGACTGGCGCCATGTTCCGCTGATCACCATCGATCCTGCCGACGCCAAGGATCACGACGACGCAGTCTATGCAGAACTGGACACCTCGCCGGATAATCCGGGCGGAGTGATTGTCACCGTCGCGATCGCTGACGTCTCCTGGTATGTCCGCACCGGCTCCGCGCTTGATCGCGAGGCGCTGAAGCGCGGGAATTCAGTCTACTTCCCGGATCGGGTCGTCCCTATGCTTCCGGAACGCATCTCCAACAACCTCTGCTCTCTGCGCGAAGGCGAGGATCGACCGGCGATTGCCGTCCGCATGGTCTTCTCCAAGGAAGGGCGTAAGGCTGGCCACACCTTCCATCGGATCATGATGAAGAGTGCGGCGAAGCTCTCCTACCAGCAGGCCCAGGCGGCGATTGACGGCAAGCCCGACGACAAGACCGGACCGTTGCTGGAGCCGATCCTGAAGCCGCTGTGGCACGCCTATGCGACGCTGATGCGCGGTCGCGAGCGGCGGCAGCCCCTCGAGCTCGACATGCCCGAACGGAAGATCATCCTCAAGCCCGATGGCACCGTCGACCGCGTCTTCATCCCCGATCGGCTGGATGCCCACAAGCTCATCGAAGAGATGATGATCCAGGCGAACGTCGCCGCGGCGGAAACGCTGGAGAAGAAACGCCAGCCGCTCGTCTACCGCGTCCACGATGCGCCAGCGCTGTCAAAGCAGGAAATTCTGCGGGAATTCCTCGCCACGATCGGGCTCTCCATGGCCAAGGGTGGGCAGGTACGGGCGAATTCCTTCAACGGCATCCTCGCACGCGCGCTCGATACCCCGCACCAGACCATGGTCAATGAGATGGTGCTGAGATCCCAGAGCCAGGCGATCTACAGCCCAGAGAATATCGGGCATTTCGGCCTGAACCTGATGAAATACGCCCATTTCACCTCCCCGATCCGGCGTTACGCCGACCTGATCGTGCATCGCGCGCTGGTCGGCTCGCTCGGGCTGGGCGAAGGCGGCATTACGCCGGAGGAAGAAGCGATCCTCGACGATATCGCCGCCGAGATCTCTACCTTCGAGCGGAGGGCGATGGCAGCCGAGCGCGACACCGTCAACCGGCTGATCGCCCATCACCTGAGCGAGCGAATCGGCGAGGAGTTCCAGGGCCGCGTCTCCGGCGTCACGAAGGCCGGTCTGTTCATCACCCTGCCGGACTACGGAGCAGACGGCTTCGTGCCAATCTCGACGCTTGGCATTGACTATTTCATCTACGACGAAGCCCACCAGGCGCTGACCGGCGAAAAATCCGGGCTTGGCTACCAGCTCGGGGATGCAGTCGAGGTACGGCTGGCCGAGGCGATCCCCCTTGCCGGCGCCTTGCGTTTCGAAATGCTGAGCGAAGGCCGGAAAATGCCGGCGGCGACACGGTCTTTTCACAAATCCGGGCGAAGAGACCGCAATCAGCGGCGCGCGAAGGCCGGCACCCGACCCCCGCGTGGCCGATAGGAGCAAGTATATGCTAAGAGAAGCCGAGCAGCCGGTCCGGTTCGGAGGAACGCACCAGGAAGAGCGCCCCCTGATGCGGTCCATCGGGCGCGGCATGAAGGGTACCTGCCCTAACTGCGGCACCGGGCGCCTTTTCCGGGCCTTCCTCAAGCCGGTGGACGAATGTTCGGTCTGCGGGGAAGAGATCCACCACCACAGGGCGGACGACCTGCCGGCCTACCTCGTCATCTTCGTGGTCGGCCATGTTCTGATGACCGGCTACATGATGGCGGACCTGGTATTCCCGCTGTCTCCCTGGATCCATCTGGCGATCTGGATCCCGCTCGCAGTCCTGGCTGCGCTCCTGACCATCCAGCCGATCAAGGGCGGCGTCATCGGACTGCAATGGGCGTACCGCATGCACGGATTCGGCGGCGAGGCAGGAGAGCGGCCCGTTGCGGATCACGGAGACCGACATCCTTGAAACCGGCTGTGGTCGCGCCCGCACCGTTCGCGATCGACGAGCCGTTGCGGAAGAACACGGAGAAGCTGCGTCCGAAGGATGCCAGCACGATCATCCTGCTGGATCGACGCCAGGGCACGCCCCGCTTCCTGATGGGGCGGAGAGGTGGCGGCCACGCCTTCATGCCCGACGTCTACGTCTTTCCGGGCGGCCGGCGGGATCGTCACGACTACACCCTGCCCTACCAGCGTGACCTTCACCCGCTTGTCGTGAAGCGGCTTCTCTCGGGAACGGCAGCACGCACCGGACCGTCGACCGTGCGCGCCCTTGCACTGGCGGCGCTCCGCGAACTGCGTGAGGAGACGGGGTTGAGCACCGGCGACGCGGCCGACCTCGTGCCCCTGCGTTACGTGGCGCGTGCGGTAACGCCACCCGGGAATGTAAGACGCTTCGATACCCGTTTCTTTCTGCTGCCTGCCGACGAAGCCGGCATTGCCTCCGCTCCGCTTCAGGATACCGAAGAACTGCAGGATCTGCGCTGGGTGGGTTTTTCCGACCTTGCGGAGCTCAAGGTGCCGCAGATCACGCGCGCGGTGCTGGAGGATGTGAAATTGCTGCTTGAGAGCGATCCTGCCCTCCCCTATGGACTGCCCGTACCCTATTACTTCATGCGCCATGGACGGTTCGTCCGGACCGAGCTCTAGAGGCACAAGATGTCCCGTCCACAGAACGACCTCAACGGCCATGTCGAGGAGATACACTGGCCGTCGCTATTCGCGGCGATCTCGGCAATCAGCGCCGTGGGGATCGCCATTGGCCTTGGCCTCCCCCTCCTCAGCATAATCCTCGAGAAACGCGGCATCTCATCGACCATGATCGGGCTGAATTCGGCCATGGCGGGTGTAGCGGCCATGATCGCCGCACCGATCACCACTCGGCTCGCCCATGATTTCGGCGTCGCCCGGACCATGCTGTGGGCGGTGATCGTGTCTGCCGTCAGCGCTCTCGGCTTCTACTATGCCAGCGCGTTCTGGATGTGGTTTCCCCTGCGGTTCGCATTCCATGGGGCGACCACGACGCTGTTCATCCTGTCCGAGTTCTGGATCAATGCAGCCGCCCCGCCCCGCCGCAGAGGCCTCGTACTCGGTATCTATGCCACCGTGCTCGCAGTTGGCTTCGCGATGGGGCCGCTCTTGTTTTCGGCCATCGGTAGCGACGGAATCCGGCCTTTCCTGATCGGTGCCGGCGCCATCCTGATCGCGGCGGTGCCAATCTATATCGCGCGGCATGAGAGTCCCGTTCTGGACGAGAAGCCCGAACGTCACTTCCTACGCTACATCTTCCTTGTGCCCACGGCGACAGCCGCCGTCTTCGTCTTCGGCGCGGTCGAAGCGGGCGGACTTTCGCTGTTTCCAATCTACGCCGTCCGGGAGGGCTTCAGCGAGGCCCAGGCAGCCCTGCTCCTCACCGTGATGGGCATCGGCAACATGGTGTTCCAGATCCCGCTGGGCATGTATTCCGACCGCCTTCGCGACCGGCGACCGCTTCTCGCACTCATGGCGCTGACGGGCCTCGTTGGCTCGCTGCTCCTGCCGTTGCTGATCGAGGACTGGCTGCTGACGGCAGTCGTCCTGCTGTTCTGGGGCGGTTGCGTCTCCGGCCTCTATACTGTGGGGCTTGCCCATCTCGGCTCGCGACTCACCGGCGCCGACCTCGCCGCCGCCAATGCAGCCTTCGTATTCTGCTACGCCGTCGGCACCGTGGCCGGGCCACAGGCGATCGGCGCAGCGATCGACATCACCGGCAACAACGGTTTCGCATGGGCGCTCGCCTCCTTCTTCGGCCTTTATGTCATGCTGTCGATAGGACGGTTCCTTTTTAGACCGAAACGGACTTGACTTTTCGGGCGCGATTTGTAGTTTCGCGCCAGATTTCGCCGTGGACACCATCCGGCCGTCCGCGGCTTCATTTTTCCTAAAGGCAGAACACCATGGCGAAAGCTACGACCATCAAGATCAAGCTGCTGTCGACGGCGGACACCGGTTTCTTCTACGTGACCAAGAAGAACAGCCGTACCTTCACAGACAAGATGTCCAAGACCAAGTACGACCCGATTGCCAAGAAGCATGTCGAGTTCAAGGAAACCAAGATCAAGTAAGATCGTGGCATCCGGCAGAACGAGGCGCGCGCCGCAGGGCGACGCGCCTTTTTTGTCGTCTCATGATCCAAGCCAATAAAAAAGCACCGCTTCCCTTGAAAGCGGTGCTTTTTTATTGGGGGTCGACCGACTGCAATACGGCACGAGGAACCGAGACATGCAATCGATCGACCGACCCCACGACCCAGGAGATGCGGCGGACCTGAGCATCATGGGGTATCTTTCGTCTCTAAAAATCGCGCAAACCACCAAGGAAATCAACCGAATCTTGCCGATTCCATAAGCGAGTTCCAATGTTGGTTAAAATCAGGCGTAGTCGCGGCGCGCCATTCAATGAATAGCGAAGATTCGACCGGTCTATTTCTCTGGTATTTCTTGGCGCGGAGACAGAACTTCCTGCGCAAGCAGGAGCGCAAGACGCTAGCACTCGATTAGTGACTGACCTGTGGCCTGCGCAACCCTGCCTGGGTTCGCTTCAGGCTGCGGCTGCGACCACCCTGTTCCTGCCGCTGTTCTTCGCCTCGTAGAGTGCCCTGTCCGCTTGCTTCAGAAGCTGTTCCGGGGTCTCTACCGCAGCCTCGTTGGAAGCGATGCCAAGCGAAGCAGTGACGCTGATGGCTTGCCCCGTCGAGCGAATGACGAAGGGCTGGTTCTCGATCAGCCCGCGCAGTCTTTCGGCGATCATGCCGGCCGCTGCGGCATCGGTGTCCGGCATCACGACCACGAATTCCTCTCCGCCATACCGGCAGGCGAGATCCGCGCCCCTGACCGTCGAACGAATACGTGCCGCGAACTGCCGGAGTATGTCGTCTCCGGCGTCATGGCCATAGGTGTCGTTGATGGTCTTGAAGCGGTCGATGTCGGTGATGCAGATGGACAGCGCCCGCCCTCGAGCCGCGGCACGATTGAACAGCGTCCTCAGATGATTGTCGAGGTAGCGGCGATTGTGCAGCCCGGTCAGCGCGTCCGTGACCGCCAGTTCGATCGTCTGCTGAACACTGACGCGAAGGCGATCGTTGTAGCGTCTGCGCTTGATCTGCGTGAGGCAGCGGGCAACGAGCTCGTTCGGGTCGACCGGGCGCATGATGTAGTCGTTGACGCCGAGGTCCAGAGCCCGGACAATCAGATCCTCCTCACCCTGCTCCGTGACGATGAGCAGCGGCAGAAAGCGGGTCCGTTCCAGCGACCTCAGCTGCGAGCAGAGGCGTAGCGGATCATAGTCGTCAAAATTGGCGTTGACGATCACGAGATCGAAGCTGTTCTCTGCTGCCTCGAACAATGCCGCCTGCGGGTCCGACATCGCCATGACCTCGGCGATCGGCTTCAGCGCCTTGATGAAGCGCTCCTGCGAATTTCCACGGCTGTCGACCAGTAGAACCTGTCCCGGCTCGTCCCGGCCGTCGGTGCCTTTCAGCATGTCCTCTATGCCGACGTTCTGTGCGGTGTCGGCCCGAATGCGCAACTCGTCGCTCAAGGTCTTCAGCCGCACGAGGCTCTTCACGCGCGATATGAGCTGGAGGTCGTTGACCGGCTTCGTCAGGAAGTCGTCCGCGCCGGCTTTGAGCCCACGAACGCGATCGACCGGCTGGTCCAGCGCCGTCACCATGACGATCGGAATATGCGCATAGCGGGGATCGGCCTTCAGCCGCTCGCAGACCTCGAAGCCGCTGAGGCCGGGCATCATGATGTCGAGCAGGATGAGGTCGACATGCGTATGCTCGCAGATCGCCAGCGCCTTGAAACCGTCCTCGGCCGTCAGGACATCGAAATATTCAGCAACCAGCCGGGCCTCGAGCAGCTTGAGATTGGCGGGCACATCGTCAACCACCAGGATACGCGCGGTCATGTCGTGTGCTCCGGTCTCATGCGTCGCCCAGATATGTCTTGATGGTCTCGATGAACTTGGGAACCGATATCGGCTTCGACACATAGGCTTCGCAGCCACCCTGGCGGATGCGTTCTTCGTCGCCCTTCATCGCGAAGGCGGTCACGGCTATGACTGGGATGATATGCAATTCATCGTCTTCCTTGAGCCACTTCGTGACCTCGAGGCCGGAGACTTCAGGAAGCTGGATGTCCATCAGGATGAGGTCCGGGCGATGCTTGCGGGCGAGTTCCATCGCCTCCATGCCGTTCCGCGTCTGGATGGTTTCATAGCCGCAAGCCTCGATCAGATCGCGGAAGAGCTTCATGTTCAGCTCGTTGTCTTCGACAATCATGACCCGTTTGGGCATGTACCCCGTCCCTGATCCTGCCTTGCAAGCCCTATTTCAGGATATAAGCTCGCGCACGGCCGATTCCATCTCCGTCACAGCGTTCAACGGTACGGCCATTTGGTTGAAAAAGAGGTAACCATTTCCGGGCAATGCGAAACGATCCCAAAAACGTTCCAGTCGGGCGGGACGCCGCGGAGCAGACGGCCGTGGCCGTTCTCGGCTGGCTTGCCTCCGAACCGGACATGCTGGGGCGCTTCCTTGCCCTGTCCGGGCTGGAGGCAGGGCAACTTCGCCAGGCAGTGGACGATCCAGATTTCCTCGCCGGGATGCTCGATTTCGTCATGGCCCATGAGCCCACGCTCCTTGCCTTTTGCGAAGCAAGCGGGACGAAGCCGGAGGCGGTGGCGGCCGCCTGGCGCCACTTTTCAAAGCCCGGCCTTGATTCCGGCCAGCACTGAGAAGCCCGTTCCGATGTGGACGGACAAAGAGCGACGTTGAGATTCTGCTCGGCCAGACATAGATTGCGGATGTTCAACTTCTGTTCCATCCATGACGCATTCGCCCGAGACGAAATCCGGCTTCTGTCGCGACTGCCTCACCGAGCAGAAGGCAGAACTGCGCCGCTGCAATAAATGCGGAAGTCCACGGTTATTATATCATTCTGAACTTTACGACCTGACGATCGCGCATATCGACTGCGACGCCTTCTATGCGGCCGTCGAGAAACGAGACAATCCAGATCTCGCAGACAAGCCAGTCATCATTGGTGGAGGAAAGCGGGGCGTTGTCTCCACGGCCTGCTACATTGCGCGCATCAACGGGGTGCGATCAGCAATGCCGATGTTCAAGGCACTGGAGGCGTGCCCGGATGCCGTCGTCATCCGCCCGAACATGGAAAAGTACGCACGGGTCGGCCGCGAGGTACGGCAGATGATGCTGGAGTTGACGCCGCTCGTTCAGCCACTTTCGATTGACGAGGCCTTTCTCGACCTCGCCGGCACGGAGCGGCTGCATCACGACCCGCCGGCACGCACGCTTGCCAAACTCGCCAACCGCATCGCCGCAGAGATCGGCATCAGCATCTCGATCGGGCTCTCCTACTGCAAGTTCCTGGCCAAGGTCGGATCCGACCTGCAAAAGCCACGGGGCTTCTCCGTCGTCGGGCGGGAGGAGGCCCTGGCGTTCCTCGCTCCACGGCCGGTGACGACGATCTGGGGCGTCGGCAAGGCCTTCAATGCCACCCTCGAAGCCGACGGCATCCGGACGATCGGGCAGTTGCAGACAATGGAGGAAGGTGATCTCATGCGGCGCTACGGCTCCATGGGACAGCGCCTCTATCGCCTCGCGCGCGGCATCGACGACCGGACGGTCCACCCCAATGATCCGGCGAAGAGCGTTTCGGCCGAGACCACATTCTTCGACGACATCTCCCGCCAGGAGGACCTCGTCCCGATCCTCCGCCGCCTCTCCGAGAAGGTCTCGTCTCGGCTGAAGAAACACTCCATCGCCGGCCAGACGGTAGTCCTGAAGCTCAAGACCGCCGACTTCAAAAGCCGCACGCGCAATCGGCGGCTCGAGGACCCTACACAGCTCGCCGATCGCATCTTCCGTACCGGCCTGTCACTGCTGCAACCCGAAACCGACGGCACGCGCTTCCGCCTCATCGGCATCGGCGTGACTGACCTTTGTGATCCGGAACGGGCAGATCCTCCAGACCTCGTGGACCGCGACGCCGTCCGTCGCGCCGCAGCGGAGGCCGCCATGGACCGGCTCCGCGACAAGTTCGGAAAGGCCGCCGTGGAAACCGGCTACACATTCGGTGAGCGCCGCCGGAATCACTGACATGTGATCGTACGGCATAGCGACTGCCAATCGTTACAATGTTCGGCAAATCTTCCTTAATTCGAAGCTGCTAATCTCGCCGCTCAGTATTGCGTAAAGAGGTTGTCCATGCTGCGTCGTCTCGCGTTTGGTCTCGGACTGATGTCCGCCACCATGCTCTCCCATCCCGCCTTTGCCGAACTCGCCCACACGCTGCAGATCGTCGTCTCCAAGAACAACCAGTCGATGACCGTCTACGACGGTGACAAGGTGGTCTCGACCACGCGCGTCTCGACTGGCAAAGCCGGCCATTCGACACCGAGCGGAATCTTCTCGATCCTGGAAAAGCGCCGCTACCACGAGTCGAACATCTATTCGAACGCACCGATGCCATTCATGCAGAGACTGACGTGGTCTGGCATCGCTCTCCACGAAGGCCACGTGCCGAACTACCCGGCCTCGCACGGCTGCATCCGCCTGCCTTCCGGTTACGCAAAGACGCTTTTCGGGATGACGGAGCGCGGTTTCCACGTGATCGTCTCGGACGCGCCGGTGGCACCGATGCCGATCGCTCACGCCAACCTCTTCCTCCCGCTCAAGCCCCTGCCCGCCGAACCACTGATGTCGGACATCGAACTGCGGCCGACCGTGAAGCGCCAGACGTCGGAAGCCTATGAGGTGGCCATGGCGAGCCAGACCACCGACCCGACCTTGACCGGCTCGATCGAACCGCAGGACACCACACCTGTAAAAATGCTCATCAAGAGGCGCGAATTGCGGGAGACGGTGTTCGACGTCCAGGCGATGCTGAACGATCTCGGCTTCGATGCCGGCGCGCCCGACGGTCTTATCGGCACCAAAACCCAGGCGGCAATCGCAGGCTTCAAGCGGTGGAAGAACCTCCCCGCGGGATCGGCGTTGACCGACGACTTCCTGTCGGCGCTCTATCGCTCCTCCGGCAAGCGGGAGCCGCCGGCTGCGCAACTGCTGGTACGCCGCAACTTTGCGCCGCTGTTCGAGGCGCCGATCGGCCTCAAGAACCCGGAGATCCCCCTCGGCACGCACTTCTTCACCGCGAGCAATGTTGATCGTGGCAGCGAGCGGGCCGACTGGCATGTACTCACTCTGCCGAACCTCCTCACCCCGAAAGAGCGGCAGCGAATGAACATCAGTCTCGACGCCTCGGCCTCTTCGGCATCCGGCGCGCTCGATCGCCTGGAGATCCCGGACGACATACGAGAGCGCATCGCGACGCTGCTTGCCGATGGAAGCTCCCTGACCATAACGGACGAAGGTCTGGGTCCGGAGACGGGCAAAGGCACCGACTTCATCACCCTCACGCGCTCCGAGGCGAAGGTGGCTGAAGCACGGCCAGCAGTCGAAAAACCGCAGAAGGTGCGGCAGAAGCCGCGGCGCGTCTATCGCAACGGCATCGGCCTCTACTGAGCGTCGCTATACGAGTTCGACCTCCAAGACTCCCGGCGCCGCCCTAAGGGCGGCGGCAATCTCCGGCGAAATCCGGAACTTCTCCGCGAGCTCCACCTCGATCTCACGCTGACCATCGTCCTTGATGACGATGAAGGAGACCAACCCGTCCCCTCTTGCATTGAGGTGACGCGTCACCGTCTTCAGGGGACCTGAATCCCTCACATAGACGCGCAGCGCCTTCTGCATTCGCACCGATTGCTCCTCAAGCGAAGCGGCGGTCTGGATACGCAAACCGATGCCCTCCGGACGCTCGTCGGCCTGCACGGTGATCACCAGGGATTTGCCGGGCTCCAGAAGGTCGCGGTACTGCGCCAGCGCCTCGGAGAAGAGCACGGCCTCGAACTGACCCGAGGCGTCGGAGAAGGTGACTATCCCCATCTTGTTGCCGGTGCGGGTCTTGCGCTCCTGGCGACCGGTCACCGTCCCGGCAAGCCGCCCGGCGGTTGCGCCCTTCTTCACGGCCGCGGAGAATTCCGCAAAGTTCTGGACGCGCATCTTCGCCAGCACATCGCCATAGGAATCGAGTGGGTGGGCGGACAGGTAGAAGCCGAGAACCTGGTACTCCCGCATCAGCTTCTCCGAAGGAACCCAAGGCGAGAACGGCGGGAAAATCAACGTTTCAGGACCTGCTGCGGAGGATGATCCAAACATGTCAGACTGGCCGCTCGTCTTGTTTTCCTGCGCACGCTGCGCATAGCCGATGATGCGGTCGAGGCCAGCAATCATCTCGGCCCGATCCCGCCCGAAGCAATCGAAGGCGCCGGCGCAAATGAGGCTTTCCAGCACGCGACGGTTGATCTGCTTCGGGTCGATCCGCAGGCAGAAGTCCTCGATCGAGGCGAAAGGCCTGTCGCCTCGAACCTCGACGATGTGATCGACCGCAGCCTCCCCGACACCCTTGATGGCCGCCAGGGCGTAGAAGATCTTGTTGTCGTCGGTCTCGAAACGGCGGAACGAGGTCTGCACCGATGGCGGCACGACCGTAATGCCGAGACGGGCCGCATCCTGCCGGAAGTCGTTCAGCTTCTCGGTGTTCGCCATATCGAAGGTCATCGACGCGGCCAGGAACTCGGCGGGATAGTGCGCCTTCATGAAGGCCGTCTGGTAGGAGACGATGGCGTAGGCGGCGGCGTGCGACTTGTTGAAGCCGTAGTTGGCGAACTTGGCGAGCAGGTCGAAGATCAAGTCAGCCTGGGGCTTCGATACGCCATTCTTCATGGCACCATCGACGAAGCGCGCACGCTGCTTGTCCATTTCCTCCTTGATCTTCTTGCCCATGGCGCGGCGCAGAAGGTCCGCTTCGCCGAGCGAGTAGCCTGACAGGACCTGGGCGATCTGCATCACCTGCTCCTGGTAGACGATAACGCCCTGGGTTTCCTTCAGAAGGTAGTCGATCTTCGGATGGATCGATTCGATTTCCTCCTCGCCGTGCTTGCGGGCATTGTAGACCGGAATGTTCTCCATCGGGCCGGGGCGATAGAGTGCAACGAGCGCGATGATGTCCTCGATGCAGTCAGGTCGCATGCCGATCAGCGCCTTGCGCATGCCGGCACTTTCCACCTGGAACACGCCGATCGTCTCGCCGCGGGAGAGCATTTCGTAGGTCTTTTCGTCATCCAGCGGTATCGAGGCGAGGTCCACGTGGATGCCGCGCTTGGAGACGTAGTCGACAGCCGTTTTCAACACGGTCAGCGTCTTCAGCCCGAGGAAGTCGAACTTCACCAGGCCCGCCTGTTCGACCCATTTCATGTTGAACTGGGTGACCGGCATGTCGGAGCGCGGATCGCGGTACATCGGCACGAGCTTGGAGAGCGGCCGGTCGCCGATCACGATGCCGGCGGCGTGCGTCGAGGCGTGGCGATAAAGTCCCTCGATCTTCTGGGCGATGTCGAGAAGGCGTGCGACTACGGGCTCCTTCTCCGCCTCTTCCTGCAGCTTGGGCTCCTCCTCAATCGCCTTGGAGAGCGGTGTCGGATTGGCTGGATTGTTCGGCACCAGCTTGCAGATCCTGTCGACCTGGCCGTAGGGCATTTCGAGCACCCGGCCGACGTCGCGCAGCGCCGCGCGGGCCTGCAGCGATCCGAATGTAATGATCTGGGCCACTTGCTCACGGCCGTATTTCTGCTGGACGTAGCGGATCACCTCTTCGCGCCGGTCCTGGCAGAAGTCGATGTCGAAGTCGGGCATCGAGACGCGTTCCGGGTTGAGGAAGCGCTCGAACAGCAGCGAGAAGCGCAGCGGATCGACGTCCGTGATCGTCAGCGCATAGGCGACCAGCGAACCCGCGCCCGATCCACGGCCCGGGCCGACGGGAATGTTGTTCTGCTTCGCCCACTTGATGAAGTCGGAGACGATCAGGAAGTAGCCCGGGAACTTCATCCTCTCGATGACGCTCAGCTCGAAGTCCAGGCGCTCGCGGTAGTCCTGCTCCGTATAGCCGGGGCTGAGGCCGAGCGCCGCCATTCGCCGTTCGAGGCCCTCCACCGATTGCCGTCGCAGTTCCTCTGCCTCGGCCCGTTCGGCTTCCTCCGGATCAGCCGTCGCACCGGTGAAACGCGGCAGGATCGGCTTGCGGGTGTCGAGGATGAAGGAACAGCGCCGGGCGATCTCCACCGTGTTGTCCAGAGCTTCCGGCAGATCGGCGAAGAGTGCCGCCATCTCGGCACGGCTCTTCAGATAGTGGTCCGGGGTCAGCCGGAAGCGGCTGTCGTCGGACACGATGGCATTGTGGGCCACCGCCATCAGAGCGTCGTGGGCGTCGTAATCGTCGCGCGACGGGAAAAAAGCTTCGTTGGTGGCGACCAGTGGCAGATCGAACTCGTAGGCAAGGCTGACGATCTTGTGCTCGTGGCGACGGTCATAGGCGCCGTGGCGCTGCAGTTCCACATAGAGCCGGTCACCGAACGCCTCCCTGAGGCTGAGGAGCCGCGATCTCGCCTGACTGGAATTGCCTTCGCGCAGCGTGACGTCGATCGGACCGCCGGACGCCCCGGTCAAGGCGATCAGCCCTTCGGTCCCCGTGTCGTCGAGCCAGGAGCGGCGGATATGCGTGCTGGCATGGCCCTCGCCCCCGAGATAGGCGCGGCTGACGAGATCCACCAGCCGCTCGTAGCCGTCGGCCGTCGATGCCAGAAGCACGATCGCCGGCAGCTTCGTCATCTGGTTGCCGCGCCGATCCTCGGCCTGATCCTCCATGTCGATCGAGACCTGACACCCGATAATTGGCTGAAGACCCTCACCGACCGCTTTCTGCGCGAATTCCAGCGCGACGAAGAGATTATTGGTGTCCGTGACGGCTATCGCCGGCTGACAATCGGCCACAGCCTTCGCAAGGATCTTCTTGAGCGGCAATGCGCCTTCGAGCAGCGAATAGGCGGAATGAACCCGCAGATGAACGAACCGAGGCGAAGGCTCTCCGTTCGTTGCACCAGTGGTTTCCATCTGCTCGGCCATCGCTGTCTCTCACCTCATGAATCAGGTGATTTTCCGGCGCGGAGCGTTCCAAGTCCAGTTCGGACTTACGTCGTCAACGGATATTCCTGCGGCTCGCTTAAATGGCCAGCATGAGCATGGAAATGCTCGCGACGAAGGTTGCTATGGAAGCGAATGCGGCAATGTCCCGTATGAGATCAGTCATGGTCATCTCCCCTGTTCCTCTATGTTGTTATTTTGTTCCGTTTTTGTACTCCTCGTCAAGAGGAAAACGAAACAAGAACAGAAAAGGCCACCGTCGCCGGCAGCCTCGGTAAACAGAGGGTTAAGAGAGGAGTTAGAAGCCGACGACCTTGCCGCCGTCGATCGTTACGCGACGATCCATCCGGGCGGCGAGATCATGGTTGTGGGTTGCGATCAGGGCCGCAAGCCCCGACTGCTTCACGAGCGCTTCCAGGGCATCGAAGACGTATGAGGCCGTTTCGGGATCGAGGTTGCCGGTCGGTTCGTCGGCCAGCAGGACGCGAGGAGCATTGGCGACGGCACGGGCGATCGCCACGCGCTGCTGTTCGCCGCCGGACAACTCGGCCGGTCGGTGTTCGCCACGATGGCCGATGCGCATGTAGTCGAGAAGCTGGCTTGCCCGCTCCTTGGCCTCCCGCTCGGGAAGCCCCGCAATCAGCTGCGGCATCATGATGTTCTCAAGCGCCGTGAACTCTGGGAGCAGGTGGTGAAACTGGTACACGAAGCCGATCTCGCTGCGGCGGATGGCGGTGCGATCATCATCCGGCAATCCATTGCAGGCATGCCCGCCGACGAAAACCTCACCGGCATCCGGATGCTCCAGCAGTCCCGCCAGATGCAGAAGCGTAGATTTTCCCGTTCCTGACGGCGCCACGAGAGCGACGATCTCGCCACTGTGCAGTTCGAAATCCGCACCCTTCAGGATGGAGAGCGTGGTTTCGCCCTGGCCGTAGTGTCTTTCGACACCGGAGAGCTTCAGGACTGTCTTGCCTGCCATGAGGGATAGCGTCCTATTCGTATCGGAGGGCCTGCACCGGATCGAGCCGCGAGGCCCGCCAGGCAGGAAATATGGTGGCAATGAAGGAGAGCGTCAGTGCCATCAGCACCACCGACAAAGTCTCGCTGAAGCTCATCTCAGCCGGAAGCTGGCTGAGGAAATAGAGCTCGGGGTCGAAGAGCACCGTGCCCGACAGCCAGGAGAAGAACTGCCGGATGGATTCTATGTTGAGGCAGACGATGACGCCGAGAACGACGCCGGCGAGCGTTCCGACGGTTCCGATCGCCGCCCCGGTCATGAAGAAGATCCGCATCACCGCGCCGGAGCTTGCGCCCATCGTGCGCAGGATGGCGATGTCGCTTCCCTTGTCCTTCACCAGCATGATGAGCCCGGAGATGATGTTGAGCGCCGCCACCAGCACGATCAGCGTGAGGATCATGAACATGACGTTCCGCTCGACCTGCAGCGCCGAAAAGAAGGTCTGGTTCCGCTGACGCCAGTCAGTGATGTGGATCTGGCGACCGGCGGCGGCTTCCACCAGCGGACGCAACCCGTCGACACCTTCGGGATCGTTGACGAAGAGCTCGATCGACTGCACCAGTCCATCGGCATTGAAATAGAGCTGCGCCTCCTCCAGCGGCATGAAGATCATCGTCGCATCGTATTCAGACATGCCGATTTCGAAGACGCCTGATACCGGGTAGGACTTGACCCTTGGATTAACCCCCATCGGCGTCACGTCGCCTTCGGGTGAGATGAGGGTGATGTCATCGCCCGCATTGATCCCCAGCGATGCAGCAAGCCGGGAGCCGACCAGAACGCCCTGCCCCGAAGCAAAGCCGATAATGTCGCCCTGCCGGATGTTGGTCGCGACCTCGCTCAGCTTCTCAAGGTCTTCCGGCCGAACGCCGCGTACCAATGCGCCGGAGCCGGCACCGGCCCGACCGGAGGCGAGTGTCTGGCCCTCCACCAGCGGTAGCGCGATCCGCACACCCGGTACGCCCTGGAACTTCGCTGTAAGGTCGGCATAGTCGGTAAAGGGCCCGTCCACCGGCTGCACGATCATGTGACCGTTGATTCCGAGGATGCGCGAGATCAGTTCGGTACGGAAACCGTTCATCACCGCCATGACGATGATCAGCGTGGCTACGCCCAGCATGATGCCGATGAACGAGAAGCCGGCGATCACCGAAATGAACGCCTCCTTCCGCCGGGAGCGCAGGTAGCGCCACGCCACCATGCGTTCGAAGGCGGAAAACGGACCGGCAGACGGGCCGCGGCCTTCGCTGTTCGTCTGTCCCTCTGCGGTCACGCTCGCCATTCTTCCGTCCCTAGCCTCAACTCGTCGTCCTTCGGGCTGCAGCGCCCTTAGCCGGCCAGCCTGTTCATTGCCGCTTCCAGCGTCATCACCTCGCGGGCGCCGGTCTTGCGGTCCTTGACCTCGACTTCGCCGTTTGCCGCCGAACGCGGGCCGATGATGACCTGGACCGGCACGCCAATCAGGTCCGCTGTCGCGAACTTGGTGCCGGCGCGGTCATCCGTATCATCATAGAGGACATCCTTGCCGGCCTTGCCGAGGCCTGCGTAGAGGTTCTCCGAGAGCCGGTCGCAGGTTTCGTCGCCCGGCTTCATGTTGATGACCACGACATCGAACGGCGCGACGGAGGCCGGCCAGATGATTCCGTTCTCGTCATGCGAGGCTTCGATAATGGCGGGAACAAGGCGCGTCGGGCCGATGCCGTAGGAACCCATGTGTACGGGATGCTCCTTGCCATCCGGCCCCTGCACCTTGGCCCCCATCGGCTCGGAATACTTCGTGCCGAAATAGAAGATGTGACCAACCTCGATACCGCGCGCAGACAGACGGTCACTTTCGGGGATCGCATCGAAAGCCGCGGCATCGTGCATTTCCGACGTCGCCGCGTAGACCGAGGTCCACTTGTCGAATATGGCCTGCAGCCCAGCGACGTCGTCGAAATTAGTGTCTTCGGACGGAATTTCGAAATTGACGAAGTCCTTGTGGCTGAAGACCTCCGACTCGCCCGTTTCGGCAAGGATGATGAATTCGTGGCTATGATTGCCACCGATCGGGCCGGTATCGGCGCGCATCGGGATGGCCCGCAGCCCTAGCCGTGCGAACGTGCGCAGATAGGCGACGAACATCTTGTTATAGGAGTGGATTGCGTCCTGCTGCGTCAGATCGAAGGAATATGCATCCTTCATCAGGAACTCGCGCGAACGCATGGTGCCGAAGCGGGGGCGGATCTCGTCCCGGAACTTGAGCTGGATGTGGTAGAGGTTCAGCGGCAGGTTCTTGTAGGACTTGATGTAGGAGCGAAAGATGTCGGTGATCATCTCCTCGTTCGTCGGACCGTAGAGGAGCGGCCGCTCCTGCCGGTCCTTGATGCGCAGCATTTCCTTGCCGTAGTCGTCGTAGCGGCCGCTCTCCTGCCAGAGTTCGGCTGACTGCAGCGTCGGCATCAGGAGCTCGATTGCGCCGGAGCGGTCCTGCTCTTCGCGAATGATCCTGTTGACCTTGTCGAGGACACGCTTGCCGAGCGGCAGCCAGGAATAGATGCCCTGGCTCTGCTGGCGGATCATCCCGGCCCGCAGCATCAGACGGTGAGAAACGATTTCCGCTTCCTTGGGGTTTTCCTTCAGGATCGGCATAAAGTAGCGGGATAGGCGCATGGAATGTTCCGAGGTTTCGACGTCCCCACCGGGAATCGCGTTTTTGAAGCTGGTTGGCTGCGTTCATAGCGGTTTCGCCGGGCCATGGAAACCCGCTCGCAGGTCCGTTCCCTCAAGTTGAAGGGAGCCGCTTGCTCACCGACAATGTGCATTGGAAAAGTGGATTTGTGACAAAGCTGCGACACTTTCGTCAACAACAAAATAATGTTCCAGTGTAGCAAAAATGCAAAAAAAGCAGGTGACAAGGCCCATTCTTTGGGCTAGCTTCAGCCCATAAAAGAGGCAAGGAGATCAAATTCTTGCCGACCTCGCGGTCAAGTCTTGGGAGGATCAGATCTTAGGCGCGCTTGTCGCAGCCCCGGAAACGGTAAGGATCACGCGAAACTGGAAACAAGGCCTCACGGCCTTGTTTTTTTTTGCTCGCATCCTGGGTCCTATCCGAATTCCGGAACGATCCGAGGAAGATTGCCGAGGCTGAAGCCAAAATAGTTCGAGGCTGCGAACCAGGCCGCGTAGATTGCCGCCGATATTACCGTCGTCAGAAGAAGGACGCGCCCTGCACGAAACTGCGCCGGCGCACTCTCCACCGTCCCCAGAGTCACATCCCCTTCGTCACCCTGCGAGCGCATGCCGAGCGGAAGCACGGCGAAAAGCGTGATCCACCAGATGATGAAGTAGACGGCGAAGAATGAAAGAAACGACATCCGGGGCTTCCCTGTGGGCTTTGCGCTTATAGCGACAAACCCCAGCGACCTCAAACCTGCCGGGACGGACGGAGTGTCACACCTCCTCGAGTTCTACCAGCGTCCCGTTGAGGTCCTTCGGGTGCAGGAAAAGCACCGGCTTTCCATGCGCCCCGATCTTCGGATTGCCGTCTCCCAGCACGCGGAGGCCACTCGCCTTCAGCTGATCACGGGCAGCCAGGATATCGTCCACTTCATAGCAGATGTGGTGCATGCCTCCCGAGGGCGACTTCTCCAGGAAGGCGGTTATCGGCGAGTCCGCGCCCAGCGGCTCCAGCAGTTCGACCTTGGTGTTTTCCAGTTCCACGAAAACCACCGTCACCCCGTGTGCCGCAAGCGCCTGGGGCTGCGAAACGCGCGCACCAAGCACATCCCGGTAGGTTGCTGTCGCCTGCGCGAGGTCCGGCACGGCAATGGCGATGTGGTTGACCCGACCGAGCATTACGTCCCCCTAGACCTTGTTGACGAAAACCGTGACCACCGGCTTCTTGCCCCACGCCTCGTTGGCGGCCGCGCGTACAGCCCGGCGGATCGCTTCGCGCAATGTCTCAAGGTCCTTGCGGCGGGCGCGCGGGATGCTCTCCACCGCACCAAGTACGGCGTCGTACAGGGTGTCCTCCATATCCTCGCCCTCCTCGTCGAACTCCGGCAAGCCGAACGCGACAAGATCGGGATCACCGAGGAAATCGAAGCGGCTGTCCAGAAGCACGTTGACGGAGACATGGCCTACATAAGCCAGCTTGCGCCGGTCGCCGATGCCCATCTCCTCCAGGTCCCCGATCAGCTTTCCGTCCTTGAAGATACGCCCATGCGGCACCTGATCGATGACCTCGGCAGGGCCCGGCGCAATCCGCAGCATGTCGCCGTTGCGCACGCGCGGGATGTTCGGAATCCCAGACTGCGCACCCAGTTCCGCCTGCGCGGTCAGGTGCGCTGCCTCTCCGTGGACCGGGACCAGGATCTGCGGGCGCGTCCACTCGTACATCTTCACGAGCTCGTTGCGGCGCGGATGCCCGGACACGTGCACCAGCGCATCGGCATCGGTGATGATGTGAACGCCCTGGTCGATCAGGCCATTCATGATCTCCAGGATTGGCTTTTCATTGCCCGGGATCGTCCGCGACGAGAAGACGACAGTATCGCCAGCCGCCAGCGACACATTGCGCATCTCGTCCCGGGCGATCTTGGCAAGCGCCGCCCGAGGCTCGCCCTGGCTTCCGGTCAGGACCACGACGACCTTGTCGCGGGGAATGTAGCCATATTCATCTTCAGCGATGAAGGGCTTTATCCCCTCCATCAGGCCGATATCGCGGGCGACATTGACGACCCGCTTCATGGAACTGCCGAGCAGCAGGACCTCGCGGCCCGCCGCATGGGCGGCGTGGGCGATGGACCGGATACGGCCGACATTCGAAGAGAAGGTGGTGATCGCCACCCTCCCCTCGGCATTCTCGATGATCTTCCGCAGGCCTTCGGAGACTTCCTCCTCGGACGGAGAAATGCCTTCGCGGTTCGCATTGGTGGAATCGCACATCAAGGCGAGCACGCCCTCGTCGCCGACGGCGCGAAAGCGAGCCTCGTCCGTCAGCGGCCCCAGCGAGGGCGCGTGATCGATCTTCCAGTCGCCCGTATGGACAAGGTTTCCGAGCGGCGTGCGGATCACCAGAGACATCGGCTCAGGAATGGAGTGGTTGACGGCCAAGGCCTCGATATCGAAAGGTCCGACGGAAATCCGGTCGCCAGCCTTGAAGGGCGTCACGGGAATATCGGCGCGGCTACCCTCATAATTGCGCTTTGCCTCCAGCAGGCCTGCAGTGAAGCCCGAGGCATAGACTGGAACGTTGAGGCCAGGCCACAGGTCGTTCAATGCACCGTAGTGATCTTCGTGGGCATGCGTGATGATGATCGCCTTGAGGTTCTCGCGCTCCTTGGCGAGAAATCGGATGTCCGGCAGGATGAGGTCGACGCCCGGCAGTTCCGGACCTGCGAATGTCACACCGCAGTCGACCATGATCCACTGGCGTTTGCCGGGCGAGCCGTAGCCATAGAGCGCCAGGTTCATGCCGATCTCGCCGACACCGCCGAGCGGCACAAACACCAGTTCTTCCTGTCTAGCCATAGCGTCCTTATTCCGTTCTTGCGAAGAATACATCACCGGCGGCGATCGACAAAACCTGCCCGCTGCCGGTTTCGAGCTGCAGCAGCCCTTGCCCGTCAATGCCAGCAAACCTGCCGGAAAGCGAGCGGTCGGGAAGGTTCACCGTTACGGCCTCGCCGATTCCGCATGCGGCATCCAGCCAGCGCCGGCTTATCTCCGCCACGCCTCTTCCCTCATCCCATGATTCCAGAACCTCTGCCATCCGATTGAAAAGATGCGCAAACACCTCCTCAGGAGAGGCGTGGCAACCGTGATCTTCCAGGCGTGTGACGGGATAGGCCGCACCTTCAGGCATGTGCCGGATATTGATCCCGATCCCGATGACGAGCGCCTGCTTTCTGTCGAGCAGTTTCTCAGCCTCGATCAGGATGCCGCAGGTCTTCCGGCGCCCGATCAGGATGTCGTTCGGCCACTTGACCTCGACCGGATCGGCGTCCGGCGGCAGGACGGCCCTGATGGTCGCATGGACCGCGAGCGCAACAGCGAGGGGAAGCGAACCCAGTCGCTCCATCGGCGCCGGATCGACGAGCAGAAGCGAGGCGTAGAGGTTGCCGGCTTCGGATGTCCAGGCCCTGCCGCGCCGTCCGCGGCCGCTGGTTTGGCGCGTTGCCGTCAGCCACAGGCCGCCGGGGTCACCTGCCCTTGCGCGGGCAAGACATTCGGTGTTGGTGGAGCCGACGTCGCCGAGGGCCTCGTGGCGGAACGCCTCCAGCGAGAAGCGTCCCGATGATCTCGCCATCCTCAGAAGAAGGACTTCGCCGCGGCATTTGCCGCGTTGCCGACCGGTCCGCCGAAGAGGACATAGGCGGTGACAAAAAGGCCCGACAGACCGAAGACCAGGCGAAGCTCGCCGGCAATTCGCGCAAACTCTCCCGTCGCTTCATCGAACCACATCAGCTTGACGATGCGCAGGTAATAATAGGCGCCGACCACGGAGGTCAGTACGCCGATGATCGCGAGCGCGTAGAGCTTCGCCTCGATAGCCGCGATGAACACGAAGTACTTGGCGAAGAAACCGGCGAGCGGCGGGATGCCGGCCATGGAGAACATCAGCGCCGTCAGGACAACCGCCATGAAGGGCTTGGTCGAGGCAAGGCCGGCCAGGTCGTCGACGTTCTCGACGTTCTCGCCCTCCTTGCGCCGCATGGCCATAATGCAGGCGAAGGTGCCAAGCGTCATGACCATGTAGATGAGCATGTAGAGGATGACGCCCGAAACGCCCGTTTCCGTTCCCGCGGCAAGGCCTACCAGCGCGAAGCCCATGTGGCCAATCGAGGAGTAGGCCATCAGGCGCTTGATGTTGCGCTGTCCGATAGCGGCGAAGGAGCCAAGCAGCATCGATGCGATCGAGACGAAGACGAGGATCTGCTGCCAATCGGCAACGATCGGCATGAAGGCTTCGGAGACGACGCGCACGAGGATCGCCATGGCCGCGACCTTCGGACCGGCGGCGAAGAAGGCCGTCACCGGGGTCGGAGCGCCTTCGTAGACGTCCGGCGTCCACATGTGGAAGGGAACTGCAGAGATCTTGAAGCAGACGCCGGCCAGGACGAAGACGAGGCCGAAGACGAGGCCCAGCGAACGGGTTTCGGCCGACAGGACGGCGGCGATCTCGTCGAACCCGGTATTGCCGGTGAAGCCGTAGACCAGCGAGCAGCCGTACAGCAGCATGCCGGAGGAGAGCGAGCCGAGCACGAAGTACTTCAGGCCGGATTCCGTCGAGCGCAGGCTGTCGCGGTTGATGGCGGCACAGACATAGAGCGACAGCGACATCAACTCAAGGCCGAGATAGAGCGCCAAGAGGTCGTTGGCGGAAATCAGCAGCATCATGCCGAGTGTGGCGAGCACCATCAGGACCGGGAACTCGAAGCGATCGAGCTGTTCCGAGCGAGCATGACCGACGGTCATGATCATGGCCGTGACCGAGCCGATCAGGGCAACGACCTTCATGAAGCGCGCGAACGGATCGAGCAGGAAGGCACCACCATAGGCCTCACCCTCGCCCGGCGCCAGAACCAGCCAGAGACCTGCGGCAATGAGCAGTGCAACGGCAAGGCCCGTCACCGTCGGCGCAGAGCGGTCGCCTGAAAAGACGCCGATCATCAGGAGCGCGAGCGCACCCACCGCCAGGATGATCTCCGGCATGGACAGTTGCAGGCTTGCGAGGAAGAGTTCAGAGCTCATGTCCGATTATGTCCTGTCTCAGTGCACGGTCAGTGCAAGGTCTTGCGCTGCCTGCAGGGCGGCGGCGTAATTGTTCACAAGCAGATCCACCGATGCGGCCGTCGCATCGAAGATCGGAGCCGGATAGACACCGTAGAAGATGGTCAGCGCCACCAGCGGGTAGAGGATCAGCTTCTCGCGGGTCGTGAGATCCATAAGGCCCTTCAGGCTTTCCTTTTCCAGCGCACCCCAGATCACCCGACGATAGAGCCAGAGCGCGTAGCAGGCCGAAAGGATCACGCCGGTCGCCGCGAAGAGTGCCACCCAGGTGTTGACCTGGAAGACGCCGATCACCGTCAGGAATTCGCCCACGAAGCCGGAGGTCCCGGGCAGGCCGACATTGGCCATGGTGAAGACCATGAAGGCAACTGCATATTTCGGCATGTTGTTGACCAGGCCGCCATAGGCCGCGATCTCGCGCGTATGCAGGCGGTCATAGATGACGCCGACGCAAAGGAAGAGCGCGCCCGAGACGATACCGTGCGACAGCATCTGGAAGATTGCGCCCTGCACGCCCTGCATGTTGGCGGCGAAAATGCCCATGGTCACGAAGCCCATGTGGGCGACGGAGGAATAGGCGATCAGCTTCTTGATGTCGTCCTGCATCATCGCCACCAGCGAGGTGTAGATGATCGCGAGGATCGAAAGCGTGAAGACGAAGGGAGCGAAATAGTCCGAGGCCAGCGGGAACATGGCGAGCGAGATGCGGATGAAACCGTAGCCGCCGAGCTTCAGCATGACCCCGGCCAAGATGACCGAACCTGCGGTCGGCGCCTGGACGTGGGCATCGGGAAGCCAGGTGTGAACCGGCCACATCGGCATCTTGACCGCGAACGCGGCGAAGGCAGCGAGCCATAGCCAGGTCTGCATGTCGGCGGGGAAGTTGTACTTCAGCAGCTCGACGATGTCGGTCGTACCTGCCTGCCAGTACATGGCCATGATGGCGAGCATCATCAGCACCGAACCGGCGAGTGTGTAGAGGAAGAACTTGTAGGACGCGTAGACGCGATCCTTGCCGCCCCAGACACCGATGATGACGAACATCGGGATCAGAGTCGCCTCGAAGAAGACGTAGAAGAGGACGATGTCGAGCGACACGAAGACGCCGATCATGACGACTTCCAGCAGCAGGAAGGCGATCATGTATTCCTTCAGGCGCTTCTCGACCGAATGCCAGCTGGCAAGCACGCAGAAGGGCATGAGGAACGTCGTCAGGATGACGAACAGCATGGAGATGCCGTCGACGCCCAGGTGGTAGGAGATGCCGGTCCCGAGCCAGGGGCTCTTCTCCACCATCTGGAAGCCCGGGTTCGAATTGTCGAAACCGATCCAGATGAAGAGCGACACCACGAAGGTGAAGACCGTCGTCAGAAGGGAGACGTTCAGGATGTTTCGGCGCCCATAGGTGCTGTCCTCGCGGGTCAGCAGGAGGAGAAACACGCCGACGAGCGGCAGGAAGGTGACCGTCGAGAGAATTGGCCAGTCGGTCATTACATAGAGCTCCCGAGCATCATCCAGGTGACGAGGGCGGCGACGCCGATCAGCATCGCAAACGCATAGTGATAGAGGTAGCCGGACTGCAGGCGGACGACACTGCGGGTCACGTCGACGACCCGCGCGGCCACGCCGTTCGGGCCATAGGTGTCGATGACACCGATGTCGCCCTTCTTCCAGAGGAAGCGTCCGAGTGCCTTGGCCGAGCGCACGAACAGGAAGTCGTAGATCTCGTCGAAGTACCACTTGTTGAGCAGGAACTCGTAGAGCACCTTCTGCGACTCCGCCAGACGGCGCGGCGTCTCCGGCGACTTGATGTAGAAGTACCAGGCCGTGACGAAGCCAAGAGCCATTGCAATGAACGGGCTCCACTTCACCAGCAGCGGCACGTGGTGGAACTCCTCGAGGATCTCGTTCTCCGGAAGCGTGAACAGCGCCCCTTTCCAGAACTCGGCATAATCATGGCCGAAGAAGTAGCCTTCGAACAGGAAGCCGGCGGCGACAGCGCCGATGCCGAGGATATAGAGCGGCACCAGCATCACCTGCGGTGACTCATGAACATGATGCATCACATCGGCCGAGGCGCGCGGCTTGCCGAAGAAGGTCAGGAAGGCGAGGCGCCAGGAGTAGAAGCTCGTGAACAGCGCGGCAATGACCAGCAGCGTGAAAGCAAAGCCGGATGCTGCCGAATGGGAGGCATAGGCCGACTCGATGATCACGTCCTTGGAGAAGAAGCCGGCAAAGCCGAGCATCGTACCCGGGATGCCGACGCCGGTGAGCGCCAGCGTTCCGATCGTCATCATCCAGAAGGTGACCGGGATGTGCTTGCGCAGCCCACCCATGTAGCGCATGTCCTGCTCGCCATCGACGGCGTGGATCACCGAGCCGGCACCGAGGAACAGCAGGGCCTTGAAGAAAGCGTGCGTGAAGAGGTGGAAGATCGCCGCGCCATAGGCCCCTACCCCAAGCGCCACGAACATGTAACCGAGCTGCGAGCAGGTCGAATAGGCAATGACGCGCTTGATGTCGTTCTGCACGAGGCCCACGGTTGCCGCGAAGAAGGCCGTAATCGCACCGATGATGGTGACGAACAGCAGCGCATCCGGCGACAGTTCGAAAAGCGGCGACATGCGGGCGACGAGGAAGACGCCGGCGGTTACCATGGTCGCGGCATGAATGAGAGCCGAGACCGGGGTCGGGCCTTCCATCGCGTCCGGCAGCCAGGTGTGCAGCAGGAACTGCGCCGACTTGCCCATGGCGCCCATGAAGAGCAGCAGGCAGACGATGGTCAGTGCACCGTAGCGCGTCAGTTCGAGGCCGAAGATGTTGGCAATCACCTCGCCGCCCTCGGCAGCACCTTCTGCCGGCAGGTAGCTGGCGGCGGTCGCGAAGATCGTCTCGAAGTTGATCGAGCCGAACAGCATGAAGATGCCGGCAATGCCAAGCAGGAAGCCGAAGTCGCCGACGCGGTTGACGATGAAGGCCTTCATGGCCGCAGCTGATGCCGACGGCTTCTTGTACCAGAAGCCGATCAGCAGGTAGGAGGCGAGACCCACCCCTTCCCAGCCGAAGAACATCTGGGCCAGGTTGTCCGCCGTCACCAGCATCAGCATGGCGAAGGTGAAGAGCGAAAGGTAGGCGAAGAAGCGCGGCCGATGCGGGTCGTGGTGCATGTAGCCGATCGAGTAGATGTGCACGAGCGTCGAGACGGTGTTGACGACGACGAACATTACCGCGGTCAGCGTGTCGATCCGGAAGGCCCACTCGATGTCGATGCCGCCGGACTGGATCCAGCGCATCACCTCGACCTTGATGACCTCATGGCCTTCGCCATGCGCCATCGCCACGTTGAAGAAGACGATCCAGGACAGGATCGCGACGATCACCATCAGGCCGCTGGTGACGTATTCCGAAGCCTTGGCGCCGATCGAGCGGCCGAACAGGCCGGCGATCAGGAAGCCGATCAGGGGAAGGAAGACGATTGCCTTGTAGATCATGACCCGATCAGCCCTTCATCACGTTGACGTCTTCGACGGCGATCGAACCGCGGTTGCGGTAGAAGACGACGAGAATTGCAAGACCGATGGCTGCCTCGGCGGCTGCAACGGTCAGAACGAACAATGCGAAGACCTGGCCGACGATGTCGTTCAGGTAGGAGGAGAAGGCCACCATGTTGAGGTTGACCGAGAGCAGGATCAGCTCGATCGACATCAGGATGATGATGACGTTCTTGCGGTTCAGGAAGATGCCGAACACGCCCAGGATGAAGAGGATGGCGCTGACCGTCAGGTAATGGGAGAGACCGATTTCCATGTCCAAATTCCTTCTTCGCCTACCTCAGAGGCCCTGGCCCGACTTAACCTTGACCACTTCAACAGCGGTCTCGGGCTTACGGGCGACCTGCCTGGAGATATCCTGGCGCTTGATATGCGTGCGGTGGCGGAGCGTCAGCACGATGGCCCCAATCATTGCGACCAGGAGCACCAGACCGGCGATCTGGAAGAAGTAGACGTAGTTCGTGTATAGCACGTCCCCCAGTGCTGCCGTGTTCGTCCGCTCCGCCGGATTCGGGATCGGCATGGTGATGGCCTCGGCCGCCTGCGGCGTCAACACGCTACCGCCGATGACCACGATCAGTTCCGCAGCGACGATCAGGCCAACCAGAATGCCGACCGGTGCATATTGCAGCACACCTGCGCGCAACTCAGCAAAATCGATGTCGAGCATCATGACGACGAAGAGGAAGAGCACCGCGACCGCGCCGATGTAGACCACCAGCAGGATCATCGCCAGGAACTCGGCGCCCGTCAGCAGAAAGAGACCGGCTGCGTTGAAGAACACGAGGATCAGGAAGAGCACCGAATGCACGGGATTGCGCGAGGAGATGACCATGAACGCCGACGCCACCGCGACGAACGCAAAGAGATAGAAGAAAACAGCCTGCAGAGCCATCGTGGTGCCTTTTCGTCTTCATCGAGGAAGAGCCCGCCCTTCCCCGCTTGATCCGGCCGCATCAGCGTACCGGGAAGTAATCTGTCCTATGCTCCACCCGCATTGCGGGTGACTACCGTGTCAGCGGTAGGGTGCGTCCTGCGCCATGTTACGAGCGATCTCTCGCTCCCAACGGTCGCCGTTCTCCAGAAGCCGCGCCTTGTCGTAGTAGAGCTCTTCGCGCGTCTCGGTCGAAAACTCGAAGTTCGGACCTTCGACGATCGCGTCCACCGGGCAGGCCTCTTGGCAGAAGCCGCAATAGATGCACTTCACCATGTCGATGTCGTAGCGCACCGTCCGGCGGGTGCCGTCGTTGCGGCGAGGACCTGCCTCGATGGTGATGGCTTGCGCGGGACAGATCGCCTCGCACAGCTTGCAGGCGATGCAGCGCTCCTCGCCATTCGGATAGCGGCGCAGTGCATGCTCGCCGCGGAAGCGGGGCGAAACGGGATTCTTCTCGAACGGGTAGTTCACCGTCGCCTTCGGCTTGAAGAAGTAGCGCATCGACAGGAAGAAGGCGCCGACAAACTCCTTCAGGAAGAGCGAACTGACGGCCTGTGTCAGACTTGCCATCGTTATTCTCCAGTGAGGCTCAGCTGGAAGCGGACCATCAGGCCCATCCCATCAGCTTGAGCACGAATGCTGTGATGACGACCATGGCGAGCGAGAGCGGGAGGAAGATCTTCCAGCCCAGCCGCATCAGTTGGTCGTAGCGGTAGCGGGGCACGAAGGCCTTCACCATCGAGTAGATGAAGAAGATGAAGATGACCTTCAGGATGAACCAGACGATGCCCGGGACCCAGTTGAGGATCCAGATGTCGACCGGCGGCAGCCAGCCCCCGAGGAAAAGGATCGTCGTCAGCGAGCAGATCAGCAGGATCGCCGCATACTCGCCAAGCATCAGCATCATGTACGGCGCCGAGGAATACTCGACCATGTAGCCGGCCACGAGTTCCGATTCTGCTTCCGGAAGATCGAAGGGCGGACGGTTTGTCTCCGCAAGGCCGGAGATGATGAAGATGATGAACATCGGGAAGAGCGGCAGCCAGTGCCAGTCGAGGAAGGAGTTCGGCAGGCCCATCATCGTGCCGAGGCCGTCCTTCTGCGCAAACACCATGTCCGACAGGTTGAGCGAACCGACGCAGAGGAGCACCGTGACGATGACGAAGCCGATCGAGACTTCGTAGGACACCATCTGAGCGGCCGAGCGGAGCGCACCGAGGAACGGATACTTCGAGTTCGACGCCCAGCCCGACATGATCACGCCATAGACCTCGAGCGAGGAGATCGCGAACACATAGAGAATGCCGACATTGATGTTGGCGATCACCCAGTTCTCGTTGAACGGGATCACGGCCCAAGTGGCGAGCGCCAGGGTCACCGCCACCAGTGGAGCGATCAGGAAGACGCCCTTGTTGGCGCCCGACGGAATGATTGGCTCCTTGAAGACGAACTTCAGGAGGTCGGCGAAGGACTGGAACAGACCCCAGGGACCAACGACGTTCGGTCCCCGACGCAGCTGGACTGCGGCCCAGATCTTGCGGTCGGCATAGAGAATATAGGCGATGAAGACCAGGAGGCAGACGAGGACGAGCAGCGACTGCCCGATCATCACCAGTGCCGGCCATGCGTAGGTCGAGAAAAAGGTATCGTCCATATTCCTGTTACTCCGCCGCAGCCTGGAAATTGTTGCGGGCAAGGGCCGAGCACTCGGCCATCACGGCCGATGCCCGCGCAATCGGGTTCGTCAAATAGAAGTCTTTGATCGGGGACGCAAATGCCGACTTACTCATCTCACCGGCTTTTTGCCCCAGTGTGGCCACATCAGCGACATTGCCGGCGGCGATCTCGTCCAGATCGGCGAAATGCGGATAGGCTGCATAGAGCTGCGCGCGAAGCGCCGGGAGCGAATCAAATGGCAGCTTCTTGCCGAGGACGTCGGAAAGAGCACGGATAATCGCCCAGTCCTCGCGGGCCTCGCCCGGCGGGAAGCCGGCGCGACTGCCCATCTGCACGCGTCCTTCGGTATTAACCCAGATTCCGGACTTTTCCGTATAGGTCGCTGCCGGCAGGATGACGTCTGCATGATGGGCGCCATTGTCGCCGTGGCTACCGATGTAGACCGTGAACTTCGCCGTCTTGCGGGAGAAATCAAGTTCATCGGCGCCGAGCAGGAAGAGCACGTCCATGTTGGCAAGCATGTCTGCTGCGTTGACGCCCTTCGCTCCGGGCACGAAGCCCAGGTCGAGCGCGCCGACGCGCGATGCGGCGGTGTGAAGAACGCCGAAGCCGTTCCACTCGTCCGTGACCGCGCCGATCGAGCCGGCAAGCTTCGCCGCTGAAGCCAGGATGGCTGCACCATCAGCACGCGACAGCGCGCCCTGCCCGAGGATGATCATCGGGTTCTTGGCGTTGCGCAGAATGTCGAGGAAGCTGCCGGAACCGTTGACGAGCTCAGTGAGGCTGTCCGGGCCGGAACCCAGGTATTCATATTCGTAGCGCAGGTCGCCGCCCTCGCCGATCACGCCGATCGGGAAGTCGCCGCGGCGCCAGCGCTTGCGGATACGGGCGTTGAGGACGGCAGCTTCCAGGCGCGGATTGGCGCCGATCAAAAGCAGCGCACCGGCGCGCTCGATGCCCTCGATGGTCGGGTTGAAGAGATAGCTTGCCCGGCCGAGCGCCGGATCAAGCGCTACGCCGTCCTGGCGGCAGTCGAGGTTCTCTGAACCGAGAGAGCGGATCAGTTCCTTCAGCGCATACATCTCTTCGACGGCTGCAAGGTCACCGGCGATCGCGCCGATCTTGTCTGCGGACGTCGCCGAAACGGCAGCCTTGATCGCCGCAAAGGCCTCGCCCCAGCTTGCAGCCTGCAGGCGACCATCACGTCGGACGTAGGGCCGGTCGAGGCGCTGGGTCTTCAATCCGTCCCAGATGAAGCGAGTCTTGTCGGAGATCCACTCCTCGTTCACCAGTTCGTTGACGCGCGGCATGATGCGCATCACTTCGCGACCGCGCGTATCGACGCGGATCGCCGAGCCGAGTGCGTCCATGACGTCGATCGACTCGGTCTTGTTCAGTTCCCACGGACGGGCCGTGAAGGCGAAAGGCCGCGAGGTCAGCGCGCCGACCGGGCAGAGGTCGATGACGTTGCCCTGAAGCTCAGAGGTCATCGCATGTTCGAGGTAGGTGGTGATCTCTGCATCCTCGCCACGGCCGATCAGGCCGAGTTCGGAAATTCCGCCGACCTCAGTCGTGAAGCGGACGCAGCGCGTGCAGTGAATGCAGCGGTTCATCACGGTCTTTACGAGCGGGCCGATATACTTGTCCTCGACCGCGCGCTTGTTTTCCGTATAGCGGGACGCGTCCATGCCGAAGGCCATGGCCTGGTCCTGCAGGTCGCACTCGCCGCCCTGGTCGCAGATCGGGCAATCCAGCGGGTGGTTGATGAGCAGGAACTCCATCACCCCTTCGCGGGCCTTCTTGACCATCGGCGTATTGGTAAAGACCTCCGGCAGTTCGCCATTCGGGCCGCCGCGGATGTCGCGCACGCCCATGGCGCAGGAGGCTGCAGGCTTTGGCGGGCCGCCCTTCACCTCGACGAGACACATGCGGCAGTTGCCTGCCACCGACAGGCGTTCATGGAAACAGAACCGCGGAACCTCGGCACCGGCTTCCTCGCACGCCTGCAACAGCGTGAAATGATCCGGAACCTCGATTTCCTTGCCGTCGACCTTCAGCTTTGCCATCGTATCACTTACGTCCTGTGCTCAATCCCGCAGCCGTGGCCGGGGAAAAAATCCTTACTTCGCCAGCTTCCTGGCCTGGCCCACCCAATCATCCCGGCGGATGCGCCCGTCCAGCCCGAGCGCGTCATCGAACTTCGCGACATCAGCGTCCGTCCAGGCGGCGATCTGGCTGATGCTGCTGATACCCTGCCCGTTCAGAACCTTCTCAAGCTTAGGCCCGATACCGGCGATCTGCTTCAGGTCGTCAGCTGTCGTCACCTTGGGCTTGCGGACCGCCGACTTCTTAGTGCGGGCATCCGAAGCCGGCTTCGCCTCCCGCGTCTTTGCCAGTCGCTTGGCGGGCGATTTGACGGCCTCCCCCGCATCCGACCTCCGCTTCGAGATCGGCGTCTCCGCAGGTGCTGGTGCAGAAGCGGTAGCAGCTTGCTCCGGCTCCGGCTCCCGCGGAGCCTCGGCTGCGCGCTCCGGTGAGCCCGTCATCCGGTTCTGCGCCTCAAGCGCACCCTGAAGCGCACCAAAGAAGGCGCCGGCGAACTGCCCCGCAATGCTCATGCCAACCGCAGTCGCGGCGGCCATTGCCGCGGTCGACTGTGCCACCAGCGGATTGCCGGCCATGGCTTCGGCGAAATCAGCATAGGCGGAAGCCGTCGCCGGCTTTGCCGTCGTTGCTCCTTCCTGCTTTTCTTTCACCGGCTTAGCCACGTTTCTTACTCCGCTGCTTCCATGACGGCGCCATGCGCCATGGCGTTGTGCGTATAGCGATCGATGCGGGCCTCGATCTCCGGACGGAAGTTCCGGATCAGCCCCTGGATCGGCCAGGCGGCAGCGTCGCCAAGCGCGCAGATCGTATGACCTTCGATCTGCTTGGAGACCTGGAACAGCATGTCGATCTCGCGCTTCTGCGCATTGCCCTTCACCATGCGCTCCAGCACGCGCATCATCCAGCCGGTGCCTTCACGGCAGGGCGTGCACTGGCCGCAGCTTTCGTGCTTGAAGAAGGCAGCGATGCGCCAGATCGCCTTGATGATGTCGGTCGACTTGTCCATCACGATCATGCCGCCGGTGCCGAAGGAGGACTTCACCTCGCGCATGCCGTCGAAATCCATGATCGCATCGGCCATGTCCTCGCCGCGAACGACCGGACAGGAAGCCCCGCCCGGGATCACGCCAAGCAGGTTGTCCCAGCCGCCGCGGATACCGCCGCAATGGCGATCGATGATCTCCCGGAACGACAGGCCCATGGCCTCCTCGAAGGTGCAGGGCTTGTTGACGTGGCCGGAGACCATGAACAGCTTGGTGCCGACATTGTTCGGGCGACCAATGGAGGAGAACCAGCCGGCGCCGCGACGCAGGATGGTCGGAGCCACCGCGATCGATTCGACGTTGTTGACGGTAGTCGGGCAGCCGTAGAGCCCCATGTTCGCCGGGAATGGCGGCTTCAGGCGGGGCTGGCCCTTCTTGCCTTCGAGGCTCTCGAGCAGCGCCGTTTCCTCGCCGCAGATATAAGCGCCGGCGCCGTGATGAACGTAGATGTCCATGTCCCAGCCGTGCTTGTTGTTCTTGCCGAGAAGACCGGCATCATAACACTCGTCGATCGCCGCCTGCAGCGCCTCGCGCTCGCGGATGTACTCGCCGCGGACATAGATGTAGGCCACATGCGCGCCCATGGCGAAGCTCGCGATCACGCAGCCTTCGATCAGCGTATGCGGATCATGGCGCATGATGTCGCGGTCCTTGCAGGTGCCGGGCTCCGATTCGTCGGCATTGACCACGAGGTAATGCGGACGGCCGTCGGATTCCTTCGGCATGAAGGACCACTTCAGGCCGGTCGGGAAGCCGGCGCCACCGCGGCCACGCAGGCCGGAGGCCTTCATCTCCTCGATGATCCAGTCCCTGCCCTTTTCGAGGATCTGCTTGGTGCCATCCCAATGGCCACGGCCCATCGCCCCCTTCAGGGACTTGTCCTTGAGGCCGTAGATATTGGTAAAGATGCGATCCTGATCTTTTAGCATGATCTATTCCACCGGTCCGCCGACACCTGCCGGCCGTTGTTATGCATCGCGCGGCCCAGGCGAAGGCCGCACAAGAATTCGCATTCCTTAAGAAGCGTCGCCTTCCGGCGTCGTCTTCTTTCGTGTCCGCTTCGGTTTCGCGTCACCGGAAACCGTCCCCGGCTCCGGCGGCGCACCTTCGACGGCAGCGCCCGCGCGCTTCTTGTCCGGCTTCGGTGTCGATGCGGTTGCCGAAAGCGGCTGCTTCTCGGCCGCCTTCACACGCTTCTGCGATCCTTCCTTGTCCGTCAGCGGCGTCTTGATCGACGGATCGGCCTCTTCGGCCGTGTCCGTTGGGCGTGCGGCATCGGACGGAGGCACTGCTGCCGCAGACGCGGCTTCTGCCGGTTCCGGCTTGGGTTCGAGATCCTTCTGCACAGGCTTGATCTCCTCGGTCAGCGTCACCGGGCCTCCGACAGGAGCGGAGAACTGGCGATCGATCTGCGGGCCCGGCGTGATCTCGTGGGGCTTGCCTGCATGGAAACGGTCGATGATGTGCTCGAGCTGCGTCGGCGTCAGGTCCTCGTAGGCATCCTTGAAGATCATCACCATCGGAGCATTGACGCAGGCGCCCTGGCACTCGACCTCTTCCCAAGACAGCGTACCGTCCTCGTTGAGCTCGAAGGGTTCGGCATGGATCTTCGACTTGCAGACCTTGATGAGGTCTTCGGCGCCGCGCAGCATGCAGGGCGTGGTACCACAGACCTGCACATGTGCCCGCGTACCGACAGGCTTCAGCTGGAACTGCGTATAGAAGGTCGCCACTTCCAGGACCCTGATATAGGCCATTCCCAGCTTCTGGGCGACGTATTCGATCGCGGCCCGGGTCACCCAACCGTCCTGCTCCTGCGCCCGCATGAGAAGCGGGATCACGGCAGACTGCTGGCGGCCTTCCGGATACTTGCGGATGGTGGCCTCAGCCCAGGTAGCGTTCTCTTCATTGAAGGCGAACGTTGCGGGTTGCACATTGTCTTCGGCCAGTCGACGAACAGACATTCTTCTTACGCCTTATCAGTCTTGGAAGCGGGCTGCCGGAAAACGGCGCCCGTGATTGCGGTTGCGGAAGCCATCAGCGATCGACCTCGCCGAACACGATGTCGAGCGAGCCAAGGATCGCCGAGACGTCGGCCAACTGGTGACCACGGCACATGAAATCCATTGCCTGCAGATGGGCATAGCCCGGTGCCCGGATCTTCAGGCGATACGGCTTGTTCGTCCCGTCGGCGACGAGATAGACGCCAAACTCACCCTTCGGCGCCTCGACGGCCGCGTACACTTCGCCGGCCGGCACATGATAGCCTTCCGTGTAGAGCTTGAAGTGGTGGATCAGCGCTTCCATCGAACGCTTCATCTCGCCACGCTTGGGCGGCACGACCTTGCCGTCCAGCGACGACACGGGGCCAACCCGGGCGTCGCCCAAGAGACGGTTGACGCACTGCTTCATGATCTTCACCGACTCACGCATCTCGATCATGCGGATCAGGTAGCGATCGAAACAGTCGCCGTTCTTGCCGATCGGAATGTCGAAGTCCATGTCGGCGTAGCACTCGTAGGGCTGCGACTTACGCAGGTCCCAGGCGGCACCGGAGCCGCGGACCATGACGCCGGAGAAGCCCCAGGCCCAGCAGTCGTCAAGGCTGACGACGCCGATATCGACGTTGCGCTGCTTGAAGATACGGTTGCCGGTCAGCAGGTCGTCGATGTCGTCCAGCGTCCCGAGGAAGGGATCGCACCAGGCGCCGATATCCTCCACCAGTTCCGGCGGCAGGTCCTGATGAACGCCGCCGGGGCGGAAGTAGGCGGCATGCATGCGCGAACCGGAGGCGCGCTCGTAGAAGACCATCAGCTTCTCGCGCTCCTCGAATCCCCAGAGCGGCGGCGTCAGCGCGCCGACGTCCATCGCCTGCGTCGTGACGTTCAGCAGGTGCGACAGGATGCGGCCGATTTCGGAGTAGAGCACGCGGATCAGCTGGCCGCGGATCGGAACCTCGATACCGAGCAGCTTTTCGACCGCCAGACAGTAGGCGTGCTCCTGGTTCATCGGCGCGACGTAGTCGAGGCGATCGAAATAGGGCAGCGCCTGGAGATAGGTCTTTGTCTCGATCAGCTTCTCGGTGCCGCGATGCAGCAGCCCGATATGGGGATCGACGCGCTCGACGATTTCGCCGTCAAGCTCCAGCACCAGCCGAAGCACGCCGTGCGCCGCCGGATGCTGCGGTCCGAAGTTGATGTTGAAGTTGCGGACGTTGTGTTCGTTCATTCTGTCAGCTCCATGCCGAGCGGCCAAGCCGCAACGGGCGGAATGTAAAGCAGCAACCGGCGCCGAAACGCCGGTGGATCAGACCTTGGCCTTTTCGTCGCCCGGCAGGACGTAGTCGGTCCCTTCCCAGGGCGAGAGAAAATCAAAGCTCCGGAACTCCTGGCGCAGTTCCACCGGCTCGTAGACAACGCGCTTTGCAGCATCGTCGTAGCGAACCTCGACGAAGCCTGTCGTCGGGAAGTCCTTGCGCAACGGGTGACCCTCGAAGCCGTAGTCGGTCAGGATGCGGCGCAGGTCCGGGTGCCCGGTGAAGAGGATACCGTACATGTCCCAGGCTTCGCGCTCAAACCAGTCCGCGCCCGGATAGACGGCACAGGCCGAGGGCACCGGCTCGTCCTCGCCCACCATGACCGTAACGCGGATGCGCGTGTTCTGCCGCGGCGACAACATGTGGTAGACGACGTCGAACCGCTTCGCGCGCTGCGGCCAGTCAACGCCGCAAATGTCGATCAGGTTGACGAAGCCGCACTGCACGTCGTCGCGCAGGAAGGTGAGCAGGGCGACGATGTTCTCCGGCGCCGTCACCAGCGTCAGTTCACCATACTCGATCTTCGAGCTGGCGATGAACTCCGGATGGATTTCGGCGATGTAGGATGAAAGCTCTCTCAGGGCTTCGCTCATGTTCTCGTCCTTGCCCTCAGCGCTCGATCGTGCCGGTGCGGCGGATCTTCTTCTGCAGCAGAAGCACGCCGTAAAGCAGCGCCTCGGCCGTGGGGGGACAGCCGGGCACATAGATGTCCACCGGCACGACTCGGTCACAGCCCCGCACTACGGAATAGGAATAGTGGTAATAGCCGCCGCCATTGGCGCAGGACCCCATGGAGATGACGTAGCGGGGCTCCGGCATCTGATCGTAGACCTTGCGGAGTGCGGGCGCCATCTTGTTGGTCAGCGTGCCAGCGACGATCATCACGTCGGACTGGCGCGGTGAAGCGCGGGGCGCAAATCCAAAGCGCTCGGCATCGTAGCGCGGCATGGACATCTGCATCATCTCGACTGCGCAGCAGGCGAGACCGAAGGTCATCCACATGAGAGAGCCCGTCCGGGCCCAGGTGATCAGTTCGTCCGTAGAGGTGACGAGGAAGCCCTTGTCGGCGAGCTCGTTGTTGATCTCTCCGAAGAAGCGGTCATCGCTGCCGATCGGCTTGCCGGTGTTCGGATCGATGATGCCCTTGGGCTGCGGCGCGACCAGGGTGTTGCCAGTATCGACTACTCCCATTCCAGCGCTCCTTTCTTCCATTCATAAATGAAGCCGATCGTCAGGACGGCCAGAAACACCATCATCGACCAGAAGCCGAACCAGCCGATCTCACCGAAGGAAACCGCCCAGGGGAAGAGGAAGGCCACTTCGAGATCGAAGATGATGAACAGGATCGACACGAGGTAGAATCGGATGTCGAACTTCATGCGGGCGTCATCGAACGCATTGAAGCCGCATTCATAGGCTGAAAGCTTTTCGGAGTCGGGAGCCTTGTAGGCGACAGCGAAGGGGGCAATCAGCAGAGCCAGCCCGATCACGAGGGAGATTCCGATGAAGATTGCGATTGGAAGGTAGGAACTGAGGAGTTCACTCATATTAATCGATCCTGCTTGCCGGGAGCGCGGGACGGCGCTCTGTCAGCAATGCGCGGGCAAAGCGAGCGTGCATTGCAATCGGCCCGTGACTACCCCAGCCCACGCCTTGGCGCAAGACTTTTAGACTCGCGATTCCGTGCCGAAATGGCACAGGCGCAACTGCGCGCGCTCGACGCTCTTGACGAACAGCAAAGGTCGCCGCCAAGACGGTGAAAACCGGACGAAGAAACCGAAACATCTCAGCAAAACACAGGGTTCGTGCCGGCGAACCGGAACGGGTGGAGCGTTGGCGGGAGCCAGGGAATAATCGATCCTCAGCCGCGACGGATCGTACCCCCTACTTAAGTCGTTGGACATGTGCCGCAAGGGCGGCAAAGAAATATTTTAGGAGAAGCTAAATCGCTCCATACCTCAACGGCTTGAACAGCGAAAGTAGAGGGGAAGAGAAGTGGCGCGAGTGACGGGGCTCGAACCCGCGACCTCCGGCGTGACAGGCCGGCACTCTAACCGACTGAGCTACACCCGCGCATGATGCCTTGCGGCGATCCGACATTCCAAGGAATATCAGAAGAGTTCGAGGAAACGAATGGCGCGAGTGACGGGGCTCGAACCCGCGACCTCCGGCGTGACAGGCCGGCACTCTAACCAACTGAGCTACACCCGCGCATTTCGTAAGGGCCAAGACCCTTGCCGGAGCAGCCTCGACCGCCTCGGTTGAGCGGCTAACTAAGAGGTTCGCGAACAGGTGTCAAGCAAGTTTCAAGACAAAAGGATGAAGCTTCTCGCCTTTCTCCAGCCGGCGGCGCCCCACGGTCTTGGAAGGCCAAAAATTTTGAATTTTCGGCGAAAGGCTCTTGCGGTTTCTCGCCGATCCGCATAGATCACGCCCACCGACGCGGCGGACATGTTTCGCGACGCGAAAGGGCGATTAGCTCAGTTGGTAGAGCGCCTCGTTTACACCGAGGATGTCGGGAGTTCGAGTCTCTCATCGCCCACCATTCCCTCAGCCTGCACATCAAGAACGCTTCTGAAGCAGAGAATGATCTGCATCAGGTCGCTGGCACCTGTTCCAACTGAGAGCTGTCGGTGCCGATCATCATCCGGTTACCGCGCCAGTCGACTGTGCCACCGAGCCACCCACGCAGCCCTATTGCCGGCATCATGATGTCGCGGACCAGCATGGCTGGCAGGCTCCAGCGGGAGACGCACCCGTTCCTGGCGGGAGCCAGAACGAGTTCGGGCACGTGAGCCTCACAAGGCTACGAGATCGACGCCCTCTCCCAGTTCGCGGCGCGCTGCCTGCACCACGCTGTCATGGTGCGTGAAGAGAAGCGTCTGGTGCGTTTCGCTGGCGGCGGACAGCGTGCGGAGGGCCGCGGCGGTACGTTCGTCGTCGAAGGTCTGGAAGATGTCATCGAGAACGAGCGGTGCCGGCTCGTTGCGGCGGCAGTAGTCCTCCAGGAAGGCGAGACGAAGCGCGAGGTACAGCTGGTCACCCGTCCCTTCGCTGAGGCCCGATAGCGGCACCTGCTCGCCCGTCTGGCGCTCGACGGCAAGCTGCAGTTCGTCCTGCTCGTCGTAGAGCTGCAGAAGGCGCGAGAAACGACCGCCGGTCAAACTTGAAAACAGCTCCCCTGCCCGCTTCATCACCGGATCCGCCTGCCGCTCGCGATAACTCTCCATAGAGGAGGAGAGAAGGCTCGCGGCAAGCTTCAGCACGACCCAGCGGCGCGCAAGCTCCTTGGCCTCGGTTTCGGCCGCAAGCTTCCGGAAGACGGCGCGCTCGGCGCCCACGCCGGTTTCGAGTTCTCGGCGCCGGCGCTCATTGTCGGCCTTGGCAATGCCGAGCCCGTTCATACGCTCGATCAGTTGATCCTCCTCGCGTCCAAGACGCTCGATCTCGAGCACTGCCTCCACGCGATCGAAATCGGCCAGGGCGACGCGGATCTCATCCTCCGATGCTCCATCGGCATGCTCGGCGAAACGGTCACGGCATTGCCTGAGCGCGATTTGTAGGCGGTGGCGCTCGTGCAGATCCTCCAGCACCTGCGGGAAATCGGACACCTGGCGGCCCAGGTCCGTGGCCACCGCCGCAGCCTCGGTCGCAAGTTCCGCCTCCTCGGCTGCCAGCCGCACGAGGGAAAGTTCAAGCCGCTCCAACTGATCGGACAGCGATTCGCGCCGCTTGTTCTCGTTCGTTGCCTCCAGGACCCGCTCATGTAGCAGGCCGGCTGCAACATCGGCGGGAATGGCGGCAAGGTCGGGTGCGGCCGAGGCCACCAGCCTGCCGACTGATGTCTCGAAGGCCTCCATATCCCGCACCATCCCACGAACGCGCCGCTGGCGGTTCTCGCGTTCGGAGAGAAGTCCCGGCACCGTGCGCCATGCCTCCAGTGCGGCCAGTGCCATGGGCGGATCGGCATCCTCGGGCAGACCGACAGCAACGGCTGCGGCAGAGAACTTGCGCTGCCAGGCGCTCACGTCGCCCATCAACTCGCGTTCGCGCTTCTCGAGCCGGCCGATCGCCTCCTCTGCCATTGCCCGTTTCGTCTCGCTACTGCGACTGTCCAGCCATTCCTGGCCGATCTCCGACAACCTGCGCTCCAGCCCCCGGCCAAGCGCCACGGTCGGGAGGGCCACTGCTGCGAGCGCCACTGCATCCGCAATCGACAGGAGGGCCGGCCGCACCGCCTCCTCCCTCAGCCGCAACACCTCCATCTCGTCATGGAGAAGATCGATTTCGCGGAGTTGCCGGAAACAGTCCTCCAACGCCCGGCGCCAATCGATCATGCGTTCAGGCGCGGCTGGCTGGATACCCGACGCGCGGAAGGCATCCTCGTAGGCGGTCACGGCATCGGAGAGCATGATCTCGGCGAGGCGCAGCGCGTCACGTGCCTCCGCGAGTTCCCGTTCCAGTTCCCCTTGTCGCAGCGTCAACTGCGCATGCCGGGTGACCCGCTCGGCATCGACAAGAGCTGCATCGGCAAGCCGGTCCGCCTGCGCGATCCCGACTGCCAGGCTATCAAAGCTGGCCGCATCGGATGTCTTGCGGGCGATGCCGAACTGACGGTCGCGTTCGGCCCGGCTTGTCGCGATTTGCTCCCGGGAAACGACGGGTCCCGCGACTTCCAGCGCCGCCAGTTCGCGGCGGATTCGTGCGGCCTCTCCGTCGAGGGTGGCGAGACGTCCCTCGACCTCCTTCGCCTCGACCCGCGCCGTATCGAGCATGCGCCTGTGGGCGGAGATTTCAGCTGCATCGGGCAGCGGCGCGGAAGCAAGTGTCCGCAGGTCGGAGACAGCGGGATCGAGGCGCGCCGTGGCCGTGGCCAGGTCCGCTTCGACGCGGGCAAGCTTCACCTGCAGCGCCTCCAGTCGCTGGATTTCCACCAGATCCGGCCGCAGCGCAGCCAGTTGCTCAGCCCATGGCTTCGGATCAACGAGATGCGTCGCCCCTACCGCCTTTCGCATGTCCCGCAACGCGTCGTGATGCTCTTCCATCCGCTGCCGGGTATCCCGCAGCAGGCGGTCGAGGTCCGTCCCCTCGTCCAGCAGCGAACGCAGGCGTGCAAGCTCGGCATCGGGTGGCTGACGGCCTTCCAGGTCGGAAAGGGCAAGGCCGAGACGTCGGGCCGCATCCGCAAGCCGCTGGTCGTAGTCATCCGCCTCGCCCCGAACACGCGCAATGTCCTCACGCGCCTTGGCATACACGCCCTTGTCCGAGTAGGCCGACATGATGGCGGCCGACGCGGCAAGCAGCGCATCGTCGACATGGATGGCGGCGATCTCGTCGTGGAGCCGTGCAAGATCGCCTTCCCCGCGCCGGGTTGCCACCTCGTTCTCGCGCAAACGCTCGAGCAGCGAGGCGAGCCGCGGCTCGAGGTCCGCCGGCTGGTTGGCCAGCCATTCGTACTGCGCAATCTGCTCCCGCTCACGATCGATTTCGCGAATGATCGGGTCCAGCCGTTGCAGCATGCGCAAGTGCTCGAGCCGACGGATGTTCTCCTGCCGCGCTGTCAGCACACTGGCCAGCTCGGTCTCTAGGTCGTTCTGCTCCGCAACCAGCTTTTTCCAGTCGCCTGATTTCAGCTCATTCTCGCGCTCTGCCCGGCGCGCTTCTTCGTGGGCATCGAGCACCTGATAGAAGAGCCGGTCCTTGGATTTCCTAGGCGCATAGATACTATCGGCCTCGGCCTCCAGGCCTTTCCGCATGTCGGCCAGACCGGTGAGGCCGGAGGCGGCCGAGAAAAGCAGGTTGCCGATTTCGCCGCCGCTCTTCAGCATACTGTCGCCGCCGGCGCGCAGCGTCGACGAGTTCAAGCCGAAGGCGCGCTCGAAGACGTCGCGCGTCAGCGTCCCGAGAAAGGGCGCAAGCGCATCGTCGGCCAAGGCTTCCTCCGGATCGCTCGCGGCAAGAAGTGTTCCCTTGCGGCCTTTGCGTCGGCGGAACTCGAGGGATGCGCCCCCACGCGACGAAATCAGCGCGCCGATCCGAAGGCTGGCGGCGTCGCTCTTGAAGCCGTAGGGCGTCCGCTCCGGGAAACCGAACAGCAGGTCGGAAATTGCAGAGAGCGCGGACGACTTGCCCGCCTCGTTCGGCCCGTAGACGATGTGCAGCCGGGCATCCGGGCAAAAGACAAGACTGCGATCGGCAAGAGCGCCATAGCGGAGGATGTCCAGACGGTCGAAGCGCATCAGCGGGATCCTCCTGCCCGTGCGAGCAGAAGATCCCGCGCTTCGGCGAGCAGCGTTTCGGCGTCGTCGCCAAGCGCCACGTCCTGTGCGCCGAGGCCGCCGGGCAGCCGCGCCGCAATCTCGGCGATCCTTGCCTGAGCCTCCGCCAGCAGTTCAACCGGCAGCGTTTCGAGCGCAAGCAGGCCGTCCAGCCCAAGGGATTGCTGACCACCCACGCTCCCTGCCCCGCCGGCATCCTGAACCCGAACCTCGACCTTCTCCAGCCAGACATCCTCGTGGCAACGGTGGCAGGCAGCCTGCGCCTCGTCCCGGAAATCCTGCGCGCGGGCAAGCAGCTCGCGACGATAGCTGCTTCTGCCCGTCAGTCGGATACGCAGCGCCAGTGGTCGCCCCTCCATCACATCCGCAACGTTCTCCAGCGCCGTCTCGATGCGCCGGAGAATAGCCGGCAGGTCGTCCTCGGCTTCGACCAGTACCGACTTCTGCGCAAAGCGGGCGCTGTCGGTGATCATCCGCTCATGGGTGACCGTGCCGTCCTCCACGGAGACAAGGACCGCCCCCTTCGCCCCCTGCTCGCGAATCGAGCGCCCCTGGAGGTTGCCGGGAAAGATGATCGGAGGGTTTTCCGAGACGACCTCGTAGTCATGGACATGGCCTAGCGCCCAATAGTCGTAGCCGCGCGAGCGCAGGTCCTCGACCGAACAAGGGGCGTAAGGCGCATGCGGCTCACGCCCCGTCAGCGAGGTGTGGAGGACGCCGATGTTGAACCAACCTGGCTGCGGCGGCGGATAGCCCCGCGCGAGGTTCTCCGTCGCAGAGCGCTCCGCAAAGCCCTGTCCGTGCAGCGCGACCTTCAGGCGATTGAGCGTGAACGTGCCCGGCTTGTTGACGGGGAACTCGCGGACATTCTGCGGCAGCGTGATGGTCTTGGTGATGACGCTTTCCGCATCGTGGTTGCCCTTCAGCAGGAAGACAGGAATTCCCGCCCGATCGAGCCGCGCCAGCTCACGGTTGAAGAAGAGACCGATCTTGTTGTCCTTCCAGTCGCCGTCATAGACGTCGCCGGCAATCAGGAGAAAATCGACATTTCGGTCTATTGCCTGGTTTACCAAGGCCGTGAAGGCGCGACGGCTTGCCTCCATGAACATTTCGGCCACAGCGGCATCCTTCATCGCCAGCCCTTGGAATGGGCTGCCGAGATGCAGGTCGGCGGCATGGATGAAGGAGAAGGAGGACATCGAATCGCTTGCTTTTGTTGTGTGACCTGAGCAGGTGTTTTAGGCAAAGCGCAGGCATGGCGGAAGCATCCGCCGCACAGGCCTGTGGATAGGCATCGGAGGTAGACATGAGACAGCACGCATTCGGCCGCACATCGTTCACCGTCAGCGAAGTCGGGTTCGGCGCCTGGCAGATCGGCGGCTCCTGGGGCGATGTCAGCGAAGCCGATGGCCGGGCAGCACTTGAAGCAGCTCTCGATGCCGGCGTGACCTTCATCGACACGGCTGACGTCTATGGCGACGGACGCTCGGAGAAGATCATTTCAAGTGTTCTGAAGGCGCGCGGCGGCGAACGGCCGATGATCGCCACCAAGGCCGGCCGCCGGCTCGATCCGCACAATGCCGAGGGGTACACCAAGGCGAACCTCGAAGCCTTCATCGACCGCAGCCTATCGAACCTCGGCGTCGACAGCCTCGACCTGGTGCAGCTTCACTGCCCGCCGACGGAAGTCCTCTACCGGCCGGAGGTCTTCGGAGCGCTGGACGACCTGCGCCGGGCCGGCAAGATCAGGAACTACGGCGTTAGCGTGGAGAAGGTGGAGGAGGCGCTAAAGGCGATCGAGTATCCGGACGTCGTCAGCATCCAGATCATCTACAACATCTTCCGCCAGCGACCAGCCGACCTGTTTTTCAAGGAGGCAAAGCGAAAGGACGTCGCGGTCATCGTCCGCGTGCCGCTGGCGAGCGGCCTCTTGTCCGGCAAGATCACCAGGGACACGATATTCGCCAGTGACGACCATCGCCAGTTCAACCGTCATGGCGAGGCGTTTGATGTGGGCGAAACCTTTGCCGGAGTGCCCTTGGAAGTGGGCCTGCAGGCGGTGGAAGAGGTTCGGAAGCTGGTGCCGCAGGGCGCGTCCATGGCCGCTTTCGCGCTCAAGTGGATCCTGATGAACGAGGCCGTGACCGTCGTCATTCCAGGCGCCCGCAACGCGGAGCAAGCGCGCGCCAATGCAGCGGCCGCGGAGTTTGCAGCCATTTCGGATGACGTGATCACCGCAACAAAGGAAATCTATGCCCGGCTCATCGCGCCGCACGTTCACCAGCGCTGGTAGTTCAGCCGGGAGAATCGAGAACGGGAAAAGGCCGGGCGGCAAGCCCGGCCTTTTCTATTATTCGCGGCCTTTAGTTGATGGCATTGATGGTCACCGGGAAGAACAGCGTCTCACCCGAAGAATCGTCAACACCGTCATTGTCCGTCACGGCGAAAGCCTTGCCTGACTTGTCGAAAGCGAAGCCTTCAAGTTTGTCGACGACATATCCGTTGGTTGCAGACCTAAGGCCCGGAATGAAGTCATGGACTTCTTCCTTTGCAACCAGCGGCAACGCCTCGCCGAGCTTGGCCGGCTTCAGGTCGGCGATGGCGACGCGGTAGAGCTTCTTGAGCTTTGCCTTGTCGCCGATCAGGTTGTCGCGCTCGATGATGTAGACATGGTCGCCATGGGCGGTGATTTCGGACAGGCCGATCCAGCCTTCTTCCGTCTTCTCGAGCGGATAACGGACAGCGCCCCACTCCTTTGACGACGGCTTGTAGGAAAGCAGCTTGACGATGCCCTTCTCGTCGTCCTTCCATTCGCGCTGGACGACCATCCAGAGCGTCAGCTTGTCGCCCTCGCCGATCGTCGTGATCCCTTCCAGCCCGAACCGGGTCTGGCCTGCAAGCAATTCGACAGGCAAGGCAATCTCCACCTTGATCTCGCCCTTTGCATTGACGTTGTAGATGCCGTGGCCGACGAACTTGGCACTGTCACCCTCGGAAGCGAGCCAGAAGCCGCCCTTCCCGTCGAGCGCGATGCCTTCGATGTCCAGCTTCTGGGCCGGCTGGCCGCCACGCGTGATGCGGGTGACGCCCATGATCTCGGCGGGTTTCCTGCTGGCATCGATGGTGAAGATGGAAGGCTGCATGCCATAGAAGCTGTCGCTGACGGCATAGAGGATCCCGTCCTTCTCCGCATCGCCGACGAGACCGGAGAGCGCGCCCCAGCCGATGGGCGTGCCGTCGACGTCGTTGGACACGATGGTCGGGTATGCCTTCTCGGCTTCAGCCAGTTCGTAGATCATCACGTGCGAACGGGCACCGCCATCCTCGCCGAGATCAACCTCGTTGGCGGAGGCGACCAGGTTACGGGCCGGGATGGCGACAGCACCTTCCGGCGAGATGCCGGACGGCAGAAGCTGCACGAGTTCCGGTTCGCCGCCTGTATCCTTGTAGACCGCCATGAGGGAGGCACGTTCCAGCAGGACGAAGAAATACTGCTGGTCGCCGAACTTGGCCGCTTCCATGCCTTCGGGTTCTATGCCCTTGCTCTTGGCCCGCTTGTCCGGGAAATGGCCGATGCGTGCGACTTCGCGCTCCAGGGAGGCACCGGCGTCATAGAGCGCCTTGCCGGAGCGGTCGAAGATCGTGAAGCCACGCGAACCGCCTTTGTAGTCGCCCTCATTGGCGACGACCAGACGGTCTGTCCCCAACCACTTCACCGAATCCGGCTCACGCGGCACGCCATCGATCCTGCCGGTAAACTCCAGTGCACCGTCGCTCTTGGTATCGATGCCGTCGAGATCGACCGTGCCGGCGGTGAAGTGACCGCTGACCGTTGCCGTCTTGCTGTCGACGATGACGATGTGGTTGTTTTCCTGCAACGTTACGGCGATCTCACCGTCAGCATTGATGTTGACGAACTCCGGCTCCGGGTCTTCCGGGGCAACCGTCGCGAGCCCGGTGAGATCGACGCGCTTGATGCTGTCGCAGGCAGGGGTGCCGTCGTTCAGCGAGAGGATCAGCAGTTCGCCGGCCGGCAGTTGCGGTAATGCTCCGTCGTTCAATTCCTCGTCGCGCTGGTTTTCGATCGCGATTGCGGCGAAGGTTCCATCTGGAGAAACGACGACCGAGTCGGGCTGGCCGCCAAGATCGCAGGTGTTCTCCAGCTTTCTCGCAGCGACATCGACAACGCCAAGTTCGCCAGCAGGCTTCGTCATGTCCTCGGTGCGATCGATAGTGACCAGTACCTTCTCGCCAACCGCCGCCACCGAATTCGGCTCGCCGTCGATCGCGATGGAGCCGCCGGCCTTCGGCGACCTGGGGTCGGTAATGTCGATGAACCCGATCGTGCCGCCCGGCGCGTCGGAGTAGATGAGCGTGTTGCCGTCAGGGGTGGCGGTGATGATCTCCGAGGACGTCGCCTTGTCTTCACCCTCGCCGAGATTGCTGGCGACAGGGAAGGTTGCGATGCGATTGAAGAACGGCTCGGCTGCTGCTGGAAAAGCAGCGGAGGCGAACAAGGCCGCTGCGAGCGCGGCGGTCATGGAAATTTTCATGGGAAGCCCTCCTGTCCATGATGGAACAGGGGCGCTTTTGCGGCACCTGCATGACAGGCAGATGACAGGCGGAGCACCTTAGAAGCTTCTAAGAGAACCTTCGAAAAACGAAAAAGGCCCGGCAAGCCGGGCCTCGAGAATTCATGTGACGCAGCAGCTTACTTGCCGTTGACGGCGTCCTTCAGGCCCTTGCCGGCCGAGAACTTCGGCACGTTGCGGGCCGGGATGTCCACTTCGGCGCCCGTCGACGGGTTACGGCCCTTCGAGGCTTCGCGACGAGAAACGGAGAAGCTGCCGAAACCGGCCAGACGGATATCGCCGCCGTTCTTCAGTTCGGCCTGAACGGTGTCAAATACAGCGTCAACTGCCGAAGCTGCGTCAGCCTTGGAGAGGCCAGCCTTCTCGGCAACAGCCGTAACGAGCTCAGTCTTGTTCATGTTTCCACCCCTTTCAAATGGTATTGAAACGACTCAAGTTATCCGGCCCGACATTAAATACCCGTCAGGCCTTCGCAAGCCACAAGCCTCGCTATAGCCTGAAAAACAAGGGGCAACGCTTCATTTTCACCAAAAAAGCCGGCTGGAAGCCGGCTTTTTTCAGTAAGCGTGCCAATTTTGGCATAAGCCTAGTGGGCGATCGAAGTGCCGGTGTCGTCGACACCCTCTACTGTTGCGATCACCGGCGTCTCGATGGAACCATCCCATTCGATCGGCTCGGGCTTGCGAAGGAGCGCGTGCCCGATCACCTCGCCCATCCTGGAAACCGGGATGATCTCCATGTTGTTCTTCACGTTGTCCGGAATGTCGGCCAGGTCCTTGGCGTTCTCTTCCGGGATCAGAACCTTCTTGATGCCGCCACGAAGGGCTGCGAGCAGCTTCTCCTTGAGGCCGCCGATCGGCAGGACGCGTCCGCGCAGGGTAATCTCACCCGTCATGGCTACGTTCTTGTCGACCGGGATGCCAGTCATGATCGAGACGATCGCCGTCGCCATGGCAACACCGGCAGAAGGACCATCCTTGGGCGTCGCGCCTTCCGGCACGTGCACGTGGATGTCCGACTTGTCGAAGCGCGGCGGCTCGATGCCGAAATCGACAGCGCGGGAGCGGACATAGGATGCCGCAGCCGAGATCGATTCCTTCATCACGTCGCGGAGGTTGCCGGTCACCGTCATGCGGCCCTTGCCGGGCATCATCACGCCTTCGATCGTCAGCAACTCGCCGCCGACCTCGGTCCAAGCCAAGCCGGTCACGACACCGACCTGATCCTCGCGTTCGGCTTCACCGTGACGGAAGCGCGGTACACCCAGGTAATCATGGATGTTGGCCGCCGTGACGTCGACGGTCTTCGTCTTGCCCTTGATGATCTCGGTCACCGCCTTGCGGGCGAGTTTCATCAGTTCGCGTTCGAAGTTCCGTACGCCTGCTTCACGGGTGTACTGCTGGATCACAGCCATCAGCGCATCGTCGCTTACCGAGAACTCGTTCGGCTGCAACGCATGCTCCTTGATCGCCTTCGGCAGAAGGTGCCGCTTCGCGATCTCCAGCTTTTCCTCCTCGGTATAGCCGGCGATGCGGATGATCTCCATGCGGTCCATCAGCGGCGCCGGGATGTTCAGCGTGTTCGCCGTCGTGATGAACATCACGTCCGAAAGGTCGTATTCGACTTCCAGATAGTGGTCCATGAACGTCGAGTTCTGCGCCGGATCCAGCACCTCGAGCAGCGCGGACGACGGATCGCCGCGGTAGTCTTGGCCGAGCTTGTCGATCTCGTCGAGGAGGAAGAGCGGGTTCGACTTCTTAGCCTTCTTCATCGACTGGATGACCTTGCCGGGCATCGAGCCGATATAGGTGCGGCGGTGACCGCGGATCTCGGCTTCGTCACGGACGCCACCAAGCGCCATCCGGACGTATTCACGACCGGTTGCCTTGGCGATCGACTGAGCGAGCGAGGTCTTGCCGACGCCGGGAGGTCCGACGAGGCAGAGGATCGGGCCCTTGATCTTCGTGGCGCGCGCCTGAACCGCCAGGTACTCGACGATACGTTCCTTGACCTTCTCCAACCCGAAATGATCCTGCTCGAGGATCGTCTCGGCGTTGTTCAGGTCGGTCTTGATCTTCGACTTCTTGCTCCACGGGATCGAGAGCAGCCAATCGAGATAGTTGCGCACGACGGTGGCTTCCGCCGACATCGGGCTCATCTGGCGAAGCTTCTTCATTTCGGCATCCGCCTTCTCGCGGGCCTCCTTGGACAGCTTCGTCTTGGCGATGCGCTCTTCCAGTTCGGCCATCTCGTCACGGCCATCCTCGCCGTCGCCGAGTTCCTTCTGGATCGCCTTCATCTGTTCGTTGAGGTAGTACTCGCGCTGGGTCTTCTCCATCTGGCGCTTGACGCGCGAGCGGATGCGCTTTTCCACCTGCAGGACCGAAATCTCGCCTTCCATGAAGCCGAGCGCCTTTTCGAGACGACCCTTGACGCTGACCGTCTCGAGCATCTCCTGCTTCTCGGTGATCTTGATCGACAGGTGCGAGGCGACCGTGTCTGCCAGCTTCGAGTAGTCCTCGATCTGGCTAGCGGCGCCAACGACTTCCGGCGAAATCTTCTTGTTGAGCTTCACGTAATTCTCGAATTCGGAAACCACGGAGCGCGACAGCGCCTCGACCTCGACGGCATCTTCTTCCGGCTCGGCCAGGATGTCGGCCTTCGCCTCATAGAACTCCTCGCGGTCGGTATAGCTGTCGATCTTTGCGCGTGCGCGTCCTTCGACGAGCACCTTGACGGTCCCATCGGGGAGCTTCAGCAGTTGCAGGACATTGGCAACCGTGCCGATCTTGTAGATTGCCGAAGGCTCGGGATCATCGTCGCCGGCATTAATCTGCGTGACGAGCATGATCTGCTTGTCCGACCCCATTACTTCTTCCAGCGCGCGAATGGATTTTTCGCGACCCACGAAGAGCGGTACGATCATATGCGGGAAAACCACGATGTCGCGCAGGGGCAAGACCGGGAAGGTTTCGCCACCGGGAGCCAAAGACGTTGGATTCGTCATTCTTCTTCCTTTCATATCCCGTTGCCGGGATTCGTCCCCAGACCTGTTATCCGGGCCGTCCACTTGAGCCCAAAGTGGAGAGTGAGACTGTTGATTTCAAGCCTCGTTCACCGTTTGCCCCCTGCTGGCAAGGCACCGGGACAATGGAGACGCGGGTTACGCCGGACGCGGGAAACGCGGGAGCCGTTCGCGCCTGTGCACGCAGGTTCGCCGATTCCTAAACCTCATTCATAGCGACTAAACGGATCCAAGCGAAGCACAATGCGCAGGATCAGAAAGGCGCAGGCTGTGAAACAGGCTACAGAACGAAAAAGAGGCCCGCGAGGGGCCTCTTTTGAAACGATCTTTGCCTTCTCAGGCGGACACGTTCGCCTTTTCCTCCTGCCGTTCGGCGTAGATGTAGAGAGGACGGGCACTGCCCTTCACTACATCGTCGGAAATGACGACTTCACGGACGCCTTCCAGCGCTGGCAGTTCGAACATGGTGTCGAGCAGGATCTTCTCCATGATCGAACGAAGTCCGCGGGCGCCGGTCTTGCGGGTGATGGCCTTGCGGGCGATCTCGCGCAGGGCGTCCTCGTGGAAGGTGAGTTCCACGTCTTCCATCTCGAAGAGGCGCTGATACTGCTTCACCAGCGCGTTCTTCGGCTCGGACAGGATCTGGATCAGCGCATCCTCGTCCAGGTCCTCGAGCGTTGCCAGAACCGGCAGACGGCCGATGAATTCCGGGATGAGGCCAAACTTGACCAGATCTTCCGGCTCCAGTTCGCGCAGGACTTCGCCGACGCGGCGATCGTCTTCCGCCTTGACCGTCGCGCCGAAGCCGATCGAGGTCTTCTCGCCACGGGCGGAGATGATCTTGTCGAGACCGGCGAAGGCCCCACCGCAGATGAACAGGATGTTGGTCGTGTCCACCTGCAGGAATTCCTGCTGCGGATGCTTGCGACCGCCCTGCGGCGGAACGGAGGCGACCGTGCCCTCCATGATCTTCAGCAGCGCCTGCTGGACGCCCTCGCCCGATACGTCGCGGGTGATCGAGGGGTTGTCGGACTTCCGGGAGATCTTGTCGACTTCGTCGATGTAGACGATGCCTCGCTGGGCGCGCTCGACATTGTAGTCGGCAGCCTGCAGGAGCTTCAGGATGATGTTCTCGACATCCTCACCAACGTAACCGGCTTCCGTCAGGGTCGTGGCGTCGGCCATGGTGAAGGGAACGTCGATGATCCGGGCGAGCGTCTGGGCAAGATAGGTCTTGCCGCAGCCGGTCGGGCCGACCAGCATGATGTTTGATTTCGCGAGCTCGACTTCACCGCCCTTCGAGGCATGGGCCAACCGCTTGTAGTGGTTGTGCACCGCCACCGAGAGGATGCGCTTCGCCTGCTGCTGGCCGATCACGTATTCGTCGAGGACCTTGATGATGTCCTGCGGTGTCGGCACGCCGTCGCGCGACTTCACCATGGAAGACTTGTTCTCTTCCCGGATAATATCCATGCAGAGCTCGACGCACTCATCGCAGATGAACACCGTCGGACCGGCGATCAGCTTGCGGACTTCGTGCTGGCTCTTGCCGCAGAACGAACAATACAGAGTATTCTTGGAGTCGCCGCCGTTGCTGCCGCTGACTTTGCTCATATCACTTTCCTTCCAGCACTCCGCCTTCCCGTTGCCGGGAGCGGTCCACTCATTGGCCGGCACCGGAACCACCCGGTATGATGTGCCGGCTTTGCCCGGGGTACTCTACCGTTCCGGAGGCATCTCCTTCTCGGCGGCAACGAACCCCCATCAACGAATGCTATGCAGCAAAGCTCTACACAGCATTAACAAGTACTAATACCGCTTTCCGATGCCCGCGAAACCCCTGCCTGTGTAACATAGGGGTGACAGCGCCGGTAAGCCGGCATTACCTCAATCCGCGGAACCGCCTTCGAGTTCCTGGCGCGAGGTAAGGATCTTGTCGATCACGCCCCACTCCTTGGCCTCATCAGCATCCATGAAGTGGTCGCGATCGAGCGTCTTTTCGACTTCCTCGTAGGTCCGCCCGGTATGCTTCTCGTAGACCTCGTTGAGGCGTCTCTTCATTTTCAATATGTCACGAGCATGGCGTTCGATGTCCGATGCCTGCCCCTGGAAGCCACCCGAAGGCTGGTGGACCATGATACGGGAGTTCGGAGTCGCAAACCGCATGCCTTTCTCACCGGCTGCAAGCAGCAGCGAGCCCATGGACGCAGCCTGACCGATGCACAGGGTCGAGACGGCGGGTCTGATGAATTGCATGGTGTCGTAGATCGCCATGCCGGCAGTCACGACGCCACCCGGCGAGTTGATATAGAGGGCGATCTCCTTCTTGGGGTTCTCCGCCTCGAGAAAGAGAAGCTGGGCACAAACCAGGGACGCCATGTGATCTTCCACCGGCCCCGTCAGGAAGATGATGCGTTCCTTCAGGAGCCGCGAGTAGATGTCGTACGACCGCTCGCCGCGATTGGTCTGCTCGACGACCATCGGCACCAGAGCCATGGCAGTATCGACGGGATTTCTCATGTCAGTCCTTTGTCACGCTTTTCCGGAGGGGGAAGCCCCAGAATCAGATGGAATAGGTCAACCCCTACATAGAGTGTCAACACCGGGCACTTCAAGACGGCGGCGGCGTTATCCTTAACCATCCGGGCTGTGTGCCTTGTAACCGATCTTGCGGCTCGATGGCGGTCCGACGGCACGCGGCGAGCGCCTACCACAGCTTTGTCCCGGAACGTGGTAAACTGAACCTGAACGCACAATGTGCCCGATCGAGGCTTCGGCAACACGTCCTTAAACAGTGGCGGCTATAGCTGGCAGCACAGAGGCTGAAGAGGGATCTGGAGATGGACATCTTGACCGGTCTGGTCGTTTGGGCAGCGCAGGCAACGACGCTGAGCCTCCTTCTCTTCGTATGGTGGATGCGTGACCGCAGCCAGATGTTCAAGTTGAGCTGGAGCTTCGCCTTTGCCCTCCTCGCCGGCGGACTGTTGCTGGTGGGCCTGCGCGGACAGATCGCGACATTCCTGTCGGTCGAGATCGCCAACACAATGCTGCTCGCGTCGATCGGGCTGCTGATCGGCGGCATGCAACAGTTCGATGCGAAACGGATAGACCCCTATATCGCCGTTCCTGCCCTGATCTGGGTCGGTGGGATGCTTCTTCCCTTCATCCGCGAAGACTTCAGCGCCAGGGTCATCCTCTACAACGTCGCTGCCAGCATCGGCTTTGCCATGTTCATCGCCATCGTCCTGCACATCCGTAGCGGGCGCACCTGGGCGAGACGGCTGCTGGCTGGCGTTCTCGGCATCCACATCGCCTCCAGCCTTACGAATGCGGCCATGGCCGCACTGTCGGTCGCGACGTCCTTCTCGACCATGCCCTCGCCTGCCTTTGTGCTGCTTCCCGGCGCTTTCTGCTTCGTCGCCGCAGTGCTGACAGGAGCACAGATGATGACCGAGCGATCCGAAGAACGGCTGAAGGCGCTTGCGTCGACAGATCCGCTGACCGGCATCCTCAATCGACGGGGCCTGATCGACGAGTTCCAGACGCGGTGTTCGGCCGTCGTCCCGGACAAGCCCCTTGTCGCCCTCCTGCATTTCGATATCGACAATTTCAAACAGATCAACGACCGCTACGGCCATCAGGCAGGCGACGGCGTTCTGGTCGCCTTCTCCCGCCTTGCCTCGATTTCACTTTCTCCCCGCGGCGCTTTCGGGCGCATGGGCGGTGAAGAATTCGCCTCGGTGTTGCGGGTGGCCGACATGGTGGAGGCAGCCAGCATTGCCGAAGGGCTTCGGATGACGCTTGGGCTTCAGACACTCTCTGCAGGCGAGCATCGCTTCGGCGTCACGGTCAGCGTGGGCATCGCACTGAAGCCGGCAGCCGAGGCAGATCTCGACCACCTTCTCAGCGCAGCAGATCGCGCTCTCTACGCTGCAAAAGCGGCGGGCAGAAACTGCACGGCGGTGGAGCAAGGCAACGCGGCAACGATCATTCCCTCGGCGGCAATGCTTACCAGGCATGAGATGGCGCTCGAGATCCACGCGAGCGAACAGGTCGCGACGCTCAGGCGACTGAGTGCGGTGGCGACATCCTGATAGCACGTCACCTCTTGCCGTCATCGGTTCAGGCCCCACATCCTCCCAGGACATGCGGGTAGCCAGCGATCGCCATCGATGGCCAACGGCGGGAGCACGACATGCAGTCACTTCGCCTATCAGGCATCATTCTGAGCCTTCTCCTCACAACCAGTTCACCTTCCGCGCAACAGGCGTCCGACGCCCTTGCACCAGAGGCGGCTACGCGAACGGCGACAGCCGAACGGGCGGAGGCAAAGCGGTTCATGGTCGCCGCCGCCAACCCTCTCGCTGCAGAAGCCGGGCGAGACGTACTGGCTGATGGCGGAAACGCAATTGACGCCATGGTCGCCGTGCAGACGGTGCTGGGCCTTGTGGAGCCGCAGAGCTCCGGCCTCGGTGGCGGTGCCTTCCTCGTCTACTACGACGCATCATCCGGCAAGATCATCACGTTCGACGGGCGAGAGACGGCCCCGATGGAGGCGACACCGAAGCTCTTCCTGGACGATCAAGGACAGCCGCTGAAATTCATGGAGGCCGTGGTCGGTGGACGGTCCGTGGGCACACCGGGCACAGTCAAGCTGATGCACGAGGTTCATTCGCGGCTTGGCACCTCCGAGTGGTCCGGGCTGCTCGACCCGGCCATCAAACTGGCCTCCGAGGGGTTCGAGGTCTCCCCCCGCCTGGCCTCGCTCGTCGCAGCCGAAGGCGACAAGCTGAAGACCCATGAGAGCACCACGAGCTACTTCTTCGACGAGGCCGGCGCACCGCTGAAGGTCGGTAGTGTCCTGAAGAACGAGCCCTATGCTGAGACATTGAGGGCGATCGCCGCAGGCGGCGCAGAAGCCTTCTACGAGGGCGCCATTGCCGAAGCAATCGTCAAGACGGTAAGGGAGGCGACGGGCAACCCCGGCGTCCTCTCGCTCTCGGATCTGGCAAACTATCGCATCAAGGAGCGCGAGGCCGTCTGCATCACCTACAGAGCGCTCGACATCTGCGGCATGGGACCGCCCTCCTCGGGCGGCGTCGCCATAGGGCAGATGCTGGGCGTTCTGGAGAACTTCGACCTCCGCAACCTTGGGCCGCGCAACCCGGAAAGCTGGCGGGTGATCGGCGACGCACAGCGGCTCGCCTTCGCCGATCGCGAGCGCTACCTGGCCGATACCGATTTCGTGTCGGCGCCGATCAAGGGCCTGCTTTCGAAGGAGTATCTGGCGGAACGAGCATCCCTGCTGGACGCCGACAAGGCGCTTGCTCCAGATGCCGTCAAGGCCGGGGAGCCGGAATGGGATCACGCGCTTCTCTTTAGCGATGGGGAAGCGATCGAACTGCCTTCGACCAGCCATTTTTCCATCGTCGACGCGGACGGCAACGTCGTCTCCATGACGACCACGATCGAGAATGGCTTCGGCTCGCGGCTGATGACCAAGGGCTTCCTGCTCAACAATGAGCTGACCGACTTCTCCTTCAAGACCCACGATGCCGGAGTACCGGTCGCCAACCGTGTGGAGCCTGGGAAACGGCCGCGCTCGTCCATGTCGCCGACGATCGTGATGAAGGACGGCAAGCCACTTCTCGCAATCGGCTCGCCCGGCGGCAGCCAGATCATCGGCTATGTGGCCCAGGCGCTCATTGCCTACATCGACTGGCAGATGCCGGTCGAGGAGATCGTCGCCATGCCGCATCTCGTCAACCGCTTCGGTACCTACGACCTGGAGGCCGGCACCTGGGCGGAAGATCTCGCCGGGCCGCTCAAGACACTGGGCTACGAGGTGAAGCTCGGCGACATGACCTCCGGTCTCCACGTGATTGAGCTGACGCCCGACGGTCTTGCCGGTAGTGCCGACCCGAGGCGCGAGGGCGTGGCACTCGGGGAGTAGTCGGAGGCTCTTTCGGAGGTTGAGAGATTGCGGTAGGCCTCTGGCCATGACCGATATACCCTCCTTCCTCCACATCGATCCCGCCACCCGCCGTGTCTCGCTCAATGGGCGGGACCCTGCCTTCTACGGCGACCCGAACCGTGTCTATGCCGCGCTTCACCAGCACTGCCCGACCTTCTATTGGGAGGAGCAGAGGCAGTGGTTCTTTACCGGCTATGACCACGTCAACGCACTGCTCCGCGACCGTCGGTTCGGACGGCAGATACTCCACATTGCCAGCCGCGAGGACCTGGGGCTGCCGGAACCGCAGCCGCATCTGGCGAACTTCGACCTTGCCGAGCGTCATTCGTTGCTGGAGATCGAGCCCCCGGAGCATCCGCGGCTCCGGACGCTGGTGAACCGGGCCTTCGTGTCGCGTCACATCGAACGGCTGCGGTCGGAGATCGCCGCACTGGCGGAGCAACTGATCGACAGCTTCGAGAAGGACGGAAGGGCTGAACTACTTTCCTCCTTCGCGGACATCATTCCCGTGACAATGATCGCGCGGATGATCGGCATTCCCGACGAGATGGGTCCGCAGCTCCTCAAATGGAGCCACGACTATGTCGGCATGTACATGTTCAAGCGGACCCGCGAGGACGAGCTTGCCGCCGACCGCTCGGCGCGGGAATTCGCCGACTACGTGAAGACGCTGATTGCAGAGCGCCGGAACGCCCCGCGCGACGATCTGCTGAGCCACATGATCCATACGGAGCACAAGGGGCAATATCTGAGCGAGGACGAGTTGGTCTCCACCACGATCGTCCTCCTCAATGCCGGCCACGAGGCAACCGTCCACCAGATCGGAAATTCCGTACGCGTCATCCTGAAGAGCGGCCTTCCACCTGCGGAGATGTTTCGTGACGAGGCGGTGACGGAGCGGACGGTCGAGGAAACGCTGCGTATCTGCGCTCCCGTCCACATCTTCCAGCGCTGGGCTCTGGAGGACGTCGAGGTCGACGGCGTTGTCCTTAAGCGCGGGGACAAGGTGAGCCTCATTCTCGCCGCCGCCAATCTCGATCCGAACAAGTTCGCCGAGCCGCTGGTCTTCAACCCGGAGCGGCAGGAGGCTCCCAACCTCTCCTTCGGCGCCGGCATCCATTTCTGCATCGGTGCGCCGCTCGCCCGGCTGGAGCTCAATACGGTGCTGCCGATCCTCTTCCGCCGCCTTCCCGGCATCCGGATGGCCGAGACCCCGCGCGTGAAGGATGTCTATCACTTCCACGGCCTGGAGCGGCTTGATCTGGCCTGGTGATCAGAGCCTGATCACATAGTCCTTGCGAGTCGTTTCAACGACTTCCCAGGTTCCCTTGAAGCCGGGTCTGAGAACGAGGCGATCGCCCGCCCGGAGGTGGAAGGCTTCGCCTCCCTCCTCCGTAACGACCGAATACCCCTCGAGGATGTGGAAGTACTCCCACTCCTCGTAGACTATCCGCCATTTGCCCGGCGTCGATTCCCATACGCCGGCATAGAGGCCGCCCTCCGCCTCCTCGAAATTCCAGGTCCGGAACCTCGGATCACCCGAGATCAGCCGGTCGGGCGCCGGAGCGCCCTCCTCCGGCTTGATCGAAGACAGGTCGAAGCGGAGCGCGGCGGACATGGCGCTCAGATCTTCGCGAGCGACTGCTCGAGGTCGGCAATGATATCCGACTGGTCCTCGATTCCGATCGACAGGCGCACCACGTCCGGCCCGGCGCCTGCGGCGACCTGCTGTTCTTCCGAAAGCTGGCGGTGCGTGGTCGAGGCCGGATGGATGACGAGCGAGCGGGTGTCTCCGATGTTGGCGAGATGGGAGAACATCTGCAGGCCCTCCACGAAGGCCTTGCCCGCGTCGTAGCCCCCCCTTAGCCCGAAGGTGAACACGGCACCCGCACCCTTTGGCGAATAGCGACGCTGAAGGGCGTTGTTGGGATCGTCCTCCAGACCGGCATAGTTCACCCACGCGACCTTGTCGTGCCCCTTCAGCCATTTGGCGACCGCCAAGGCATTGTCGCAATGGCGCTGCATGCGCAGCGGAAGCGTCTCTATACCGGTCAGGATCAAGAAGGCGTTGAAGGGCGAAATCGCCGCGCCGAGGTCGCGAAGGCCCAGCACCCGGCAGGCGATCGCGAAGGCGATATTGCCAAAAGTCTGGTGCAGCACGACCCCAGCATATTCCGGCCGCGGCTCCGAGAGCATCGGATATTTGCCGGAAGCGGACCAATCGAAGGTGCCGCCATCGACGATGATGCCGCCCATTGAATTGCCGTGGCCGCCAAGGAATTTAGTGAGCGAGTGGATGACGAGATCCGCGCCGTGCTCCAGCGGACGAAGGAGATAGGGGCTGGCCATCGTGTTGTCGACGATCAGCGGCAAGCCGTGGCGGTGCGCGACATCGGCGATGGCCGCAATATCGACGAAGGTACCGCCCGGATTGGCGAGGCTTTCGATGAAGACGCCCTTGGTGCGCTCGTCGACCAGGCTCGCAAAGCTCTCCGGATCAGCAGGATCGGCCCAGCGCACCTCCCATCCGAAGTTCTTAAATGCATGGCCGAACTGGTTGATCGAGCCGCCATAGAGCTTGCGGGCAGCAATGAAGTTGTCGCCCGGCTTCATGATCGTGTGGAAGACGAGCATCTGCGCCGCATGTCCGGACGCCACTGCGAGTGCCGCTGTACCGCCTTCCAGGGCCGCAACGCGCTCCTCCAGGACCGCCTGCGTCGGATTCATGATGCGGGTGTAGATATTGCCGAACTGCTGCAGGCCGAAGAGAGCCGCCGCATGATCCGCATCATTAAAGACGAAGGAGGTCGTCTGGTAGATGGGCGTCGCCCTGGCCCCGGTGGTCGGGTCGGGTTGGGCGCCCGCGTGAACGGCCAGCGTTGCGAAGCCCGGATTCTGCGTGGTCATGTCGTCCTCCTCCTGCGGAATTCATCGGGCCACAACAAAGCGTTTTGGTTGATCCCGATCAAGGAAATTCCGTCCCGTGGCGCTAGCCTTTAAAAAAGAAGAGAGGAGTCCGTCATGCAAACGGTACCACATTCATCCGGGACGATTGCCTCGCGCCTGCTGAACTGGTGCGCAAAGGCTTGGGAGGCCACGGTCGAAGGCGACGTCATCGGCAGCCTGGATGACCAGGCCCTGCGAGAAATCGCCCGAGATTGCTGCGTGACGCCAGATCAGTTGCTGCAACTGGCAAAGGCGGGACCCCACGCGGCCGATGAGATGATCGCACTGATGACGGCTCTCAACATCGACCCGGACGAGGCAGCCCATGCGCATGCCTTCCAGTTCCGCGACATGCAGATCACCTGTTCCGCCTGCACGTCAAAGGACCGCTGCCGAAGGGACCTGGCTCGTCACGCTGCCGATCAGGAATATATCCACTATTGCGGCAATGCCGAACACCTGAACGGCATGCGCGCGGAGCCGGATCTGCTGATCGCCTGAGGCGTCAGCCCATCAGCCGGGGATACTCGATCGCCGGGCACCGGTCCATGACGACCTTCACACCGGCGGACTCCGCCTTGGCTGCGGCGTCGTCGTCCCGCACGCTCAACTGCCCCCAGATCACCTTAGGCTTCTGCGGCAGGGCGAGCGCCTCCTCGACGACGCCGTCCAGGTATTCGGCGGCGCGGAAGACATCCACCATGTCGACCGGTTCCGGAATGTCGGCAAGCTTGCCATAGACCTTCTGCCCGTGGATCTCCTTGCCGGCCTGCCCGGGATTGACAGGAAACACGCGGTAGCCCTTCGACAGCAGGAACCGCATGACGCTGTTGCTCGGCCGGTCCGGGTTGGGTGACGCGCCGAGCAGCGCGACCGTCTTCGTCGTCTTGAGGATGTCGGTGATGTAGGCCGGATCATAATTGTCGTGGTTCATCGGTTCCTCCAGGGCTCGTTCATCTCGATCTAGATTTAGGGTCGATATCGCCCGATACATCCCCTCCACGGAAATCGCCTGTGCTCGAAACGAGAGACTGGCCAGTTCGGCAATCGCTGCTAGAAGTGCTTTGAACCACGAACAGGCGGGGTAGTGCATGCAGCCGGTCATGACATTGGATGAGATTCACGATTTTCTGGACCGGGAGTTTCCACAGATTCACATGGATGGCCGCGTGCTCGAGATCACGGATGTCCGTCCCGCGGGCCTGACCATGCGTTTCGATCCGGCGGACCGTCATCTGCGACCGGGTGCGACAATTTCGGGCCCCGCCATGTTCATGTTGGCGGACGTGGCCGCCTACGCGGCAATCCTTGCACATGTGGGTCCTGTGGCCCTCGCGGTCACCACCAGCCTCAACATCAACTTCCTGCGAAAGCCGAAGCTGGCCCCGCTCTTTTGCGACTGCCGCGTGCTGAAGCTCGGTAAGCGGCTGGCGGTCATCGATACCGTAGTGACGCAAGGAAAAGCGGAAGAGCCGGTCTGCCAGGCGACCGCCACCTACTCCATCCCGCCTCGATAGATTGTGGTATCCAAAAACCACATGGATAACAGCTTGATTTTTCTTCTTAATTTTTTGCGCCGTCAGACCATGCATTCTTGACGGTAAAAACGGCCACCGGTATAAGCACTGCAGATTGCTGACCCTCACCGGTCGGCATTCTTTTTGGCGCCTCGCCGCCGAATTCAAGCAACAAGAAACGTCCCCGCTTTCGAGCATGGGGATCCAGCGGAAAGATACACAATGTCTACTTTCGTTCAGAAGCCTGCAGAGGTGGAGAAGAAGTGGGTGATCATCGACGCCGAAGGGCTCGTCGTCGGTCGCCTCGCCACCATCGTCGCCAACCGCCTGCGCGGCAAGCACAAGGCCACGTACACCCCCCATGTTGACGACGGCGACAACGTCATCGTCATCAATGCCGAGAAGGTCGTCCTGACCGGCAAGAAGTACACCGACAAGAAGTACTATTGGCACACCGGCTACCCCGGCGGCATCAAGGAGCGCACTGCACGCGCCATTATCGAAGGCCGCTTCCCGGAGCGCGTCGTCGAGAAGGCTGTCGAGCGCATGATCCCGCGCGGCCCGCTCGGCCGTCGCCAGATGAAGAACCTGCGCGTCTATGCCGGTTCCAACCATCCCCACGAAGCACAGCAGCCTGTCGCTCTCGACGTGGCATCGCTGAACAAGAAGAACGTAAGGAGCGCCTGATAATGGCCGATCTCTCCTCTCTGAAGGATCTCGCTCCGGCGGCCGAAAGCCAGGCTCCGGTTCACGTCCGCAAGGTCGACGCGCAGGGCCGCTCCTATGCGACCGGCAAGCGCAAGAACGCGGTCGCCCGCGTCTGGGTGAAGGCCGGCTCCGGCAAGATCGTCATCAACGGCAAGGACTACTCCGCTTACTTCGCGCGTCCGGTCCTGCAGATGATCCTGCAGCAGCCGATCGTCGCCTCGAACCGCGGCGGCCAGTTCGACATCATAGCAACGGTTGCTGGCGGCGGTCTTTCCGGCCAGGCCGGTGCTGTCCGTCACGGCATCTCCAAGGCGCTGACCTATTTTGAGCCGGGCCTGCGCTCGGTTCTCAAGAAGGGTGGCTTCCTGACCCGCGACTCGCGCGTCGTCGAGCGCAAGAAGTACGGCAAGGCAAAGGCCCGTCGTTCGTTCCAGTTCTCCAAGCGTTAATCGCTGCCGGACTTCGGAATGCAGACAAGGCGGGGCTTCGGCTCCGCCTTTTCTTTTGGCATCTGTCGTTCAAGACTCCGCTCAAACACGCTCAATCAGGTTCGCGCGTCATGCCCGGAAAGACCATCGACCACGCCTTCACCGCAACGGGCCTGACGTCCGCCGCGACCGACCCGACCTATGCCGGCGCTCTCTCCTTCATGCGCCGAAGGTTCAGCAAGAACGTCAGCGGCGCAGATGTGGTCGTCTGGGGCATCCCCTTCGACGCTGCCACATCCAACCGACCCGGCGCCCGCTTCGGACCGCAGGCGATCCGGCGCGCCTCCGCGATCTTCGACAACGACCCGCAATATCCTTTCGACCGCGACCTCTTCGCAGAGATGGCGGTGGTGGATTATGGGGATTGCCTGCTCGACTACGGTAACCACCACGAAACACCCGCGACGATCGAGCGCGAGGCCGCGGCGCTGATTGCCAAAGGTGCCTTCCTGCTCACCCTCGGCGGCGACCACTACATCACCTGGCCGCTCCTGAAGGCGCATGTCGCGCGGCATGGGCCGCTGGCGCTCGTCCAGTTCGACGCCCATCAGGACACCTGGTTCGACGACAACCGCCGTATAGACCACGGCTCCTTCGTTGCCCGAGCCGCCCGGGAAGGCCTGATCGATACCAGCCGCTCGATCCAGATTGGCATACGCACCCATGCGCCGGAAGATTGCGGCATCCGCATCCTCTACGGTCATGAGGTGGAAGAAATGACGGCAGGCGAGATCGCCGAGACCATCCTAGGGCATACGCAGGACGCACCGGCCTACCTCACCTTTGATATCGATTGCTTCGATCCTGCCTTCGCTCCCGGCACCGGAACACCGGTCGCAGGCGGGCCGTCAAGCGCGAAGGTGCTGTCGGTGCTGCGCAAGTTGCAGGGGCTCGATATCCGCGGAGCCGACGTCGTGGAAGTTGCGCCTGCCTATGACCACGCCGATGTCACCGCCATTGCTGGGGCAACGGTCGCCATGTATATGCTCGGGCTTCGGGCCGAGCGGCTTGCCGAAGGGCGTTGAAACAGCCGGCGGAAGCGCGCACAGTATTTGGCCCCAGGGCTACTGAACAGACAGGACTGACAAGATGGCGAAGATCTTCATCGACGGCGAACACGGCACAACAGGCCTGCAGATCCGCACGCGCCTGGCTGCCCGCCGCGACGTGGAGCTTCTATCGATTCCGGAAGCTGAGCGGCGCAATGCGGCGATGCGCGAGGACCTGCTGAACAGCGCCGACATCGCTATCCTCTGCCTGCCCGATGATGCTTCGCGCGAAGCGATCGGCATGCTCTCCGGCAACAATCATGTGCGGGTGATCGACACCTCGACCGCCTATCGGGTTGATCCGGCCTGGGCCTATGGTTTCGCCGAAATGGACAAGGCCCAGGCGGCGAAGATCCGGGATGCACGCTTCGTCGCCAACCCGGGCTGCTACCCTACCGGCGCTATCGGGTTGATCCGGCCGCTGCGGGCCTCCGGCATCATCCCCGACGGCTACCCGGTCACTGTCAATGCGGTGTCCGGTTATACCGGCGGCGGCAAGCAGATGATCGCCCAGATGGAGGATGCAAGCCGCGAGGATGCCATTACCGCCAACCACTTCCTCTACGGCCTCAACCTGAAGCACAAGCATGTGCCGGAAATGACCGTGCACGGCATGCTTGACCGGGCACCTGTATTCTCGCCATCCGTCGGACGTTTCCCGCAGGGAATGATCGTCCAGGTCCCCCTCTTCCTGGAGGATCTCAAGAACGGCTTCACGCGGGAGAGCATCCACAAGGCTCTGGTCGCCCACTATTCCGGCCAGGACGTTGTCGAGGTGGTGGGACTGGAGGAGATGAAGTCGATCTCCCGCATCGACGCCGAGGAACTGGCCGGCCAGGATACGATGAAGCTTTTCGTCTTCGGCAGCACCGGTGGCGATCACGTCAACCTGGTGGCCGTGCTCGACAATCTTGGCAAGGGCGCCTCGGGTGCGGCGGTCCAGAACATGGACATCATGCTCTCTGCGTGACCCCTGCCGAACGGAATTCGAAAAAAGGCCGCTTCCGCGGCCTTTCAGCTTCAGTTCCGCACTTCCACCCTCACCTCGCGCGGATACTCTCCAAGGAAGCCCCGCCAGTGAGCGACTGCAAAGCCAAGTACGATGAACGCCATGCCCTGGTGCAGCAGCGCCGTATGGAGGTGGACCTGCGTCAGCAGGGTCATGATACCGACCACCGCCTGGAGCAGGATCAGGCCGAGTAGTACCACGGAACGACGCGCGTGGGTCGTACGGGGCGCATCCGCCAGCATCGTCACCATGTGCCAGAGAGCGACCAGAAGCAGCGTGTAGGCGCCCACACGATGGACGAACTGCACGGTCTTGGGATTTTCGAACAGATTGATCCACCAGGGCTCCTGGATAAACAGCCCGCCCGGGACGAGAGCGCCATCCATCAGAGGCCAGGTGTTGTAGGTAAGTCCGGCATCCAGTCCGGCAACCAGGGCACCGAGATAGATCTGGATGATGCAGAGCACGGCAACCGCTATGGCTCCGGCCTTGCCGCGCCCAGCGGGCGCGCGATCGTCGCTGTGCGGCGCCAGTCCTCTCATGATCCAGACGCAGGCGGCGAAGATCAGGCAGGCGATGGTGAGATGGACCGCCAGACGGTACTGCGAAACGCTTGTGAGCTTACTCAGCCCCGACGACACCATCCACCAGCCGATGAAGCCCTGGAAGCCCCCAAGCGCCAGAAGCCCCACCAGCGGCCGACGAATACGAGGCTCGACCCGCCCCGTCAGCCAGAAGAAGGCAAGCGGCAGGGCGAAGATCAGGCCGATCCCGCGCGCAAGGAACCGGTGCGCCCACTCCCACCAGAAGATCGTCTTGAACTCGTCGAGCGACATCCCCTTGTTGATTTCCTGATATTGCGGAATGCGCTTGTAGAGCTCGAATTCCTCCTGCCACTCCTCGACGGATAGCGGTGGGACGACCCCATGGATCGGCTTCCACTCGGTGATGGAGAGGCCGGAACCCGTCAGCCGCGTCGCGCCACCGACGATGACGAGACAGAGCAGCGTGAAGATTACGACGCCGAGCCAGATGCGCACCATCTTGCGGTCGCGGTCGCGCTTCTGCGTTCGTCCATGGACTTCCACTGCTGTTACGTCGGCCGCTGACATCATCGCTCCAGGGAATGGCAAGGCAGTCAAAAACGCCTCGATCAAAGCCGTTGATTTGCCCCATGCACCCATGCAAAACAAGCCCCGGTGCTTTGCGGCATGCCGTCGCGGGCGTGCCATGCGCCGACCTCAGGAGAGAAGATCATGCCGCCAAGGCTGCGGAGTTTCATCGGAACGATCCTGATCATCTTCCTGGTGATCATCTACGCCCTCGTTGCGACAACGATCGCTACCTTGACGCTCGCCAACTACCCCTGGTGGGTCCACCTGCTCTACTTCCTGTTTTCCGGCCTGTTGTGGATCCTGCCGGCGATGCTCATCATCAAGTGGATGGCAGGCCCGGTCAGGAAGAACGACTGACGACGCGTTCGGCGGAAGTTAACCACACCCAGCAAAGTTCCTTGGCCCTGGAAGCCTCGTAAACTCTGCTGCAAGTGAGGCAGACTATCATCGCATCCATCAAATCGGGTGACGAGATGTTGCGTCAGAACCTCCAGGCCCAGGGCCATGTTCAGAAGGCGTCGGCCGCCGGACCGCCTGCGCCATTCGACGTCTATTCCCTGACGTTCGATATCCTGGATGCCCCGGAAGTGGTGGAAGCGGAATGGCGGGAACTTGCACGGCTACCGCATAATTCGCTTCACCAGGGTTTCGACTGGTGTTGTGCGTGGTGGCAGGCGGAGCAGCGGACGCCGCTGATTGTTCGTGGTCGCGCCGAAGGGCGAACCGTCATGCTGCTGCCGCTCGAGCTGAGAACCGAATACGGACTGCGTACCGCGCGGTTTCCGGGCGAGAGGTTCAACAATGTCAACAGCAGCCCGACCAGCGCAGACTTCCTGCCGCTCGATCCCAAGGCTTCGAGCCGACTGGTCGAGGCTCTGCGCAAGGCTCTGGCGCCGCAGGCCGATCTCCTCGTTCTCGATACGATGCCCCTTTCACTTGCGGGGGCGAAAAGTCCGTTTCACGCTTGGATGACATCCGAACACCCAGACCGTTCCTTCCAGCTCCCCCTCAAGGCAAGCATGGACGAAACGATCGCGCAGTTGAACGCGAAAACCCGACGCAAGCGGTACAGGCAACAGTGCCGGCGGCTCGAAGCCCTCGGCGGTTTCCAGCACTACTGCCCGGACGAGGCGAGTGAACAGCACGCCCTGCTCGATCTCTTCTTCGATCAGAAGTCGGAACGGCTGGCGGCCGCCGGCCTGCCTGACGTCTTTCGTCCGCCACAGGTCCGTCGCTTCTTCCATGACCTGATCGACAGATCCGTCGGAACCCCTGGCTATCCCCTGAAACTGCATGCACTGCGGCTGGCAGACGAGGAGCGTAGCATCGTCGCCATCAGCGGATTGTCCCGCAAGGGAGACCACGTCCTTTGCCAGTTCGGTTCCATCGACGACAAGCTTTGCCCGGACGCAAGTCCGGGTGAGCTTCTCTTCTGGCTGATGATCGAGCAGGCCTGCGGGGAAGGTGCGGCAGTGTTCGACTTCGGCCTGGGAGACCAGCCATACAAGCGCAGTTGGTGCACGCAGGAGACGATCCTGTACGACGTTCTCCTGCCGCTGTCATGGAAGGGTCGCCTGATTCGGCCAACCCTTGCAGCTATCGGCGGCCTGAAAAGGGCGATCAAGAGGAATGCCGTCCTCTATTCGTGGGCGCAACGCCTGCGCTCCCGGCTGGTTCGATAGGACCGCTTTACTTCACGCCGCGCGGCGCCCGCTTGGGACGGTAGCATCGGACGCCATGACCAGGAGATTATCGTAACCGGCATTCCGGTAACCGTCCAGCGTTGCGGAAAAGCTTTCACTGTGGGCATCGGCGATGGAGAAAATGATTTCGGTATCGCGCCCACGGCTCAGGCGCGACACCCCCTCGACATCGGCTGCCCCGCATTCGACCAGCACATGGTCATAGGCATCGGCAAGTGCGTCGATGATCATGGACAGGCGGTCGATGCCGCGCATGGCAGCCACGGCATCGGCATTGCCCTGTGGCACGATATGCGCGTCAGAAAGGCGGTCACGATGAATGGCCTCGCCGAACGCTGCTTGCCCGCACAACAGGTCAGTGACACCCGGCAATGTTCCGGCTCCCATCAGCCGGCTCGGGCAAGCCGAGCCCGTCATGTCGATCAGCACCACGGTCTTGCCGCGATCGGAAATGTCCCGTGCCAGCATCACCGTGGCGGTGGACCCCTTGTCGCCTTCCGGTGACACAGCAAGTGCAACCGAGACGTCGTAGCGCGTCAGGTAATTCGCCACCGTCTCGATATTGAAGGCTTCGTCCGCATCCTCAGCATCCGGCCCAGGCACGGCTGGATCGACTTCGGTCGGTTCTTCTGTCGGCACAGGCTGCTCGTTCTGCAACCTCGCATGGATCTGGTCGAACTCCGCGGCGGCATCCGCCTGCATCCGATGGACGAGATGTTCGTCACCCTCGTCCCGCATCTCTGGTTCGATGCCAGCAGAAGCCTGCGAAGGCCGCAGCGCCCTGCCCGAGAACAGTTCGCCGAGCATGGCGGCGATGGCGCCCAGCACGAGCGTCGCGAGTGATAGGACGATCACGATCGGCACGACCTTGGGGAAGTAGGGTTCCTGAGGCTCGATGGCGGTGGAAACGATGCGGGCATCGGCGGGCGCCGCGCCGGGTTCCTGCCGCGACGCGGCCTCGCGGTAGCGGGCAAGGTAGGTCTCCAGCAGTTGCCGCTGCGCCGCCGCCTCCCGTTCCAACGCGCGAAGCCCCACCTCGTCCTCGCCGGTGCGGGCAGAGTCTGCCTTGATGGTGTTCAGCTGCTGGATAAGCTGTGTCTCACGCAAGCGGGAGACCTCTGCCTCATAATCCAGGCTGGCCAGGATCTTCTGCGTCTCCGCCTCGATCTGTCGGCGGATTCCCTGAAGCTGTGCCCGCAGCCCCTTGAGACGGGGGTGGTTTTCCAGGAGCACGGTCGACTGATCAGATATCTGTGCCTGGAGGTTCGCCTCGGTCTCCTTCAATCGCTGGATCACCTGGGAACCCACGACATCCGTCAACGTGTCCGATGCACGACCTGCCTCCAGCGCCGCACGCACGTTCTGCGCCCGTGCCTCGGCATTGGCCCGCTCTCCCCGCACCCGCGCGAGCTCGTTGGAAATATCGTTGAGTTGCTGGGCCGCAAAACTGCCGCTCTGGCCAGTCTGGAAGAGGCCGGCTTCGGATCGGTAGTCGGCAACCTTGCGCTCGGCTTCGCGTACCTTCTCCGTCAGCGCCGCGATTTCCGGCTCGAGCCATTTGGCTGTGTCGGACTGCGTGTCCAGCTTGGCGCCGCTTTCGAGCGCCAGGTAGACTTGCGCCATCTTGTTGGGAATGGCCGCGGCGAGCTTCGGATCATGCGATGAGAACTCGATCGCGATGATGCGCGAGTTCTCGATCGGATAGACCTTCAGCTTCTCCCGGAACTCGCGGACGACGCGTTCCTCGGGAGCGACCGATAAGGGGTCCTGCGCCAGCCCGAGCAGGACGAAAGGACCGGGGAACAGCGAGTGTCCATCCGGATCGAATTCGGCGATCTCGTGCAGGCGCAGATCGCGCGCAACCTGCTTGATCAGGTCGCTCGACTGCAGGACCTCCGCCTGGCTCGTGATGTTGAGTGTATCGAGGACCGGGTCATTGCCGGACGCGGGCGCCTGGCCGGCGCTGAGGTTCGGGGATCGGGATTCGATCAGGATCCGCGCCTCGCCGCGGAAGCTCGGCGCCATCATCGTCGTTCCAACGAATGCGAGTCCTGCCGCCAGTGCAGTGGCGGCAAGCAACCGGCCCCTGCGCTGCCACACGGCAGAGAAGAGCCGTCCCAGGTCGATATCTGCATCCTGATCGTTGCCCATCACGCCCGACATATCGAAGCTCCAACCTCGTCAACGGGCGCAATGGTAAACCACCATGGTAACGCGAGGGTTAATGGACGGCGGGACAAGGGCAACCGCATCTGCCTTTACCGGGCGTTAACCATGTTCGACCGATAAAAGGGCATCCATCTGCGCAGCCGGAGCATGCCGCGAATGTCATTCGCCAGTCGAAAAAGCCTCACGACAGTCGCCCTGGTCTCGATTGCCACGGCGCTTGCGGCCTGCTCCACCTCCCAGCCTGCGCCGAAGTCGTTCGACCAGGCAGCGGTGCAGCCCTACCGCCTCGACAGTGGCGACCGGTTACGGATCACCGTCTTCGAACAGCCCGGCCTCTCCAACACCTACACGGTCGACCAGGCCGGCTACATTGCCTTCCCACTGATAGGCCAGGTCGCGGCGCGAGGCGAGACGCTTCCGGCCCTTGAGGGAGCCATTGCGACTCGCCTGAAGCAGGGCTACCTGCGCGAACCGGACGTAACGATCGAAGTGGATCGCTATCGCCCCGTATTCGTGATGGGCGAAGTCGGCCGTCCCGGCCAGTATTCCTACGTGCCGGGCATGACGGCGCAGAATGCCATCGCCATTGCCGGCGGCTTCACCCCGCGTGGGAACCAGCGGGACGTGGACGTGACGCGCAAGATCAACGGACGCGTATTTACGGGTCGAACCGAGGTATCGAGCCCGGTGCTCGCCGGTGACACAATCCACGTCCGCGAGCGGCTCTTCTGAGCCGTCATGGAACAATCGCGGTCATTGCGGATTCTGCACTGCTTCCGGTCTCCGGTCGGCGGCATCTTCCGCCATGTTCGCGATCTCGTGGAGGAGCACCACGCTGCGGGGCATGCGGTGGGCATTCTCTGCGACAGCTCGACTGGCGGCGCCCATGAGGAGCGCATGTTTGATGCGGTCAAGCCGCATCTGGCGCTTGGCCTGACTCGCATCCCCATGCGCCGGGCGATCTCGCCCTCCGACATTCCGGCGCTCTACCGTGCCTACCGGCACATCCGGAGCCTGCAGCCCGACATCCTGCATGGCCACGGAGCCAAGGGCGGCGCAATGGCCCGTCTGATCGGCTCCGCCCTGAAGCTCAACCAGCTCCCGGTGACACGGCTCTACTCGCCGCATGGAGGTAGCCTCCATTTCGATCCCGGCCAGCTTTCCGGAAAAATCGTCACCCGGTTGGAACGCCTGCAGGAGCACTTCACGGACGCCCTTGTCTTTGTCTGCGACTACGAGCGAAGGACGTATCAGGACAAGATCGACGCGCCGCGCGTGCCGTTCCGGGTAATCCTCAACGGCGTCAGGGACAGCGAGTTCGAGCCCATTACGCCTAGGGCCGATGCAGCCGATTTCCTCTACATCGGCATGCTCCGCGACCTGAAGGGACCGGATGTCTTCATCGACGCCTTCGCACGCGCCGAACGCCTCATCGGGCGCCCCTTGTCAGGCCTGGTCGTCGGGGATGGTCCCGATCATGATCGCTACATGACCCTGATCGCCGAGCGCGGGCTTTCGCGGCGGCTGCGGATGCTGCCTGCCATGCCTGCGCGCGAGGCCTTCGCCATGGCTCATATCGTCGTCGTTCCCTCGCGCGCCGAAGCCATGCCCTATATCGTCATCGAGGCGCTGGCGGCTGGCAAGCCGGTGATCGCGTCGCGAGTGGGCGGCATACCGGAAATCCTCGGTAGCGACAGCGAGGCGCTTTCAGTGCCCGGTGACGCCGCCGATCTGTCACGTATCATGGCCGACGCCATGTCCGACGGAGCCTGGCGGGATCGGGTGATGCCGAGACCCGAAGCCTTTCGCTCCGCCTTCTCGACATCCGCGATGGCGAGCCAGATGCTTAGCCTTTACGGGGAACTCGCAGCACCTCCGAGCTCCGCCACGACATCCTAAAGCGTTTCTTAGCAACTTTCTGCTAGTCCGGACGATGACGGAACCCGGCGCCGCGCGCGCATGCGCATGCGCTGCAGGAGAACCAGTGCCATGAACGAACTGGGCGGAAAGGAGCGTTTCGACGCCGCATCCCTGCGCCGCAGGATCGCCGAACCCGAAACGGATGCCACTTCTGCAACCGACGAAAGCGACGAGCCGTCGGTGCTCAATCCGCTCGCCCGGCGAATTGCTGGCCAGTACCGCGACGAGAACTACTCTCCGACCCTTCTGATCGGCCAGATCCGACTTCTCGAATTTACCTCTCTTCTGGCCATCAACCTGCTGGCGGCCGTATTACTGTCCGCCGCCGCTCCGCTGGGGCGGATCGCGGTCCTGTCACTGGGCTCCGCATTGACGGTGCTGCTGCTGCAGTTGGCCGACACCTACCACATCCCGATGCTGCGAAGCGCACGGCGCAGTCGCGGCCGGGTGGCTGCGGCCGCCGCCCTCGGCATCCTCGCCTCCGCCGGAGGCCTTTATCTGGTCGAAGGACAGAGTCTCGCGGCCGGCGATTACCTCCTCTGGCTTGCCGCCGGAACCCTGTTTCTTCTGATCGAACGCCAACTCATCGCGTTCGGCATCCAGCACTGGGCACGCAACGGCATCATGGAACGACGCGCCGTCATCGTCGGAGGCGGCGAGCCCGCCAAGCAGCTCGTACGGGCGCTGGAGCAGCAATCCGACAACGACATCCGCATCTGCGGCGTCTTCGACGATCGGGGATCAGTACGCTCACCGGCCGTCATTGCAGGCTATCCCAAGCTCGGCACCTTTGCAGAACTGGTGGAGTTCGCCCGGCTCGCCCATGTCGACATGCTGATCATCGCGCTGCCCGCCACTGCCGAGGCGCGCATCCTGCAGCTCCTGCGCAAGCTCTGGGTCCTGCCCGTCGACATCCGGCTGGCGGCACATGCCAATCAGCTGCGTTTCAGGCCCCGCTCCTACTCCCATGTGGGTGTGGTGCCGATGTTCGACATACTCGACAAGCCCATCCGAGCCTGGGACTCCGTGGCCAAGCGGGCGTTCGACATCGTCTTTGCCCTGCTTGCGCTTGCGCTCGCCTGGCCCATCATGCTCGGCGCAGCAATCGCCGTGAAGGCGACGTCGAAGGGACCCATCCTCTTCGTGCAGAAGCGCCATGGCTTCAACAACGAAGTCATCGACGTGCTCAAGTTTCGTTCCATGTACACGGAACAGGCGGACCCGACGGCCAAGCGGGCGGTCACCAAGGACGATCCGCGGGTGACGCCCGTTGGGCGCTTCCTGCGAAAGTCGTCGATCGACGAACTGCCGCAGTTGTACAACGTCCTGCGCGGCGACCTGTCGCTGGTCGGGCCGCGGCCCCATTCGGTCTACGCACAGACCGGGGAGCGCCGCTATGTAGACGTCGTCGAGAGCTACTTTGCCCGCCACAGAGTGAAGCCGGGCGTCACCGGCTGGGCGCAGATCAATGGCCTGCGCGGCGAACTCGACAGCGACGACAAGATCCGGATGCGGACCTCCTATGATCTGCACTACATCGAGAACTGGTCGCTGCTGCTCGACCTCAAGATCCTCTTCCTGACGCCCATCCGGCTCCTGAAGGCGGAGAATGCCTATTGAGCGCGGTACCGGCCGATAGCCGCGTCGCGGCACCGGGGCGGGCAATTGCAGCCCTTGCAGGATCGGCCGCCATCGCGGTCGGTGTCTTCCTCTCCGGCTTCGTGATGTCGGAGCCGGCGCCTTACGAACTGCTCATGGCCGGGCAGATCGTCGTCTGGTTCCTGCTCGGGCTGACCATCTCCAGAACCGTCGCAATACCGCTCGCGCTGCTCCTCGTCTTCAACGTCGGCGGAATGCTGTCGCTGCTTGTCATGCCGGACATGGCCGGTGGCCCGATCTATATCGCCGTTTCCACCTTTCTCGCGCTCACCACCGTGCTCTATGCCGCGGTAATCGAGCAACGTCCGCAACGGCTCCAGATCATCTTCAAGGCTTGGGTTGCAGCTGCCCTTATCACCGGCACGCTCGGGATCCTGGGTTACTTCCATGCCTTTCCCGGCGCCGGCATTTTTACCCGTTATGATCGCGCCATGGGCGCCTTCGAAGACCCCAACGTCTTTGGCCCCTACCTCGTCGCCCCGATCCTCTACCTCCTGCACCGTCTCCTGACCGGCAGACTGGTGCAGGCACCCCTCCTCATCGCCGGACTGCTGGTGCTGGTCATGGGCGTCTTCCTCTCCTTCTCCCGTGCAGCCTGGGGATTACTGCTCTTTTCCAGCCTCATGCTCGTCTTCCTCATGCTGCTCAAGGAACGCACGGGAGCATTCCGGCTGAAGATCCTCGCGCTCAGCATCGCGGCGATCGTCCTGCTGGCGGTCGCCGTCATCATCGCCCTGCAGTTCGACCGGGTTTCCGACCTTTTCAGCAACCGCGCCCGTCTCGTGCAGGAATATGACGGCGCCCGCCTCGGCCGCTTCGAGCGCCACAAGATCGGCTTCCTCCTCGCAATGGAGCGGCCGTTGGGCCTGGGACCGATGGAGCTTGGTCGGATGTTCGGAGAGGACGAGCATAATATCTGGCTCAAGTCGCTGACGACCTACGGGTGGCTCGGCTTCGTTTCCTATGTCACCCTCATCTGCTGGACGCTGGCGGTTGGCTTCCGGCATCTCCTGCGTGACCGTCCCTGGCAGCCCTATCTGATGATTGGCTGGGTTATGATCCTGGGACATACCCTGATCGGCAATGTCATCGACACCGATCACTGGCGACACTTCTACCTCCTTCTCGGCATCGTCTGGGGCTGCATTGCTCTCGAGCAACGCCATCTACGACGCCTCCCCTCGACCAACCCCTTGCGGGGCGCTTGACTTGCCCAGTTACCGCGCCAGATTTCCAGCCATGCTGACAGGAACACAAATTCGCGCCGGTCGCGCCATCGCCGGCCTCTCCATAGAAGAACTGGCCGCCGCAACCGGACTTTCCATGGAGGCGCTCAACGAGGCAGAGACATCGACGGCGGTCGACCCGGCGGTCGTCGAACGACTTCGCCTCACCCTTGAGGCCAAGGGCGTCGTCTTCCTTGCGGCCGGCGAGGACAATCCCGGCGCCGGACCTGGGGTCCGGTTGCGCCAGCGCGCGACAGACGAGGGCATCCGTCCCCAGAACCTGAGTTCCGCCAACGACGGCTAGCGCTACTCCGCAGTCCGCGTCTTTTTCTTCATCTTCTTCCGGAACTTCCAGCCCGGTCCCGCGTTACAGGCGAAATGTCGCGTTCTGGGGGTTGAGATGAGTGAGCGGATCGACTTGGAGCAGTTCGAACAGAAGGGTCTCCGCAAGGTCTGGAGTGTGAGCGAATTTGCGAAACGCTACCGTCTTGACCGGACAGAGGAAGCACGTCTGCTGAAGCTCCTCGGCCCCTTCGCTTCCGAGCAGGAACTGCTCATGAACGCTTCGCGGACGCCCCGGTTTCGCTGAAAAAACGGGATGTAACCCATCCCTTCGCCTGCCATAGCCATTCCTCACAATTACCCTTGCAGATGCACGGAACCTATCGTTCACAATCGCGTTGGTGGCGTCATCAACGGCGGCCCCTCGCCAGCGGAGAAACAAATGCTTAAGACCCTTGCCAATATGGGCGTTGCCCTCGCTCTGACATTCGGTGCCGTCACCACAACCGCGCAGATTGCCTCTGCACAGGATCTGGAATTGCGGATCGGACCTGACGGTGTCCGGCCCGTCATCCGGGACCGCAATCGGGATCGGGATCGCGACCGGCGCCGCGACGAATGCAGCCCCCGCCTCGCCCTCTCCATCGCTCGCGATGCCGGCTTGCGCCGTGCCGAAGTGACGAGGATCACCCGACGGACGCTCACCGTCCAGGGCATGACGCGTCGCGGTCCCGAGCGGATGGTCTTCGCCAACGAGCGCGGCTGCCCGGAGCTCTGACAGACCACATACTTCAACTCGACCTAGTCACAATACCAGAGGCCGCGGACGTCCCATCGGGACCGCCACGGCCTCTTTAGCCTTTTCACAAAACCTACATCAACGTGACATGAGCACTTCATGAAGCGCGGCTAGTGACCCCTCAGCTAGAAACAGGGGGCACAGGATGCGACTGACGAACCTCACTCGGATATTTGGCACCCGCACGGCAGTTGATGCCGTCACCCTGGACATTCCGCAGGGCCAGATGGTCGGGATCATCGGCCGCTCGGGTGCAGGCAAGTCCACCCTGCTGCGGATGATGAACAGGCTCACCGACGCCTCATCCGGTACAATCCACTTCGGCGAGCTGGAAATCTCTGCCCTCCGGGGAGCCGAGCTTCGCCGCTGGCAGCGCGACTGCGCGATGATCTTCCAACAGTTCAATCTCGTGCCGCGGCTCGACGTCCTGACCAATGTCCTGCTCGGGCGGCTCAACCACCGTTCCACGGCTATGAGCGTGCTCAACCTCTTCACCCGCGAAGAGCGCATCATGGCAATCGCCGCCCTGGAACGACTCGGGATCGAACAGACGGCGCTGCAGCGGGCCGGCACACTGTCGGGCGGCCAGCAGCAACGCGTCGCGATCGCCCGCGCGCTGATGCAAGCCCCACGGCTGGTGCTGGCCGACGAACCCATCGCCTCGCTCGACCCGCTCAACGCGAAGATTGTCATGGACGCGCTACGCGACATCAACGAGCGCGAGGGCATCACCGTCATCACCAACCTCCACACGCTCGATACGGCGCGCGCCTATTGCGAGCGCATCATCGGGATGGCCGGTGGACGCGTGGTCTTCGACGGCGCTCCGCACGAACTGACCGCGGACGCTGTCCAGGAAATCTACGGTTCCGATCGGCACGGCGCCGGTATCGACGAGACGATGACGTCCACAAGCATCAACATTCCTGCGGCCGCCGCAGCCGCCGCCCGACCATCCGAAGGCATCGGTGCCCTGGCTGCCGCCAGCGCCTGACCCGCCCCGATCGTAACGCCCGCGTCAAGGGCACTTCATGCAACGCCGCTCCGGGGGACCGGACAAGACAGGAGAAATTCCATGCTGAAGAAAATTCTGCTCGCCACCGCGGCCGTCGCCGCTCTCAGCGGCCATGCCATGGCCGAGGACCTGAAGGAATTCCGCATCGGCATCATCGGCGGTGAAAACGAGGCCGATCGCCTGCGCAACTTCCAGTGCATGGTCGACAAGCTGCCTGCCGCCATCGGTGTCGAAAAGGTATCGCTGTTCCCCGCCGCAGACTATGACGGCACGATCCAGGGCCTTCTCGGCGGCACGCTCGACTACGCGGAACTCGGAGCCTCGGGCTACGCGAAGATCTACCTGGAGAACCCGGAAGCCGTCGAGCCGATCCTCACAACAGTGCAGACCGACGGCTCGATGGGCTACCACTCGATCATGGTCGCACGGAAGGATTCCGGCATGACCAAGGTCGAGGACATCCAGGGCAAGAAGCTTGGTTTTGCGGATCCGGACTCCACCTCCGGGTTCCTGATTCCCACCGTTACCCTGCCCGAAGCCCTTGGCGGAAAGCCGGTAAAGGAAGTGGTTGCCGAGACCGGTTTCGGCGGCGGCCACGAAAATCTCGTCCTTGAAGTGCTGAAGGGCACTTTCGATGCCGGCACGACCTTCGGCTCGGGTGTCGGCGACTTCAAGGATGGCTACACGTCCGGCAACCTGCGCAAGATGGTCGACAAGGGCATCCTCAACATGGACGACCTCGTCGAACTGTGGAAGTCGCCGCTAATCCCGAACGGTCCGGTCGTCGTCCGCACCTCGATGAACGAGGACATGAAGGCGAAGTTCAAGGACTTCATGCTGGCTCTGCCGAAGAGCGATCCTGCCTGCTTCTCCGCCATCCAGGGCGGCGATTTCACGGGCTTCGCAGAGGTCAACGTCGACTTCTACAAGCCGATCATCGATGCCCGCAGGGCGACCATCGGCGGCTGATCCGCAGATCATACCGAGGTCGCTGAACTTTGCGTTCGGCGGCCTTTTCCCTACCCCACAACAGTCAGGAAAGCATGATGCCGACTTCCGTCATGAAGCCGACACTCAGCGACAGCGGGGTTCTCGTCGAGCGCCACTGGCAGCAACTCGCAGGGCAGCGCCGTTTCTATACCGTCACATCCGGCATACTGCTGCTCCTCGCCGTATCCGGCTCGCTATGGTTCGCCAACGAGACCACTGCCGGCAAGTTCTTCGATCGCCTGCCACATCTCTTCGACTTCATCGGCGACCTCATCCCGAGGGACGGCTGGGAGATCTGGCGCGCCCTGTTCGACCTGCCCTCTCCTTATGAAGACGGAAGCCTGAAGTACAACTATCCCGAGGGCCGGCTCTACCTGACGGAGAGCATCTACCTGCCGGAATACGTTCATCAGATGCTCGTGACACTGAACATCGCGATTGCAGCCACAGGCATCGGCTTGATCTTCGGCTTCATGCTGTCCTTCCTTGCGGCAAAGAACATGACGCCAAACGCGTGGATACGAGGGCCAATTCGTCGACTGATGGAGCTGCTTCGAGCTTTCCCGGAAGTCGTCATTGCGGGCTTCTTTCTGGCCATTTTCTCGCTCGGGCCAGTTCCGGCACTTATCGCTGTCTCCATCCACACGATCGGCGCCCTCGGAAAAATGTTCTTCGAGGTGATCGAGAACGCCGACATGAAGCCGGACGAGGGTCTGAAGGCCGTCGGCGCCAATTGGCTGGAGCGGTCCTGGTTCGGGATGGTCCCGCAGGTCATGCCGAACTTCATGAGCAATTTCCTGCTGCGCCTGGAGATCAACGTGCGGGCCTCCACAATCATCGGTGCGGTCGGTGGCGGCGGAATCGGTGAGCTGCTGCGCCTTTCCATCGGCCAGGGGCATGAAGCCAAGACCCTGGCGATCGTCCTGCTCCTTCTCCTGACCATCATCGCCGTAGACCAGTTTTCCGCATGGCTGCGTCGCAGGCTGGTCGGCGACCAGGCATTCCAGACAATCTGAGCGAGGCTGCCATGACCGTTCTCAACACAGCCGAAATGGACGCGTTGGCGGCGCGCCATCCCGAGCTCCTGCACCGCTCTATCTGGCAGCGCTTCCGCATCCCGATCATCGCATCGGCGGCCATTCTCTACTTCATCTTCGCCTGGTGGTTCTTCGCTGTCGGCAAGGTGGTCGGCGGCGCGAACTGGGGCCTTGCAGGAAACTACCTCGCCGACTGGGTCTCCTACGAAATCCGGCCCGACATCGACATCGCCTCCGACGGATCCATGCAGATCACCTATCCGCGCTTCGATCCGATTGGCCCGAACCCCAATCCGGACTGGCTCGAGGCGAAACGCGAGACGGTAACGCGCAGGGTCGAGATGCCGGCGGCCGCTCCCTCCCAATCGGGCCAGGCCACATCGAGCTTCAGCTTCATGGCGCCCGCACCCGCCCAGCAGCCGGCCGCACCGGCGGCGCCTACTGTCGAGACACGAACCGAGGAGATCGTGACCGAAGCCGTCGTCCGCATGGGCTCCTCCCACACCATTGATGTCCAGCCGGACCGTGTCGTCCTCACGCGCGGCGGCGAAACGGTGACGCTGCTGCTCGATCGGGACGCAGAGGAAGTCCACGTCCAGGGCCCGCTTCCGGAATGGGTGGAACAGCGATCGATTGGGGGGCGGGTGACGGCGTTTTTCGGCTTCTCCGGATGGGTTGACGTCAGCGACGACCGCGTTCGCATCCGCAAGCGCTTCCTCGGCTGGGAGAACTTCCTCTTCGATACAAATTCCGCCTTCTTCGGCAAGTCGTCGGGCGAGATTGTCTCGCTGATCTTTACCGGCGAGCGGATCGACCCGGCTAGGTCCAACCTGTCGCTCGCCTGGAGCGACATCCTCCACAACCCGTCCTGGCAGCATCTCGACGTCTGGACGAAGCTCCTGCAGACCATCGTCATGGCCTTCATCGGCACGTTGTTCGCCATGATCGTCGCCTTTCCCCTCTCCTTCATCGCCGCCCGCAACATCTTCCGCAACCGGCCGGCGAACCAGCTGACGAAGCGCCTGTTCGACTTCCTCCGTTCGGTCGACATGCTGATCTGGGCGCTGTTCTTCACACGTGCCTTCGGCCCGGGGCCGCTCGCCGGCATCTCTGCCATCTTCTTCACCGACACCGGAACGCTCGGCAAGCTCTATGCCGAGGCGCTGGAGAACATTGACGACAAGCAGCGCGAAGGCGTCCGCTCGGTAGGCGCACCGCCGGTCACCGTCCAGCGCTACGGCGTCCTGCCGCAGGTCATGCCGGTCTTTGCCTCACAGGCGCTCTACTTCTGGGAGTCCAATACCCGATCCGCGACGATCATCGGTGCGGTGGGAGCCGGCGGCATCGGCCTCAAGCTGTGGGAGGCGATGCGCACCAATTCCGACTGGGAGAACGTCGCCTACATGGTGCTGCTCATTCTCATCGTCATCTTCCTCTTCGACGGGATCTCGAACGCATTGCGCTCCCGGCTGATCGGCAGGGAGAGGTGACGGAGGCCTTTACGACCGAGCAATCCGAGCCTCCGACCGGCTTCGGTTTATGAAAACTCCAGAACCGCGCCGGGAACGGTCGCGGCTCTTTTCCTGCCACTCCTGTCCTCGGTTATCACCCTCCCCTCGAAATGCTGGCGCGCCCCAAAACGAGAAGAGCAGCCGCACTGCGGGCCGCTGCTCTGAGGTCTTCGGATCGCGTTCCGGGATGTCGGGCGCCTAGCCCTCTAGGGAGTAGCCGGCGCCGCGGACCGTGCGGATTACATCGGGCATGTTGGAGAAGTTGAGGGCCTTGCGCAGCCGGCCGACATGGACGTCCACCGTACGCTCGTCGACATAGATGTCATGGCCCCAGACGCCATCGAGCAGCTGCGCCCGAGAGTAGACGCGTCCCGGTGCCGACATCAGGAATTCCAGCAAGCGGAATTCGGTCGGACCCAACCGCACCTCCCGGCTCTTGCGGTGAACGCGATGGGTTTCACGGTCGAGCTCGATATCGCCGCAACGGAGCACGGTTGATAATACCTCGGGCTTGGCACGCCGGAGCATCGCCCTGACGCGAGCCATCAGTTCGGGCGTCGAGAACGGTTTGACCACATAGTCGTCGGCGCCGGTCGCCAGGCCGCGAACCCGCTCGCTCTCCTCACCGCGCGCCGTCAGCATGATGATCGGCAGGCGCTCGGTCTCGCGGCGCTGGCGCAGGCGACGGCAAAGCTCGATCCCGGATACGCCGGGCAGCATCCAGTCAAGAATGAGGAGGTCCGGAACGCGCTCCTGGAGGCGCAGTTCGGCCTCGTCCCCCTTGACGATGGTTTCAACCTCGTAGCCTTCGGCCTCGAGGTTGTAGCGGAGAAGGACGCTGAGGGCCTCCTCGTCCTCTACGACGGTGATCTTTGGCTGCATGAAAAGGCTCCGCGATCCTAGTCGTCGCTCAGGACGGCGCTCAGCGTGTTGGACCGGTCATCCTTTGGCCGCTCACCCTCCGGCTGCGAGCCGGTCGCCATGTAGTAGATCGTCTCTGCGATGTTCGTGGCATGGTCGCCGATGCGCTCGATGTTCTTGGCGCAGAAGAGCAGATGGGTGCAGCTCGTGATGTTGCGCGGATCCTCCATCATGTAGGTGAGGAGCTCGCGGAACAGCGAGGTGTACATGGCGTCGATTTCCTCGTCGCGCTCGCGGATGGCTTCCGCCTTCTCAGCCGAGCGCGTGACATAGACGTCGAGCACTTCCTTGAGCTGGACCAGCGCCAGTTCCGACAGATGCTCGATGCCACGTGCAAGGTTGCGCGGGATGCCCGTTTCCTGGACCGCGATCACCCGCTTGGCAGTATTCTTGCCGAGGTCCCCTACCCGCTCCAGGTCAGCCGCGATGCGAAGCGATCCGATTACCTCGCGGAGGTCGGCCGCCATGGGCTGGCGCTTGGCGATCGTCACGATGGCCTTCTCGCCGATCTCGCGTTCCGCGTGATCCAGGATCACATCGTCGGAAATCACCTTCTGGGCAAGTGCGGTATCGGAATTGACCAAGGCGCGAACCGCGTCGCCGCACATCTGCTCGGCAAGGCCGCCCATCTCGGAAATCCGGCGGGCCAGGTATTTCAACTCCTCGTCGAAAGCCGACGTGATGTGGGATGATGGCATGATCCAGTTCCTCAGTGTCTTGGTAGCGCGCGGTCCACCGCGGATCAGCCGAAGCGACCCATGATGTAGTCCTGTGTGCGCTGGTCGTTCGGGTTGGTGAACATCTTGTCCGTGTCATCCTCTTCGACGAGATGGCCAAGATGGAACATTGCGGTGCGCTGCGACACGCGGGCGGCCTGCTGCATGGAATGGGTGACGATGACGATCGAATAGTTCGCCCGCAGTTCGTGAATCAGTTCCTCCACCCTTGCGGTGGCGATCGGGTCGAGTGCCGAACAGGGCTCGTCCATGAGGATGACTTCCGGCGACACGGCAACCGCACGGGCGATGCACAGGCGCTGCTGCTGCCCGCCCGAAAGACCCGTCCCGGCCTCGTGAAGGCGATCCTTCACCTCGTTCCAGAGGCCTGCCTTCTGGAGGCTGCTTTCGACGATCTGATCAAGATCGGCTTTCGAACGGGCAAGACCATGGATGCGGGGCCCGTAGGCGACATTCTCGAAGATGGACTTCGGAAACGGGTTGGGCTTCTGGAAGACCATGCCGACGCGCGCACGCAGTTCCACGACATCAATGTCCGGGTCCTGAATGTCCTGGCCGTCCAGCGTGATCTTGCCGGTCACACGGGCATTCGCGATCGTGTCGTTCATGCGATTCAGGCAGCGCAGGAAGGTCGACTTGCCGCAGCCGGAGGGTCCAATCAGAGCGGTGACGGTGTTCTTGCGCACGCCGAGGTTGACGTCGAACAGCGCCCGTTTGTCGCCGTAGTAGACGGAGACGTCCTGGCCAATCATCTTGTAGTCGATCTCGTTCATCTTCTTTACCAAGGCTTTTTCAGTGGCGGCTTCCGACAGGATGTTCATCGCTCTGTTCTCCATTACCACCGGCGCTCGAAGCGGCGACGCAGTATGACTGCGACAAGGTTCATGACGAGCAGGAATACCAGCAGGACGATGATCGCACCGGATGCGCGCTCCACAAAAGCAGGGTCGCCGCGCTGCGTCCAGTTGTAGACCTGGACAGGCAGAGCCGAAGCGGGATCGAAAAATCCTTCCGGAGGTCCCGCGGGATATTCGCGCACGAAGGCGACCATGCCGATCAAAAGCAGCGGTGCCGTCTCACCGAGCGCCTGGGCGAGTCCAATGATCGTGCCGGTGAGGATACCGGGCATGGCCAGCGGCAGGACGTGGTGGAATACAGACTGCATCTTGGATGCACCGACGCCCAGCGCAGCATCGCGTATCGACGGAGGGACAGCCTTCAGGGCAGCCCGGGTGGCGATGATGATGGTCGGCAGCGTCATCAGCGTCAGCACCAGCCCGCCGACGATCGGCGCCGATTGCGGCAGCCCGACGAAGTTGATGAAGGCGGCAAGCCCCAGAATACCAAAGACGATCGAGGGTACGGCCGCAAGATTGGCAATGTTTACCTCGATCAGATCGGTGAAGCGGTTTTTCGGCGCAAATTCTTCAAGATAGATCGAAGCCGCCACGCCGATCGGCAGTGAAAGGACGAGGACGATCAGCATCATGTAAGCCGAGCCGAGTATCGCGACTCCAAGGCCGGCGGCCTCGGGCCGGGTGTCCGACGCGTCTGGTGCCGTGAAGAAGTCCCAGTTGAAGCGGGTCGTCAGGATCCCTGCCTGCTTCAACTCGTCGGCAAGGCGCAATTGTTCCGGGGACGTGTTGCGGTCAAGCTCCGCACTCGCCATCGTCACCCGGCCCTTGTAGTAGCCGTCGATGCGTCCGGATGCGAGCATGTCGAACTCGACCGTCTCGCCGATGCGGGAAGGATCCGCGAGCACATAACGTCTAAGGATCGCAGGCGCCTCCTTCGAGATCAGCTCGGCGGCCGCATCCGCCTCCATCGTGCTGTCAAAGCCCTTGTCAACCATCGCCTTCGCGAGAGAAGCCTTGATCAGCGGCGCATAGCCGAAGGTGGTGACCTTGGCGATCTCGGCAGGCTCGCGATTGCCCTGCTTGTCGAGTATGCCCGGGTCGAGGTAGATCTCCATCGTGATGTAGGTCTGCCGGAAGGACGACAATCCGTTTGTCAGGATGGAGGTCAGCAGTCCGACGAGCGCGAGAACCCCGAGGATGACGGCAAGCAGGCCAAGGCGCCGAAACCGGTTTTCGGCTGCCTTGCGGCGGCGCGTCCTGGCGCTGACTGCGGGTTTGACCTGGCCGGTCGTCGCGGCGATAGCGTCGGTCATTCGTACTGCTCCCGATATTTGCGCACGACATAGAGGGCCAGCACGTTGAGCCCGAGTGTGATCACGAAAAGGGTAAGGCCGAGCGCGAAGGCGACCAGGGTTTCCGGGCTCGCAAACTCGGTGTCGCCGGTCAGCTGGCTGACGATCTTGACGGTGACGGTCGTCATCGCCTCGAAGGGATTGAGATCGAGCCTCGCCGCGGCACCGGCGCCGAGCACCACGATCATCGTCTCGCCGATCGCCCGGCTGGCGGCCAGGAGAATGGCGCCGACGATGCCCGGAAGTGCGGCGGGAAGAATCACCTGCTTGATGGTCTCTGACTGGGTCGCACCCAGGGCGTAGGAACCGTCGCGCATCGCCTGGGGTACGGCATTGATGATGTCGTCAGAAAGCGAGCTCACGAACGGGATGATCATGACGCCCATGACCAGGCCGGCAGTCAGGACGGACGACGAGGAGTTTCCGAGTCCGAGGGGTTGGGCGATCCAGTCGCGAAGGAACGGTCCAACCGTAATAAGCGCAAAGAGGCCGTAGACGATGGTCGGGATGCCGGCAAGGATCTCGATCGCCGGCTTGGCGAAGCTTCGCAGGCGAGATCCGGCGTAATCGGCAAGGTAGATCGCTATCATCAGCCCGATCGGCACGGCGACGAGGAGCGCCACCAGCGAGATATAGAGAGTTCCCCAGAGCAGCGGCAGGATGCCGAGTTCTGACCCTCCCCGGAATTGCGGGTTCCAGACGGTGGAGAAGAAGAACTCCGATGCCGGGTACATCTTGAAGAAGTTGATGGTCTCGAACACCAGTGAAAAGACAATGCCCGCCGTCGTCAGGATGGCGATCATCGAAGAGCCGATCAGCAGGGTAAGAACGAAGTTCTCGCTGACATTGCGCGCCCGCATCTTCGGCCGGATGCGCAACATCGACCAGGCTCCCAGCCCAAGAGCCAGCCCAAGCACCACAAGTGTCATGGCGATGTTGCCGTACCCGGCGCTCTGCCGGTAGCTCACGGCCGCCTCGAACACCTCCCGTGGAGCGTCGCTGCCGATTGCGACACCGACCTCTGCGAGCCGTGCGCGGATATTGGAAAAGTCGACCTCTCCGTTGACGAGCGCTTCCTCGTTCAGCGCATTGCGCTGGAGAACCGCGTCGAGGCCACCGGCGATCTGCCGCACATCCGCCATGACCAGGCTGCGCGCACCACCCTGTGGGATCACGCTGTCGGGGATCATGCCGTCGACGCGGCTTTCGATCACGATCGGCTGGACGAACAGCCAGGCAGCCAGAACAACAAGGGCGGGCACGGCAACGAAGAGAGCAACCGTCTGGCCGTAGTAGCCGGGAAGCGAGTGTAGCCGGACACCACTTGCCGTTGATGTGGCCAGCGCACGGCGCCTGCCGAGGACATAGCCGATTGCCGCCAGCACGAGGACGACAAGGATAATGCTACCAACGTTCATCTAGCCGAGATCCTCGATCGAAGGAGCACTGGCGGCGCATTCATTGCGCCGCCAGAAGGCGCTGATCAGTTCAGCGCAGCCATCGGGGTGCGGTTCTTAACCGCTTCCTGGGTCTTGGCAAGCTCCGGATCAGAGACGAGACCGTACTGTGCCAGCGGACCATTCGGGCCGGCCATGTCGTCCGATACGAAGAACTCGACATATTCCTGAAGGCCGGGAATGACATCGAGGTGGGCATTCTTCACGTAGAAGAACAGCGGACGCGATACCGGATACTCGCCGGAAGCGATGGTCTCGACCGACGGCTCGATACCGCTCATGGTCGCGACGCGAAGCTTGTCGGTGTTGTTCTGGTAGAAGGACAGGCCGAACACGCCGATGCCGTTCTTGTTGGCATCGATGCGCGACAGGGTCTCGGTGTAGTCGCCGTCGATATCGACGGAGACACCGTCGGTGCGGAGCTGCATACAAGCCTTGGCCGCATCTTCAGCACCGGCAGCCTTGTGGGCTTCCTCGGCACCGTTCTCCTTGCAGCCGTCGACGAGGACCTTTTCGTCGAAGACTTCACGGGTGCCGTGCTTGGTGCCCGGGATGAAGGCGAGGATCGGCTGTGCCGGCAGGTCGGCGCGGATCTCGTTCCAGTTCTTGTAGGGGTTATCGACCAGCTGGCCGTCCTTCAGGACCTTGGCAGCCAGGGCATTGTGCCAGTCGGCCGGGGTGAAGGCATATTCCGCACCGTTGATGTCGGAAGCGAAGACGATACCGTCGTAGCCGATGCGGACTTCCTGGATTTCGGTCACGCCGTTCTGGGCGCACAGGTCGATGTCCGACTGCTTGATGCGCGAAGAGGAGTTCGCGATGTCGATGGTGTTCTCGCCCACGCCTTCGCAGAGCTTCTTGCGGCCGGCGCCGGAGCCACCGGATTCGACGACGGGGGTCGGATGGTCGAAGTTTTCGCCGAAGGCTTCGGCAACGATCGAGGCATAGGGCAGGACGGTCGAGGAGCCGGCGATCTGGATCTGATCGCGTGCAGCAGCAGCGCCCGTGGTAGCCAGCATGAGTGCGACGACCGCGCAGCTTCCAAGGTACTTCTTCATGGAAATTCTCCCTAAGAATTCGGATTGACGCTTCGGCGTCGGCTCCCCTCTATAGGTGCCCCATTACAGTTTTGTGACAGTTATATAGCAGTTCGGCCCGGGACTCTGCACCTGCTCCTCCGCGCCCCCGGGCGAAGCGCCAAAGGCAACCTGCATGGGCCTAGGGCCCACCGCCGCAGCGGAAGGCTCCTCTGTCGCGGACCGTGGAACTTCGGGAGGGCTTGGGAATTTCTTCACGGAAAAACGGAAGGAACAGACATGGCACAGGACGACGAGTCTCCCGCAGTACGCTCGATCAAGAAGGAGCGCGCCCGGCAGCGTACGGGCGAAGGCAAGAGCCAGCTTGACGAAGGATTGGAGGATACCTTCCCAGCCTCGGATCCCGTCGCAGCCACCGACACGACAGTTGCCGGCCGTGCCGGGATTGCATCAGGCAGCAGGCAGTCGGCGCGTTCCGATGCTTTGAACGACGAGTTCCCGCTCGTGGAAGAAGCCTTGCAGTCCACGCGCGAAAAGGCGGATGAAGAGGACACGCAGGTTTATCCTGGGGAGCTCCATGCGCTGAAGGCGGAAGTTGCACGGCTGCGGGAAACGGTGACGACACTGGCATCCGGCACGACGCGCGTCGCCAAGGCGCGCGCCCAGGATGCTCTGGATGACGTCGAGCTTCGCATCCGGGAGCGCCCGTGGAAGGCAGTCGGCATTGCCGCCATCCTGGGATTCTTCCTCGGCCTGCGGAGGTAGTCCGGCGCTAACTGCTGCCGGTGGTCACGGGACTACCGGCAGTTCCCGCTTGTGGGCAGAGACCTGGTGGCTGGTGAGTATCTTCCGCAGCGATCCGTCCGAGATCTGCTTGCCCTCAAGAAAGTCGTCGATCTCTTCATAGGTGACGCCATAGACCGCCTCGTCCGGCTTCAATGGCGCATCTGATTCGAGATCGGCGGTCGGTACCTTCTCGACGAGATCGTCGGGAGCGCCGAGATGGCGCGCGACCGCGCGAACGCGCCGCTTGTTGAGGCCTGCGAGCGGCAGGATGTCGGCGGCGCCATCACCGAACTTCGTGTAGAACCCCATGAGTGCCTCGGCAGCATGATCCGTGCCGATGACGATGCCGCGTGAGGCGCCGGCGAGCGCGTATTGCGCGATCATTCGCTGGCGGGCTTTGATATTGCCGAGATGGAAGTGAAAGCGCTCACCCTCCAGCAGATCTGCCGCGTCGCGCATGACCTCCTCCATCATCGCGTCGGTCGCCGGCCGGATGTCGATCGTGACGATACGGTCGGGGCCGATGACCTCCAGACACTTCCGGGCGTCCGCTTCATCTGCCTGGATCCCGTAAGGGAGGCGGACAGCAATAAACTCGGCTTCCGATCCACCCTTTCGCAGCCGCTCGACCGCCCGTTGAGCAAGCAAGCCCGCAGCAAGGGAGTCCACGCCTCCGCTGATCCCCAATACGAGCGTGCGGAGCGCATTGTGCTTCAGGTAATCCGCGAGAAAGGCAATACGGCGTTCAGCTTCGGCCGCAGCGGCGAAATCACTGGAGACCCCCAGTGTCTTTGCAATCTGAGCCTGCCGCTCAAGAAGGTCCTGATGCCCGATCTCCTGTCGCCTCTCCACGCTCGTCTCCTTTCATCATCCGTCTCGTGACGCGTGCCGCCATGGCGCACTCCATGACAGGAAACAACAGGCGGCGGGAGAGATATGTTCCCGTAGGCCAGAGAGGCGTCAGGAGGACGGCCGCAGTTCCATGCTGGAGACCGATCCTTCGGGCTCTTCCCAGAAACGGACGAAGGCCCAGTCAGTGACCATGGCGCCGATCCACATCCCGATCAGCGTCGTCCATGCGGTGACGGCCAGTATCGACCCGCCGGTGACGCCGGCACCAACTGCGCAGCCCCCGGCCAGCATCGCGCCGAACCCCATGAGAACCGCACCGATGATGTAGCGCGGCATGGTGTGGCCGCTGTCGAAACCCTGGATCTTCAGTTCGCCCGTCAGGAAGGCGGCCGTGAACGAGCCGAGGAACACGCCGGGCATGATGCCGATCCCGAAGTCGAGGGCCTTGTCGTAAGGCGCAACGGTCAACATCAGGAGCTCGGCCGAGGGTCCCGAGAAGGTGAGCGATTCCACCGAGACGAGGTCGAACGATGCCTGGGAGACCGAATAGGTGAAGATCCAGCCAGCGGGGATGGCGAGCCCGGCACCGACCGCCGCGAACAGGACGCGCCGGCTCACCTTGCTGTAGAGAGCCACGGCCAGGCCCGCACCGAGCCAGGCCAGCCCAATCACGAGGCCGAGGCGATTGCCGCCACCGAGCAGGGACAGGATTTCGCGGTTGGAGCCGCCCTCGACCAACCACCAGCCCGAGAGTTCCGCCCGCAGCGGCGCCAGCAGCCCGTTATAGGCCGATTGTGCCGCCACGGCGAAGACCAGTCCCGCCAGGAGCGCACGCAGGTTGCCGGTCGCCGACAGCACCAGAAGCCGCGTGGCGCAACCACGCGCGCAGATCATGCCGATCCCGAACAGGATGCCGCCGATCGCCGCTCCCGACATACTGCCCGTCGCGGCGATCATCCGTGATTGGGAGACATCCAGCCATCCGGCCATGATCGCCACCTGGACGCCGGCAAGAGCCACCGAGAAGGTGAACAGCCAGACCGCAAGCTTGTTGCCCGGCTCGCGGCGACGAAACTCGGTGACGGCCGAGCGCAGGCAGAAACGGCTCTGCTGCGCGAAAGCGCCGAACAGGAAGCCCACCGAGATTCCTCCCAGGAGCAAAAGATCCGACGTGCCTATCCGGTCTATCAGCGTCTCTATCACTATCCAGTTCTCCAATTTCGTGGCCAAAGGGCATCGACCGATCAGGGAAGGATAGGGTTATTTGAATGTATTTGCTTAATCTGGATCAAACCCCGGCGGCTTTTTCTGCGCTCTGGGGTGATGGGACGGTCTCCCGCGGCTGTGAACCTCAGAATCAAAAACGCCAGCTCGCAGTCGGAGCTGGCGTTCAGAGATAGGGATTGCCTTGCGGACTACCTGTCGAAAATCTCGGAATGGCGGGATTCGAACCCACGACCCCTTGACCCCCAGTCAAGTGCGCTACCTGGCTGCGCTACATTCCGTCACGCTCTTTCGAGCAGGATTTCCCTAGTCATTCGGCAGGACGGGCGCAAGCGAAAAATCGCGGCGGGATCTTCTGTCAGCAGACGCCGATGTCAGGCAAGGAGCTGTGGAGCCGTGTCGAGCTTGCGGCCGATCGAATAGTCGCGACCGTAAGACTCTCGGAAATTGCGGTCGCGTTCGTGGACAAGATCTCTTCTAGCCAGCACGTGGTAGAAGCCGTCCGCATATGTCCCGGTGGCCAGCTGGTTATCGCCCGACAGCACTTCCGTCAAAATCTTCCAGATCATGTCTTCCCTCCGTCTCAGTCGCCACAACGGCGCATCGACCCCACCAGTTCCCAGTCTAGGAAGACTTTGTTTACGAAGATTTACATCGGCGGCGGGGCAGGATGCCCGGCCGCCGATCTTCAGGCCTTTCTTGGCCATTTTACCGCGTCGTCAATAGGGCGAGCGGCACTGCCGGCGCGGGCCGTTGTAGGGCTGGAAGGTGTTGTCATAGGCCCTGTAGGAGCGGTAACGCGCGTGGCACCACTGCACATGCGCATTGCCGCCGCGGTAGTAGCGCGGCTGCTGTGCCGCCAGTGCGCCGCCGATGATGGCGCCTGCGGCAAGGCCACCGATGATCGCGCCAGCATTGCCGTGGCGGTGCCGGTAGTGCCTGTGGCCGTAGTAGCGAGGACCATAGGAGCGATGTCCGCGCCAGTGCCTGTGCCGGTGACCGCGATGCCTGACCTGCTGGACATCCTTGGCCACCTCAACCTTGACGGTGGGGGCCGAGGGAAATGCCTGCGCAGGCGTGATGCCGGACACGGCCGTGACCAGCGAAACGAAAATGACTGCGAGCTTTTTCATGTTTCCTCACCTCTTTTCTTGTCCCTTCCAGAGGAAATGGTCCTGCAAAGCGCCTGAACCAGAGGTGAACGAGCACATTTTCGTGCGAGGGAAGCGAAAAAGCGCCGGAGGACTGCGAACCCTCAGCGCACCTGGTCAAGCAGGCGCTTGCACTCCAGCAGGTCGAAAAGCGCCTCCTGCAGCAGCGCCCGGTCTTCCTTGGCGATGCTCGCCTTGCCGATCGCAACCTCGGGCATGTCGCCCTCACCGGCCGCTCCGAAGCCGAAGAAACGGCCGCTCGGCTTGGCCTTCGGCCGGCCGACAAGCTGATCCTCCTCCGAACTGCCGACCTTGGGCTCGACATGCTTGTCGTTGCTGGCGGCAACGATGGCATCCATCGCCGCAAGATCACCGGAGGCGATGGCGGAAACGAACTTGTTGCCGTTGGTCTTCAGGAGTTTCTGTACACCCTTGATCGTGTAGCCATGATCATAGAGCAGGTGTCGGATGCCCTTCAGCAGGTCGACGTCTTCCGGCCGGTAATAGCGGCGCCCGCCGCCTCTCTTCATCGGCTTGATCTGCGGGAAGCGCGTCTCCCAGAACCGCAGCACATGCTGCGGCAGGTCGAGATCATCGGCGACCTCGCTAATGGTGCGGAAAGCGTCCGGGCTTTTGTCCACGTCAATCTCCCACAAGCGAGCATGATACCCGCGCACAATCCGTGACGTGCCGTCAATTGCCGCAAGTCACGAATCGTCGACATTTCAGCCCTCTATGGGGCGGATTTCAAGCAGGCGTGGAGGATTTGAACAGCTGAATTGCTCAGGCGGCCGGCACTGGCGGCTTCTGCTTCAGCTTTCGCATGTTATGGGCGCGCAGGATACGCTGCTTGAGGACATTGGAGGCCTTGAAGGTCATCACCCGGCGCGGAGAGATCGGAACTTCCTCGCCCGTCTTCGGATTGCGGCCAATCCGCTCGTTCTTCGACCGGACCTGGAAGGTAGCGAAGGAGGAGAGCTTCACCGTCTCGCCGCGGACGATGGCGTTGCAGATCTCGTCGATGATGGTTTCCACCAGCTCGGCGGACTCAGTTCTTGAAAGGCCCACCTTGCGGAAAACCGATTCCGCCAGATCCGCCCGTGTCACTGTTTTTCCGGCCATGATCCCCGCCCAGTCCACTGTCGTCTGAAAGCCGTGCGAGAGTATTTTGCTTAAGCCGCAGGGTCAAGCACTACTGTAAAATCAGCAGCTTCGGCAAATGTCCTGAAAGGAGACAGGGCCGCCGGAGGCTACCAACGAACGAGCACGGCGCCCCAGGTGAAGCCGCCGCCCATGGCTTCCAGCATGACCAGATCGCCCTGCTTGATGCGGCCGTCATCGAGCGCGACGGAGAGCGCCAGCGGTATGGACGCGGCCGACGTGTTGCCATGCAAATCGACCGTCACCACGACCTTCTCGGAGGGAATTCCGAGCTTCTTCGCCGAGCCGTCGATGATGCGCCGGTTTGCCTGATGCGGCACAAGCCAGTCCAGGTCTTCGGCAGTGGTCCCGGTTGCCTCGAAGGCGGCCTCGATCACATCGGTGATCATGCCAACCGCGTGCTTGAAGACCTCGCGGCCTTCCATGCGAAGATGCCCGACCGTGCCCGTCGTCGAAGGGCCGCCATCCACGTAGAGCTTCTCCTTGTGGGTGCCGTCGGATCGCAGGTGGGAGGTCAGCACCCCACGGTCGGCTATTGTGCCCTCGCCTTCCGCCGCCTCGAGGACCAGCGCGCCGGCACCGTCACCGAAGAGGACGCAGGTGGTGCGGTCCTTCCAGTCGAGAATTCGGGAGAAGGTTTCGGCGCCGATCACGAGCACGCACTTCGCCATGCCGCCCCGGATGTACATGTCTGCCGTCGCCATGGCGTAGACGAAGCCGGAGCAGACGGCCTGCATGTCGAAGGCGAAGCCGTGCGTCATGCCCAGGCGGTTCTGGATATTCACGGCCGTCGCCGGGAATGTGTTGTCTGGCGTCGACGTGGCGACGATGATCAGGTCGATATCGGCCGGTGTCAGGGCGGCCTTATCGAGAGCAGCACGCGCAGCCGCCTCGCCTAGCGACGCCGTCGTCTCCCCTTCTCCCGCGATGTAGCGCTGGCGAATACCCGTCCGCTGGACGATCCATTCATCGGATGTCTCGACGACACCTTCCAGTTCACGATTTGCTACCGCGCGCTTGGGCAGTGCGGCACCATAGCCGCGAACCACTGAACGGATCATGCTGTTGTCATCCTGTCGTCAGGCAGCCTCGGGACCAGCCGGCGGCTGGTGGCGGGCGTGATAAATTCTCAAATCCTCGGCGATTTTCTCGGTCAGCCGGTTGCGCGCCATGTCGTACCCGACGTCGATGGCCGCCGCGAACCCTTCGGCATCGGTGCTGCCATGGCTCTTGATGACGATGCCGTTGAGGCCCAGGAACACGCCACCATTGACCTTCCGAGGATCCATCTTCTCGCGCAGCAGGTCGAATGCGCCCTTCGCCAGCAGGTATCCCATCTTGGCGAGGAACGTCCGGGACATCGCGTCGCGAAGCAGCTGCGATATCTGACGGGCCGTTCCTTCGGCTGTCTTCAGGGCGATGTTGCCGGTAAAGCCCTCTGTCACGACGACATCCACCGTTCCCTTGCCGATATCGTCTCCCTCGACGAAACCGTGATAGGCGATGGTGGGAAGGTTCGCCTCGCGGATCAGCCGGCCCGCTTCCTTGACTTCCTCGAGACCCTTGACTTCCTCGACGCCGACATTGAGGAGGCCGACGGTCGGTCGATCCGTTTCAAAAAGCGCGCGCGCCATGGCGCCGCCCATCAGCGCAAAATCCATTAATTGCTGGGCATCCGCGCCGATCGTCGCGCCGATATCGAGAACGATGCTCTCGCCCTTAAGCGTTGGCCAGATGCCGGCGATTGCCGGGCGCTCGACATGTGCCATGGTCCGGAGACAGAATTTTGCCATCGCCATCAGCGCACCGGTATTGCCGGCGGAGACGGCAACGTCCGCCTCGTCACGCTTTACCGCCTCGATGGCCCGCCACATGGTCGAGACATAGCGGCCGCGGCGTAGGGCCTGGCTCGGCTTCTCATCCATGCCGACCGCGAGTTCGCACTCGTGGAAGACCGAGCGTTCGCGCAGCTTGGGGTATTTCTGGAGATGGGGCTCGCAATCCTCCTTGAGCCCAAAGAGGACGAACGTGACGTCGGGATGCCGCTCCAATGCCTTGGCTGCGCCGGCGATGACGACTTCGGGGCCGAAATCGCCTCCCATGACATCAAGAGATATTCTGATCACTCTTCGCTGATCCCTTTGCTCGCCATCCGGCGAAAATCGAGGCCAAAATAATTGTTCTGGCGGTGCTTACAACCCAATCGAGGCGATTTCCATCCTAGTCCTGCTTTTTCCAGTCCTTGAGGACGGCGAAGGGGGATGGCTTGCGTTCATCCGTCGACCCGTCGCTTTCGATATGCGCGCTGAACTCGACACTGGCCTTGCGGGGATAGGGATCGATGGCCAATGCTACCACTTCGGCAACAACTTCGCCGGCATCGATCGTGTCGCCGGTGAAGGTCTCGGGCAGGTCGGGACCCTCCGGGTCTAGTACCATCTCGGCCGTGTCGCTGAGCACGAGGCGGGCAAGCTTCGACCCTTCCGGCACGAAAACCTGCTCGAAGGCCTCGTCGATCTGCGAAACCACCGGCTCAAGCGTAACGACGCAGGCCTGCTCGATCGCCGCCTCGACGCGCCCCTTGATGCGGACGCCATCCTTCTTCCAGCGCGCGATCTGCAGATCCGCCTTCAGCGACTTCACGTCCAGCACGTTCCAGAGCTTTGCCAGCCCCGCGAGTTCACGAGGCGTCGCCTCGACGTGAACGGACACCGCATTGGCGGAGATGTGGCCAACTCGTACGGGATAGGAAAAGGGAGGCCTTTCGCCTCGACCGTGTTCTTGCGTCATGACGTCCTCACTTGCCCGGCGGCAACAGCACTGCCCCACCCCGGGCGATCTCTTCTTCCGAAACGGCGACAAGCGCCTTCTCTGCAGCGATCATCCAACCCGCCAGACCATCCATCGGCGGATGCTCGCCAGACTGCGGATGAATGTTTCTCGCCAGAGCCGCGGCCAGTGCATCTCGATCGATGGCGTCCAGCGCCGCAGCGTAGCTTTCCAGCCGCCCGTAGAACATGCCGGCGAGCTTCTTCATCCTCTTCGGAACCCCCGGATCCCCAATGCCCAACTCCCGGATCGAATGGTCGAGGTCTTGGAAGAAGGCATCGATGATCTCCTGCGCCAGTTCCTGCCCGCTTACCGCAGAACTGGCGGTGCGGCGGAAAAACAGGATCATCGCGATCGACAGCATCTCGAACCGGCCCATGACCGTGTCCGGCACGCCAAGGTCCGTATAGAAGAAGGGATCGCGTGCAGTCGATGTCAAGGAGGCGTACTGGCGATCGACGATCGGCTGGTTTTGTTTTTTCTTGCGGAACAGGCCGAAGATCATAAGAACTCTCGTGTTTGGTCTCCATCTGTTGCATGGAAACGAAAGCTGGTTTACCGAAGCATGCACGAATTGCAACGCCGTTACGCATGTCGTCCGCAGCGGTCACTTCCGCATCAGGCCGGAACCTGGTTCCGAGCCATGTCCCCGGAATAGCCACAATGATATGGCCAGCAGACGATGGCGAGGGCCGCAAGGCGAAGTTTGGGGAAGCCTCTCAAGGCGGGTGTTAAGGTCTGAAATGAAGTTGTTGAGCAGAACCGCAATGGCGGCCATCATCGCATCGACCGCAGTCACCGGCTGCACGTCCATGGATATCGGCCAGACGATGTACAATGGCTACGTCATCGACCAAGAGTCGCTGGCACTCATTCCGGTTGGATCGAGCCGCGAGCAGGTTCTGCTGACAATGGGCACGCCTTCCACCACCGCCACCTTCGACAGCGAAGTCTTCTACTACATCTCGCAGAAGCGGGAGCGGCCGGTGGCATTCATGAAGCCGCGCCTCGTGGAGCAGACCGTGCTCGCCATCTACTTCGACAAGGACGGCGTCGTCGCCAACAAGGCGAACTACACGTTGCAGGACGGCAAGGTGTTCGACACGATCTCACGCACGACGCCGACAGGCGGCCGCGACCTGACATTCCTGCAGCAGCTGCTTTCCGGCGCCGGCGGGGCTGGGAACGCGAACGCGGCGCGAAGCCTCTTCCAGAACCTCGGCCGGTGACCACCGCGCCATAGAATCAAAGAAAAGAAAGGGCCCGCGGAGCGATCCGCGGGCCCTTTCGTCGTTCAAGGTCGGCCCATCAGCCGGCCAGGACCGCCAGAAGCAGCAGCGCCACGATGTTGGTGATCTTGATCGCAGGGTTGACGGCCGGGCCGGCTGTATCTTTGTAGGGGTCGCCGACGGTGTCACCCGTAACGGAGGCCTTGTGCGCTTCCGAGCCCTTCATGTGGCGGGTACCGTCCTTGTCGACATAGCCGTCCTCGAAGCTCTTTTTAGCATTATCCCATGCACCGCCACCGGAGGTCATGGAGATTGCCACGAAGAGGCCGTTGACGATGACTCCAAGGAGCGAGGCACCGAGTGCGGCGAACGCCGAGGCCTTGGAGCCGGAGATCAGCAGCACGCCGAAATAGACGACGATCGGCGCCAGAACCGGCAACAGCGACGGTATGATCATCTCCCGGATCGCCGCCTTGGTGAGGATATCCACCGCCCGGCCATAGTCCGGCTTCACCGTTCCCTGCATGATCCCGGCATTCTCACGGAACTGCTTGCGCACTTCCTCGACAATGGAGCCGGCGGCGCGGCCGACCGCGGTCATGGCGATGCCGCCGAACAGGTAGGGGATGAGACCGCCGAAGATGAGACCTGCCACCACATAGGGGTTGGACAGGCTGAACGAGATGTCGCCCATATCCGCAAAGTACGGGTAACGGTCGCCATTGGCGGCGAAGTAAGCGAGGTCGTTCGAATAGGCTGCGAAGAGCACCAGGGCGCCGAGGCCGGCCGAGCCGATTGCGTAACCCTTGGTGACGGCCTTGGTGGTGTTCCCTACCGCATCAAGCGCGTCCGTCGACTTGCGCACGTCTGACGGCAGGCCGGACATTTCCGCGATACCACCGGCATTGTCGGTGACCGGACCGAAGGCGTCGAGCGCAACGATCATGCCAGCGAGGCCGAGCATGGCGGTGACCGCGATGCCGGTGCCGAACAGCCCGCCAAGCTGGTAGGTCGAGATGATGCCGGCGACGATGACGATCGCCGGCAGCGCCGTCGATTCCAGCGACACGGCGAGGCCCTGGATGACGTTGGTGCCGTGGCCGGTGACCGAGGCCTGGGCAATGGAATTGACCGGCCGCTTGTTGGTACCGGTGTAGTATTCGGTGATCACCACGATCAAGGCCGTGACGACCAAGCCAAGGATGCCGCAGAGGAAGAGATTGGTGCCTGTGATATCCATGCCGGCGACCATGCCGATCGAGCCCCAGCCGATCGTGAACGAAGTCGCTGCTCCTAGTCCGATGATCGACAGCAGACCGGTGACGATCAAGCCCTTGTAGAGGGCGCCCATGATCGACCCGTTCGTGCCGAGCTTGACGAAGAATGTGCCGATGATCGACGTGACGATGCAGGCGGCGCAGATGGCGAGCGGATAGACCATCGCGCTTTCGAGCACTGGCGCACCGGCGAAGAAGATCGCGGCCAGCACCATGGTGGCGACGACGGAGACGGCATAGGTCTCAAAGAGGTCGGCGGCCATGCCGGCGCAGTCACCGACATTGTCGCCGACGTTATCGGCAATCGTTGCCGGGTTGCGCGGATCGTCCTCCGGAATGCCGGCTTCCACCTTACCGACGAGGTCGCCGCCGACATCTGCACCCTTGGTGAAGATGCCGCCGCCGAGACGGGCGAATATCGAGATGAGCGAGGCGCCGAAGCCGAGCGCCACCAGCGCGTCGATGACTTCGCGCGAGCCGCTCTCGTGCCCAAGCGCCGAAACGAGGATCCAGTAATAGATGGAGACGCCGAGAAGCGCGAGACCGGCCACCAGCATGCCGGTGATGGCGCCGGACTTGAAGGCTATATCGAGACCTGCCGACAGGCTCTGCGAGGCAGCCTGGGCGGTGCGGACATTGGCGCGGACGGAGACGTGCATGCCGATGAAGCCGGCCGCCCCGGAGAGCACTGCGCCGATGACGAAGCCGATGGCGGCCGTTCCGGAGAGGAGCAGCCATGTAAGCACGGTGACGACCGCGCCGACGATGGCGATGGTCATGTATTGCCGAGTGAGATAGGCTTGCGCCCCTTCCCGGATATAGCCTGCTATTTCCTGCATGCGGGCATTGCCCTGATCAGCGGCCAGCACGCTCTGCGTTGCCCAGACGGCATACGCGACGGACAGCAGGCCGCACAGGATCACACCGAAAATTACGGTCATTCGCTTCTTCCTCTCCCTTTTGCCGACGAGTCCCCTCGCAGCATGAACCGGCAACCACCTCCCCTCCCAAGGAAACCAAGGGTTGCCATGCGGGAGGGAGATTGCGGCGGAGATGAGGTTGCGTCAAGCCCTAGAAAAGCAAGAGGCTTATGCCGCTTTCGTCGCGGCAGTCCGGCGCATCAGAAGGAAGATGAGCGCGAGGCAGAGGATGGTGACGGGCCAGATGACGAGGTTCATCGCCTCCCAGCCCCAGGCGGTGAAGACCTTGCCCGACGAGAAGGAGGAGAGCGCCACGGTTCCGAAGAGGATGATATCGTGGAAGCCCTGAACCTTGTCGGCCTCATGCGGACGGTAGCTGGAGGCGACGATGGCGGTGGAGCCGATGAAGCCGAAGTTCCAACCGACGCCGAGCAGCACCAGAGCCCCCCAGAAGTTCCAGAGCTCGATGCCCATATGGGCGACGACGGCGCAGGCCATGAGGATGACGAGGCCGGCTGCGACCACCTTCTCCGTGCCCAAGCGGGTGATCAGCATGCCGGTGAAGAAGCTCGGCGCGAACATGGCGAGCACGTGCCACTGGATGCCGAGCGTCGCGAGTTCGGTGGAGAAGCCGCAGCCGATCACCATGGCGAGCGGCGCGCCGGTCATCATGAAGGTCATCAACGCATAGGAGCCGATGCCGCAGACCATGCCGGTGATGAAGCGCTGCGTCAGTACGATCTCCCGGAGCGGGCGCACCGGCGCATCCTCCGCGGTCCTCACCCCCGCCTCCGGCAGCCTCAGCGCCGCAAGGATCAGGATCGCGACGAGGCTGAGCGGGATGAGCGCCACGAAGGCGCCGGCAAAGCCGACGGGCTCGAAGATGTCCTTGAACCAGATCGCCAGCTGTGGCCCGAGAATGGCGGAGACGATGCCGGCGGCGAGGATCCAGGAGATCGCCTTCGGCTTATAGAAGCTCGGCGAGACATCGGCGGCGGCGAAACGGATCTTCTGGGTGAAGCCGCCTGAGACGCCGATCATCATCAGGCCGATGGCAAAGAGCCAGAAATCGCTGCGGAAGAGTGCGACCGCGGCGACCCCTGCCCCGACGGCCCCCATCAACGCGCCGAGCATGAAGCCCGCCTGGCGGCCGAGGAAGCGGGAGGCAATCGCGACAGCGACGGCGCCCAAGGCCACGCCGACATTGAACCCGGTCAATGGAGCTGTGGCGAGCGACTTGTCCTCGCCCAGCATCTGATAGGTGGCAAGGCCACCAAGGGCGAAGGTGAGCGGCGGTGCGGCGCCGAGCAGCGCCTGAACCGTCGACAGCAGGAAGACGTTGCGCTTGGCGGCCTTGAGCTGTCCCTGAAGTCCCTCCACGCTGCCGTCCATCTCCGCCGCCTTTCCTGTCGTGCTATTTTGCCGCCGGGCCGCGAACCTGCTTGGCGATCCGGTCAAGCACCGCATTGACGATCTTCGGCTCCTCGCCCTCGAAGAAGGCCTGGGCGATCTCGACGTATTCGGTGACGATCACCGGGATCGGAACGTCCTTGCGCTCGAGGATCTCGAAGGTGCCGGCGCGCAGGATGGCTCGGAGCGTCGAATCCAGCCGCGACAGTGGCCAGTCGCTCTGCAGGGCCGAGCGCACCACCGGGTCGATCTTCACCTGGTCGCGCACGACGCCGGAGACGATGGAGCGGAACCAGGAGGCGTCCGCCTTCAGGTAGGTATCGCCGTCGAGTTCCTGGCCGAGGCGATGGGCCTCGTATTCCGCGACCACTTCCAGCACGCCGGCGCCGCCGACATCCATCTGGTAGAGCGCCTGCACGGCGGCGAGGCGCGCGGCACCCCGCTGGTTGGCGGGCTTCACCGCCGGTTTTTCGTCGTTCGTCATCGGATCAACCATTCAGCTTCTCGCGCAGCGCGATCATCGCTAGCGCCGCACGTGCGGCAAAGCCGCCCTTGTCCTTGTCGGAGCGGCGCACGCGCGCCCAGGCCTGCTCCTCGTTCTCGACCGTCATGATGCCGTTGCCGATCGCCAGCGATTCCGAGACAGCAAGATCCATCAGGGCGCGGGAGGATTCGTTGGCGACGATATCGAAATGATATGTCTCGCCGCGAATGACCATGCCGAGTGCGACGAAGCCGTCGTAATGGGTGCCATCGTTTTCGGCCGCGTCGAGCGCCATGGCGATGGCTGGCGGGATCTCGAGCGCGCCGGGAACGGTGACCACATCCCAGGTGGCGCCGGCATCCTTCAGCGCCGATGTCGCCCCTTCAAGCAGCGCGTCGGACATGTCGTCATAGAAACGGGCCTCGACGATCAGGAGATGGGGCTTGGACGTGTCGGACATCAGGCTACCTTGGCGCAAAGGGCGTGCAAATCGGGATGGCGCGGGTCAAACCACGGCGGTGGCAGGAAGGCAAGCACTTTTCCCGCATGGCTGCTCCCCGGACCGCGCTGCGCCTGGGCGAAGATGACGGAGACTTCTTCGCTCCGGCATCCGCGAAGCTATGAGCGCTATCGCCGCAGGATCTTGTCCATCGCCTTGCCCTTGGCCAACTCATCGATCAGCTTGTCGAGATAGCGTATCTCGCGCATGGTCGGCTCCTCGATATCCTCGACGCGGATGCCGCAGACGACGCCCTTGATCATGCTGCGCGACGGGTTCATCCGCGGCGCCCTCGAAAAGAACGCCTCGAAGGAGGCTCCTGCCTCCAGTTCCGCCCTCAGGCTCTCGCGATCGTGGCCGGTCAGCCAGCAGATGATTTCGTCGACCTCGCTGCCGGTTCGCCCCTTTCGTTCTGCCTTGGCCACGTAAAGCGGATAGACGCTCGCGACGCTGACGCCATAGACCCTGTGTCGGCTCATGCAGCCCTCCAGGAAGAGTGGGTTTTCAATGCCAAAGTGACTGACGTCCGAAGATTAGCCGAAACGGACGTCCATGTCCTCGGGTCAAGCCCCAGGATGGCGCACGGACGGATGGACAGGCAGGAGCCGATTAGTACCCTTGGAAAAGAAAATCAGTCGCTGCGATTATCTCATCAGCGTAAACGGAGAGATCAGCAATCTTCTCTCTGAGTTCGCTCAGTTCAACGGCGGCTAGCCGCTGCGTCGCCATTACATATGTCTGGTCGCCGATGGCGAATCGAGGGGTAAGCCTGCTAAAGGTCCAGGTCATTTCTGACGCCGGATAGAGTGGAACGACGATCCGCGTCTTCAGGTCATCAAGAAAGCTAGACTGCAGATCAAGCAACAGTAGCGAGTCACTCTTTGAACGAAAGACTTCAAAGCGTGCCATCAAAATTGACGGAATCGGCCTAGCGGCAGACCATGCTTCTCCACGTATTCGTTCTCGATGCGGATAGCCTCGGCATTCTCGATCTTCCAGAGCCGCTCCTTTTCCGCCTTCACTGCGCGTGCAATCCCATCTTCCGCGGCCTCGCTTAGATCAACCTTCAACGCCTGCGCTTCGGAAAGAAGCGCGCCATTGAGTGGTAGGCGGGCCAAGGTACGACTAGCGGCCATGCAATTCTCCTCTGCGGTCTCTCCTAATAATAAGGGGCTCATGCACGGCGACAAGCGGAATGACCCATAGCAATTGTAAGCGTGCCAGGGACAGCCCTGTCATCAAGCGGTCTCGGGGACTCCGTGGGAAGACTAAGCCATCGTCGCCCGGCGCTCGGCCATGACTGCGCGGTAGTTCGAGAACAATATGATGCCGCCGCCGAGGAAGACCCAGAGATCGATGGCTTCGGCATAGGCGTAGTAGCCGACGACGGCGGCCATGGGCACGCGCAGGAAATCGATCGGCATGACGACGGAGGCGTCGAGGCGCTTCAGGGCCTGGGCCTGGCAGTAGTGGGCGGCGAGCGCACCGATGCCGGCAACCAGCATCCACGGGATGTCGGTGAAGCTGACGGGGCGCCAATCGGTGAGCGAGACGAGGAAGCCGAGCGGCAGCTGGATGAGGATCATCCAGACGACGATGGCGCCGGGCGAGACTTCGCGGGTCAGCTGCTTCACGAGGATCAGCGACAGGCCGTAACCGGCGGCGGCGATCAGCACCAGCCCGGCGGCAGGATCGACCATGCCGAGGCCGGGGCGGACGATGACGAGGACGCCGATGAAGCCGCCGATGGTGGCTAGGATGCGCGGCGTCGTCAGCCTTTCCTTCAGGAACAGGAAAGCGAAGAAGGCGACCCAGATCGGCATGGTGAATTCGAGCGCGAAGACCGAGGCGAGCGGCAGCAGCACGATACCGATCGTCCAGAGATATTGGGCGAAGAAGTGCACCACATTGCGCAGGACGTGCAGCCGGACCATCTTCAGCCCGCGTAATTCCGGCAGCAGCGCTCGCCCGAGCGCGAGGATGACGAAGAGGCCGACGAGGGCGCGGAAGAAGAGCACCTGCTGGATGGAGAGGGTCGCCGCCAGTTCGCGGGAGCCAACCGACATGCCGATGAAGGAGGCCATGCTGAGCCCCATCCAGACGAGCCCCTGCGCAAAGTCGGTGGAGCGCGTGCCTTGCGCCGGGGTGAGGTTGGTAGACATGCTGTTCCTTCTTACTCTCATGGAACCGCGGGCCTTCCCGGCCCGCGTCACGCCAGGCTGGCGCGGCTCAAGCGGCCGACGGGCCCGGGTCGTCAAAACCGTCCGACATGACTGGGACGGGGCGGCGCACGTCCTTCATGCCGCCGGACACCACGCGAAGCAACGGCTTGTGCTGCGTGGAAGCGGGCTCGCTCTTTGAAGCCATGCGCTCTCGCCGTGCCGCCTCGGGCTGATATTCCACCTTCTCGAGTACGATCCGCTCCTCGCGTCCGTCGGTATTGTCCACAACTGCCTCCTGACCTTCGGAAAGCCCGAGCAAGGCCAAGCCTCTCGGCGTGGTGATCGGCAGGAACATGCCGACCGGCGCCTCGACCTGGCCGGTCGAGAGAACCCGAGTGTCGGTCGCACCGCCATCGACTCGGAAGGTGACGCGGCTGTTGACGCTCGCCACCCCTTCCGGCAGGTCCTGGCGGAAGACGACGATCGCAGCATAGAGCTTGCGGCGGATATGCGGGACGAGCAGGTCCGGCCGGACCCGCGGGTTGTCGGACATGGCTTCCAGTATGGTGAAATCCTTCGTGGTGAGGATGATGTTGTCCTTGGACATATCGCAGTTCTCCTTTGCTCCGGGGGGGAGCGCGCACATTTGAACATGAACGGGAGATCCCCTGCCCGCGCGAAACGCGGTGCAGGGGCAACTATCCTGCGATGAGGCAGCCTCCGTAGAGCGAGAGGCGGCAAGGCGGCAGAACGCGGATCATGATGCCGGCCGCAGCTCCGCTGGGGCGGTAGAGGCCGCCTGGCTTTCCGCCGGCACCTGCACGGTCTCTACGGTGAGGCGATGGACGCGGCCGTCTCGCGCCGTCCAGTCGATCGAGTGGCCGGCGGACAGCCCGATCAGGGCCGCACCTATGGGGGTGAGGATAGAGATCTTGCCGGCCGCGATATCGGCTTCGCCCGGAAAGACGAGCGTGACGGTGCGGTCCTCGCCGAGGTCGCTGGTGAAGCGCAAGGTCGAGCCCATGCGCACGACATCCGTATCGATCTTGCCGTCCTGCACGACCCGTGCGCGGTCCAGTTCGGCCAGAAGTTCTTCGGATACGTCGGGATTGCGATCGGCATGCGCCTCGGCGAGACGCGACAGCCGCTCGTGATCCGACTGGGTGACGATGATGGCCGGCTTGCGGCGTGTGTTCTTGTTGGGAGCCATTGCTGGATCCTCGCTGACTTGTACGCAGGCGAGATTGCGCTGCGGTGACTGTTGATGTGGAAAACTGACTGTCGCCCCCAAGGGCAGGCTTCGACCGGATTTCGCGGAAAAGCTGCCTATGCGCCCCACGGCCGGGGCGCGACGCGACCGAGCCGGGGGTCAGGTGCCTGCGATGAGGCACACCCGCTTGAGACGGTTATGGAGGCGGTCAGTCAACATGGCTCGAACATGGACCCTGCGGGCATGGAAGTCAAGCAAAGGCCACTTTGCGCGGGCGGCCGCCGAGGATCGATCAGCTTCGGCGCAGGGCCGGATCGTCGAGTGCGGGATTGTAGAAAAGCGACAGCGTCAGGCTCCTGGCAATGCGCTCGGCGGTCGCCATGAACCAGGCCTTGGCTTCCTCGCTAGGCGCAATGTCATCGAGGGTGTCAGCAAACAACGACAGCCATTGCGGAAAGAGGTCCGGCGTCATGTTCGCAACGCCCATATGGGCCTGGACAGGCTTGCCGCCATAGGCACCGGTGCGGAAGGCGACTGAGGACCAGAAGGCCTTCATCTTCTCCATGTGCTGCGGCCAGCGGCCTGCAAGGCGCGCATCGAAGACCGGGCCGAGCTCGGGATGGGCAAGCACGCGGCCGTAGAAGGTATCGACGAGCTTCGCGATGAAGGCTTCGTCGACGCCGATCGCCTTCATCTCAGCGGCGGCACGCTCGCGGATGGCGGCGGAGTGGGCCGCCCTGGCATTGAGATCGGGATGCATGACTACGGGTCCTGTCTATTGCACTCTACATAGGCGATGCTGTGGCAATTGCGAAGGTGGGCGCCACGGTTGCGACGAGATGCCCCGGCGGGATTGCCCCTCGCCGATGGCGCCGGATGTCGGAATGCGTCCTCGCCGGCCGTCTTCAGGGAAACCACAGGAGGCGGGGATGAGCATCACCATCACGGCATTCGAAAACTCACCCGATCGCGGGCAGGGTCACGCCCGCGACATGCGGGTGCGCTGGGCGCTCGAAGAGGCAGGGTTACCATACGAGATTCGCCTGCTGTCGTTTCAGGCGATGAAGGAGCCGGCGCATCTGGCGCTCCAGCCATTCGGGCAAATCCCGACCTATGAAGAGCACGGGCTTGCCCTGTTTGAAACCGGAGCGATCGTGCTGCATATCGCCGAGCACCATCCGGGGCTCTTGCCGGAGGATCCGGAGGCCCGTGCACGGGCGATCAGCTGGATGTTTGCGGCGCTCAGCACCATGGAGCCGGTGATCGTCGAGCGCGAGATGGCGGGGTACCTGGAGGGCGACCGGAACTGGTACCAGGAGCGCCTCGGCATGGTGGAAGACCGCATCCGCCGGCGCCTTGGCCAGCTTTCCGCCCGGCTGAGTGATGCCGACTGGCTGGACGGCGCGTTCAGCGCGGCGGATATCCTGATGGTGACCGTGCTGCGGCGGCTGGAGGGCGCGGGGCTTCTGGAGGAATATCCGAACCTTGCGGCCTATGTGGCGCGCGGTCAGGCGCGTCCCGCCTACCGGCGCGCTTTTGAGGCACAACGGGCGGTGTTTATGGCTGGAGCGAACAACGGAAGATGAGGCCGTTCGGTGGTGTCAGCCCTTCACCGGAAATTCCGCCAGCCGTGCGGCGTAGCGCGCCATGGTGTCGACCTCGAAGTTGACGAAATCGCCGGGCTTGCGATCGCCCCAAGTGGTGACGGCGAGCGTGTGGCGGATGAGGAGTACATCGAAATCGACGCCGTCGACGGCGTTGACGGTGAGCGAGGTGCCGTCCAGCGCAACCGAACCCTTCGGCGCGACGAAACGGGCGAGTGCCTCGGGAGCCCGCAGGCGGATGCGCACCGCCTCGCCTTCCGGCTCGACCGAGAGGATCTCGGCCTTGCCGTCGACATGGCCGGAGACGATGTGGCCACCGAGTTCATCGCCGATCTTCAGCGCCCGTTCCAGGTTGACGCGCGTGCCCTCGCTCCAGCCAGCGATGGTCGTGAGCCTGAGCGCCTCCTCCCAGGCCTCGACTTCGAACCAGCGGGCATTCTCCCCCTCGCCCGGCAGCGCCGTCACGGTGAGGCAGACGCCGGAATGGGCGATGGAGGCGCCGATCTCGATGGTCCTCGGGTCATATGCGGTAGCGATCCTCAGCCGCACGCCCTCATCCATCGGCGTGACGCTGGAAACCGTGCCGACATCGGTGACGATACCCGTGAACATCAGGAAAACCTTTCGTAGTCGAAGAGCCGATCAGGCCCGAACGTATATTCGCGCTGGAGGCGGAAGCCGTTCGGCATATCGGCACGCGTGAGCGGCGATGCAAGGCCACCCTCGCCCACAGTGGCTGCGCCTTCGAAGAGGAGGATGCGGTCGACGAGGCCGGCTGCAAGAAAGCCCTGGACGACGCGGGCGCCACCCTCGACCAGCAGCGAGGAGATGCCGCGGGCAGCGAGGCCCGAGAGGAAGGTGCCGAGTGTCTCGGCTTCAAGCAGCCCGACGCCGGCATCGGCGAGCGCGGCGCGGCGCGCGTTCAGCTCAGATGACGCCGCGGGACCAGCAATGGACGCCACGAGCACCGGCACGTTGTTAGCCGATCGCACGAGCTTTGAGATCGGCGGCAGTTCCATCCGGCGATCCAGTACAATGCGGAGCGGTGAGCGGGCTTCGAGACCGGGCGTTCGGCAGGTGAGTTCGGGATCGTCGGCGAGCGCTGTGCCGATGCCGACGAGGATGGCGTCCATCTCGGCACGCAGCACATGCACCTGGGCGCGGGCGGCGAGACCGGTGATGGCGATTTGGCCCTCGCCTCTCCTGCCGATCATGCCGTCCGCCGAAACCGCAAGCTTCAGAGTCACTTGCGGCCGGCCCCTCGTCTGGCGCATGAGATAGGCGGCGAGGGTCCTGCGTCCCTCCTCCTCCAGGACGCCGCTTTCCACCGTGATGCCGGCATCGCGCAGGATGGCAAGGCCGCGCCCGGAAACGCGGGGATCGGGATCGGTCAGCGAGACGACGACGCGGGCAACGCCGGCGGCGGTGATGGCATCGGCACAGGGCGGGGTCTTGCCGTGGTGCGAGCAGGGCTCGAGCGTGACGTAGAGGGTCGCCCCCCTTGCCTTCTCGCCGGCTTCGGAGAGCGCCTGCGTTTCCGCATGGGGCCGGCCGTCAGGTGCGGTCACGGCGCGGCCGACGATCGCGCCATCCTTCACGACAAGTGCGGCAACAGAGGGATTGGTGGCGGTCAGCCCGGTGTGCCAGCGCGACAGCCGCATGGCAGCCGCCATGTATCGCCGGTCCTGTGGCGTCACGCTCACGGGATCAGGGCTCGAGCCCGGGATCGCGGGCGATCTTGGCGTTGATCTCCTCGATCACCTTCTCGAAGTCCTCCGCATGGGAGAAATCCCGGTAAACCGAGGCGTAGCGGACGAAGGCGACGTCATCGAGGCTCTTCAATGCCTCCAGCACCTGCAGGCCGATCTGTTCGGATGAGATCTCCGTCTCCCCCGAGCTTTCCAGCCGACGGACGATACCGGAGACGGCCCGCTCGATCCGATCGCCGTCGACCGGCCGCTTGCGCAGCGCGATCTGGAAGGAGCGCACCAGCTTGTCGCGGTCAAAGGGCACCTTGCGACCGGTTTTCTTCAAGACCATCAGCTCGCGCAGTTGCACCCGCTCGAAGGTGGTGAAGCGTCCGCCGCAATCGGGGCAGATGCGCCGCCGGCGGATGGAGGTATTATCCTCCGCCGGGCGCGAATCCTTGACCTGAGTGTCTTCAGAACCGCAATAGGGGCAGCGCATTCCCGCTCCTTCAGCTTCACATATAGGGGTACATCGGGAAGCGGTCGGTCAGCGCCACGACCTTCTCGCGTACCGCCGCCTCGACCGCGGCATTGCCCTCGTCGGAATTGGCCGCCTTCAGGCCGTCGAGGACTTCGACGATCAGGTTGCCGATCTCGGTGAACTCACCCTCCTTGAAGCCGCGCGTCGTACCCGCCGGGGTACCCAGACGGATGCCGGAAGTGACGAAGGGCTTTTCCGGATCGAAAGGAATGCCGTTCTTGTTGCAGGTGATGTAGCCGCGCCCAAGTGCCGCCTCCGCGCGCTTGCCGGTGGCGTTCTTCTTGCGCAGGTCGACCAGCATCAGGTGGTTGTCGGTACCGCCGGAGACGATGTCGAGTCCGCCCTTGACCAGGGTCTCGGAGAGCACCTTGGCGTTCCTGACGATCTGCGCGGCGTAATCCTTGAATTCCGGCTTCAGTGCCTCGCCGAAGGCGACGGCCTTGGCGGCGATGACATGCATCAGCGGGCCGCCCTGGAGGCCGGGGAAGACGGCGGAGTTGAACTTCTTCGCCAGATCCTCGTCATTCGTCAGGATCATGCCGCCACGCGGGCCGCGCAGAGACTTATGGGTCGTCGTGGTGGCGACATGGCAATGCGGGAACGGCGACGGATGCACGCCGCCCGCGACCAGGCCGGCAATATGGGCCATGTCGACCATGAGATAGGCGCCGACAGAATCGGCGATCTCGCGGAAACGCTTCCAGTCCCAGATGCGCGAATAGGCGGTGCCGCCGGCGATGATCAGCTTCGGCTTGTGCTCCTCGGCCTTGCGGGCGACTTCATCCATGTCGAGTTGGTGGTCGTCCTCGCGCACGCCGTAGGAGACGACGTTGAACCATTTGCCGGACATGTTCACCGGCGATCCGTGGGTCAGGTGACCGCCGGAATTCAGGTCAAGACCCATGAATGTGTCGCCCGGCTGCAGGAGCGCCAGGAACACGGCCTGGTTCATCTGCGAACCGGAATTCGGCTGGACGTTGGCGAAGTTGACGCCGAAGAGCTTCTTGGCCCGCTCGATCGCCAGTTCCTCGGCGATGTCCACGAACTGGCAGCCGCCGTAATAGCGCTTGCCGGGATACCCCTCGGCATACTTGTTGGTCATGATCGAGCCCTGAGCTTCGAGCACGGCACGGGAGACGATGTTCTCGGAGGCGATCAGCTCTATCTCGTGGCGCTGGCGACCAAGCTCCTTCTCGATCGCGCCAAAGATCTCCGGATCGGATTCGGCAAGCGGGCGGGAGAAGAAGGCGTCGGTATTCGACATGGGCAGGGCTCCTCAGGAGGTCGGGATGCTTGTGCCCCCGCGTCTTAACGGGTGGCCCGGACTTCGGCAATACGGCGCAGGTGATTTGAAGTGTCGCGCCGCTGTTCCTAAGACGCGAAAAGCCGCGGCAACCGGCCGCGGCTTCAAGTGTCTCCAGATGCGCAGCTTACTGCGGCAGGAAGTCTTCTTCGCTGATCGGCCCCGCGGATTGCTCGACACCGGTCGTCGTCTGCAGCGCAAGCTCGGTCGCACCATCCATCTGGTAAATGTCGTCGCGGAACTGGGCCACACCGTCGGATGCCGACCAGGCGCTGATGTAGACGATGTAGATCGGAATCTCCTCGGCCAGCTTGATCGGCGTGTTGACGCGGCTGGCAATCACCCGCTCCATGTTCTGCCGGTCCCACCCCTGGGTTTCCCTGAGCAGCCAGGTCGTCAGGTCACGGACGTTCTGGGCACGAATGCAGCCTGAGGATTCGAACCGCATCAACTTGTTGAACAGGCCCTGTTGCGGCGTGTCGTGCATGTATTCGTTGTGCGGATTGTGGAAGTTGATCTTCGTGGAGGACATGGCGTTGATCTTGCCCGGGTCCTGGCGGAACATCAGGTTCGGTGCCTTTGGCGCGTTCCAGTCCACCGTCTCCGGCGCCACCTCGTTGCCGTTACCGTCAAACAGGCGGATGTTGTTGCGCGTCAGGTAGGTAGGATCCTTGCGCATCAGCGGGACGATGTCCTTCTCGATGATCGAGCGTGGGGCCGTCCAATAGGGATTGAGGATGACTTCGTAGATCTTCGAGTTGATGACATGGGTCGGACGGTCGATCTTGCCGACGACGGCCGTATTGCGGAGCGCGACGCGGCCATTCTCCACCGCTTCGATGTAGGCGGCGGGGATATTGACCATGACATAGCGACGACCGAGATCCGCAGAGGACATGGACTGCAGGCGCACGAGGTTGGTTTCGAGCTGGTGCAGGCGTGTCGCGGCGGGCACGTTCATCGCCTTGACGGTGAACTCGCCCATGACGCCGTCGGCCGGGAGGCCATGGCGAGCCTGGAAGCGCTTCACGGCGCCGTCGACATAGGAATCGAACGCTGCCGACATGCCGGCGGACTGCGGAAGATCTCCCGAGATCATCAACCGCTGGCGCAGCTGATGCACGGACGGGTCGACGGCTCCGAGGCGAAGCGTCTGCGTCGGATTGACCTCCGGCCAACCGCCATTCGCAACGATCATCTGGTAGTTCATGATCGCCTGCTGGATGTTGCCCGGTGCATGGGGACCGAGAACCGGATTGTGCGTGGCGACGGCAGCCACCGTGCGCGAGCTGCCCTTGGCATCGAACTGATCGTCCCAGGTCCCGCGGCGTGGGGCTGCGATCAGGTGATCGATCGCCGTCTGGGCGAGTGCCGGCGCGGCAAGCGCCGCTGCGCCGAACGTTGCAGCCGAGCGCAGGAGCATCCGGCGAGAAACCTGTTCCGATCCGATCTTCTTCGACATCATCCTACCCATCTCATCCCGCAGCTGCCGTTCAGACCTAGCGGTACATGGTTAACAAAGGCGCAAATTGCGCAGCCGGCGACGACCCCAATGGGTGATTCCAGTCCCAGCGACCCGATAGCGCGGATCACACGGCAATATGGCCAATTCGTGTCTCGGCGAAGGCCACCGGGCGATGACAGCGATGACAAGGTCGTGACGGGCGATGGGGGCAGAGCGCTGTGGTTTTCCGGCAACGCAAAAACCGGCCGCGCAGGGACGCGTCCGGTTTTGATGGCGACTGGAGGAGTGTCGCGGATCAGAGGCGGTAGGCGATGGTATCGTTCCAGAAGCGGTCGAGGCGCTGCAGGAGCTTGTTCATCTGGGCGAACTCGCCCTCGCCGATGCCGCCGACCTTCTCGATCGAGCCAATATGGCGCTCGTAGAGCTTGGCGACGGTTTCGGCGATCTCCTGGCCTTCCTCGGTCAGGCTGATGCGAACCGACCGGCGGTCGATGCGGGAGCGCTGGTGGTTGATGAAGCCGAGGTCGACCAGCTTCTTGACGTTGTAGGAGACGTTCGAGCCGAGGCAGTAGCCCCGCGAGCGAAGCTCACCGGCCGAGAGTTCCGAATTGCCGATGTTGAAAAGCAGCAGCGCCTGGACTGCGTTGATGTCGTCACGGCCCTGGCGGTCGAACTCGTCCTTGATGACATCGAGAAGGCGGCGGTGGAGACGCTCGACCAGGTGAAGGGATTCTAGGTAGAGCGAGCGGATTGCATCTTCGCGGGTTTCGGCAGCGACGGCTGCCTGCGGCTTCAGCTTCGTGTTCATGTTGTCTGCCTCACTGTTTTGCTTGGCGGTGTTTGTTGTCTTCCCGCCTTGTGAGTGAGACTATCGAATGCCCATAAAATTCGACTTAAAACACATACTTAACAAGCGCTTACCCGGCACTCGTCGATTGCGGCCGAGACAAGGCAGCATCCGTCGCGACGCAGATCGCTCCATAAAAATCAATAGATTAGGTCCGAAATTCATTAAAATCGGAAGCTTGAAAGCTTTCGAACGAGGGTTAACGGGGGGTTACCTGCTCCGCCCTGCGCCGGTCTTCCAGCCAGAAAGCGATGCGGAAGAGCAGATAGAGAAGCGCGACGACCGCGTGGAAAAGCAGGACGAAGACGTTCGCGCCGAAAATATCCGCCCACAGATTGTACATCAGAAACTGGATGATCGCCGCCAGCGCATAGAGGACCGGCCCCCACGAGACGGCAAGCCAGAGACCGAGGGAGGCTACCGGAAACAGCACTGCGAGGCTTGGCGCGGCCACCTGCCACGGAAGGGACAGCAGATCGAATCGTCCGCGACCGTCGAGGGTGTATCCCACCAACATCGCCCAATACTGCAGGCCGAACCAGAAGCAGGTCATGGCGACGATACGGAGAAACAGGACGAACAGGATCTGCGTCAGCGTCCGCTTCGGCACTGTGGGTGAATCAGGTTCCATGGCGCCACATTACCCGGCGTGCGTTGCAGCCGCCAGCCGCAAGAAGCCAGACGCAAGCGGGGCGCGTCGATCTGGCCATTCGCAATCATCCTCCGGGATGGTAAGTGGCATGACATCACGAAAAGACAGCGAGGCATCTCCATGACCGACAAGACGCATCTGGTGGACCAGATCACCGGCCACCGTCGCATGCGGCGAAACCGCAAGGCGGACTGGACGCGACGCATGGTGCAGGAGAACCGGCTGACCGTCGATGATCTGATCTGGCCGATCTTCCTCGTGCCGGGCACCGGCATCATTGATCCCATCGCCGCCATGCCGGGCGTCAACCGGATGAGCGTCGACAAAGCGGTGGAGGCGGTGAAGGAGGCGGCCGACCTCGGCATCCCCGCGATCGCGACCTTCCCCGACATCGAGATGGAATTGCGCGACGAGACAGGCTCCCAGAGCCTCGCCGCGGACAACCTCATCAACCGGGCAACGGCGGCGATCAAGAAGGCGGTCCCGAACATCGGCATCATCACCGACGTGGCGCTCGACCCATTCACGAGCCACGGCCACGACGGCATCCTGCGCGACGGTGTCATCGTCAACGACGAAACGGTCGACCAGATCGTGCGTGCGGCGGTGATGCAGGCCGATGCGGGCGCCGACATCATCGCGCCGTCGGACATGATGGACGGCCGGATCGGCGCCATCCGCCGGGGGCTCGATGCCGCCGGCCATCAGGATATTGGCATTATGTCCTACGCCACGAAGTTCGCCTCGGGCTTCTACGGTCCCTATCGCGAGGCGATCAATACCGGCGGTCTGCTGAAGGGCGACAAGAACAGCTATTACATCAGCCCGGCGAACGGCACGGAAGCGTTGCGCGATGCCGCACTCGACGTCGAGGAAGGCGCCGACATGCTGATGGTGAAGCCGGGCCTCGCCTATCTCGACATCTGCTGGCGCATCAAGGAAGCGTTCGGACTTCCCACCTTCGCCTACCAGGTCTCAGGGGAATACACGCAGATCAAGGCGGCGGCGATGAACGGCTGGATCGACGGCGACCGGATCATGATGGAGACCCTGCTCTGCTTCAAGCGCGCCGGCTGCGACGGCATTATCAGCTATTTCTCGCTGGAAGTGGCGCGGAAGCTCGCAAAGGGGTGACGGAGGAGCTGCGCTTGCACCAGCGGCGGAGACCTCCCATATGCTTTATCACCTAACCGGAGACAAAGCCGATGAGCCTCGACCCGACCCCGACCTACACCGCGCCGGACGACTGGCGCGCCTATAGCGGCGTGCTGTCACGGCGGGCCTTCGCCTTCGTGATCGACTACGCCATCGTGCTGCTGCTGTGCATTCCAGCCGCGGTGATCGTCTTCTTCCTTGGCATCATCACGCTCGGCCTTGGCTTCTTTCTCTATCCGGCGCTCTTCGTCATCGTCGCGCTTCTCTATTTCGGCATGACGCTCGGCGGCCCCAACCAGGCAACGCCCGGCATGCGGGCCATGGGTGTAGCCATGATGCGGCTCGACGGCCGTCGGATGGATTTTCTGACCGCCATGGTCCACACGGTGCTGTTCTGGATCATCAATTCGGTGCTGACGCCGCTCATCCTGCTTGCGGGCCTATTCACCGAGCGGTCGCGGCTCGTCCATGACATGCTGCTGGGCACCGTCATCGTCCGTACCGACTGACCGGGTCCATCAACACCTTATCGCACGGCGCCCGGAGCAACCACTTCAGGCGCTGTTGACGTTTTCCCAATCTGCGCCATGGTATGGCTGTTACGGCATCATCTGGAAGCCAGGACGGAACCAATCGCGCCGCGATGAATACTCAGACCACGCCTTCCCCGCAGTTCTACCTGACAGCCCCGGCGACCTGTCCCTACCTTCCGGGTCAGATGGAGCGCAAGGTGTTCACCCACCTGGTCGGGCCGCGGGCGGCGGAGATGAACGACCTCCTGACCCAGGGCGGCTTCCGGCGATCCCAGAACATCGCCTATCGCCCCGCCTGCGAGACCTGCCGGGCCTGTATTTCCGTTCGCATCCTCGCCGACGAATTCCAGCCCGGGCGGACGATGCGGCGCGTGCTCGCCGCCAATGCCGACGTGGTGTCGACGCTCCTGCCGGCGCAACCGTCGACCGAGCAGTTTTCGCTCTTCCGGCGATACCTCGACGACCGCCACCAGAGGGGCGGCATGTCGGACATGTCGGCGCTCGACTATGCGATCATGGTCGAGGACACGCATGTCAACACACGCATCATTGAGTACCGCAAGCGTGAGCCGGGAGCGGGTATCGGCGAGCGGAAGGGTGAACTGCTGGCAGTCGCGTTGACAGACACGATGAGCGACGGCCTGTCCATGGTCTATTCCTTCTTCAACACACGTCTTGCCAAGCGCTCGCTCGGCACCTTCATGATCCTCGATCACATCAGCCGCACGCAGGCGCTCGGCCTGCCGCATGTCTATCTCGGCTACTGGGTGAAGGGATCGAGCAAAATGGGCTACAAGACGCGCTTTCAGCCGCAGGAACACCTGACGCCGCGCGGCTGGGAACGCTTCGACCCCGCCACCGACATCTGAAGACCCATCCCATGAATGATCACCAGAAGGGCCTTGCCCTGACCACCCTCGGCGGGCTTGCGCTCTCCTTTGACGTCCCGCTCGTCAAGCTCGGACAGGGCGAGGTGTGGTCGGTCATCGCGCTGCGCAGCGTGATGACGTTTGCAGCGGGCATGACGATTTGGCTCCTGCTGCGCTTCTTCTCGAAGAAGCGCCCGGTGCTCGTGCCCGGCAAGGCGGGCGTGCTTGCCGGCCTGTGCTACGGGATTTCGACAATGACCTTCCTTGGCGCCGTCTTCAACACCGCGACGGCCAATGTCGTCTTCATCGTCGCCTTCACCCCGATGTTCGCGGCCCTGTTCTGCTGGCTGGCCTGAAGGAGGTGCCTTCATTCTCCACGATCGTGACCATGAGCGTGATGGTTGCGGGTGTGGCTCTGATCGTCGCGGGTGGGCTGGAGGCTGGCGGGTTGTTCGGTGACGGGCTTGCGCTTTCGACGTCGGCCTTGCTCGCCGGCGCCATCACGATCGGCCGCAAGAGCGGGCGCGACATGGGTTTCGTCCCGCTGGTGGCGACGGTTATCCCGGCATTGGTCGGGCTCGTCTTCGTGGCGCAGCAGGGTTTCGCCGTCGCTGCGCCGGTCTGGGTGATCTTCGACGGCGCCGTGATGATCCCCCTCGCCTTCTGGTGCCTCGCGACCGGCCCGCGTTATCTCAGCGGCCCCGAGGTCGGCATGTTCTACCTGCTGGAGACTATCCTCGCACCGGTCTGGGTGTGGATCGTATTCTCCGAAGTTCCGGCAGCGCAAGCGCTTGTCGGAGGTGCTATCCTCGTGATGGCGCTGGTAGCGCATTCGGTGTGGCAGATGCGGCTGATGCGCCTAGGAAAAGAGGCCGGCTTGCTCGCTTGATTGCCAGCACATCAACCCTCATGTTATAACCTCGTTACAACACAAGGGCTCAACCATGAACGCCACAATTCGTAAGATCGGCAATTCCGAGGGCATCATCATCCCCAAGGACGTGCTGGATCGTCTCGGACTGAAGGCGGGGGATACCGTCGAAATTCGGGAAGAAGGGGGCAGCATTTCCCTGGTACCGGAGCAACCCGACCTTGCCGAGCAACTGAAGGCTGCCCGTGTGGGCATGCAAAAATATAAGGTTGCCCTCCGAGAACTGGCGAAGTGACAACTGTGAAATGGCTATCGCGGCCAGCAATCGAGATCATCCATTGCGAGCAGTTGGCGGAACATGGGGGACTGCCGGGCATCCGAGATGAAAACGCGCTTGAGGCGGCATTGGCACGCCCTCTCCACAAGAACAACTACGGCGAAGAGGATCTCTTTTGCTTGGCCGCAGCTTACTTATGCGGTTTTGCGCGCGGTCACGCGTTCGCAGACGGCAATAAGCGGACCGCCTACCTTGCTGCCTTCACCTTCCTGCTCATCAACGGATACCTGATCGAAGCGACGCAGGCGGAAATCGTCGCCTTCGTCCTCGCCGTCACTGCAGGTGAGATCGACGAGGAAGGTGCGACGGGCTTTCTGCGCGATCACACCGTCCGCTACCCCTGATTATCCCGCGAACTTGCCGCTGCGGGGGAAGCCCTTTGGCACCAGGCGGCCGGCAGAGGCGCGGTCGCCCAGCCATTCCACCAGTTCGTCCTTCGTCTTCGTGAAGACGCGGCCGGCCGAATCCTCCCAGGTAAGGCCTTGGTCCATGGCAAAGCACTTCACGTCAGAAATGCCGCCGTCCTTGTAGCGCTGCAGGCGCACGCCCTTGCCGCGGGTCATTTCCGGCAGTTGCAAGAGCGGGAAGACAAGCATCTTGCGGTTCTCCCCGACCGCCGCGACGTGATCGCCGGACACCGGCACGACGAGCTTTGCCTCGTCCGGCATACCAACATTCATGATCTGCTTGCCCTTGCGGGTATTGGCGACCATTTCGCTTTCTGCCACCACGAAGCCGTTGCCGGCAGTCGAGGCAAGGATCAGCTTGCGCGACGGGTCGTGGACGAAGGCAGCCAGGATGTCCTGGTCGTTCTCCATGTCCACCATGATGCGGACCGGCTCGCCATGGCCGCGGCCGCCCGGCAGCTTGTCGGCTCCGAGCGTGTAGGCCTTGCCTCCGGTGGTGACGAGCAGCAGTTTGTCCGTAGTTTGGGCCGGGAAGGCGAGCTTCAGCGCATCACCTTCCTTGAAGGTGAGCGACGAGGTGTCGCCGATATGGCCCTTCAGCGCACGGATCCAGCCCTTCTGCGAGAGGACGACCGTCACCGGCTCCTTCTCAATCATCGCCTGCTGGATGGCGTCAACGTCCGCTTCCGGAGCTTCGGCGAACTGCGTGCGCCGGCGGCCAAGCTCGGTTGCCTTGGCGAACTTCTTCTTGACGTCCTGGATCTCGACTTCCACCACCCGCCACAGCTTGTCATCGGAGGCGAGCAGCGCCTCGATGTCGGCCTTCTCCTGGGTGAGTTCATCGAACTCCTTGCGGATCTCGAACTCCTCCAACTTGCGCAGGTTGCGCAGGCGCATGTTGAGGATGGCTTCGGCCTGGATGTCCGTGAGATCCCATTTGGCAATCATCACCGGCTTCGGCTCGTCTTCCTCGCGGATGATGCGGATCACCTCGTCGAGGTTGAGATAGGCGATCAGCAGGCCGCCGAGGATTTCCAGCCGCCGGTCGATCGCGGCAAGCCGGAATTTCGAGCGCCGGATGAGGACGGTCTTGCGGTGGTCCAGCCATTCCAGCAGGATCTCGTTCAACGCCATGACCTTGGGCACCTTGCCCATGGACAGGACGTTCATGTTGAGCGGGAAGCGGTTTTCCAGATCGGTCAGTCGGAAGAGCGATTCCATCAGCAGCGTGGCGTCCACCGTGCGGCTCTTCGGCACGAGCACGATACGGACATCCTCGGCGGATTCGTCCCGGACATCCTCAAGCAGCGGCAGCTTGCGGGCGATGAGGAGCTCAGCGATCTTCTCGATCAGCCGCGACTTCTGCACCTGATAGGGGATTTCGGTGACGACGATCTGGTAGCCGCCGCGACCAAGGTCCTCCGTCTCCCACTTCGCCCGCACGCGAAAGCCGCCGCGACCGGTCTTGTAGGACTCGATGATGGACTCGCGGCTATCGATAATGATGCCGCCGGTCGGCATGTCCGGGCCGGGAACGAATTCAACGAGCTTCTCGACGGTCGCATCCCGATGCTTGATCAAGTGGAGTGCTGCGTCGCAGAGTTCATGGGCGTTGTGGGGCGGGATGGACGTCGCCATGCCGACCGCGATGCCGGAGGCGCCGTTGGCAAGAAGGTTCGGGAAGGCCGCCGGCAGGACGACGGGTTCCTCGTCCTCCTCGTTGTAGGTCGGGCGAAAGTCGACGGCATCCTGGTCGATCCCCTCGAGGAGAAGAGCTGCCACCTCGGTCATGCGCGCCTCGGTGTACCGATAGGCGGCCGCACTGTCGCCGTCGATATTGCCGAAGTTGCCCTGCCCGTCGACGACCGGGTATCGCTGCGAGAAATCCTGCGCCAGGCGCACCAGGGCGTCATAGACCGACTGGTCGCCATGTGGGTGGAACTTACCGATGACGTCGCCGACGATGCGGGCGCATTTCTTGAAAGCCGAGTTGGGACGGATGCCCATTTCGCTCATTGCATGGATGATGCGACGATGCACCGGCTTCAGGCCGTCCCGGACGTCCGGAAGCGCGCGATGCATGATCGTCGACAGTGCATAGGCGAGATAGCGCTCTTCGAGTGCCGCCTTCAGGTCGACCGGAAGGATATGGTCGCCGCCCTCGCCGTCTGACGGCGGTGTAAGATTTTGTCCCATGGGGCCTTGACTAGCGGAAAGCCCGATTCCCGGCAAGAAATACAGGACATGCGCCTGTGGATGACGGCACAGACACGGCGCTTCCACCACTGTCGGCGGGGAACAAAAACCATGGACGTTTCTTCGCTGCCTCGTATAACAGGCAAAACGGAACGCTACGGGCAGATGCCTACAGGAGGATTGACGATGTCTTATGCAGGCACGATGCGGGCTCTGGCAGCCGGCGGCGCTTTGATGATGATGGCAGGGCCTGCATTTTCGCTTGACGGAACAGACCTGATGGCGAAGCTGAATGCGGCCATGGGCATGCCGGGCGCTCCGCTCGCTGCCCAGACAATCGACGTGCGCGGGTCCACAGTGACCCTGCGCGGCGCCACCTATAAGCCGGTCGAGGCCGACCCCGCCATCACGCTTGGGGACATCACCCTCGAGGGCGTCGAGGAAGACAATGGCGGCTACTTCATAGAGACCGTGGCCTTTCCCGATGTGACCGCGACGGAAGACAAGACCACTGTCACGATCTCAGACATATCGATGAGCGGCGTGACCGTCCCCGCCACGGCCACGGGCGATAGCCTGGACTCCGTCCTTCTCTATGAGGAAGCGTCTACCGGACCGATGAAGGTCACTGTCGACGGAAAGACCGTATTCTCGGTCGCCTCGTCCAGTTCCGCCACCGATGTTGCCGAAGACCAGTCCGCGGTCGGATTTGCGATCGAAGTCGACGGCATTGAAGCCGATCTGTCGACGGTCGAGGATGCCAAGTCCCGTGAGGCTCTCCAGTCGCTCGGGATGACGAAGCTTTCGGGGACCATGAGCCTGTCGGGAAGCTGGCAGGCAGAAGAAGGTGTGGTCGATCTCGAAGAATATGTCTTCGATTTCGCCAATGTCGGCAAGCTCTCGATGGCCCTCAGCTTCTCCGGCTACACCATGGACTTCGTGCGTGCTGCGCAGCAGGCGTCACAGGCCATGGAAGCGAACGCCGGCAAGGAGGCGCAGGATGCCGCGAGCCTTGCGATGCTCGGCCTGATGCAGCGACTGACCTTCAACAGTGCCGAGATCAGCTTCCAGGATGCCGGCATCACCAGCCGGGCGCTCGACTATGCCGGCAAGGAACAGGGCGTCTCGGGTGAGAACATGGCCCAGATGCTGAAGGCGATGACGCCGATGATGCTCGCCCAGTACAATGTGCCGAAGCTGCAGAACATGGTGACGGAAGCCGTCAACACCTATCTCGACAACCCCGGCAACCTGACAATCTCGGCCGAGCCCGAAAACCCGGTCCCCTTCCCGATGATCATGGGCGCTGCCATGGGAGCGCCGAACACGCTTCCGGACGTGCTGGGCGTGACGGTGGAGGCAAACCGGAGACAGTAGTGGCAGAACAGGCCGCCATCAGGGATACGGCGGCGTGGGAGGCCAACTGAGCGGATGGAGGTTACGCCGATGCCCCGGTTTCTTGCCGTCTACACGATGAAGCCCGAGGACCTTGCGTCGTTTCGAAACATGCCGAAGGCCGAGCAGGATGCGGTCGATGCCGTGGGCGTAGCGCAATGGAAAGCCTGGGAAGAACGCAATGCCGCGCTCATCGTCGATCGTGGCGGAATGGTTGGCAAGACGACACGCGTGACGAAGGACGGCGTGGCGGCGGCCCGGAATCCGTTCTGCGGCTATCTCGTCGTCGAAGCGGTAACCGCCGAAGCGGCCGCGCAGCTATTCCGCGACCATCCGCATCTGACCGTATTCCCAGGTGACGGCGTCGACATCATGCCTTTCGTGACGTGACCGACAGGCGACAAATGCTCTGGATCGCGCTGGGGCACTGGAATTGACCGAACGCGATCTCGCGGCGACACTTGGGCCAACTGTCTGGGAGGAAAGAAGAATGGATGAACATGGCCGCTGGCGGCAGATGCGTTCCGCACCGAAGGACGGCAGTCGCATTCTTGTGACCATACGCCCGTCCGAACAAGGCCCCGGCGCCGTCGATCTCGTCTACTGGGCCAGCGGAGACCAGCATGGAGGAGAGGCCTGGCGCTCCTCCGATTCCGCGCCCGGCCGGATCATCGAATATGCGGAGCCGGAGCTGAAGTGCTGGATGCCGATGCCTGCAGCTAATGTCGAGGCACTCACCTTGCCCCCCGCATGGGAAGGCAAGGACGAGGCAGAACTTGACGGCTCCGGCATATAGGATCGGCGAGAGACGCAGTCGTCACCGCGATCCGGCGCGACACGTCGTGCCGGCAGTAGTTTAATGGCGGTTATGCTGACCAACGCAGTTCCATTGGGTTTTGCTTGCGCACACGAGGTCCAACGGGTGTTTCGCAGGATAGGGAAAGTGATGGCCGCAGACGCCGAATCGGAAAAAGACACCACTGCACTGACCCTTGCAGAAGACCTTCGCGTCACGCTTGGCAAATTCATCCGGGGCGTCAAGACGAAGGCGAATACCCCGACAACTTCGCAGTCGGAAACGCTATCGCTTCTGGACCGGTCAGGGCCGCTGAGTGTTGCCGAACTGGCGGAACGTCGCAACGTCAGGCATCAGAGCATGCGGCTGGTTGCCGGGCAGCTGGAATCGGCTGGGTTGATCAGCAAGATGCCCAACCCAGCCGACGGGCGCAGCCAGCTTCTTTCCATCACCGAGAATGGACGTGCCGAACTGCTCCGCTCTCGCCGGGCCCGGACATCGGAGATCGCCGCCCTGATAGAGGAACGCCTTTCGCAGGAGGACAGACGAACGCTTGAAGCAGCCGTCCGTTTGCTCGATCGGCTACTCTAGCCTGACCCGATCATGGCTTCGACAGGTTCGCAAGGATGTTTGACAGCGTGTTCAAACCCCAATGCTCCGCATATCTGCCGTCCTGGACTCGCACGATGTCGATCACGCTGATGGCGATTTCCCTGCCTGTCGCCGGAACGCCCAGAAGGGTTCCCGTGTGTACTCCACTGATCGTCTTTCGCGTGGTGACCTTGTCGCCTTCGGCGACCTGATCGTGAATCGTCACCGTCAGGTCCGACAGGGCAGGACGAAGGACGGTCTGGAAGGTGTTCCACATGCTTTCGGGGCCATTCGGCATTCCTTCCGGTGCCGCGTGGTTGATGAAGTCCGGCGCCATCATCGCGCGGAATTCGTCCTCATTGCCATTCTGGATGACTTCGATGTTGAAGCGACGAACCACTTCCTTGTTTATGGCGGACATCAAGACCCTCGCGGAATATACAGTTAGACTGTACACTCTGCCTAACCAAATTTGCAGACTGTTGCAAATCTTGCCGCCCCTGGCGCCTTCACGCGCCAGTTATGGCGAATTCGCTCAGTGCCCAGCCAGCGTCTGCGGCGCGTCGTCCTTGTCGTGCACGCCGAAGCGGTCGATCATGTGGGCGCTCGCTTCATTGAGGCCACGCAGTTCCACCTCGACCCCGTGGCGGCGGAACTTCAGCACCACGTCATCCACGGCACCGACGGCAGTGATGTCCCACAGATGCGCCTCGGTCACATCGATCGTTACCCGCTTGAGGGGTTCGGAAAAGTCGAACGCCTTGATGAAGCTCTCGGTGGAGGCGAAGAAGATTTCGCCGTCGACGTGATAGGTGCGCTGCGTGCCGTCGGCACTCGCTTTCGAGCGGACATGAAAGAGCCGTGAGACCTTGCCGGCAAAGAATACGCCGGAGAGTAGCACGCCGACCAGCACGCCCTTCGCCAGATCATGGGTTGCCACGACGGTGATGACCGTTGCCAGCATGACGATCGACGACGGCAGTGGGTTCCGGCGCAGGTCGAGGACGGAGCGCCACGAGAAGGTGCCGATGGAGACCATGATCATCACCGCCACTAGGGCGGCCATCGGGATGATGCGGACGATCTCATCGAGGACGAGGATCAGGAAGAGAAGGAAGGCGCCGGCAACGAAGGTCGACAGGCGCCCGCGCCCGCCGGAGCTGACATTGATGACGGATTGACCGATCATCGCACAGCCGCCCATGCCGCCGATCAGACCGGAGGCGATGTTGCTCACCCCCTGCCCTACGCATTCCTGGCTCTTGTTACTGTTTGTGTCCGTCATGTCGTCGACGATCTTCGCCGTCAGGAGCGATTCCAACAATCCAACAGCCGCGAGAGCAAGCGAATAGGGCAGGATGATCTCCAGGGTTTCCCAGGTGAGCGGCACCTGTGGCAGCGCGAAGATCGGCAGGCTGTCTGGGAGTTCGCCAAGATCACCGACCGTGCGTATGTCCATGCCGAAATAGAAGGCGACGGCCGTCAGCACCGCAATCGCCACCAGCGGCGACGGGATGGCGCGCGTCACCAGAGGAAAGAGATAGATGATGGCGAGGCCGGCTGCAATCATCACATAGGTCTCGACCGGCACGCCGATCAGTTCCGGCAATTGCGCCATGAAGATCAGGATGGCGAGCGCGTTGACGAAGCCGGTCATCACCGACTTGGAGACGAAGCGCATGACGCGGCCAAGCCGGGCAGCACCCGCGAGGATCTGCAGGAGGCCCATCAGCAGGGTCGCGGCGAAGAGATATTGCAGGCCGTGGTCGCGGACCAGCGTCACCATCAAGACCGCCGTTGCTGCGGTGGCGGCGGAGATCATGCCCGGGCGTCCGCCGGTGAAGGCGGAGACGCAGGCTATGGCGAAGGAAGCGAACAGGCCGACCTTGGGATCGACACCGGCAATGACCGAAAAACCGATGGCTTCAGGGATGAGGGCGAGTGCAACGACGATGCCCGAAAGGATGTCGCCGCGGATGTTGGAAAACCATTCGCGTTTGTAGTGTGTGAGACCGTTCATCTGGGATTTTTCGCAAAATGAGCATCGGCCGGAAGCGGGTGTTTTCGGCGGGAGGAAGAGATGATGCTTTGCGTTGTCCGGCGGATCGGCGGCCGGAAGAGCCACCCGGGAATTTCACCCGAGTCCTTGTGATGGAGGGTCTATAGCGGCTAGGTTGCTGCAGTGCAACTTGATCATCGTCAGGCGACGAAGGAAAGCCCGGATCGGCGATCCGGGCTTTCGAAGCTATCAATCCAGAACCTGAATGACGGTGCGGGTCTGCGGGTTTACCAGCACCCGGCGCTCGTTGACGACGGTATAGGCATAGTCATTGTAGCCATCGACGGTGCGCACTTCCACCGCCTCCGGAAGCGGGGCGCCGACGACGATCTCGCCTTCGTAGGCAACCGAAGGGACGCGCTGCTCCATGACATAGGTGCGGACTTCGCCGGGGACGACAACCGTTGCACCTGTCACGACCGGCGCCTGTTCCTGGACGACGATGGCGCTCTGCGCCAGAGCAGCGCCCGAAACCATAACGAGGGCCGCGGTGGCGGCGATGAGCTGAATGCGCATGTTCTTTCTCCTGTGCTTCTGCTGGCCAGACAATACCGGAGGCAGAGGATGGTTCCCCTCGCAGCGGCGATCAGCTCTTCACCAAAGGTGTACCGGTGAAACACAAACGGCGGCCCGAGGCCGCCGTCTGTGCAATTCGATGGCTGGGACGCCAGCTCAGTCCTTCTTCGAGGGCACCACGCGCAATGCAAGTTCGCGCAGCTGCGTCGCCGTTGCGGGCGACGGAGCGTTCATCAGGAGATCCTGCGCCTGCTGGTTCATCGGGAAGAGCGTGATCTCGCGCAGGTTCTTCGCACCAGTCAGCAACATGACGATACGATCGACGCCGGCCGCCATGCCGCCGTGCGGCGGTGCGCCGTACTGGAAGGCACGGTAGAGGCCGCCGAAGCGTTCCTCGACGTCCGCCTGGCTCAGGCCCACTTTCTCAAAAGCCTTGACCATGAGTTCCGGCGACTGGTTACGGATCGAGCCGGAGGCGATCTCGAAGCCGTTGCAGACCATGTCGTACTGGAAGGCCTTGATCGTCAGCGGATCCTGGTTTTCCAGAGCGTCCATGCCACCCTGAGGCATGGAAAACGGGTTATGGGCGAAGTCGACCTTCTTCTCGTCCTCGTTCCATTCGAAGAACGGGAAGTCGACGATCCAGCAGAGCTCGAACCGGTCCCTGTCGATGAGGTTCAGCTCGTCGGCCGCACGGTTGCGGGCCTCGCCCGCGAACTTGTAGAACTTTTCCGGCTCGCCGGCGACGAAGAAGCAGGCATCACCCTCGTCGAGGCCGAGCTGGGTGCGGATCGCCTCGGTGCGCTCCTCGCCGATGTTCTTGGCGAGCGGGCCTGCCCCCTCGAGTACTGCACCTTCCTGACGCCAGAAGATATAGCCGAGGCCGGGCTGGCCCTGGCTCTGCGCCCAGGCGTTCATGCGGTCGCAGAAGGCGCGGCTTCCGCCGGTCCTGGCAGGGATTGCCCAGACCTCGACCTTTGAATTGGAAGCGATCATGTTGGCGAAGACCTTAAAGCCGGAGCCGGCGAAGTGCTCGGTGACGGCTTCCATGACGATCGGGTTTCGCAGGTCCGGCTTGTCGGAGCCGTATTTGCGGATCGCCTCGTCATAGGGGATGCGCGGAAATTCGGGGGTGACTGGCTTTCCTTCGGCGAATTCCTCGAAGATACCGCGGATGACGGGCTCCATGGTCGTCCAGACATCCTCCTGCGTGACGAAGCTCATCTCCAGGTCGAGCTGGTAGAATTCGCCCGGCAGCCGATCGGCGCGTGGGTCTTCGTCTCGGAAGCAGGGGGCGATCTGGAAGTAGCGGTCAAAGCCGGCGACCATCAGCAGCTGCTTGTACTGCTGCGGCGCCTGCGGCAGCGCGAAGAACTTGCCCTCGTGAATCCGGCTCGGGACGAGGAAGTCGCGGGCACCTTCCGGCGAGGACGCGGTCAGGATTGGTGTCGAATATTCGGTGAAGCCGACATTGGCCATCTCGCGGCGCATGGCAGCGATCACCTGGGTGCGCTTGACGATGTTCCTGTGCAGCGTTTCGCGGCGGAGATCCAGGAAGCGGTACTTGAGACGCACGTCTTCCGGATAGTCCGGCTCGCCGAAGACCGGCAGCGGCAGTTCCTTAGCGGCAGAGAGGACTTCGATCTCCTGGGCGTAGAGCTCGATCTCGCCGGTCGGCATGTTCTTGTTGATGGTATCGTCGGTGCGGGCCTTCACCATGCCATCCACACGGATTACCCATTCGCCACGAACGGTCTCGGCAATCTTGAACGCCGGCGAATCGGGATCCGCGACGACCTGGGTCATGCCGTAATGGTCACGCAGGTCGATGAAGAGGACGCCGCCGTGGTCGCGGACGCGATGGACCCAACCGGAGATGCGGACGGTGGAGCCGACATCGGACTTCCTGAGGGCGGCACAGGTGTGACTGCGGTAACGGTGCATCTTTAGGTATCCCGGACTGGTGCGATGCTGAATCAAGCGGCGTGCGAAGCACTGCCGGACAGCTGGCAAGAAAATCGGCGCGAAAAGCGCATGGTCAGCCCGGTTTGTCAAGGCGCAAGAGGTCTTCGCCGAGGCCAGACGCCGGCGCAAACGGTAAGACCCGCCACCGGGTCACGGTGGCGGGTCTTACTGCGGAGGCGTTATGCGTCCTTATCCGGTGACACTATAGATAGGGCGACCTGCACTGGGCACGTACGCCGACCCGAGGCACGTAGGTATTGTCGGAAGCGCGATAGGTGCGGTAGCGGTTGGCGCACCACTGGACATGCCTGCTGGGCAGCGCCTGCGCAGGCCGACCCTGGTTGATCGCGCCGCCGATGATCGCGCCGGCTCCGAAGGCAGCGAGCGGGTACCACCAGCCATCATTGTGGCGACGGTAACCACGACGATATTCCCTGGATCCGCGATGTCCGCGGTAATAACCGCGCCGATCGTCCCGATCCCGATAGTAGCGACGATCGCGATCCCGATGATTCCGGACCTGCTCCACGTCGGAGATCTGCGGAGCCTTCACCGTCGGCATGACGACTGCTCCGGCGGGGAAGACGGAGGTGACGAACATCAGGGCACTGACTGCCCCGGCCGCGAGCGTTTTTCCGACAAACATCAGAGATATCCTTTCATCTAGCTTCGGGTGGAGAACCGATCCTCTCCAATTCGGTTCCCGCACAGAAATGTTACCGGGCCTGTTACAGCGGAATCGTGGTTCCTGCGGCGTTAACCACCGCACCCAACCGGCATTGCGATCGCTGCCCCAAGGCGCGCTGTATTCGTCGGCAGTTCGATTGCCCGATTGATCCCAGGTTGCCGGGTTAACCACGCTTGTTCAGCTGTGATTAATTTGACTCATCTACTTTAGACGCTGTTAACCGTTGAGGATCAGCCGATGCCACTTCAGGGTCCAGCATTCATCCTTGCTCTTGCGGCCTTTCTCGTCGGCGCTCCATTGCTCGCCAAGCACGCCGACACCAATCGTGGTCCCAGCTACCATGTTGTCGCGGCGACTTTCTGAACGCTTCACACCCTCCTTGGGTTTGGCTCTCGCGGCGCTCGCCGGGTCTGCCGGTTTGCTGATGCCGGCCCTCTCTTACGCGCAGGTGATCCCTGGCGAAGAGCACTGCGTCGTGAACGTGCGGACAGACGACGTCCTGAACGTTCGGCGTGCGGCGGCTTCGTCCGCACCAATCGTCAACCGGCTCCGGCACGACGAGTGCGGCGTCATCGTTATTGGCGAATGCCAGGGCAACTGGTGCCCAGTGGAAACGAGGCACGACACCGGCTGGCTTCACAGGCATTACATCTCGATGGTGTCTCCTTCGCTCTACTGCGTGACCGGCGTCGCCCCCGACGACCGCTTGAATCTCAGGGCCTGGCCTTCGCCGCAGTCGAAGGTGCTGGCACGCCTGCCCCGCAACCAATGCGACATCGCGTTCCTGCCCTATGCGAGGAATGGTTGGCAGAAGATAAGGGTCGCGGGCTGGGAGGGATGGGTCAACCGTCGCTACCTCAGCGGCCAGTAGCGGACGCATCCCGAAGCGGCTCTCGCTGTATTATGGCACGCTGATTTCCAGAGACAGCGGAAGCATTGCCGGCCTATGCTCGCTTGCTCCACCGCACGGGGAGCGAGTCGCGCAGCACGTCTCCCGAAAGCACTCCATGAGCCAGATCCGTCCGCTGATTCCCCTGCTCGTCACCGCCGGGATCCTCATCGGCGGCAACGGGCTCCAGGGCACGTACATCGCCCTGCGCGGCTCCTACGAAGGCTTCTCCCCTTCCCTCATCGGCATGATTGGTGCCGGCTACAGCGTCGGCTTTGCCATCGGCTGCATCTACGTCACCCGGCTGCTGCGCGAGATCGGCCATATCCGCACCTTCTCGGCCATGGCCGCGATCGGCGCATCCTGCTCGCTGGCGATGTCGCTGATCATCGATCCGACCTTCTGGTTCCTGATGCGCTTCGTTATCGGAATTGCGGTGGCAAGCCTGTTTGCGACGGTTGAAAGCTGGATCAACGCCAAGGTGACGAACGCCAATCGCGCCCGCACGCTTTCCATCTACCGGCTCGTCGACCTCGGCTCGGTGACGGCGGCGCAGTACATGATCCCGGTGGCGGGCATAGAGGGAACGGTGATCTTCAGCATCATCGCGATCGCCATGACCCTCTCGCTGGTGCCAATCTCGCTTGCCGACCGCTCGAGCCCGACGCCGCCCGAGGCGATCCGCTTCGACCTCAAGGCGGTCTGGCGCATTTCGCCGCTCGCAGTCGTCGGCGTCGTTTGCGTGGGCCTCGCGATGGCGGCCTTCCGAAATATCGGGCCAATCTACGGGGAAGCGATCGGCATGAGCATCACCTCGATCGCCACCTTCATGAGCGCCGGCATCATCGGCGGCGTTGTGCTGCAATATCCGCTCGGCGTGTATTCCGACCGGCTGGACCGACGGACCGTCATCCTGTGGACGACGATCGGCTCCATCATCACGGGTGCCTATCTCTCCTTCGGCGCGGGCACGAGCGAGACCGCAAACATCATCGGCGTCTTCCTGTTCGGCGCCTTTTCGATGCCGCTCTACTCGCTCTGCTCCGCCCACGGCAACGACTACGCCAAGGAGGGCGAACACGCACTCGTCTCCGCCGGACTGCTCTTCTACTGGTCGGTCGGCGCAACGGTCGGGCCGCTACTCGCCTCGCTGCTGCTCGAATATTACGGTCCGGACGTCTTCTTCATCTATACCTCCGTCATCTTCGCGGGATTTGCGGTCTTCACGCTGAGGCGAATGGGGACGCGTCCGCCGGTGCCACCGGATGAGCGGCCAAGGCGTTTTCGGGCACTGCTCAGGACATCGGCCTACTTCAACAAGCTCGCCGCGCCACCAGACAAGGAAGACCGCCGCTGATTTGCGGGGTTATATTGACATATCGGGTTGGAAGGAGAAGGAAGGCTGAGCCTCTTATCTCTCCATTGTTGTGACCGGACCTGATGATCGAAACGACTGCTGCCCTCGAAGACGCCTGCGCCAAGCTCGCCCAATCGGACTTCATCACCATCGATACCGAGTTCCTGCGCGAGACCACCTTCTGGCCGCAGCTCTGCCTGATCCAGATGGCGAGCCCGACGACGGAGGTTCTCGTCGATCCGCTGGCGAAGGGCCTAGACCTCAAGCCATTCTTCGAGCTGATGGCCAATAGTAAGGTGGTCAAGGTCTTTCATGCAGCGCGCCAGGATATCGAGATTATCCACCACCTTGGCAATCTCGTGCCGCATCCGATCTTCGACACGCAGGTCGCGGCCATGGTCTGCGGCTTCGGTGACAGTGTCTCCTATGACCAGCTCGTGCAGCGCACCACCGGCGCCCATATCGACAAGACCTCGCGCTTCACCGACTGGAGTCGGCGGCCGCTTTCCGAGAAGCAGCTGGAATATGCATTGGCGGACGTGACGCATCTGCGCGACGTCTATGCCGCGCTGAAGGCTCAGTTGGAACGGGAAGGCCGCGCCGGCTGGCTGACGGAGGAAATGGCGATCCTGGAATCGGCCAATACCTACGACATCCATCCCGATGATGCCTGGCTGCGGCTGAAGGCGCGGCTCCGCAAGCCAACCGAGCTCGCGATCGTCAAGTTCGTGGCGGCATGGCGCGAGCGGGAAGCGCGCAGCCGAAACGTCCCGCGCTCGCGGGTTCTGAAGGACGATGCGATCTACGAAATCGCCCAGCAGCAGCCGAAGGACACGGACGCGCTCTCGCGGCTGAGGACGATCCCGAAGGGCTGGGAACGGTCCGCCTCGGGAACCGCGGTCATCGAGGCGGTCAATGCCGCGCTTGCATTGCCGAAGGCCGAGATGCCGCATGCCCCGAAGCCGACGCGCTCTCCCGAAGGCACCGGTGCTGCCGTTGAGCTTCTCAAGGTGCTGCTGAAGCTGATCTCCGACAAGGAGGGTGTCGCCGCCAAGGTGATCGCCAATACCGACGATCTCGAGAAGATCGCCGCAGAGGGCGAAGACGCCGACGTGGCCGCGCTGCATGGCTGGCGGCGCGAACTGTTCGGCGACACGGCCTTGAAGCTGATCTCCGGCGGCGTCGCACTACGCTTCGTGGACAAGAAGGTCGAGGCGGTGGAGCTCTAGGCTATGTCCCCTGCCATGACCGCCGAGATCGCCCAGCATTTTACGGCTATCGCACTCGGTCACGTGCGGCGGGAATATCCCAACAAGCCGGGGCATGTTCTGGCGGGGCCGGAGGATGCGCGCACGCCGCGAGAGCTGCATCCGATCTTCTACGGCAGCTTCGACTGGCATTCCTGCGTGCACGGCTACTGGATGCTGGCGCATCTCCTGCGGCGCTTCCCGCAGATCGAGGCGGCGCCCGCCATCCGGGCACTGTTCAACGCACAACTGACGCCGGACAATGTGGAGGGCGAATGCGCCTATCTGGCCGCGCCGGAGGCCCGCGGCTTCGAAAGGCCCTATGGCTGGGGCTGGCTGCTGAAGCTCTCGGCGGAACTCTCCCTGCACACGCATCACGCCTGGTTCGACACGCTCCAGCCGCTGGCGGATGCCTTCGTCGCGCGCTTCGAGGATTTTTTGCCGATTGCCACCTATCCGGTGAGGGTCGGGACGCATTTCAACACCGCATTCGCCCTGCGACTGGCTGCCGATTATGGGGAGGCAACGGGGAATGGGGCACTGTTCAGCCTGCTGTCCGCGACGGCACTGCGGTGGTACGGCGCTGACGAGAACTGCCCGGCTTGGGGCGAGCCGTCCGGCGACGACTTCCTCTCCTCCGCCCTGGTCGAAGCCGAATGCATGCGCCGGCTGATGCCGCGAGACGACTTCCTTGGCTGGTTCGACCGCTTCCTGCCTCAGATCGAGGCCGGACAACCGCAGACGCTGTTTAGTCCAGCCCGGGTCTCCGACCGGTCGGACGGCAAAATCGCCCATCTTGACGGCCTCAACCTCAGCCGCGCCTGGTGTTGGCGAGCGCTGGGCAAGGCGATCCCGGAGGACGATCCGCGCCGATCGATGATGGTTGCGGCTGCCGAGGCACATCTCGCCGCCGCGTTGCCCCACGTCGCCGGCGACTACATGGGCGAGCACTGGCTGGCGAGCTTCGCCACGCTTGCGCTGGAAGGGTAGCTACTCTGACAAATCCGACGGAGTTGAGGTTAATCGCCGCTGCATTCGCAGCTACCGCTGGAGTTGAACTCTTCAGCCAGTTGCGCCGGGCAGGACTACTATCGATGTCCGGGATGTATTGGATCGCGATTGGTGGCTTTGCTCTGAACCTTGGGCTCGGCTTCATCGGGTTGCGAACCTCTCACCGATGGTTATGGGCTCTCTACTTGATTGCCAGTGTAGCGGGCTTTGTTCTCATTGGAGCCTCGACACCTATATCCGCGCTGCTGCTCCTGGCTGTCTTCGTCAGCAATGCAGGCTAGCGCCCCTTGGCAGAGTACTGAACTAGTGGCGCCTTGAGCCGGGAATCATGAGGGTCTGCCCTCGCCGCGGACCTATTCGAATCGGAAGGCCAGCCGCTTGCCCGTGAGCTTTGCGAGTTGCTGCAGGCGGCCGTCAAGACGCTCGCCGGCGAAGTTGGCATGCTCGGGCGGGACCACGAACTCGAGGTCGAGGTCGGGCGACGACGAAGGTCGGAAGGACAGGCTATTGACGATGCCTGGCATGGAGGCGGAGAAGAGGTAGACGACCCGCAGCATGCCGCCGAGGAGCTTTGCCAGATCCTGCAGGCGGGGGCCGGCAATGGCCGCCAGCGGCTCCGACGCGCCGTCATCCTGCAGCCCTTCGAACCGGTGGTAGTTGGCAAGCGCAAGATAGGCGCGGCCCGGATGAGTGATGCCGACCAATGACGAATGGGCAATGAGGTTCAGTGCCTGCGGCCCACGATAGTCTGGATGGGCGCGCCAGCTGATATCGGCGAGCAGGCAGGCAGCCTGTCGGTAGCGGCTCTCCTGCTCGGTCTCTTCGATGCCGAAGAGCGAGACCATCCGCCCCGTCCATGCCGCGAGTTCGCGCGCGTGTTCGGGCGAGCGGGCGCGCAGGATTGCCAGTTGGTCGGCGGCGACCAGCAAAGGATCAGATGCCTTCTCCTCATCCGAGAGCCGCGAATAGAGATAGCCTTCGCGCACGCCCTGGGCGGAGAAGAGGATGCGGCCAGGCTTCATCACCCGCAGTACCTCCTGCATGGCGACGGCGCCGAAAGGCAGCAGGGCGCGGCGGTTCTTCGAGACGGCCTGCCAGGACGGATGTTTGCTGTCGCCGGACACCACCGTATCGAGGAAGGAGGCCATATCCTCGTAGCTGACCTCGTAGCCCTGCATCATGTGCAACGGATATCCCGTCATTTCCATGTGCAGCTTGGCAATGTTTCGCCAGGTGCCGCCGACGGCATAGAAGGTCCGTCCCTCCCCTTTCTTCAGAAAGGACGCCCGCGCGACCTGCTCGGCGGCGATCGACCTTGCCTTGTCGATGGACTGGCCGGAGGTTTCGGACAGCCGCAGGCCGCCGAGAGGAAGGGTGATTCCACGGCCAACCTGCTCACCGCGGATATCGATGAGCTCGAGCGAGCCGCCGCCGAGGTCGCCGGCGATTCCATCCGGATCATGGAAGCCGCTGATGACGCCGTAGGCGGAATAGAGGGCCTCTTCCTCGCCCGTCAGCACCTGGATTCTGCAGCCGAGGATTTCCTCCGCATCGCGGATGAACTTGTCACCGTTCGACGCCTCCCGTGCCGCGGCTGTCGCAAGGGGATAGATGTGCGCGGCGCGGGCCTGCTCGGAAAGTGCCCTGAAGCGGCGTAGCGCCGCCAGTGCTCTCTCGACTGCCGTCGGATCCATGCGACCGGTGGAGGCAAGGCCCTTACCGAGCCCGCACAGGACCTTCTCGTTGAACAGCATCGCGGGCGAGCGCGACAAACCCTCGTAGATCACGATGCGTACGGAGTTGGAGCCGATGTCGACGACGGATACGGGAGCGATGCCCGGCAGCCGGCCCTGCGCTTCAGATCTTACCATACGGCCTTTTTCTCGGCTTAGTTCCTGCGCCCGGACATCAGGCCGGCAATCAGTTTCGGAGCACTTGAATTGAGAGCTTCACCACGACCGGAAAGGCTCGGATTGGTCATGAAATACTGTTGCGCGTTGAAAGGTTCCTCGCCCGGACGCACTTCGATGCGCCTGGACGTGCCGTCGGGCAATATCTCGTAGCTCTGCTGGTTGTCAATCAGGTTGCCGAGCATGATCTGCGAGAGCACCTGCTCGTGCACCGTCGGGTTCAGGAGCGGTACGAGCGTCTCGACCCGGCGGTCGAGATTGCGCGGCATCATGTCGGCAGAGCCGATGTAGACGAGCGCCTTGTCGGACGGCAGTCCGTAGCCGTTGCCGAAGCAGAAGATGCGGCTGTGCTCCAGGAAGCGACCGACGATCGACTTCACCCGGATATTGTCGGAAAGACCCGGCACCTGCGGGCGCAGGCAGCATATGCCGCGAACGACGAGGTCGACGTCCACGCCGGCGGCGCTCGCCCTATAGAGCGCGTCAATGATCTCCGGATCGACCAGCGAATTCATCTTCATCCAGATCGCCGCCGGCGCGCCGTTCTGTGCGTGGACGATCTCCTCCTCGATGTGGCGAAGGATGCGCGGGCGCAGCGTATAAGGCGAAACGGCCAACTTCATGCTGTCTTCCGGCTCGCCATAGCCGGTGATGAAGTTGAAGACATTCGCCATGTCGTGGGCAATCTTCGGATTGCAGGTGAAGAAGGAAAGGTCCGTATAGATCTTGGCGGTGACCGGGTGGTAGTTCCCCGTGCCCAGGTGGCAATACGTCCGGAGCCTGCCGTCCTCTCGGCGCACGACCATGGACATCTTGGCATGGGTCTTCAGCTCGATGAAGCCGAAGACAACCTGGACGCCGGCGCGCTCCAGGTCGCGTGCCCAGCGAATGTTGGCTTCCTCGTCGAACCGGGCCTTGAGCTCGACCAGTGCGGTGACGGATTTGCCGGCCTCCGCCGCATCGATGAGTGCCCGGACAATCGGGCTGTCGTTCGACGTGCGGTAGAGCGTCTGCTTGATGGCAAGCACATCCGGATCGCGCGCCGCCTGCAGCAGAAACTGCACGACCACATCGAAGCTCTCATAGGGATGGTGGACGACCATGTCCTTTTCGCGGATCGCTGCCAGGCAGTCGCCGGCATGTTCGCGCACGCGCTCGGGGAAGCGCGGATTGAACGGCTCGAAGCGCAGGTCTTCCCGCGGGGCCTTGGTGATTTCCGAAAGCGTATTGAGGGCCAACAGCCCCGGAAGAACCGCAATACGGTTGTCCGGCACGCCAAGCTCCTGCACCACGAATTGGCGCAGTTCAGGCGGCATTTCCGAATCCGTCTCGATCCGGATGACCTTGCCGCGGCGGCGGCGCTTCAGGGCCGTCTCGAAGAAGCGAACGAGATCCTCGGCCTCTTCCTCCACCTCGATATCGCTGTCGCGGATGATGCGGAACGTACCCGCGCCCTTCACCACGTAGCCGGGGAAGAGGCGGTTCGTAAACATCCCGACGACGTCTTCGAGGGTGATGTAGCGGATGGCCGCTCCCTCGTCGGGCAGGCGGATGAAGCGGTCGAGCGTCGGAGGAAGGCGGAGCAGCCCCGTCATCGGCTCGCGGCCGTGCAGGCTTTCAAGCTGCAGCGCGATCGAGAAACCGAGGTTCGGAATGAACGGGAACGGATGGGCAGGGTCGATGGACAGCGGCGTCAGCACCGGGAAGAGTTCGTCATCGAAGGCATTGGCCAGCCAGGCGCGGTCGTCGCCGGAGAGTGCGGCCGGCCGAACAATCAGGATGTCCTCGCGAGCGAGGTACTGCTGCAGGACGGCGAGCGAGGCCTGCTGTTCCATCTGCAGGTTGTCGATCTCCTGCAGGATGGCGTCCAGCTGTTCGGCCGGCGTCTTGCCGTCCGGGCTGCGGATGACGATACCCTGACGCACCTGGCCCTCGAGGCCGGCCACGCGGACCATGAAGAATTCGTCCAGGTTGGCGGCCGAGATGGATAGGAAACGCACCCGCTCCAGCAAAGGATGGGCGGTGTTCAGCGTCTCTTCGAGAACGCGGCGATTGAACTGCAGCCAGGAGAATTCGCGGTTGATGAAGCGATCGGGATTCTGGAGCAGATCCTCGGTGACAGGTGCCATCCCTTCCTGCCCATGCGGTTCCGTCGTCACGTCCATTCCATCGCCCCCAAGTTATTCTACGGCCGATATTACAGTTTGGCGACGGAACTATGACAGTCAATCATCCTCGACGGTATTTCCGACCTCGTTCAGCACTTCCGCCGCAAGTTGCCGCGTGATCCGCGTGCCGCGACCGAGTGCCAGGCGGTCGAGCCGATCGACGATCGTCTGCGCAGCAGCCAGCGAGCGTTCCATCCGGGTGACGATATAGCCGACAAGCTTGTCATCAATGTAAAGCTGGCGGTCGGCGAAGAGCTTGACGATTACCTGCGCGAGCAGTTCCTCGTCCGGCTCACCGATTTCCACCACCGTTGCCGCCTTGAGGCGCGAACGCAGGTCGGGAAGCGCCACGGGCCAGGACATGGGCCAGAGGCGCGAGGTAATGAGCAGGCTGTGGCCGTTCTCGCGCACGCTGTTGATGACATGGAAGAGTTCCGTGTCATCGAAGCCCTGCCGTTCGGCATCCTCGAAGAGAACCGAGCCTTGGGCGGCGGCGGCCGAGGATCCAGAACCCGCCTGCGGATGAATGGGTGTCGCACCACTCTTTTCCCGCCAGATGGCGGCAAGGTGCGACTTGCCGGAACCGACCGGTCCCGCCAGAATGACGATGGGCGACGGCCAGTTGGGCCAGGCATCGATGATTGAGACGGCCGCGCTCAGGCGCTCGGAGACCAGCAGGTCGTCCCGCCCGGTGGCGGCATCATAGGGGAAGGAAAGCGGCAGCTGCTCATGGCGGCGCCGGTCTTTCTCGGTCGGATCAATCATTGCTGTCCCGGGAATGCTCCAGTACCTGCGGCGGCTCCTGCCAAGGAAGCGCGGCCTTTCGGCCATAGTAGAGGTCGCTCTCAAGATACCGCGACAGCGCAAAGCGGACAAGCACGCCGACCACGGCGGCGGCGGGTACGGCAATCAGGAGGCCGACAAAGCCGAAGATGAGGCCGAACGCAAACAAGGCGAACATAAGCCACACAGGGTGGACGCCGATCCGCGAGCCCATCAGCTTCGGCTGCAGGATGTTGCCCTCGATGAACTGGCCCGCGAAGAAAACGGCTGCCGTCGCTATGATCCAGGTGAAATCGGGCCAGAATTGAACAAGCGCCACCCCCACGGAAAGAAGCAGCCCGACGAAGGAGCCGATATAGGGGATGAAACTGATCAGCCCTGCCGCAAAGCCTATGAGCAGTCCGAAATTGAGCCCGATCAGCGACAGGCCGATGGCATAGAAGGCCCCGAGGATGAGGCAGATGGAGCCCTGCCCGCGAACGAAGCCGGCGATGGCATTGTCCATGTCGAGCGCGAGCCGACGGACCGTGACAACCTGATCTCTTGGAACCCAGCTGTCGACCCTGGCAATCATCTTGTCCCAGTCGAGCAGGATATAGAAGGCAACGACCGGCGTGACGACCAGCAGCGAGACGACGTCGAGCAACGTCTTGCCCGAAGCCCAAATCTGGCGGAGCAGGCCGGTAATGAAGCCCGCCCCTTCCGACATCACGTTGGAGAAGTTCTGCTTGGCCGTTTCGATCTGCGTGCTCAGCCAGTCCGGCAGGAAGGCGTCGGGGGTGGCGATCAGCTCCTGCAGGCGGGTGACATAGCCCGGAAGTGCCGCGGCGAATTCGTTCAACTGGCTGACGATCACGGGAATGATGATCATCAGCGACAGAACGAAGACAAGGACGAAGCAGATAAGGATCACGACGCTTGCCATCATCCGGCTCAAGCCGCGCCGCTCCAGCCAGTCTGCCACTGGGTCGAGAAAATAGGCGAGCGCCATGCCGGCCACGAAAGGCAGCAGGATCGAGCGAAACGCCCACAGGAAGACAATGAAAACGATCAGCGCCGCCAACCAGAAGAGGATGTGACGGCGCAGGCTCGCTCCGCTGATGTGGTAGGGCATCGCCGTCTTCCCCGGTGGTTGGCCGCAGTCCAACACGGATAGGCTGGCGCCGCGTCGACGGTCAAGTCCATCGACCTCCCTTACCCGCTATCCCCTGCCAACGCTGGCGAAGTGCTTGCATAAGCCCGCAACCCGTGCAATGGCCCTCGAAGCTTAGCGAGCGGAGACAGGCGATGAGCGAGACAGGCAGGAACGGCCTCACCTATAGCGATGCCGGGGTCGATATCGATGCCGGAAACCTGATGGTCGAGAAGATCAAGCCGGCCGTCCGTTCGACCCGCCGGCCCGGCGCAGACGGCGAGATCGGCGGCTTCGGTGGCCTGTTCGATCTGCGTGCCGCCGGCTTCATCGACCCCGTTCTGGTCGCCGCCAATGACGGTGTCGGAACCAAGCTCAAGATCGCCATCGATGCCGACCACCACGACACTGTCGGGATCGACCTCGTCGCCATGTGCGTCAACGATCTCGTCGTTCAGGGTGCCGAGCCGCTTTTCTTCCTCGACTATTTTGCCACCGGCAAACTCGATCCGGACCAGGGTGCTGCGATCGTGCAAGGCATTGCGGAAGGTTGCCGGCAGGCAGGGTGCGCGCTGATCGGCGGCGAGACGGCGGAAATGCCCGGCATGTATGCCGGCGGCGACTACGACCTGGCCGGATTTGCCGTCGGTGCGGCCGAGCGTGGCCAGTTGTTGCCGGTCGGCGATATCGCCGAAGGAGACCTCATCCTCGGGCTCACCTCCTCCGGCGTTCACTCCAACGGCTTCTCGCTGGTGCGCAAGATCGTGTCAGTCTCAAAACTCGGCTGGGATGACGCTGCACCCTTCGCGGATGGCAAGAGCCTGGGAGAGGCGCTGCTGACGCCGACGCGCATCTATGTCAAGCCACTGCTCAGGGCAATCCGGGAGACGGGCGCGATCAAAGCACTGGCGCACATTACCGGCGGCGGCTTCCCCGAAAACATTCCGCGCGTGCTGCCGGCCAACCTTGCAGCGGAAGTCGATCTCGACTCAATCCCTGTGACGCCCGTCTTCTCCTGGCTCGCAAAAACGGGCGGCGTGGAGGCGAAGGAAATGCTGCGAACCTTCAACTGCGGCATCGGCATGATCGCCGTGGTTGCCGCCGAGAATGCCCAGGCGGTTACCGACGTCCTGTCCGCAGAGGGCGAGGTCGTGGTGCCGCTCGGCCGGATGGTGTCGCGTTCGGAAGGTGGGCCTGGTGTCATCTACCAGGGCACGCTTGCCCTATGACCTCGGTCGAGAGCCACAGCCGAAAACGCGTCGTCGTCTTCATCTCCGGCGGCGGCTCAAACATGCTGACGCTGGCGAAGGCCTGCGCGGCGCCGGAATGGCCGGCAGAGATCACCTGCGTCATCTCCGACAAGGCTTCGGCCGGCGGCCTGGCGAAGGCCGAGGCGCTTGGCATCCCGACGAAGGTCTTCGAGAGGAAGGCGTTCGCGAGTAAGGCTGAGCATGAAGAGGCAATCCTCGCCGCGCTCGACGAGATCGGTCCGGACATCATCTGCCTTGCCGGCTACATGCGGCTCCTCTCCGCCGACTTCATCCGCCGGCACGAAGGGAATATCCTCAATATCCACCCTTCCCTGCTGCCGCTTTTTCCCGGCCTACACACCCACCAGCGCGCCATTGACGCGGGCATGAAGATCGCCGGCTGCACCGTTCACTTCGTGACCGAAGGCATGGACGAGGGGCCGATCGTCGCACAGGCGGCGGTTCCGGTGCTGGCGCAGGATACGGCCGAGACGCTCGCCACGCGCATCCTGACGGTAGAGCATCAACTCTATCCGCTGGCGCTGAAGCTGGTGGCGGAGGGCAAGGTGCGGATGGAGGATGGGCGCGCTGTGACGACGCCGGGCGCTGCCACGGCGCTTGCGGAACAGACGCTGATCTCCGGCGGGCTCTGAGGGTTCGGGGACGCCTACAGTCTTTCCCGGTTCAGTGCCGCCCACTGCAGGAGCATGATCGTCTTGCCGTCGCAGATCTCGCCGGTGCCGATCATGGCCAAGGCATTGTCGAGCGGGATTTCAAGAACCTCGATGTCCTCGTGCTCCTCGTCTAGGCCACCACCGTCGTGCACCTGGTGGCTGAGGTCGATGGGTGCGTAGAAGAAGTGAATGCGCTCGGTGACCGCACCGGGCGACATGAAGCACTCGAAGAGGAAACGGACCTCGCGTACCTCGTAGCCGGTTTCCTCGACCGCTTCGCGGCGGATCGCCTCCTCCGGATGGTCGCCGTCCAGAAGACCGGCCGGAGTCTCGATCACCCAACCGGAATGGCCGGTCACATAGGCGGGCATCCGGAACTGCTTGACGAGAACGACGACCTGCCGCTGCGGATCATAGAGAAGGATCGTTGCGCCGTGGCCGCGGTCATAGCATTCGCGCGAGAGACGGTGAACTTCGCCACGGGAGTTCGTGTAGTCGAAGGTCACCTTGCGCAGGTGGTACCAGTCGTCCGAGAGCGTCTTGTCTTCGACGATCTCGACCTTGGCATTCTCCAGTTTACTCATGCGATATCCTTGCGCAGCCAGACGCGATTGTCATGAAAAGCCGCCCCCCCATAGGGAGCGACGGCATCAGCGCCGGTGAGGACGTTGATCCCCTCCCCGTCGAGATGCGCCTTGTTGGGCCAGAGACCCTCGGCGATCAGCACGCCTGGTTTGGCGCCAGGCACGATGCGCGCATGCAGGCGGATCTCGCCGCGCGTGTTCCCGAGGCGGACGATGTCGCCATCGATGATGCCAAGGCGAAGCGCGTCGGATGGTTCTATCATCACTTCCGGCCGGCCTTCCTTCTGGGCGGAGGTCGGCGTTTCGGCGAAGGTCGAATTGAGGAAGTTCCTGGCGGGAGACGTCGCCAGGCGGAACGGATGCTCGGCATCGGCTTCCTCTATCACCGGAACGTAGTCCGGGAACTTCGGCAGGGCCGCCATTGGACCCATGGGTCCGAGGCTTTTCGGCGGACGATTGGGCGACGGGCCGTTCGCCCAGTCGGGGCTGAAGCGGAATTTCCCGTCGGGATAGCCGAAGCCGTTGAGATAATGCGCCGTCTCGAAATCCGGCTGCGCATCGATCCAGCGCTGCAGCGCCAGGCTGTCGTAGCCGGGCCAGCCGCTGGCGGCGAGCATGCGGTCGATGTGCTCGCGTTCCGAGAGACCGAAGCCCGGGAAATGCAAGACGTCAAGACGCTTGGCCAGTTCCTCGATGACGAAGAGGTTGGTGCGCACCGTCTCCGGCGGCTTGACCAGCTTCGGGCCAAGCAGGATGTGGTTCTGGCCGCCGGCGCGATAGAGGTCGTCATGCTCCAGGAACATCGTTGCCGGCAGGACGACGTCGGCCATCTCGGCCGTCTCGGTCAGGAAGTGCTCGTGGACGGCGACGAACAGGTCATCGCGCGCGAAGCCCTGCTTCACGCGACGCTGCTCCGGCGCAACGTTAACCGGATTGGTGTTCTGGATCAGCAGCGCCGTCACCGGCCCGCGATGGCGCAGCGCATCGGCATCCCCCGTCAGCACGCGGCCGATCTGCGATTGGTCGAGCATGCGGATATCGGGATCGGCGTAAGCCGTGCCCATCAGTTCCGACTTGTTCAGGCGGAAGATGTCGCCATTGTTGTGGAAGGCGCCGCCGCCTTCGTGCTGCCAGGAGCCGAGGACCGTCGCGATCGACAGCGCCGCGTGCATGGAGACAGTGCCGTTGCGCTGGCGCCCGAAGCCGTAGCCGAGGCGGAAGAAGGTCTTCTTCGTGGTGCCGACGAGGCGGGCGAAGGCTTCGATCTCCTCCACCGTCAGCCCCGTGATCGCAGATGCCCACTCCGGCGTCCGGGTCCGCAGATGCTCCTCCAGCCCGGCCGGGTCATCCGCAAACTTCGCCATGTACTCGCGATCGGCGTATCCGTCTCGGAAGGCGACATGCATGACGGCACAGGCAAGTGCGGCGTCGGTGCCGGGCTTCAGGATCAGGCCCATATCGGCCTGCTTCATCGTCGGATTGTCGTAGATGTCGATGACGACGATCGGGGCGCCGCGCTCCTTTCGCGCACGCACCGCATGGGTCATCACGTTGACCTGGGTGGAGACAGCATTCGTCCCCCAGATGACGACGCAGTCGGACTTGGCCATCTCGCGCGGATCGGGCCCGCGCAGCGCACCGGTACCCATGACATAGCCGGTCCACGCCATGTTGGTGCAGATGGAGCCGAAGAAACCGGAATACTTCTTGGCGTGGCGCAGGCGCTCGATGGAATCGCGCTGCACCTGACCCATGGTACCGGCGTAGAAATAGGGCCAGACAGCCTCGGAGCCGTGCTGCGCCTCCGCCTTGACGAAGGCATTGGCGATCTCATCCAGCGCGGCGTCCCAGGAGATCTCCTGCCAGGCGCCCTCGCCCTTCGCACCCAGCCGGCGCTTCGGCGTCAGCAGGCGTTTCGGGTGGTAGATGCGCTCGCTATAGCGGGCGACCTTGGCGCAGATCACGCCGGCAGTATAAGTGTTTTCGGCCGAACCACGGACGCGGCCGATCCTGCCTTCGGCCGTGAGATCGACATCGAGCGCGCAGGCGGACGGACAGTCATGCGGGCAGACAGTGTGGCCGACGCGCGTGACGTTGGAAGCGGCTTTCGCCGTGATCGGGGTCGCAAGGTTCATGGCTTTTCTATATGCCATGCACAATGCCGCAAAAAGCGCGATTTGCGGCCTATCAAATTAATTCATCCGGGGCAGAAGCGGTCATGAACTATCGGCACATTTACCACGCAGGCAACTTCGCCGACGTGCTGAAGCATGCGGTGCTGGCGCGCCTCGTTCTCTACATGCAGAAGAAGGACAAGGCCTTCCGCGTGCTCGACACGCATGCAGGCATCGGCCTCTACGACCTCTCTTCCGAGGAGGCCCAGAAGACGGGCGAATGGCGAGAGGGGATCGGCCGGCTGATGTTGGCCGAGCTTCCGCCGCAAGTCGCGGAACTTCTCTCGCCCTACCTGTCGGCGGTGCGAGACCTCAATCCCGACGGCGGCGTCAGGCTCTATCCCGGATCGCCGAAGCTTGCCCGCATACTGTTCAGGCCGCAGGACCGGCTGTCCGCGATGGAACTCCATCCCGACGATCACAACCGCTTGGCGCGGCTCTTCGAGGGCGATTACCAGGTCCGCGTGACGGAACTGGACGGCTGGCTGGCTTTGGGCGCCCATCTGCCGCCGAAGGAGAAGCGCGGGATCATCCTCGTCGACCCACCCTTCGAGGAGCCCGACGAGTACGAACGACTGGTCAAGGGGCTGGCGGGTGCCTATCGCCGCTTCCCCGGCGGCACCTATTGCCTGTGGTATCCTCTGAAGAAGGGCGCACCTATCAAGGATTTTCACCAGGCACTGCAGGATCTCGACATCCCGAAGATGCTGTGCGCGGAGCTCTCGGTACGCAGCGACCGGGAGACCACTGGGCTGACGGGTTCGGGCCTCATCATCGTCAACCCGCCCTTCACGCTGAAGGACGAGTTGCACGCGCTGCTGCCGGTGCTCAAACAGGTGCTGGCCCAGGATCGATTCGCATCGCAGCGCGCCTTCTGGCTCCGCGGAGAGACGCAGCCCGAAGAACGCTAGGGTTCGGCGCTCCGCCCGGCGCGGAACTGCGTCCTCTCGAAGACGAAAATCACCCCGAGCGCCATGGCAAAGGGGATCAGCAGGTAGAACAGCCGGAAGACGAGAAGAGCCGCGATCACATCGGCCGGGTCCATGTCCGGAAGTCCCATGACGAAGACGAGCTCCAATACGCCGAGCCCACCCGGCGCATGCGAGATCAAGGCTGCCGAGAAGGATGCGAGGAAGATGCCGAGCACGACGACGAAGCCAGGATTTCCCGCTTCCGGAAGGGCAAAATAGATGATGCCGGCAGCCCCTAGCAATTCCAGCGGGCCAATGGTCAACTGCGAAAGCACCACCTTGGGGGTTGGATAGGTGAGCTGGGTCGAGCCTATCCTGATCGGGCGTGGCCGAAGGAAACTGACGGCGGCGTACAGCGCTACGAGGCCGAGAATGACGTAGCCGGTGGCGGAAGACGCATGGATGGGAAACCCGTCACCAAAACGTTCGGTGATGTGCGGCTTCAGGACGAGGACGATTCCCGCCAGAAGTACGGTACCAAGAGCAAAGGTGAACGAGCATATGGCGATGAGTCCGCCGATTTCGCGTCCGCTCAATCCTTTGGACGAGTAGGCGCGGTAGCGGACGACCCCGCCCGAAATCACGGAGGCGCCGACATTGTGTGAGAGCGCATAGGTGGTGAAGGAGGTGACCGTGATGAACCACAGGTTCACGGACCGGCCGAGATGCATAAGCGCAATCCGGTCATAGCCCGCGAGCGCCGCATAGGCGACGAGCGTCGAGAGCCCCGCGAGCACCCAGTGAGTGGGTGAGATCGCCGTCAAGCTATCCCATACGTCGTCCAGTGAAAGCCCACGCAATTCCTTGTAGAGAAGCCAGCCACAAACGGCTATCGTCGCCGCGCCGACGACAGGCCAGAGGTATTTTTTCAAGGTCATCCAGCTTGCCGTTCTTCTCTTTCTCTCCTTCGAATGGTCCCAGCGCACGCAGGGCAGACGCTGACTCGGGCACTTTGAAGGGAATGGTGTGATGGATCAACCTTTTCGCGCCCGAATGCTACCAATTGCCATCCTCCTGCTGCTTTCATCCGCGGGTCTGGCGAAATCCCAGGGCTTCGACTTCTATGTCCTGTCGCTTTCCTGGTCGCCGACCTATTGCGCAACCCAGAAAGGCCCGAGCCGTTCCCCGCAATGCAGCGGTGATGAGGAATTCCGTTTCGTCGTCCACGGACTATGGCCGCAGCATGAACGCGGCTATCCCGAATACTGCCGAAGCCAGGGCCCGCAGCGCGTGCCGCGCTCTGTCGGAAAGATCGTCTTTGATATCATGCCGTCGATGGGGCTGATCGGTCACCAGTGGCGCAAGCATGGCAGTTGCAGCGGGCTGACGCAGCGCGGCTATTTCGATGCAACCCGGCAAGCATTCGAGCGCATTCGAATCCCCCCGAAGCTTTCCGACGGTGAAGCACGCCTGACAATGCCGGCAGCGGAAATCGAGCGGATTTTCGTGGCGGCCAATCCCGGCATGTCGACGAGCGGGATCGCCATCCGTTGCGAGGGGCAGCGTCTGAAGGAGATCCGCATCTGCCTGACAAAGGATTTTCGTTTCCGTGATTGTGCAGAGGTTGACCGTGGCGGCTGCCGCCTCGATCGGGTCGAACTGCCCCCCGCCGAATAATCGTTCAAGACAGCAAGGACCGCGCCATGAAGCTTCTTTATTCTCCAGCCTCCCCTTACGCGGCAAAAGTGCGGATGGCCGCCCGGCATCTCGGGATCGAACTTGATGCCGTGAAGGTGGAGACCTCGGCGGCGCCGCCGGAACTGCTGGACAGCAATCCGCTGGGCAAGATCCCTACCCTGCTGCGCAAGGATGGCCCGCCGATCTACGACAGTGTCGCGATCATGCACTATCTCGACCGCCTGTCGGGCGGGAAGCTCTATCCCCGAAAGGACCCGAAGCGGGCCAATGCTGACGTGCTGGAGTCGCTCTGCGACGGAATGATGGACAGCCTACTCGCCATTATGAACGAGCGTCGCAGCAGGCCAGAGGAACTCGTCCACCAGCCCTGGATCGACAAGCAGTGGGGCAAGGTCAGCCGGGGGCTGGATTTCCTCGATGCGCACCTGCCCAAGACAGGCAGGAAGCTCAACGGTGGCCATTTCGCGCTCGCCGCGCTGCTGAGCTATCTCGACCTGCGGTTTGCCGAGAAGAACTGGCGGGAGGGGCGGCCTGAACTCGCCGCCTGGCCCGCGGCCTTCCAGCAGCGATTTCCGGACTTCGATGTGCTGAAGACCAGCGCCTGAGACGAAAATGCCGGCAGCCACGGCCGCCGGCACCCTTCTTCAAAGTAGAAGCGATCAGAACTTGACGCCGATACCGACCTTGACGCTGTGGTCGTCGTAACCGCTGGAAACGGAGGTGCCGCCACCCAGATCATAGGTATCGCTGCCGAAGTCGGTGTAGCGATACTCGACCCGGGTGGTGATGTTGTCCGTCACCAGCGCCTCGACGCCGGCTCCGACGGTGTAGCCGACTGCGGTCTTGTTGTCGGATTCACCGGTGGTCGTGTCGGTGAGCTTGTTGTCCTGCAGCGCTACACCGGCCGTACCGTAGAGAAGGAACGGGTTGAGGTCATAACCGACGCGGGCACGGACAGAACCGTTCCAGCCGGCCTTGCCTTCAACGCCCGGAGCGGCATCCGCTTCCTCGCCGTTGTAACCGGCATCAGCCTCGACACCGTAGACGATCTGGCCGCTCTGCATGTTGTAGCCGCCGAAGACGCCGCCACCGAACGCACCTTCGCGATCACCATCGAAGCGACCCCAGTCATAGGCGCCGTAGGCACCGATATAAGCGCCGCTCCAGTCCTTTACGGGAGCCGGCTGCTCATAGGCGATCGGGGCTTCCGGAATCTGGTCGACGGCATCGGCCGCATTGGCGGCCGAGAAGCCTGCGAGGGTTGCAGCCGAAGCCATCAGGGTTGCGATCAGAATACGCATAAAAACTCTCCTTTTTGCTGCGCCGGAATGTGTCGCGACGAGAATGCCGCAGGACTTGCTCCCGGCCCGCTGGAGGCGAAGATGTTTGGGAAATGCGGACAAGAAAGAGCCGAACTGTGAATTGATTGTGGCCCCGGAACGGCAAAACAGTGATGTTGCATCGCGGCAACATACTGTTTTTTAACCATGATTTCACAACCCGAGCCGAGACGTCAAAGAACGCCCTTCTCTTCGTTCCGTGCGCGCTATCGTTCATATAATCGCAAGCAATTCTTCGGGCGAGAATCATCGTTCCGGATCGTCGCCTTTTATTGTCGGCCCTGAAGCACTACCTCTAGGCATTCACCAGGTCGCGATTCGAGGTCCGGGCTGCATGCCGTCGCGCCACGGCAATGCAGGCCAGCGGACGAAGAGGATGGGATGAGTTCAGCCAAGCTGCCGGATGGTGGCGTCCTTTATGATGAAACCGAAGATGACGAGGACGACGTCGCCGCTGCCGAGCCGCAGGTCGAGCGGGCACTCGGTGTCGACTGGAGCGAGGGCTGGAAGAACGAGAGCGGCCTGAAGGGCGCCGATCTGATCGCCGAATTCGTCAAGCACCTGCCGAATGCGCCCGGCGTCTACCGCATGTTCAACGAGGCCGGCGACGTGATGTATGTCGGCAAGGCGCGCAGCCTCAAGAAGCGCGTCGGCAATTACGCGCAGGGTCGCGTCCATTCAAATCGGCTGTCGCGCATGGTGCGCGAGACGACCCACATGGAGTTCGTCACGACGCGCACCGAGACCGAGGCGCTTCTGCTGGAGGCGAACCTTATCAAGCGGTTGCGCCCACGGTTCAACGTGCTTCTGCGCGACGACAAATCGTTTCCCTATATCATGATCACCGGGGACCACCGGGCACCGGCGATCTTCAAGCACCGCGGCGCGCGAGCCCGCAAGGGTGACTATTTCGGCCCCTTCGCCTCGGCGAGCGCGGTGGGCCGGACGATCAACTCCCTGCAGCGTGCCTTTCTTCTCAGGACCTGTACCGACAGTGTCTTCGAGACCCGGACACGGCCTTGCCTCCTCTACCAGATCAAGCGCTGCTCCGGTCCCTGCACCCACGAGATCAGCGATGAGGACTATGCGGGACTGGTCCGGGAGGCGAAGGAATTCCTTTCCGGCAAGAGCCAGAATGTGAAGGCCGCAATCGCACGGCAGATGCAGGAGGCGTCGAAGGATCTCGACTTCGAACGTGCCGCGATCTACCGTGACCGGCTCGCCGCTCTCTCCCACGTGCAGAGCCACCAGGGGATCAATCCTTCCGGAGTCGACGAGGCGGATGTCTTCGCCATACATCACGAAGGCGGGCTTACTTGCATCCAGGTGTTCTTCTTCCGCACCGGCCAGAACTGGGGCAACCGGGCCTATTTCCCGAAGGCCGACCCGCAGATGTCGGGCGCCGAAGTGCTGAATGCGTTCCTGGCGCAGTTCTATGACGACAAGCCGGTGCCAAGGCATATCCTGCTCTCCGAGACGGTCGAGGAGCAGGAACTGCTCGCGCTCGCCTTCTGCGAAAAGGCCGGCCAGCGAGTGACCATTTCGGTGCCGCAGCGCGGTGAGAAGCGGGATCTGGTCGAGCATGTACTCGGCAACGCCCGAGAGGCCCATGGGCGCAAGCTGGCAGAAACCTCTTCGCAGGCGCGGCTATTGAAGGGTTTCGCGGAGACCTTCGGCCTTTCCTACGTCCCGCGCCGCATCGAGATCTACGACAACTCGCACATCATGGGCACCAATGCCGTCGGCGGCATGGTGGTGGCGGGGGCCGAAGGCTTCGTGAAGAACCAGTACCGCAAGTTCAACATCAAATCGACGGAGATCACCCCCGGCGACGACTTCGGCATGATGCGCGAGGTGATGACGCGCCGGTTCTCGCGGCTTATCAAGGAGGAAGGCATTCCGGATCGCTCAGCGGCCGGTACGGAAGACGCGGACGCCCCCTTCCCCGCATGGCCAGACGTGATCCTGATCGACGGCGGCCAGGGGCAGATGACGGCGGTGCGGGCGATCCTCGACGAGCTAGGCATCCGCGACGTGGTAACCGCAATCGGTGTCGCCAAGGGCGTCGATCGCGACGCCGGGCGCGAACGCTTCTTCGCCGAGGGGCGCAGTGATTTTTCGCTGCCGCCGCGCGATCCGGTGCTCTACTTCGTGCAGCGCATGCGGGACGAAGCACACCGCTTCGCCATCGGTTCCCACCGAGCGAGGCGGAAGAAGGAGATGGTCAAGAACCCACTCGACGAGATCGCGGGGATCGGTCCAGGCCGCAAGCGCAAGCTGCTCCAGCACTTCGGCACGGCAAAGGCTGTTTCCCGTGCCGGCCTCCACGACCTGATGGCGGTGGAAGGCATTTCCGAAACGGTCGCGCGAATGGTCTATCACCACTTCCATGAGAAGCAGCCGGGCTGATGTCGCGAAATGAGCCTTCGAAGACCGCCCGGCATGTTGACGCCCGTCGCAGGAAGGGCCAACTAGAAGAAGTCAAGCAGCAGGTTATGAAATGGCATCGCGCGCATACAACATTCCCAATCTCCTGACCTATGCGCGCATCGTCGCCGTGCCAATCATCGTCCTTTGCTTCTTTGTCGAAGGGCGTCTGGCGAGCTCCGATTTTGCGCGGTGGACCGCTCTTATCCTCTTCGCGGTCGCCTCGATTACTGACTATCTCGACGGCTACCTCGCGAGGATCTGGAACCAGACCTCCAATATCGGCCGTATGCTGGATCCGATCGCCGACAAGTTGCTCGTCGCCTCGGTGCTGCTTCTCATGGCTGCCGATGGAACCATTGCCGGCTGGTCGATCTGGGCCGCAATCGTCATCCTGTGCCGCGAGATCCTAGTCTCCGGCCTACGCGAATATCTGGCCGCGCTCAAGGTGGCGGTACCGGTCACTCGTATCGCGAAGTGGAAGACCACGATCCAGATGGTGGCCATCGCCTTCCTGTTGGCAGGTCCCGCAGGTGACAAGGTCCTGCCCTATACGACCGAAATGGGGATAGGCCTGCTTTGGGTGGCGGCCGTGCTGACGATGTATACCGGCTACGACTACTTCAAGGCCGGCCTCAAGCACATGGTGGACTGACCATGACCAAGCTCATCTATTTCGCCTGGGTGCGTGAGCGGATCGGCAAGCCGGAAGAAGAGATCGAACTGCCCGATGACGTGAAGACCGTGCGCGATCTCCTGGTCCACCTGAAGACGCTCGGCGAGGAGTACGAGGCGGCGCTACAGTATCCCGAGGTCATCCGGGTGGCGCTCGACCAGGAGCATGTCGAGCACCACGAGAAGATCGGCAATGCCCGTGAGATCGGCATATTCCCGCCGATGACGGGCGGCTGACCCTATGACCGTGGCGCCCCTCATCCGGGTCCAGATGCAGGATTTCGACCTTCAGTCGGAGATCGATGCGCTGATCGGTGGGCGAACGGGCATCGGCGCCGTCGTTACGTTCACTGGCCTCTGCCGTGACGAGCAGGGCGCGCTTTCGGCGCTGGAACTGGAGCATTACCCGGGAATGGCCGAGGCGGAGATGCGGCGGATCGCAGGTCTCGCGATCGAGCGCTTCTCGCTCCAAGGCCTGACCGCCATCCACCGATATGGGAAGATCGGGCCGGGCGAGAATATCGTCCTGGTGATCGCCGCGGCCGCGCATCGGCAGGCCGCGTTCGACGGCGCAAGCTTCATGATGGACTACCTCAAGACCTCCGCACCCTTCTGGAAGAAGGAGCACAAGGCCGACGGCACGACAGGTGACTGGGTTTCCGCCAAGGATGCCGATGATCGAGCGCGGGAGAAGTGGCGGTAGTCACGGCACAATCCTCTCCCTGCGGCTCATGACCAGCACGGCTACGAGACCGCCGAAGATCACCAGATCTCGCCACACAATGGGACCATAGCCTGCCCACAGGGTCTCCGCGAAGCCGATCACGGCGGCGCCGCCCGCGGCCCGGATCGGCTGGGCGTGGCCGCCTGCCGCCGCGATCAATACCACCTTGAGCCCGAAGACAAGGCCTGCGCCGAAATCCATCGTGCCGTAGTAGGAGGTGGCGAGGATACCACAGATCGAAGCCATGAGTGCCGCAGCGGCATAGGACATGACGAAGACCGTTCGGGCATCGACTCCGCACATTTCGGCAGCCCGTGAATCCTCCGAGACCGCCCGCCATCGCCTTCCCCAGGTGCTCCTGACGAGGAGGACCGCGCCAATTCCAAGCAGCAGCAGCAGGATCGCCGTGCTCAGACACTGGAGGGTCGTCAGCGTGACCGGAAAGTCCTCGCCCGACCACAGCACGATCGGTTCCTTCATCAGCGGTGGCAGCCAGAGTTCGCGGGTTTGCGCCGCGAGCCGGGCCCCCTCCATCAGGACGAGCACGAGGCCCAGCGAGCCGACGATGACAGCGTTCGGAGAGACGCTCGCCAGAGGCCGGATGATGAACCGGCCGCTGACCATGCCGGTCGCCACACCGCCGCTGAGAGCGGCCAGAGCGCCCAGCGCTAGCGCGGCCGGCAAGACGAGCCGAAGTTCATTCCACCCGAAGTGGGCGACCAACACATAAAGGTGCCCGGAGAACGCGAAGATCGCTCCATAGGTGATGTCAGCACGCCGCGTCACTGCAAAGGCGATCGCATAGCCGAAGGCGAGGCTCGCATAAAGTGTCGCCAGCGGCACGGCATTCGCGATCTGCTGCAGAAAGTAGCTCATGCCGCAGGATTCCACCATCCATGTAACTGGTCAAACGACTTTTGATGGTTATACTGGAGACATGATCTTCACTTGGACTCCCCATCGATTTTCTGGTGGCTCCCTTGCTCTCGATGTTGCCAACAGCGTCATCCTGCGCTCCGGTCTGGCCCGCCGTACCGACCGCTTCGAAGTTGCCGAGCAGATGGATGCCTTTTCCAAGGCCGCAACGCAGTTTTCGGCAGAGCGGTCTCTGTTCGGTGAGATCAAGCCGGTCGCGGAGCCGAACCGGAAGGATTTCCTCGCACTGCGTGAGGCGATCGACGCTTATTTCCGCCGCCGGGTCGAAGGCCATGACGATCGCGTGCTGCTCGCCGACCTGCTGCAGGCTTGCGCACGAATGCTGAAGCAGTCCGCAAGCGAGGCGACGCTCGAGGCGGCAACGGCTCGCTCGGCGCTACGCCTGCTGGCGGAGACCGAGCGCCTGAAGATCTGCGGCAATTGCGGCTGGCTGTTCCTCGACCGCAGCCGCAATAGGAGCCGCACCTGGTGCGACATGGCTGTCTGCGGCAACCGCGTGAAGGCGAGCCGCCACTATCGGCGCAAGAAGGAGGCGATGCCGTGAGGAAGCGTTGGGTGGTTGCCATGATGACCCTGATTGCCCTTGCCGCCTGCCAGCGGGATACGGCGGATCAGGACGTCGTGGAGCTTTCAGGCAAGATCTTCGTGTTCAACTACCGGGTGGCACGAGCGACCTACCTCGTTACGCTCCGCAGGCTTGCTCCCTTGCCGGAAGGCGGTGTGGCCGAGGCGAGCTTCGAGGATCCTCGCGGCGGGCCGTCTTTGACGGTGGAACAGAAGCTGTTTCCGGCAATGGAGAAGATCGTTCTTGAAAGCCCCGCGATCCACTGCGTGAAGAAGGGAAAGCCCTATAGCGTCACGATCCGCTTGCTCGACCAGAAAGGCGACGAACTGCAGATGATCAAGACGACTATCGCCTCGAACGTCGACCAGGTCGTGCTGCCCGCAAAGCCGCTTTCGCTAGGCCCTGCCTACGACCGGAACCCGGAGGTGTTCAGGCCCGACGGTTCGACCGATTTCTCTCCCGAGTCCTGTCCCGAATGAAAAAAGCCGGCGCGACGGCCGGCTTTTCCAGATCATCTGACGGCAGATCAGCCGACGATTTCGGTGTCTGCAAACCAGTACTTGATTTCCTGGGCAGCGGTTTCCGGAGCGTCGGAACCGTGAACCGAGTTCTCCCCGATCGAAAGTGCGAACTGCTTGCGGATGGTGCCTTCGGCAGCCTGCTCAGGATTGGTCGCGCCCATGATCTCGCGGTTCTTCAGGATAGCGTTCTCGCCTTCCAGAACCTGAACGACGGTCGGGCCGGAGGTCATGCCTTCGACCAGTTCGCCGAAGAAGGGACGATCCTTGTGAACGGCGTAAAAGCCTTCCGCTTCGCGCTTGCTCATCCAGACGCGCTTGGAGGCAACGACGCGCAGGCCGTTGTCTTCGAACACCTTGGTGATGGCGCCCGTCAGGTTGCGCTTGGTGGCGTCCGGCTTGATCATCGAAAACGTGCGTTCAATCGCCATCGTCAATTCCTTTGTTTCCCGAGAAAGTGGGCGGTGTTTACCCGCCCTCTGCTCTGGAAACAAGGGGCTCCCGGGAATTTCACGCGGCCGTCACACGCCGTCCGAGACCATCGTGAAGGTCGAGGCAACGCGCGAACCACTGCATGACGGAATCGTCCGCCGCCAAGGGAGGCGGGCCGGCTGTGACCCGCATCCACTGCAAGGCACCGAAGAGGATGTAATCGGCAAACAGCGGGCTGTCGCCGCCCAGGAATGGCTGGAAATGCAGCGTGCGGCGGACCGGCTCGAGCCTCGCAGCAAAGGTCTCCCGCTCCGCGTCGCCCTCTGCGGCGACGGCTTCGATCTCCTTGCCCAGACGATCGAGCCGGCTGGCGCGGAAATACTGCTGGTCCGGCGTATCCAGCATGTCGTGGATGTGCATGATCGCCATCTTCGTCACGGGCATGTGGAGGACCATCTGGGAAAAGCTCTCGACGAAGCGCGACAAGGCCTTGCCGCCCTCCCCGCCAAACAGCTTCGGACGATCGGGATAGGCCTCATCCAGATAGACGGCGATCTCGAAACTGTCGCGCACCAGCCGATCCCCATCGCGAAGGATCGGGACGGTTTTCGAGAAGCCCTCTTCTATCCCGGGTATGGCGGTGAACGGATAGGGCCGCTCGACGAAATCCAGGCCCTTGTGAGCCAAGGCCATGGAGACCTTCCAGCAGTGCGGGGAGAAAGGGCGGTTCTCGTCACGGCCGCAGAGGGAATAAAGAACACGGGTCATGGAGTCTCCGATCGCTTGCAATGATACCGATTGTGACCGAGCGGCGCCCGCATATCCAATCAGCAAAATTCATAGATGCAATCATCCCGCCGACATTCCGATCGGGCTAAGATACGGCGAAACAGGAGGATGCCATGCGTCGCCATTTCCAGATGTTTGCCGATTATAATCGCTGGGCCAATCGCCGCGTCTACGCCGCATGCGAAGACCTGAGCTACGAAGATTATCGCGCCGACGCGGGTGCGTTCTTCGGTTCGATCCATCGCACGCTCAACCACCTGCTGGTGGCTGACCGTATCTGGATGAGCCGCATGACCGGGCAAGGAGAGGCACCGAAGGCACTGGATGTCATTCTCTTCGATGATTTTTCCGCTCTTCGAGACGCTCGAGCCGCCGAGGACCAGCGGATCATCGGCTTCGTCGACGGCCTGAACGACGAGCGCATCGCCGGAGACTTCACCTACACGACCATCTCCAATCCAACCACCATCACGCAGCCGCTCGGGCCTGTCCTCTCGCACGTCTTCAACCACCAGACCCATCACCGCGGCCAAGTCCATGCCATCCTAACATCGCTCGGCGGACCGTCACTGGTGCTGGACCTCGTCTACTTCCTCCGCAGCGACGGCTCCCGGTGGATGTAGTGCGCACCGGGATCTGCCGTGCCAGACCAACCTGGCGATGCCACGATGACGGAGACGGTCCGCGTTGACGTGGCTCTTGCCTCCCATATCTGACGCTTCTGTCCCGGCGGCTGACGCTCCACATCGGTTCGCTCCTTGCTGCCACGAAGCTATAGTCCGGCGCGATGATTGAAGAGATGTCTCCACTGTTGCTCGGCGTCCTCGGCAGCCTGCTGGCCGGCCTTTGTACCGCCGTCGACGCGCTGCCGGTACTTTTCGGGCGGCGACCTGGCGGCGCCTTCCGCGATCTGTCGCTGGGCTTTGCCGCGGGAGTGATGCTTTCGGCGTCCTTCTTCTCGCTGATCATTCCGGCCCTCGATGCAGCGGAGCAGCGCTTCGGTTCGGGAGCGATACCCGCGGCGATTGCCTGTATCGCCATCCTTGTCGGCATGGGCACGGTTTCGCTGATGAACGAGTTTCTGCCGCACGAGCACTTCGACAGCGGACGCGAGGGGCCGAGCAGCGCCTCGGTGCGCCGGATCTGGCTCTTCGTCATCGCCATCACGATCCACAACGTCCCCGAGGGGCTGGCCGTCGGCGTCGGCTTCGGGGCCAACGGCATCGAAGGCGGGCTGCCGCTCGCCGTCGGGATCGGCCTTCAGAACGCGCCGGAGGGACTGGCGGTCGCTGTTTCGCTCCTCGCGCAAGGCTATAGCAAGTGGCGTTCGTTCGTCATTGCCACGCTCACCGGCCTCGTGGAGCCGGTCGGTGGGCTCACCGGTGCAGCACTGGTCACCGTGTCACAACCGCTGCTGCCCTGGGCGCTCGCATTCGCTGCGGGCGCCATGCTCTATGTGATCAGCCACGAGATCATCCCCGAGACCCACCGCAGCGGCCATCAGAAACAGGCGACTTTCGGTCTTGCCGTCGGGCTGGTGCTCATGCTGTTCCTCGACGTCTGGCTCGGGTGAGCGAGCCACGCCGTCTCAAGCCGCACGTCGGCCCATCGAATGCCCAGAGCCATCCTTCGATAGCTTGAAGCGCACCATGAGGTTCTCGAGCGCCACCGCCTCGTTGAGGAGGGCCTGAACCGCCGCGGAGCTTTCTTCCACCATGGCCGCGTTCTGTTGCGTACCTCGATCGATCTCGGCAATCGTGCCGTCGATCTCGGAGATGCCCGTCGCCTGCTGGCGTGCACCGGAGACGATCCTCTGGATCTCGCCGCTGATCTGGCGGACTTCGTTGGCAATCACCGTCAGCGCCTCGCCGGCCTGGTTCACCAGCGTCACACCGTTGTTGACCTCCGCACCGGAGGCATTGATGAGCGCCTTGATCTCCTTGGCAGCATTGGCCGACCGCTGGGCAAGTTCACGGACCTCCTGGGCGACAACCGCGAAGCCCTTGCCGGCCTCACCAGCGCGGGCGGCCTCGACGCCGGCGTTCAGAGCAAGCAGGTTGGTCTGGAAGGCGATTTCATCGATGACGCCGATGATCTGACCGATCTCGCGAGACGAATTCTCGATGCGACTCATGGCCTCCACCGCATTGGTGACGATCGCTCCAGAGCGCTCCGCACCATCGCGCGCCTTGTCCACCATGCGATCGACATGCTCGGCGACACTGGCGGTCTCGTTGACGGTCTGGGTGAGAATGCTGAGCGCGCTCGCCGTTTCCTCCACGGAGGCTGCCTGGCGCTCGGTCCGTACCGAGAGATCGTGGGTGGCGCGGCCGATTTCCGCCGTGCCTCCGCGGATGGTGTTTGCAACCAGGCCGGCCTGTGTGAGGACCGACTCGAGATTCTCAACGGAGGAGTTGTAGGAGTCCCGCAATGCATCCAGCGCCCCCTGGAACGGCTGGTCGATGCGATGTGCCAGATTGCCGGTCGACAGCTCGGACAGCGCCGTGCCGAGGCGCTCGACGACCAGCTTGGTCGCCTCCGCCTCACGGGCCCGCTCCTCGGCGTTCATCGCCCGCTGCTCTGCAGCCTCGCGATCCGCCTCCCGGGCCCGCTCCGACATTTCGACGGCATTGCGTTCGGCCTTGGTGGCGGTTTCGACCGCTGCGTCGGAAGCCTCGAACGCATTGACCACAGCATGCGTAAGGGCGACGAGCACGCCGGTCTGCACGATCAGGACCACGGCGTGGAGAATGACGCGCGAGAAATCGGATTCGCCAGGAAAGACCGCCAGCGGCATGACGAAGAAGAGAGCGAGGTGGTGCACCGCCACCAGAGCCGAATAGGCGAGCAGCGCCTTCCAGTCGATCCACACGGCGCAGATCGCTAGGGAGGCGAAGAAGTACATGTGGATGTCGATCTGCAGCGGCGATCCGGAGAAGGAATAGACCAGCATGGCGACTGTGGCGGCATGCGCCATGGAGGTGACGATGCGCGTTGCGGGGCCGATGCGATCCTTCCACCAGCCCGCCGTTGCAAGCGCGACGATCACGAGGGTGGCGAGCACCGGAGCGAGCGAGAAGCCGTCGCTACTGAAGAATTCCCGAACTGCCACGAGCAGCAGGTTGATCCACAACAGACCGACAATGCCGCCCGCAGCCTTGTTGCGCAGCAATGCTAGTGAACTCATCCTTTGTTTCCTTCCAGGCAACCGAGTGCCAGTTGATGGTTGAGGACCAGAACCGCGCCTGCGCTTGCAAGCCGGGCTGCGAAGTCCGGGGCCTCTGAGTGGGCAACGGTCATCCACGGGAAGCGACCCTGGGCGACGAAGTCGCCACCAGCATTCGCGATGACCGAGAGAGGGTAATCGGGTGCCGCATCGGGATCCGTCAGGACCAGGACGAACCGGCCGTTGGGCAGGGCCCAGACCGAGAAGATCAGCAGCAGGAAGACGCAGAAATTCAAGACTATGAAGCTTCGACCCGTCAGCATCAGGCACCTGTCCAAAGGGGGCACGGCTCGTCCGTGCGTGGAGCGTCCTCCGTCATTCCAAGATCATGCTAGCCAGCATTAATAAAAAAGCCATTAATCACGGTCTTGCGGTTTGTCAGGTCGCGAGATGACGACGAGGCGGCAGCTTCGTTTCGCAGCCAGTCTGATCCCGTCTTGCCAGGCTCACCGACTTCAGCCAAAACGCCGGCCATGATCACCATTACCGATGTCTCAGCCCGGATCGCGGGCCGCCTGCTTCTCGACCATGCGAGCGTCAGCCTCCCAGCCGGTGCGAAGGTGGGGCTCGTGGGCCGCAATGGTGCCGGAAAATCGACCCTGTTCCGGATTGTCACCGGCGACCTTGCCGCGGAAAGCGGCTCCGTCTCGATCCCCAGGAATGCCCGCATCGGTCAGGTGGCACAGGAAGCTCCAGGAACGGAGCAGCCGCTGATCGAGATCGTGCTGGCTGCCGACAAGGAGCGGGCGTCGCTGATGCGGGAGGCGGAGACCGCGACCGACTCGCACCGCATCGCCGAGATCCAGACGAGGCTGGTGGACATCGACGCGCATTCGGCGGAGGCGCGGGCCGCGAGCATTCTTGCCGGCCTCGGTTTCGACCACGAGGCGCAGTCACGACCGGCCTCCTCGTTTTCCGGAGGGTGGCGCATGCGCGTGGCACTGGCGGCCGTGCTGTTCTCGCAGCCGGACCTGCTACTCCTCGACGAGCCGACCAACTATCTGGATCTCGAAGGCACGATGTGGCTCGAGGATTATGTCCGGCGCTATCCCTATACCGTCATCATCATCAGCCACGATCGCGATCTCCTCAACAACGCCGTCAATGCGATCGTCCATCTCGACCAGAAAAAGCTGACCTTCTATCGCGGCGGCTACGACCAGTTCGAACGACAGAAGGCCGAGGCCGACGAGTTGCAGATGAAGGCGCGCGCCAAGAACGAGGCGGCGCGAAAGCACTTGCAAAGCTTTATCGACCGCTTCAAGGCCAAGGCCTCGAAGGCGAAGCAGGCGCAGAGCCGTGTGAAGGCACTGGAGCGGATGGGAACCGTCGCGGCCGTGATCGAGGACCACGTCCAGCCGATCACCTTTCCGGAGCCCGAGAAGCAGCCGGCCTCGCCGATCATCTCTATCAGCGGCGGCGCCGTCGGCTACGAGGCGGACAAGCCGATCCTGAAGGGCATCAATCTGAGGATCGACAATGACGATCGCATCGCACTTCTTGGCGCGAACGGCAACGGCAAGTCCACCTTCGCGAAGCTGATCGCCGGACGACTGTCGTTACAGGCGGGAGAAATGAAGCTCGCGCCTAACCTGAAGGTCGGTTTCTTCGCTCAGCACCAGCTCGACGACCTGATCCCCAACGAGACGCCGGTCGACCACGTGCGCCGGCTGATGCCGCAGGCTGGGGAAGCGCAGGTGCGCGCCCGCGTTGCACAGATGGGCCTCGCGACGGAAAAGATGGCGACGGCGGCAAAGGACCTTTCGGGCGGCGAGAAAGCACGCCTGCTGATGGGGCTTTCAGCTTTCCACGCGCCGAACCTGCTCATCCTCGACGAGCCCACCAACCACCTGGATATCGACAGCCGCCGGGCGCTCATCGAAGCGCTCAACGATTATGAGGGTGCCGTCATCCTGATCTCCCACGACCGTTACCTGATCGAGGCGACGGTGGATCGGCTGTGGCTGGTGAACGAAGGGACGGTGAAGCCGTTCGACGGCGACATGGAAGAATACCGCGACCTGATCGTCGCGGCCGGCAGGAAGAAGGACGAGAAGCCGCAAGTCGGCGCAGAGGAGCCGGCGAACAAGGCGGAGCAGCGAAAGGCGAGCGCCGAGAAGCGCGCCTCGCTTGCACCGCTGAAGAAAAAAATCAATGAAATTGAGTCCGTAACCGCGAAGCTTGAAAGACTGATTCAACAGCTTGATGCGGAACTTGCAGATCCGACGCTCTACGAGAAGGCGCCGGCAAAGGCGGCCGAGAAGGCCAGGCAGCGCGGGGAAGCGGCCGCAAAACTCGCAAATGCGGAGGAGCAGTGGCTGGAGCTGTCGGCCGAATACGAAGAGGCGATGGCTGGCTGACGCTCAAGCCTTCTTCACCCAGCGACCTTCGGGAGACTGCTGCCAGTAGGTGAGCAAATGACCCTCCCCCTTCAGCCGCTTCCATTGGCTGCGGGCATTCTCCACCTGCTCTGAGTCATAGCCGTCGAACATGAAGACGAGGCGTTCATAGGCATCCAGCGGCGGCGGCTCTGCGGAGTCGACGACAAAGCGCACGGTGGCGTCGTTGACGTTGCCGGAACCGGTCGTAATCAGCACCGGCTGGCGAGCAGCGTGCTCGCCGTCATCCGTGCCATGGGGCAAGAAGCTCTCTTCCCTGTAGGTCCAGAGATGTTCGTCGAGGCTGTCGCGGCGCTGCTCCTCACGCGTCTGCACCACCACCCGCCAGCCGCGCTCGACACACTTCTCGAGGAGCGCCGGCAGCGCATCCTCGAGCTTCGATTCCGTCAGGTGGTAGAAAAGGACTTCGCTCATGGCTCAGGTCTCGTAATGGTCGCGCACGAGCCTGTCGAGAAGGCGCACGCCATATCCGGAGGCCCATGATTGGCTGATCTCGCTGGACGGCGAGTTCATCGCCGTACCGGCCACGTCCAGATGCGCCCAGGGCGTGTCGCCCACGTAACGCTTCAGGAACTGTGCCGCCGTAATCGCCCCCGCATGACGCCCGGCCGAATTCTTCATGTCGGCAAACTTGGAATCGATCATCTTGTCGTATTCCTTGCCGAGCGGCATGCGCCAGAGCTTCTCGCCCGTCGCCTCGCCGGCTGCGCTGAGCCGGGCGGCGAGTTCGTCGTCATTGGAGAAGAGCCCGGCATGCTGATTGCCGAGCGCCACAAGGATTGCGCCCGTCAGGGTCGCGAGATTGATCATGAACCGCGGCTTGAAGCGGTCGTTGCAATACCAGAGCGCATCGGCCAGCACGAGCCGACCTTCCGCATCCGTGTTAATTATCTCGATGGTCTGGCCCGACATCGACGTCACGATATCCCCGGGGCGCTGTGCATTGCCGTCCGGCATGTTCTCGACCAGTCCGATAATGCCAACGGCATTCACCTTGGCCTTGCGCGCCGCCAGCGCATGCATGAGGCCGGCGACAGCGGCTGCGCCGCCCATGTCGCCCTTCATCTCCTCCATTCCGGCGCCCGGCTTGATGGAGATGCCGCCCGAATCGAACACGACGCCCTTCCCGACGAAGGCGATGGGCGCATCCTTGGCCTTTCCGCCCTTCCACTGCATGACGGCGATCCTCGGCGGACGGGCTGAGCCCTGTGCCACGCCGAGGATCGCATTCATCTTGAGCTTGCTCATGTCCTTCTCGGTCAGGATCTCGACCTCGACACCAAGGTCTTCCAGTTGCCTGGCCTTCTCGGCGAATTCGACCGGTCCCAGCACATTCGGCGGGAGGTTGACGAGGTCCCGAGCGAGCAGGACCCCGCCAGCAACGGCGTCGACATCATCAAGCAATTTCGCCGCCTCGCCGTGGCTGCCGGTCACGATAGTGACGATCACCTTCTTCGGCAGTTTCTCGTCTTCGTCCTTCTTCTTCGTCTTGTATGCGTCGAACGTGTAGCCCCGTAGGAGTATTCCGAGCGCGAAATCTGCAGCCTGGCGAGCCGAGACTTCCAATCCGGGGGCATCGAGGAAGACCACTACGTTGCTCGATGACTTGAACTGTGCGGCAGCAGCTCCGCCCGCGCGCAGCCAGTCATTCGCCGTAAGCGCCTCCGGTTTCCCAAGTCCGAGAAGCAGCAGCCGATCCGCCGCGGATCCTCCCGGCGCGATCAACTCCAGCGTTCCCATCGACTTGGCCTTGAACCCAGATATCCCGGCGGCCCGTGCCGATACCCCTTGCGGGTCCGCCTCCGCAAGACCGGCGGGAGCGCCCTGATCGGCGACCTGCAGCATCACGGCCAGCGTCTTCTCCAGAGGAGCCGACCCTGCGAAACGGATTTCATACTTTCCAGACATTCTCACCCCGACGCTCGTCCTGACATTCGTGCCGATCATCCTCGTTTCGTCGAGCATGGCAACCCGGATGCGAGATTTCCCGCAGAATCATCATCATTGAGCGTGGTTCGGAAGGTCAGGTTCTACCGGCAAGCTTGCTGGATCATTTCTATCCGGCTAAGCAGCCGGGAAGTTTGGCGACAAGTGCCTGATGCCAATCGTGATCTATGCTAGGGCCACCACGCTTTTCCAAATGACACAGTCCGTCAAAAAATCACATTCACCAGCCAATTTATAGAGCCGAAGCCGTCGCAAAGATTGAAGCGATCGCTTAGATAGGCCGGCCGTTCGATGGCTCCAGAGGCCCGAATCGCTGCAGCGGAACGTGATGAAGCTTCTCGAAATCTACATACTGCGTCGTATATTACAGATGTTCCTGGTCGCGCTCCTGCCGGTGCTGACGATCATCTGGACCATACAGGTGCTCGGACGAATTAACCTGGTTACCGACACTGGTCAGTCGATGGGCTCCTTCGTCGTTCTTGCGACGTATATCCTGCCGACCATCGTGCCCGTTGTCCTCCCCTTCGCGCTTGCGATCGGCATCACGCAGACGCTGACAGCGATGAACAATGACTCGGAACTGCCGGTTATCGACGCAGCGGGATCTTCGCGCAGCATCATCTATCGGCCGGTTCTCCTGCTCGCCGCGTTCCTTAGCATCTTCAGTTTCGTCGTCGCCAATTTCGTCGAGCCCCCCTCTCGCGTCGCCGCACGGCAGATGGTGGCAGCGGCTTATGCTGACCTCCTCTCATCTGTCATCGAGGAAAAGACCTTCCGAAGCATCGAGGATGGGCTTTACGTGCAGATTTCGGAACGCCATTCCGGCCGCATCCTGACCGGATTATTCGTGGTCGACCAGCGGGATCCGAACTTCGACCTTATCTACTATGCCCGTGAGGGATCCATCGACGAGAGTGGCACCTCGCTCACCATGCGGGATGGCGAGGTCCATCGAAAGACGCCGGAAGGGCGCGTCTCGATCATCAAGTTTGTCTCCTACGCCTTCGATCTCTCAGCCATGTCCGGAGCTGAGGCGCCCTCCTACACTGCTGCCGACCGGAGTCTGGGTTTCCTTCTCAACCCTGACCCCGAAGATTCCCATGTGCAACGTTCCCCTGGCAGCTATCGCGCCGAGTTGCATGGCCGCCTGACGGAATGGCTTTTCCCTTTCATGCTCGCTCTTGTCTCCTTGGTGGTGGCCGGCGATTCGCGCTCTCACCGACAGGCTCGCCTCCATCCGATGGTTATTGCCCTACTGCTGGCGTTCGGGCTCCGCTGGATGGGATTTTCGTTCAAGAACCTCGTCAAGCAAGATGAGGCAAACACCTACCTGCTGTACCTGCTGCCGGTTGTCACTATCATGAGTTGCAGCTACCTTCTTGCCACCCACCGCACGATACGGATGCCGCGGGCGGTCTACGATTTCGCGAACCGTACGCTGCGCTGGCTACGGCAAAAGCTATCGCCGAGGGCCTCGATAGGAGGCAGCCAATGATCGCCAATACTCTCTCGCGATACTTCTTCCGAAGGTACGTTTCCACGGCCGGGTGGTTTTTCCTCGGCGTCTGCGGGATCATCTTTCTGGCCGATTTCAGTGAAACCAGTCGCCGGCTATCCGGCCTGGAGGGGTATTCCGTACCGGCCGCCTTGCTGTTCACGGCAATGCGCACACCGCTGATCTTCCAGCAGACCATACCGACGCTGACGCTGTTTGTCGGTATGACCTCGCTCATCGCCCTCAACCGCCGCTATGAACTCGTCGTCACCCGCGCCGCCGGAATTTCGGTATGGCAGTTCATCACGCCTTTCGCGGCTGGAGCTCTCCTGATCGGGCTGTTCGCAATGCTGGTGGTCAATCCGGTGGCTGCCTGGGGTCAGCGCGAGTCACTTTCGATGGAGGCCTCTTGGCGGGAGGCAAGCGGCCGGGCACGGAAATCGGAGTTCCTCCCCTGGATCCGGCAGATCTCAGGCGGCAAGGACACGATCATCGGCGCAAAGAACTATCGAGAGGACGGTGCGGAACTGCTTGACGTCGTTATCTTCCACTTCGACGAGGAGGGCCGGGTCACGCTTCGCCAGGACGCAGCCACAGCGAAGTTGGAAGATGGTTACTGGATGCTTACCGACGTCCAGGAGATTCGTCCGGGCGAAATTCCGAGCCGTGTCGAAAGCACGCGACTCAATACCAATCTGAGACAGGACTATCTGAAGGAAAGCCTTTCCCAGCCTGAAACCGTTGCATTTTATGATCTTTTGCGAAAGATCGACGTCGGTCGCTCGTTTGGTATTTCCACGAAGGCGCTCGAGACGCAGTTCCACTCGCTACTTTCTCTGCCCGTACTGCTCGTGGCGATGACGCTCATCGCGGCCACAGTATCTTTGAAATTCAGTCGCTTCGCACAATCACGCTCGGTGATTCTGGGTGGAATCGTTTCCGGCTTCGTGCTTTATGTCGTGACGGTTCTCGTAAAAGCATTCGGGAGCAGCGGCGCCGTCCCGCCTTTCGTGGCGGTTTGGGTGCCGGTAATCGTTGCGACTGCTCTCGGCGCGACGATTCTGCTCCACCAGGAGGATGGCTAGTGGCGGTAAACGACCGCGGAAATATCAGACGGCGCCTTGCGGTCCTGCTGGCGAGTGTCGCTGTGTGCGTGAATGGCGTGCATCCCCTTCCCGTGCGTGCGCAAGAAGGCAGTATGGGTCTGTCGGCCGTTGCAGACGACGACGCCAAGATGCTGCTGCGTGCCAATGAACTCGTTTACAATCGCGACGTCGAAAAGGTCACCGCCTCCGGCGGCGTTCAGATCTACTACAACCGCTATCGCATGGTGGCGCAACGGGTCGAGTACGACCAGCAATCCGGCCGTGTGATCGCACGGGGCAACATCGAGCTGATCGAGCCGGACGGCAACCGGATCTACGCGGATGAGCTCGACATCACCGATGACTTCGGTGAGGGCTTCCTGAACGCTCTTCGTGTAGAAACAACCGACAATACACGCATTGCTGCGGAAAGCGCCGAGCGTCTCCCCGGAGACCTCATGGTCCTTAACAATGGTGTCTATACCGCCTGTCTTCCCTGCGCGAAAAAGCCTGGCCGCGCTCCCCTCTGGCAGGTGAAGGCGGAACGGGTCATCCAGAATGGCCAAACCCACACCGTCCGACTGGAGAACGCTCGCTTCGAACTGTTCGGAATGCCGATCGGCTTCCTGCCGTTCATCGAGGTGCCGGACCACACCGTGGAGCGGAAGTCGGGCTTCCTCTTTCCCACCATGAGCTTGGATGACAAGCTCGGCTTCGGACTAACAATCCCATACTACCATGTGTTCTCACCGCACATGGACGCGACACTAAGCCCGACCTACTATACCGGCCAGGGCGTTCTGCTGCAGGGCGAAGTCCGTAACCGTTTCGAGACTGGCGAGCACAAATTCAGATTTGCCGGCATCGACCAGCGCGATCCAGGCGCTTTCGATACGGGGTCCAGTGACTACAATGCCGAAACGCGGTTGATGGCGGCGTCGGAAGGCCGCTTCAAGATCAATCCTCGCTGGACCTTCGGCTGGGACGTCATGGTCCAGAGCGACAACAACTTCTCGAAGACGTATTCGCTCGATGGCGTCAACGACGACGTGTTCCGCAACGAGGCATACCTGACCGGCTTCGGCAAGCGCAACTACTTCGACATGCGCGCCTTCTACTTCAACGTTCAGGATACGGCAGAGGACAATCTCCTCGAGCGCCGTCAGGCGATCGTCTATCCGTCGTTGGACTACCAGTACATCTCGCCGGAGCCGCTGGCCGGTGGTGAGTTCTCGATCACGACCAACTTCACGAACCTCTCCCGCAGAGAAGACGAATTCTATTATGCGGGGACGACCGCCCGCTACCCGGGACTCGACGGGAACTACACCCGCTTCTCGACCGAAGCGGAATGGAAGCGCACCTTTGCCACGTCCGGGGGCCTTCTGCTGACACCGATGCTCGCCGCGAGGGGTGATGCCCTACGACACAGTTCCGGTACGCCGAACCTAACGTGGGGCAGCGATACCTATAGCTACAATGCGCTAGAGGACTCCGGCGCCTATGGCCGCTACATGGTCACGGCTGGCCTGGAGGCTCGCTATCCGTTTCTCATAAGCGGCGATAGCAGCAGCCATATCGTCGAGCCGATCGCCCAGATCTTCGTTCGACCAGACGAGCCGCTAGCCGGCGGACTGCCGAATGAGGATGCGCAAAGCTTTGTCTTCGATGCGACGACGCTTTTCGAACGCGACAAGTTTTCGGGCTACGACCGTATCGAAGGCGGCACGCGCGCCAACGTCGGCATCCGATATACGGGCTCGTTCGACAATGGCGTCGGGCTTCACGGGGTATTTGGCCAAAGTTATCACCTTGCCGGCCTGAACTCGTTCGATACCGACGATCTCGTCAATGCCGGTGCGAACTCGGGACTTGAAACGGACCGGTCCGACTATGTGGGAATGGCCGGGATCAGCCTTCCCTTCGGCGTCTCCATTGAAGCGGGAGCCCGGTTCGACCAGGAATCGTTTGACCTGGAGCGCACCGATACATCCGTCTCCTATACCTCCGCGAGGCTCAGCAGTTCGTTGATCTATACCCAGATCGAGGCTCAACCGGAATATGGGTCGAGCGAGGACACGGACCTTCTCCAGTCATCGAGCAGCTTCCGCATCAATGAGAATTGGTCTGTCAGCGGTTCTGCTATCTGGGATCTGAACGAACAGGAAGTCATCCGGCGCGGCGTCGGCCTCTCCTATGCTGACGAGTGTACAATCTTTACTCTTGCCTATGCGGACGAAGGCCCCAGCAGCACCAATGCAAGCGACTGGACAGTCAGTGCACGGATCACGTTCCGGACCCTTGGCGACATTCAGCTTGGTTCGGGCAGCCTTGAATAGCGTACGAACGTCATTGTTTCGCCGCAAGATTTGTGCAACCGGTGCCTGATAGGTAGACAGGGGAGCGCGCCCGGCCGGATAGACCTGTCGCGCAGAAGGACGAGATCATGTTGGCAATGAATGCAACCCGCAGGCTTCTCCTCGCGGTGGCGGCTCTTGCCGCCGCCCTCGCGATTGAACCGGTCCATCACCACGCCTGGGCGGCCACCGAAGTGGTCGCCGTCGTCAACGGCCTGCCGATCACCAGCAGCGACGTCAGCCGCCGCGCCGCCTTCCTGCGGCTCCAGCGACAGAAGAGCGACGCCAAGACCGCGCGTGACCAACTCGTTGAGGAGGCCCTGAAACGGGAAGAGATCGCACGGGTGAAGATGTCGGTCAGCACCGATGACGTCGATAAGGCCTTTGCCCGCTTCGCCGCAAGCAACAAGCTGTCTCCCGAGCAACTGACGAAAATCCTCGGACAGGCGGGTGTGGGCGCCGAGCACTTCAAGGAATACATCGCGGTACAGATGAGCTGGCCGCGTCTCGTCAATGCCCGCTACGGCAGCCGGGGCCGGATGTCTTCGCAGGAACTCGTCACGCGAATGATGGAAAACAAGGAGAAGCCGGTGACCACGGAGTACTTCCTCCAGCAAGTCATCTTCGTGGTGCCGGACTCCAAGCGCAATGCCATCCTCGGCAAGCGGAAGGCAGAGGCAGAAGCCTCCCGCGGCAAGTTCCCCGGGTGCGAACAGTCGAAGCAGTTTGCTGCGACGATGCTCGATGTTTCCGTCCGCAGCCTCGGACGCGTGCTTGCCCCCGAACTGCCGGAGGAATGGAAGCCGCTTATAGAAAAGGCCTCGGGTGGAACGACTGGAACGCGGGTTACGGAGCGCGGGGTGGAATTCCTTGCGATCTGCAATCAGCGGCAGGTGTCAGACGATTTCGCTGCGGAAGTGGTCTTCCGTGCGGAGGATCTGGGCAAGCAGAAGAGCGGCGCGAACCCGAACGAGGAGAAATACCTTGAGGAACTGCGCAACAAGGCGCAGATCGACCTCCGCTGACTCTTGAGGAACGGCATGCCACTTGATCGTCCACTTGCTCTTACCCAGGGCGATCCAGCCGGCATAGGTCCGGATATCGCACTCGCCGCCTGGCTGAAGCGGCGGGAATATGGGCTCCCCCCCTTCCTCTACATCGGAGACCCCGAGGTCCTCTCTGCACGCGCCCGGCTCCTTGAGCTGGATGTTCCAATCTCCGAAACCGACGCCGCCGGCGCGCTTGCATCGTTCGACAAGAGTCTCCCCATCTATCCCGTCGCCGCGGGTGCCCTTGTGGCCCCGGGGGAACCCCATACTGCGACCGCAGGCGGGACCATCGCAGCGATAGAGAAGGCCGTTGCATTTGCTCTCGAAGGTACAGTGGTCGCAGTCGTCACCAACCCGATCGCGAAGTCAGTCCTCTATGCCTCGGGCTTCGGATTTCCGGGGCACACTGAGTTCCTCGCTGAACTTGCCTACCGCACCACGGGAGAGAAGGTGACGCCGGTGATGATGCTTGCCGGCCCTAAGCTCAGGGCAATCCCGGTCACGATCCATATCCCGCTTAAGGATGTGCCGGCGGTCCTGACGGAGGACCTGATTGTCGAGATCTGCCAGACTGCGGATCGGGACCTCAGGAGCCGCTTCGGGATCAGCCAGCCGCGCCTCGCGATCGCGGGGCTCAACCCCCATGCGGGCGAAGACGGTACAATCGGCAGGGAAGATGCAGAAACCATCCATCCGGCGATCACGCGCCTGCGCCGTGAAGGGATCAATGCCTTCGGCCCGCTGCCTGCAGACACGATGTTCCACGACGAGGCCCGCAGCCGCTACGACGTGGCCATCTGTATGTATCACGACCAGGCGCTCATCCCGGCCAAAGCTCTCGGCTTTGACACTTCGGTAAACGTGACGCTCGGACTGCCCTTCATTCGCACCTCCCCCGATCACGGCACCGCCTTCGGGATCGCCGGGCAGGGCGTGGCCCGCGAGAGCAGTCTGGTAGAAGCGCTCAGGCTTGCCGCCGAGCTCGCGGAGAACTCCGCAAAGGTAACAGGATAATGGCGACACTGGACGGGCTGCCGCCGCTACGAGAGGTCATCCAGCGGCACGGGCTGGATGCGAAGAAGGCACTTGGCCAGAATTTCCTGCTCGACCTCAACCTGACCCAGAAGATAGCGCGCAATGCCGGTCCGCTGGAGGATGCCACCGTCATCGAGGTCGGGCCCGGCCCCGGCGGGCTGACCCGTGCAATCCTGTCTCTCGGCGCGAGGAAGCTGATTGCGATCGAACGGGATTCCCGCTGCCTGCCTGCCCTTACGGAGATTGCCGAGCATTATCCGGGACGTTTAGAGGTGATTGAGGGAGATGCGCTGACGGTCGACTTCGATGCGCTTGCCGCAGACGGTCCGGTCAAGATCATCGCGAACCTGCCCTACAATGTCGGCACGCAGTTGCTGCTCAACTGGCTTCTCCCCAAGTCATGGCCGCCATTTTGGGATTGCCTGACGCTGATGTTCCAAAAGGAAGTCGGTCTGCGCATCGTCGCACGGGAAGACGATGACCATTATGGGCGCCTCGGCGTACTCGCCGGCTGGCGGACGGAGGCGCGGATGGTGTTCGACGTGCCGCCGCAGGCGTTCACGCCGCCGCCCAAGGTTACGTCGAGTATCGTGCATCTGACGCCGCGGCAGGCGCCCCTGCCCTGTGACGTCAAGAAGCTCGAAACGGTGACGCAGGCAGCCTTTGGACAGAGGCGCAAGATGCTGCGCCAGAGCCTGAAGGCGCTGGGTGGCGAGGCGCTTTTATCGAAGGCGGGCATCGACCCGGTCCGCCGCGCCGAGACCCTATCGGTCGAGGAATTCGTTACCCTCGCGAACGCGCTATAGCGACACGATTTTGCCACATTGAGTTCGGCAAGTATGGGGTCGAATCCGGCAGGAAAACTATGCACGCCATCTCAAACCCCACTCCGTTCAACCAGAAGATACGACTGGGAATCCTCTGGATCATCGCGATCTGTCTCGCCACGATCATCCTGATAAGCAGACCTATGCTTCCGGAAGATGGCATCATTCACGAAGTCATGGAGACGGTCGGTCTTGCGCTTCTCGTTCTTGCCGTCCTTGGCCGCCTCTGGAGCATCCTCTACATCGGCTCCAAGAAGAACCAGGAACTGGTTATCCTTGGACCCTACTCGATGACACGGAACCCACTGTATTTCTCCTCGCTTACCGGACTACTCGGCGTCGGTCTGGTATACGGTTCGATGGTGCTTACGGTCGTCCTGCTGATGGCCGCCCTGATCGTCTTCCAGTATACGGCATTGCGGGAAGCAGACTTCCTGAAGGCGAGATTTGGCGAAGGCTATGCCGACTACGCGTCACGCACCCCGCTGATCTTGCCTCGGCCCTCGTTATACGCCACCTCCGATGAGGTGACATTTTCGGTCAACGCCCTGACTAAGACGCTTCGTGATTGCCTGCCCTTCCTGGTTCTTTACCCGATCATTGAAGTCGTCGAGTATCTGCACGCGACAGACAAGCTGCACCCGCTCCTCGTGCTTCCCTGAGGGGGGTTTATAGGCTCGGCTCTTCCGTAAGCAGTCCCTGGACGAAGTCGAAGAGACCGTGCCGGCGGTCGCGGCGGATGCGCTCCGCCTTCACGATACAACTGACGTAGCCGAAGGCCTCGTCGAGATCATCGTTGACGATCACGTAGTCATACTCCCGCCAGTGCTCGATCTCTGCTCGCGAGTTCAGGAGGCGCGTACGGATGACTTCCTCGGTGTCCTCAGCGCGCCGGTGCAGACGTGACTGGAGCTCCGTCATCGAAGGCGGAAGGACGAAGATGGAGACGACATCCGCCTTCATCTTCTCCTGCAGTTGCAGGGCACCCTGCCAGTCAATGTCGAAGAGCATGTCGCGGCCTTCGGCCATGGCCTGCTCGACCGGCTCACGGGGGGTGCCGTAGTAGTTGCCATGAACCTCCGCCCATTCCAGGAGGTCGCCCGCGTCCCGCATCCGCTCGAACTGCGGCACCGTGATGAAATGGTAGTGCTTTCCGGCGATCTCGCTCGGCCGCTTCTGGCGCGTTGTCACGCTGACCGAGATCTCCAGCGAGTGGTCGTCATCCAGCAGGTTGCGGGCGATCGTCGACTTACCCGCCCCGGATGGCGACGACAGCACCAGCATCAGGCCACGGCGGGCAATCTTGGACGGGCTGGATGCTGCAGGTCTCATGTATCACTCCAGATTCTGGACCTGTTCACGGAACTGGTCGATGACGACTTTCAGTTCGACACCCGCGGCGGTGACCGCGCTCGAGTTCGATTTGGAACAGATGGTATTCGATTCGCGGTTGAATTCCTGCGCCAGAAAGTCGAGACGACGGCCTACCGGACCACCCTTCCCCAGGAGATCGCGCGTAGCGGCCACATGAGCCTTCAGCCGGTCGATCTCTTCACGCAGATCAGCCTTGGTCGCCAGAAGCGCGACCTCCGAATGGAGACGAACCGGGTCGAGCGACTGGCTGTGGTCCTGGAGGAGTGCTGCCACCTGTTGCTGAAGGCGACGGCCGATCTCATCGGCAGACCGGGACGGATCCTTTTCCACGATCAGGGCGAGTTCCTCGATCCTATCGATCTGGCGCGCCATCACATCGGCAAGTGCGGCACCTTCCTGCTCGCGCATCTGTCTCAGATGAGCGAGTGCCCGCGCAAGACATTCAAGTATCTCGGCGTCGCGTGCATCTGCCTCTTCAGGGCTTTCCTCCGCCTCACGAATGTCGACAATGCCGCGGATGCCGAGAAGCGTGTCGAGCCGCAACGGTGCAGGATCGATGACATCGCCGAGCTCCGCGCGAAGCGACAGCACAGCATCCAGCGCCTCGCGATTGAGCACCGCTTCCAGCTTCGTCTCCGAGGCGACAAGTGTCAGCGAAGCCTGGATATTGCCTCTCGTCACCTGTTCCCCAACCAGTCGCCGGACGTCAGGCTCAAGCCTTTCGAGGCCGGGAGGAAGGCGCAATCTTAGATCTAGCCCTTTTCCATTGACTGAGCGCAACTCCCAGACGATGCGGTAACGCCCGAAACTGCTTTCGGCACGGGCAAAACCAGTCATGGACTGCAAAGTCATCGGGGTCTCCAGAGGGCTGTGCTTCAGTTGGTCGGCTTTTCGGCCTCGTCGCCGCCCGGCTGGCCGTCGCCCAACTCGGCTTCGGCACTGTCGGCGCGTTCCGCTTCCAGCTTGCGCCAGCGGCGGACGTTGGCGTTGTGCTCCTCGAGCGTCTCGGCAAAGGCATGGCCGCCGGTGCCGTCGGCGACGAAATAGAGATCCTTCGTGCGCCATGGGTTGGCCACGGCTTCCAGCGCGGCACGACCAGGATTGGCGATCGGCGTCGGCGGCAGGCCCTTGATGACATAGGTATTGTAGGGCGTTTCCTTTTGCAGGTCCGACTTGTAGATCGGCCGGCCTGACGGTTTGCCGTCACCGCCGAACAGTCCGTAGATAATCGTTGGATCCGACTGCAAGCGCATCCCCTTCTGCAGGCGATTGAGGAAGACGGAGGCGACGCGCGCGCGTTCATCATCCACGCCCGTCTCTTTCTCCACGATCGAAGCCAGCGTGACGAACTCCTCCTTCGTCTCGATCGGAAGGTCAGGATCCCGCTTCTCCCAGATCTGGTTGATCAGCCTTTCCTGAGCCACGCGCATCTGCTGGACGATCTCGGCACGCTTGGTGCCGCGGGAGAACTTATAGGTATCGGGGCGAAGGCTTCCCTCCGGAGGCAGTTCTGCTGGCAGTTCCCCTTCCAGCACAGGATCTTCCGCCAGCCGCAGCATCATCTGGCGAACCGTCAGGCCTTCCGGCAGCACAACAGAATAGAGGATCGACTTGCCGGACTCCAGGAGCTCCATGATCTCCTTCATCGAGGCTCCGGCCTTGATGTCGTACTCGCCGGCTTTCAGCGTGCCGCCATCCCGCAGATAGGTGGCACTGACATAGCGGAAGACGCGCGCATCGGAGATGATGCCGTTGCGCTCGAGGTTGTTGGCGATCTCCGCGAGACCGTTACCCGCGCGGACCATGAAATGAGTATTGGCTTCAAGCGGGCCGGGCTTCTGGAAGCTGGAGATCATGTAGTAGAACCCGGCGACAGCGACGACGCAGACGATCATCACCATGGTCATGACGAAGTTCAGGAAGATCACCAGCTGGCTGCGCGCCTTGCGCGACCGCCGCGGTGGCTCCGGCACGCGCTCCGGCTTCAGAGCCTCGTTAGGAGACTTCGGAATGATCGGTCCGTGACCGCCGCCGTGGTTGTGCGGCGTATCGGCCATATGACTGTCGTTGTTCACTGTGCCCCCTAGAATGCACGGTCGTTACCGCTTATTGGCCAAGCAATACGGCAAAAACAGGTTCGTTAACAGGTGGCTGGGCATGCATGATGCCCAAGCCCGGGCAGTGTCAGGCGTCGTAGCGGCGGAGAACGAGAGATGCGTTCGTGCCGCCGAACCCGAAGGAGTTCGACAGCGCGACATTGATGTCGCGCGACCGCGCCTTGTGCGGAACGAGGTCAATGGTCGTCTCGACGTCCGGATTGTCTAGGTTCAGTGTCGGCGGCGCGATGTTGTCGCGGATTGCGAGCGCAGAGAAGATCGCCTCGACCGCTCCGGCGGCTCCGAGCAGGTGGCCGATCGCGGACTTGGTCGACGACATGGAGATCTTCGAGGCCGCATTGCCCACAAGGCGCTCCACCGCACCAAGTTCGATGGTGTCAGCCATCGTCGAGGTACCATGGGCGTTAATGTAGTCGACATCGGCAGGGGAAAGGCCGGCGCGCTTCAGCGCCATGGTCATGCAGCGGTACGCGCCATCGCCGTCCTCGGAAGGAGCGGTGATGTGGAAGGCGTCGCCCGAGAGGCCGTAGCCGACGACCTCGGCATAGATCTTCGCACCGCGGGCCTTTGCGTGTTCCAGCTCTTCCAGAACGACGATGCCTGCGCCCTCGCCCATGACGAAGCCGTCACGGTCACGGTCGTAGGGGCGCGAAGCCTTCTGCGGCTCTTCATTGTGCTGCGTGGAGAGTGCCTTGCAGGCCGCGAATCCGGCAAGGGCAATGCGCGAGATCGGCGATTCTGCCCCGCCGGCGACCATCACATCGGCATCTCCGAGTGCGATAAGGCGCGCTGCGTCGCCGATCGCATGGGCGCCGGTGGAGCAGGCCGTCACCACGGAATGGTTGGGGCCGCGAAGCTTATGGCGGATGGAGACCTGGCCGGAGACCAGGTTGATGAGGCGACCGGGAATGAAGAAGGGCGAAATGCGGCGCGGCCCCTTTTCCTTCAGCGTATAACCCGCTTCCACGATGCCTTCTAGGCCGCCGATGCCGGATCCGATCAGCACGCCAGTGGCAATCTGGTCCTCATCCGTCTGCGGATGCCAGTCGGCATCTTTGAGCGCCATGTCTGCGGCAGCCATGCCGTAAACGATGAAAGGATCGACCTTGCGCTGGTCCTTCTGCTCCATCCAGTCATCCGGATTGAAGCTCCCATCGGAGCCGTCGCCGGTAGGGATTCGGCAGGCGATCTTCGCCGGAAGGTCCTCGACCTCGAACTCCGTTACCTTTCTCGCCGCGTTCTGGCCGGCCAGCAGCCTCTGCCAGCTGACCTCTGTTCCGCATCCGAGAGGAGATACCATGCCGGTACCGGTGATAACGACACGTCTCATCGCCAGCGTCCCACCCTAGTCGTCTTGTTCTAGTTAATGAAACGGCCCGAACGAGCGGGCCGCCAAAGGAACCGAGAGATCAGTTCCGCAACAGTGTCGAGCTAATCAGGCCTGGGCCTTCTCGATGAACTTGATGGCGTCGCCAACCGTCAGGATGGAGTCAGCCGCGTCGTCCGGGATTTCGACGCCGAATTCTTCTTCGAAGGCCATGACAAGTTCGACAGTGTCGAGCGAGTCCGCGCCGAGATCGTCGATGAAGCTTGCGCCTTCGACAACCTTGTCGGCATCAACGCCGAGGTGATCAATAACAATTTTCTTAACGCGTTCTGCGATATCGCTCATGTCGGTTTCCTCGACCTTTATCTTCTCGAATGCCGCGATGGCATCCGCACCCTGTTGAAAACCTGCGCCGGCCTCCGAAAGCAGGCTACGCGGGCAAACCCGTTCAACCCTCTGCAGGTTCCGATCACGGCAGCGAAAGCGCAATGATCCCCTGCGTTTCGGGGGCGACTGTCCACAGTCATGGCCCGCTTAACATGCTTTCCATGTTCCGCAAAGCCAGAATTTGTTCCCGCTGAAGGCACCCACAGGCGAGTGTCTTCAGCGGGAACAGCGTTCTCAGATCATCGCCATGCCACCGTTGACGTGCAGCGTCTGGCCGGTGACATAGCCCGATTCATTGGAGGCGAGATAGAGCACCGCAGCCGCAATGTCAGCCCCTGCCCCCATGCGTTTCATGGGAATGGCACCGAGGATGGCGTCCTTCTGCTTGTCGTTCAGCTTGCCAGTCATCGCACTTTCGATAAAGCCGGGCGCCACGCAGTTGACCGTGACATTGCGGGTGGCAATCTCCTGCGCCAGCGACTTCGAAAAGCCGATCATGCCGGCCTTCGATGCGCAGTAGTTCGCCTGCCCCGGATTGCCGGTCACGGCAACGACGGAGGTGATGTTGATGATGCGGCCGAAGCGGCGACGCATCATCGGATGCGTGAGTTCGCGCGTCAGGCGGAACATGGAGGTAAGGTTGACCTCCAGAACATTGTCCCAGTCCTCGTCGTTCATGCGGACAAAGAGGCCATCCTTGGTGATGCCGGCATTGTTGACGAGGATGTCCACGCCTTCCAGATCGGCTTCGGCCTTCTCGCCCAACGCCTTGACCTCGTCCCGGTCGGAGAGGTTCGCCGGGAAGACCTTCACGCGCTCGCCCAGTTCCGACGCCAGCGCCTCGAGCTTTTCGACCCGCGTGCCGTGCAGGCCGACGGTCGCGCCCTGCTTGTGGAGAAGACGGGCGATCTCTTCGCCCAGTCCGCCGGTCGCGCCGGTCACCAGTGCCTTTCGGCCGGTCAGGTCAAACATGGTCCTATCCCCTTTGGAGTTGGTCAGCCGAGAATGGCGGCAAGTGCAGTCTCGATATCGGCGGGCGTATTTATCGTGGTGCCGGATACGGTCTTGTCGATGCGGCGAGCAAGCCCGGTCAGCACCTTGCCCGAGCCTACCTCGTAGAGTTCGGTGACGCCATTGGCGGCAAACCATTCGACCGTCTCGCGCCAGCGGACCTGACCGGTCACCTGGCTGACCAGCAGATCAACGATCTCGCTCGCATCAGTGACCGGTGCTGCACGGACGTTGGCGATCAACGGCACGACCGGAGCACGCTTGTTCACCTGGGCCAGCGCGTGCCGCATTGCATCGGCTGCCGGAGACATGAGGGCGGAATGGAACGGAGCCGATACCGGCAGCATGATCGCACGCTTGGCGCCCTTCTCCGTTGCCAAAGCGGCAGCCTTCTTGACGGCGGCCTTCGAACCGGAGATGACAAGCTGGCCACCGCCATTGTCGTTTGCGATCTGGCAGACACCAGCGGCAGAGGCGTCACGGCAGATGGTCTCCACGTCCCCATGCTCAAGTCCGATGATCGCAGCCATGGCACCCTCCCCGACCGGGACAGCCGATTGCATGGCATTGCCGCGGATGCGCAGGAGCCGCGCCGTGTCGGCGAGCGAGAATGTGCCGGCGGCGCAGAGAGCGGAATATTCCCCGAGCGAATGACCGGCGACATAGGAAACCGTGTCGGCCAACTTCAGTCCGCGCGCTTCCATGACGCGGATAGTGGCAATGGATACGGCCATCAGCGCTGGCTGGGCATTCGCGGTCAACGTCAGCGTTTCCTCCGGACCATTCCACATGATCTCAGAGAGCTTCTGGTCCAGCGCATCGTCAACTTCCTGGAAGACTGCGCGAGCTTCTGGAAAGGCATAGGCAAGGTCCTTGCCCATGCCGACAGACTGGCTTCCCTGGCCCGGGAACGTAAACGCTATGCTCATGGGATGATTTCCTTCCCTTGTCATTTTTGCCTTCCCATTCATGTTCCCGTGGCGTGAGTCAAGGTAAAGAGCACAAAGGGAGAGTGTCGAAGCGGTGTACCGCCGGCCGTCATGCCGCCTTGCGAAAGCGCAAATCCTGCTTAAACTCCCGCCACCTTCCAAGACAGGACTGACTTCATGAAATTCAACAGATTGGGACGCACGGACATCTCCGTGTCGGAAATTTGCCTCGGCACGATGACCTGGGGCTCGCAAAACAGCGAGACCGAAGCAAACGCACAGATGGACCATGCCATCGAGGGCGGCATCAACTTCTTCGACACAGCCGAGCTCTATCCGACGACGCCGGTAAGCGCGGAGACCTACGGGCGAACCGAGGAATATATCGGTAGCTGGTTCAAGAAGAGCGGCCGGCGGAATGATGTCGTACTCGCCACGAAGGTCGCCGGAAGCGGGCGTCCGCACATCCGGGACGGCCGCGATCTGGACGGCCAGAGCGTCCGCGAGGCGCTCGAGGCGAGCCTGCGCCGCCTGCAGACGGACCATGTCGATCTCTACCAGATCCACTGGCCGAACCGTGGCAGCTATCACTTCCGCCAGTGCTGGAGCTTCGATGCATCGAAGCAGGATCGCGCCAAGGCTGCGGAGGAAATCGACGCTGTTCTCTCCACCCTCGGGGACCTGGTGAACGAGGGCAAGGTACGGGCAGTGGGTCTCTCGAACGAAAGCGCCTGGGGCACGCTCAAGTATCTGCGGCTCGCCGAGGAAAAGGGCCTGCCGCGCATCGCCTCCATCCAGAACGAATACAATCTCCTCTACCGCCAGTTCGACCTCGATCTCGCGGAGGTGGCGCATCACGAGGACGTCGGCCTCATTGCCTATTCGCCACTCGCCGCCGGTCTGCTGACCGGCAAGTATCTCGACGGCGCCCGCCCGGAAGGGTCGCGCGCGACGATCAACAGCGACCTCGGCGGCCGCCTGCAGCCACACCAGGAGCCGGCGGTCAAGGCGTACAAGGAAATCGCCGAAAAGCATGGCCTGGACCTGACCCAGATGTCTCTCGCCTTCTGCCTCAGTCGTCCCTTCATGGCTTCCGTGATCATCGGGGCTACGAGCATGGAACAGCTCAAGACCGCGATCGGCGCCAAGGAGATCATCCTGACCGACGACGTGCTGAAGGACATCGCAAAGACGCACCGGCAGTATCCGATGCCGATGTAAAATGGCAGGCTCCGTTCGGTCACCTGCTCGACCGCCGGACGGAGCCCTTGGCGCTGCTTCTACTCCAGACTGGACGTTAACCATCCGGAACCGGCGAAGGATAGGCGACGCAAGCCTTAAACGAGAACGTTAACCTTACCCCGCAACCCTGTTTCCGGGTTTCGGTTGCCAAGCCGACGGTGATGCGGCTTCCTTGTGCCATGACACAGGAAATTCACGAAGATCAACCGACTGCCACCATCCCGGCAGGCGATCGTGCCCTGGAATTCGACTTCAGTGTGCGAGCGCCGTTGCGGGCCCACATCGCCAGGTGTGTCAATGCGGGCTGGAAACCCGAAGAGATCGTGCTGGCGCTGGCCGAGATGGCCAGCGAGCTGGTGGAAGACGGCGACCTGCTTAGCAAACTTCAACACGCTGCGCGTCCCGGGCCTTTGGAGGAATGGGACGAACCATCCTCCGCCAGCGGCTGATGAAGCCGATCGGCTCGCATCACGGAAAAGACGTCTGACGACCTTGCTTTCCCGCCAGAATTCCGTATAAGCGCGCCTGTTCGAAACACCCGGTCTCTCTGGCTGGTGGCTGAACGGAGGGCAGGCCCGGGTAACCGGGCTGCATGAACCACAGGGTTCAGGCCTCCCGTGTCTCCGCTCTCGACCGTCTCGATCAAACAACTTTTCTTGCTTGGCGTAACGCCTCTCAGGAGCAGTCGTTGAGGCTTAGCCGCCGAGGTCCGGGTGAACACAACCGCAAGAAAAGGCAAAGCTTACATGGCTCTTTACGAACACGTATTCCTTGCCCGGCAGGATGTTTCCGCTCAGCAGGTTGATGCCCTCGTCGAACAGTACAAGGGCGTCATCGAAGCTAACGGCGGCAAAGTCGGGCGCATCGAAAACTGGGGCCTCAAGTCCCTTACCTACCGCATCAACAAGAACCGCAAGGCTCACTACGCCCTGATGGACATCGACGCGCCGGCTGCTGCCGTGCACGAGATGGAACGCCAGATGCGCATCAACGAAGACATTCTTCGCTACATGACGATCGCCGTCGAGAAGCACGAAGAAGGCCCGTCCGCGATGATGCAGAAGCGTGACCGCGACGACCGTCCGCGTGGCGACCGCCCCGGCTTCGGCGATCGCGATCGTGGACCCCGTCCGGACCGTGGTCCTCGCGAAGATCGTGGCCCGCGTGAAGGCGGCTTCGAGCGTCGTCCGCGCGAAGACCGCGCGTAATCGAGCTTAAGGAGAAAACACAATGGCTGAAGCATCCTCTGCTCCCGCACGTCGCCCGTTCCACCGCCGTCGCAAGACCTGCCCCTTCTCGGGCGCCAACGCACCGCGGATCGACTACAAGGACGTCCGTCTCCTGCAGCGCTACATTTCCGAGCGCGGCAAGATCGTACCGTCCCGCATCACGGCCGTTTCCCAGAAGAAGCAGCGCGAACTGGCCAAGGCTATCAAGCGCGCCCGCTTCCTCGGCCTGCTGCCCTACGTCGTAGCCTAATTGACTTCGAGATCCGCCGTCGTCTTCGGCGGATCTCCTCCCTTCCGCGATGGGCGCGGATCGGAACCATCGAAATCCCATGTTGGGGATGAAGGCTCTGAGAGATCGATTCAGGCCAGTCCCCTAACTGCTTGATTTGGCAGGACAGCGAGACCGTGAAGACTTCGAACCAGACAGTACTGCCAGTCGGCATCCTCGCCGGCGTCGTTGCTACCCTGCTTGCGCTCGGTGCGATGGCACAGCTGTCCTTTGCCGTCGTCATCTATGCCGCATCGGCCCTGCCGATCCTGATTGCCGGCCTCGGCTGGGGTAATCGCGCCGCCATCACGGCAATCATCACGGCCGGTGCCCTCGGGGCTCTTATGGTCTCCCCTCCCTTTGCTGCAACCATGGCGGTCTTCACTCTCGTTCCCGCAGGCTGGCTGTCGCACCTGGCAAATCTTGCCCGCCCCGCTTCGGAAATCGGTGGCCCCGACCGGCTGCTCGCCTGGTATCCGCTGTCGGACATCCTGCTGCATCTCTGCGGACTGGTCACATTAGGGATGATTGCGCTCGGCGTCGTCATTGGCTACGGCCCGGGTCTGACCAATGAGCTGGTCGACATGATGACCACGGCTTTCCAGGCGCAGGATCCATCCTTCGCACCTGACCCGGCAAGCCTTGAGCAGACCAAGCAGATGTTCGTGCTGATGCTTCCCATGGTCCAGGCCGGCCTATGGGTGCTGATGCTGTTTGCTGCCTTCTACATCGCCATCCGCGTCGTTTCTCGGTCGGCACGCGCTCTTCGCCCGCGCGAGGACATACCCTCGGCACTCCGGATGAACCGCAATGCACTTTTCGTGCTCCTCGGAGGGATCCTCCTGACGTTCCTGGGCGGCGTGCCGGCGATGATTGGCGCCACCGTCTTCGGCGCATTCGCTGGCGGCTTCCTGATGGCCGGCTTCGCATCCCTGCATTTCCGGAGCAAGGGCAAGGACTGGCGCCTGCCGGTGCTGGTACTCGCCTACATCTCCTCGCTGCTGGTCCTGCCGGCATTCCTCATCCTCGTGCTCGGCCTGACCGATACCCGGCGGGCAGTTGCCCTCACACCGGCACGTGACGATCAACCCGAAAACCCAAGCTAACTGAAACTCGAAAGGACAAACCCATGGATGTCATTCTCCTTGAACGGATTGCCCGGCTCGGCCAGATGGGCGAAACCGTAAAGGTTCGCGACGGCTACGCCCGCAACTACCTCCTGCCACAGGGCAAGGCGCTGCGCGCCAACGACGCCAACAAGAAGCGCTTCGAAGCCGAACGTGCAACGCTTGAAGCCCGCAACCTCGAGCGCCGCTCGGAAGCCCAGAAGGTTGCCGACGCTCTTGAAGGCAAGACCTTCGTCATGGTCCGTTCCGCCGGCGAAACCGGTCAGCTCTACGGCTCGGTCGCTGCTCGCGACATCATCGAGGCGCTGGCTGCCGAAGGCTTCAACATCGGCCGCAACCAGGTCGACCTCAGCCTGCCGATCAAGACGATCGGTCTGCACAAGGTAACGCTCCTGCTGCACGCTGAAGTCGAGATCGAGATCGAGATCAACGTGGCCCGTACTGTCGAAGAAGCCGAGCGCCAGGCGAAGGGCGAGACCCTCACCTCTGCTGATGCCATCTACGGCGTCGACGAAGACGCACTTCGTCCGGAAGACTTCTTCGATCCGGACGCCGATCGTGAAGGCGACGAAGAATAATCTTCAGAGCGACGTGAACAAGAAAGCCCTCGGCGGAGACACCGCCGGGGGCTTTTTCATTCCAGTTCCGAAAGGCTGGGAGTTGCCTAGGCGAGGCGCTTTCCGGCTTCGTCGAACATGTGGATGTCGGCCTGTGCCGCGGCGATGCGGACCGTTTCACCGATGCCGATCTGGGAACGACCGGCAACGCGAAACACGATGGGGCTGCCGTCGGCGAGCGAGGCATGCACGTAGCTCTCGGCACCCACCAGCTCGACGGCATCCACCTTCACCTCGCCGGCGAAATCCGTGGGCGCGTTCTCATTGGCGATGACAATGTCTTCCGGACGGATACCGACGGTGTCCACGTTTGCCGCGACGCCGGAATTGCTGGAGAGCGACCAGCCGCTCCCTTCAACCGCCTTGCGCTTCAGGAGGTTCATCGACGGCGAGCCGATGAAGGTCGCGACGAAGGTGGAGGCCGGGCGCTCATAGAGCTCGATTGGCGTGCCGACCTGCTCGATCATTCCGCCGTTCAAGACAACGAGCCGATCAGCCAGCGTCATCGCCTCCATCTGGTCGTGGGTCACGTAGACGCTGGTCGTCGCGAGAGAGCGTTGGAGGCGACGGATCTCGACACGCATCTGGACGCGCAGCTTGGCGTCGAGGTTCGACAGCGGCTCGTCGAACAGGAAGGCGGCAGGCTTGCGGACGATCGCCCGCCCCATGGCCACGCGCTGCCGCTGGCCACCCGACAGCTGGCGTGGCTTGCGCTCGAGGAACTGCTCGATCTCCAGCGCCTTCGCGGCCTCAGTGATGCGGCGGTCAATCTCGTCCTTCGGCGTGTTGCGGTTCTTCAGGCCGTAGGCGAGGTTTTGCCGCACAGTCATGTGCGGGTAGAGCGCGTAGTTCTGGAAGACCATGGCGATGTCGCGCTGCGACGGTTCCAACTGGTTAACGACCCTGTCACCGATAACGATCTCGCCGCCCGAGATGCTCTCCAGGCCGGCGATCATGCGCAAGAGCGTTGACTTACCACATCCGGACGGGCCGACCAGAACGATCATCTCGCCGTCCTCGATCTTCAGCGACACGCCTTTGATCGCCTCGATATTGCCGCCATAGACCTTGCGGACATCCTTCAGTTCAATTCCGGCCATTACTTTTCAGTCTCCACAAGACCCTTGACGAACCAGCGCTGCATCAGAACCACCACCAGCACTGGCGGGATGATGGCGAGCACCGCGGTTACCATGACGTAGTTCCACGGGGTGGACGCATCGGTGAAATCGACCATGCGCCGCAGCCCGATGATGATCGTGTTCATCTTCGCGTCGTTAGTGACAAGAAGCGGCCAGAGATACTGCGTCCAGCCGTAGATGAAGAGGATCACGAAGAGCGCTGCGATATTGGTCTTCGACAGCGGCAGCAGGATATCCTTCATGAAGCGGAAGGGCCCGGCGTTGTCGATGCGCGCCGCTTCGACCATTTCCCCCGGGATCGTCAGGAAGAACTGCCGGAACAGGAAGGTGGCCGTCGCGGATGCCATCAGCGGCAGCGTCAGGCCGGCATAGGTATCCAGGAGACCCAGATCAACGATCACCTTGTAGGTCGGCAGGATGCGAACTTCCACCGGCAGCATCAGGGTGATGAAGATCATCCAGAAGAAGCCCATCCGGAACGGGAAACGGAAGAAGACGATAGCAAACGCCGACAGGAAGGAGATGACGATCTTGCCGATCGCAATCGCCATTGCCACCACGAAGGTGTTGAACAGCAGCCGCTCCAGGCTGACGCCCACGACCTGCTCCAGGCCTCCGGACATGGCGCCCGTATAATTCTCCACCAGATGGTCGCCCGGCAGCAGCGACATCGGCGGACGGATGATCTCCACGGACGTCATCGTCGAGGCGACGAAGGTGTAATAGATGGGGAAAGCGACGATGATGATGCCGATGACGAGCATCAAATGGGCCATCAGCCTCGCGACGGGGCGGTTCTCGATCATGCGCGGGCCTCAACCATAATGCACTTTCTTCTCGACGAAGCGGAACTGGAAGGCCGTGAGCGCGATCACGATCACCATCAGCACGACCGACTGGGCGGCGGAAGAGCCGAGATTCAGGTTCACGAAGCCATCGTTATAAACCTTGTAGACAAGCGTTTCCGTGGCCTTGGCGGGGCCGCCACCGGTGACGGCATGGATAATGCCGAACGTGTCGAAGAAGGCGTAGACCGTGTTGACGACCAGCAGGAAGAACGTGGTCGGGGCAAGTAGCGGAAAGATGATGGTCCAGAAGCGCCGAGTGCCGCGCGCGCCATCGATTGCCGCCGCCTCGAGCAACGACTTCGGGATCGCCTGCAGGCCCGCAACGAAGAACAGGAAATTGTAGCTGATCTGCTTCCACGCCGCCGCGACGACGACGAGCAGCATTGCCTGGTTGCCGTCGAGAAGCGGGTCCCACATCACGCCATTGCGGCGGAGGAGGTAAGCGAATGTGCCCATGGCCGGGTTGAACATGAAAAGCCACAGCATGCCGGCCACCGCGGGAGCGACCGCATAGGGAACGATCATGAAGGTGCGGTAGAAGCCGCGGCCCCGCACGACAAGATCGGCCGCCGTTGCCAGCAGAAGCGCCGTCCCCATCGCCAACAGGGCGGTCAGGAGGCTGAACACCACGGTGACCTGGAGCGAGTGAAGGTAGTTGGGATCGTTGAAGATCGCCGTGAAGTTGGCAAGGCCGACGAAAGTGCTCCGCAAGCCGAAGGGATCCTCGCGCATGGCGGACTGGTAGAGTGCCTGGCTAGCGGGCCAGAAGAAGAACACGACCGTCAGGATGATCTGCGGAGCGACCAGGAAATACGGCAGTATTTTGTTGGGGAAGACGACGTTCTGCAAAAGCGCGGCCCTTCAGAAAACAGAAGTGCCGTCCGGACGGTCTGTCCGGACGGCATGTCATGGCGGGCTTAGTTGCCGAGTGCCTGCTGGATGGCGGCGTTGCCGCGCTCAACTGCCTTGTCGAGTGCTGCCTGCGCATCCTGCTGGCCCGCAAGCATCGCTTCGAACTCCTCGTTGAGGACGTCACGCACCTGCGGGAGGTTGACGAGACGAACGCCCTTGGAGTTTTCCGTCGGCTCCTTGCCCATCATCTGCTGGATCGGCGTCTCGCGGCCCGGGTTCTTTTCGTAGAAGCCCGAGTCCTTCGTGGCGTTATAGGCTTCCATCGTCACGGGGAGATAACCCGAAACCTGGTGTAGGCGGGCCTGGATATCCGGCTGCGACAGGAAGTTGAAGAATTCGGCAATGCCCTTGTACTCTTCATCCGTCTTGCCGCCGAAGACCCAGAGGCTGGCGCCACCCGGGATCGTGTTCTGCGGACGGCCTTCGCCCTCGTAATAGGGAAGCTGGCCGATACCGTAGTTCATGCCGCTCTTGACGATGTCGCCGAGACCGCCCGAGGATTCCGTCAGGATCGCGCATTCACCTGACAGGAAGAGCTGCTTTGCTTCTGATGTGCGTCCGCCATAGCGGAAGACGCCTTCCTTGGCGAGGTCGGCAATCGACTGGAAATGCTCGACGAAGACCGGCTCATTGATCTTCAACTCGACGTCTGTCGCTGCGAGACCGTTCTCTTCCGTAGCATAAGGTACATTGTTCCAGGCGGCGAAGTTCTCTGTCTGGATCCAGGTCAGCCATGTCGAAGTGTAGCCGCATTCGGCAGCGCCGCTGGTCTTGATCTTTCGGGCGGCTTCCCAGACTTCCGGCCAGGTCTTCGGCGGGTTATCGACGTCGAGGCCGGCTTTCTCGAAGATATCCTTGTTGTAGTAGAGGATCGGTGAGGACGAGTTGTAGGGGAAGGACAGCATCGTGCCGTCAGGCTTCGAATAGTAAGCGACGATGCCCGGCAGGTACTTCGACTTGTCGAAGGTATAGCCACCCTTTTCGAGGACTTCGGCAACCGGAACAACGGCGCCTTCAGCGCCCATCATGACGCCCGTACCGACGTCGAAGACCTGGATGATTGCCGGCGCGTTCTTCGCGCGGAAAGCGGCGATGCCAGCGTTCAGCGTTTCCGGATAGGTGCCCTTGAACACGGGAACGATCTTGTACTCGCTCTGCTTCTCGTTGAATTCCTTCGCGAGCGTATCAACCACTTCGTTGTTGGCGCCCGTCATGGCATGCCACCATTGCAGTTCCGTCACGGCCAGCGCGCTGGATGCCCAAAGCAGCGCAAGGCTCGCAGTAGCTGCCGAGGCAGCGATCTTCGTGGTTTTCATGGTCTTCCTCCCTTTCGATGACTGACTGGCTTTTCACGGCGCGGCCCGTTTTCACCTGTTGCCTCACCGTAATCGTTCAAACCTAAATCAGCTAACTCAAAAACGCGCGCTTTGACAATGGGATAATCGCTAGCGACTTTCGATTCCCTTTCGTTTCTTTTTCGAACGGGCTCGTGTTTACCCTGTTCGCACCTATGGACCTGAATAGAGCGCCAGCGAGGTGCCAAGAGTTGACATCCGGACGTGACCTTATCCATGGTGGCGGAAACAGGAGAAAGGGAACCCCAATGAAACTGAAGAAGAGTTTTCTCGCCATCGCCGGCGTAGTGGCAATCGGCGCCAGTGTCGCGCTCGCGCAATCGCCCGCCTTCTTCCGCATCGGCACCGGCGGCACCGCAGGAACCTACTATCCGATCGGCGGCCTGATCGCCAACGCGATCTCCGGCGCCGAGGGCAAGGGTGTCGAAGGACTGGTCGCAACGGCGGTCGCTTCGAACGGCTCCGTCGCCAACATCAACGCCATCCAGGGCGGCTCGATGGAGTCCGGCTTCACCCAGTCCGACGTCGCCTACTGGGCCCACACGGGAACCGGCCTCTATGAAGGCAAGGGCAAGGTCGAAGATCTGCGTCTGATCGCGACGCTCTATCCCGAGACGATCCATGTGGTGGCCCGCAAGGATGCAGGCATCAACTCGATTGCCGACCTGAAGGGCAAGCGCGTGTCGATCGACGAGCCTGGCTCCGGCACGATCGTCGATGCCCGCATCGTTCTCGGCGCCTACGGCCTCACCGAAGACGACATCCAGGCCGAGCACCTGAAGCCCGGCCCCGCCGGCGACCTGCTGCGCGACGGCGGCCTCGACGCCTACTTCTTCGTCGGCGGCTATCCGACCGGCGCGGTTTCCGAACTCGCCACCTCGGCGGGCATCTCGCTCGTGCCGATCAGCGGCCCCGAAGTCGACAAGCTGCTGGAAGAGTACAGCTTCTTCTCGAAGGACACAGTACCGGCCGATACCTACAGCGGCGTCGGCGAAACGCAGACGATCTCGGTTGCTGCGCAGTGGGTAACCAGCGCCAAGCAGTCGGACGATCTCGTTTACAACATCACCAAGACGCTGTGGAACGAGAACTCCCGCAAGGAACTCGATGCCGGTCATGCCAAGGGCAAGATGATCACCCTGGAAAATGCCACGACCAGCCTCGGCATTCCGCTGCATCCGGGTGCAGAACGCTTCTATAAGGAAGCGGGCGTCCTGAAGTAAGCGCATCGCGCTTGACAGAGACAGCGGCGGTCTGCCCAGAGCTGACCGCCGCTTTCCGTTGAAAGACAGAACCGGGGAATGACGATGGCCGACGGCGACAAGATCGCTCCGATGGAGCTGGACGAAGCGAAAGCGCGCGAGCTGGAAGAGCAGTTCGATTCGGAGATCCGCTTCCGGCCGCTTGCTCCCCTCGCCGTACGGCTCGTCGGCGCGCTGCTCGTCGCCCTTTCCATCTTCCATTACTATACCGCCGGCTTCGGGCTGCTGTCGGAGGTCTTCCACCGAGGGATACACCTCTCCTTCGTCCTCGGCCTGATCTTCCTCGTCTTCCCCTTCGCGAAGAAGGGCTACCACGAGCCCGCGAGATCGACCCTCGTTCGTCCTCTCGGCATACCGATCTTCGACTGGGCGCTTGCCATCGGCGCCGTCGTGGCCGTGCTGCATGTGCCTTTCATCCCGCTTGACGATCTGGCCTTCCGGGTCGGCAACCCGACGACGACGGACGTGGTTCTCGGCGGCATCCTCATTCTGGTGCTTCTGGAGGCGACCCGCCGGTCCGTCGGCTGGCCGCTGCCGATCATCGCGGTCCTGTTCATGGCCTACTCGCTGTACGGGCCATCCATGCCGGGCATCCTTGTTCACCCGGGAGCAAGCTTTTCGCAGCTCGTCAACCATCTCTACCTGACGAGCCAGGGCATCTACGGGATCGCGCTCGGTGTCGTCGCAACCTACGTCTTCCACTTCGTGCTGTTCGGCGTATTCGCGACCCGAATTGGTCTCGGGCAGCTGTTCCTGGATTGCGCGGCCTGGGTCGCGGGACGCTTTGCCGGTGGACCCGCGAAGGTATCGATCTTCGGTTCGGCGCTGTTCGGCATGATTTCCGGCTCATCCGTCGCCAACACCGTGACCGTCGGCTCCCTCACCATTCCGGCGATGATCCGGCTTGGCTACAAGCGGCAGTTCGCGGCAGCGGTCGAGGCGGCCTCCTCGACCGGCGGACAGATCACGCCACCGATCATGGGCGCTGCCGCCTTCCTGATGATCGAATTCCTCAACCTGCCCTATACGACGATCATCCTGGCGGCGATCATACCCGCCTTCATGCATTTCTTCGGCGTGCTGATCCAGGTGCACTTCGAAGCCAAGCGCACCGGCCTTCGCGGCATGACCAGGGAAGAGATGCCGGACCTCACCGAAGCCTTCAAGCGTGACTGGCCGACCGTCATTCCGCTGGTCGTGCTGATCGGGGTCCTGCTGTCGGGCTATACACCCTATCTCGCCGCCTTTTGGGGAATCACGCTCTGCGTGCTCGTCGGGCTCATCAATCCGCGCCGGCGGATGTCGCTGAAGGAAGTCTACGAAGGCCTGCGCGACGGGGCGAAATATGCGCTCGCCGTGGGCGCGGCTGCGGCAACGGTCGGCATCATCGTCGGCGTCGTCACCCTGACCGGCGTCGGCTTCAAGATTTCCTACATCGTCACGACGACGGCCGCGCAGATGGCCGCATTCGTCGGCACGATCCTGCCCGTCGACCTGTTCGGGCCGCAGGCGCTGACGCTGCTGTTCACCCTGATCATGACCGGTATCGTCTGCATCCTGATGGGCTGCGGCATTCCGACGACGGCGAACTACATCATCATGGCGACCATCGCGGCCCCGACCCTCGGAATGCTGGGCGTCGAGCCGATCGTCGCGCATTTCTTCGTCTTCTATTACGGAGTGCTGGCCGACATCACCCCGCCGGTGGCACTGGCGGCCTATGCCGCGGCCGGCATGGCCGGTGCCGATCCCTTCAGAACGGGCAACACGGCCTTCCGCCTGGGTCTCGGCAAGGTCCTTGTGCCGTTCGTGTTCGTCTTCTCGCCATCGCTGCTGCTGGTGACCGCGGACTTCACCTGGGGCAATTTCCTGGTGGCCTTCATCGGTTGCACGCTCGGCATAACCTGCCTCGGCGCCGCCCTTTCCGGCTTCATGCTGGTCAGAACAAAGGCCTGGGAGAACGTGCTGCTGATCGTTGCCGCCATCCTTCTCGTCGCGCCGGAACTGACGTCTTCGCTCATTGGCGTGGCGCTGATCCTGCCGGTGCTGCTGCGGCAAATCTCCGGGTATCGGACCGGAGCAGTCGCCTTGTAGCGAATCAGCCAGCGACCTATCATCTGTAGCCCGTGGCGGACGTCGACCGATCTGCCACGGTCAAATCATCTTGTTAGGTTCGGCGCGTTATTTTTCCACAGGCGGACGCAGGCTGTGGAGATCGGCTATGGCGTTGATTAGTTCGCCGGCCGCCCCTTGCTCCGCCGCAATCTTCTGTATGATCGCGCCGAACCCGAAGACATTGAATGGATGCCATGCAGGACGCAGCACGCAAGCTGACGGCGCTCAGCAACAAGGACGCCGAGCCCCACTACCGGGAAGCTCCCAACAATATCGAGGCGGAGCAGGCGCTGCTCGGCGCCATACTCGTCAACAACGATGCCTATTATAGGGTGTCCGACTTCCTGAAGCCGGTGCATCTCTATGAGCCGCTGCACCGGAAGATCTTCGAGGTTGCCGGCGACATCATCCGCATGGGCAAGACGGCGAACCCCGTCACCATCAAGACCTTCCTGCCGGCCGACGAGCGGGTCGGTGACCTGACGGTGGCGCAATATCTCGCCCGCCTCGCCGCTGAGGCCGTATCGATCATCAACGCCGAGGATTATGGCCGCGCGATCTACGATCTTGCGCTTCGCCGCGCGCTGATCACCATCGGCGAGGACATGGTCAACATCGCCTATGACGCGCCGCTCGACATGCCGCCACAGACGCAGATCGAGGATACCGAGCGGCGGCTGTTCGAATTGGCCGAAACGGGCCGCTACGACGGCGGTTTCCAGTCCTTCAACGACGCCGTCGCGCAGGCGATCGACATGGCCGGCGCCGCTTTCGAACGTGACGGGCATCTTTCGGGCATCTCGACCGGCATCATGTCGCTGGACGGCAAGATGGGCGGCCTGCAGCGGTCCGACTTGATCGTGCTTGCCGGGCGTCCGGGCATGGGCAAGACCTCGCTTGCCACCAATATCGCCTACAACATCGCCGCAGCCTACGAGCCGGAGGTCCAGGCCGACGGCAGCTTCAAGGCGAGGAATGGCGGCGTCGTCGGCTTCTATTCGCTCGAAATGTCCGCCGAACAGCTGGCGACCCGTATCATCTCGGAGCAGACGGAAGTCTCCTCCTCCAAGATCCGCCGCGGCGACATCACCGAAGCTGACTTCGAGAAGCTCGTGGCCTGCAGCCAGATGATGCAGAAGGTCCCCCTCTTCATCGACCAGACGGGTGGTATCTCGATCGCCCAGCTTTCCGCCCGTGCGCGTCGCCTGAAGCGGCAGCGAGGGCTCGACTGCCTGGTGGTCGACTATATCCAGCTGATGACCGGCTCCGGCAAGGGCGGCGACAACCGCGTACAGGAAATCACGCAGATCACCACGGGCCTCAAGGCACTCGGCAAGGAACTGAACGTCCCGATCATCGCGCTCTCGCAGCTGTCGCGTCAGGTGGAAAGCCGCGAAGACAAGCGCCCGCAGCTCTCCGACCTTCGTGAATCGGGTTCGATCGAGCAGGACGCCGACGTGGTGCTCTTTGTGTTCCGCGAGGAATACTACGTCAAGAACATGGAGCCGCGGGATCCGCACGATCCCAAATATCCGGAATGGGAAGCCCACATGGACAAGGTGAAGGGCACGGCTGACGTGATCATCGCCAAGCAGCGCCATGGTCCCACCGGCACCGTCAAGCTCGCCTTCCAGTCGGAATACACGCGCTTCGCGGATCTCGCCGACCCGAGCTTCACCCAGTACGAAGAGCACTGATGCCTTGGCGGTGGCGGGATCAGAGTGCCGCCGCCCGCAAGACCGCCACGCAGGCCATCCCGATCAGGACGCTCGGCAGCAGCGACAGGCGAAGTGCCGCCAGAATGGTCACGGCGCAACCGGCTGTTTCGGCAATGCCGGTCGCGAGAGCGGTCGGGACGACCACCGCGGTCAGCACAGCTGGCGGGATCGCCTCCAGCATCCGCTTCGCCCTGCCCTGCGGCGTTATGAACCGGACAAGAACGAGGCCGCCGTACCTCGTCAGGAGTGTCGCAACAGCCATCGCGACGATGACCGCGAAGGTGGGGGCCGCGATGGTCATCCAGGGAGCCTCTCCTTGGCACCGGCAAATGCCGCGCAGAGAAGTCCGGCTGTGGCGCCGGCCAGGATGTACCAGACACCTTCGGTCACCTGTCGCGTGAGAAGTGCCGCTATGGCGCTTGTGATGATGACGGCAGCGGTGCTGGGGCCCTTCCAGAATCCAAGGATGAGGACGAGAAAGACGGCCGGAAACGCGAAATCCAGCCCCACGACGGCGGGATCCCCCACAATGCTGCCAAGAACGGCGCCTGCGAGCGTCGAGACGATCCAGGCCGCGTAAAAGGGCGCGACGATGCCCGCGTACCACGCCGGCGTCAGGCCTTCCGACGTTGTGGCCCGCATCTCCGAGATCGCCCAGAGTTCGTCCGCAAGAAAGGGCATTGCCGCTGCGGTCTGGAGACGGGTGAACCGCCGCATCTTGCCTGCGATGGACGCCCCCATCAGCACGTGACGGAGATTGACCAGGAGGGCTGCAGAACCGATGCCGGTCCAGCTCGCTGGATGGGTCCAGATATCCATGGCGACGAACTGCGATCCGCCGGCGAAGACCATGGCGCTCATCAGAACCGCCTCGGCGACAGTCAATCCCTTGGTTACCGCCGCCGCGCCGAACACGGCACCGACCGGGACAACGGCGACCAGTAGGGGAAGGATGGCGCGCGCCCCGGCAAAGAACTCTGCCCGCCTGCCCGTGACGATTTCCATTTCAGACCTCGCGACATTTCACGTCCGGACGTCCTAAGGATCATCTCGAGGCTGGTCTTGAAGGAAAGTGATCAGGCGGCCCGATACTGGCCGGGTGTCACGCCGATGCGCGCCTTGAAGTGGCGCGTGAAGTGCGCCTGGTCGGCGAAGCCGCACTCCAATGCGACCGTCGCAGGCGGTGCGCCGGCACGCAGCAGGCGGCGCGCCTGGCGGATGCGTACGTCGGTCAGAAAGGCATGCGGCGTGATGTGGAATTCCTTGCGGAAGGCCCGGATAAGATGCGCCCGGCTGAGTCCCGCAATCCGCGCCAGTTCCTCGAGCCCGATGTCGCTTTCGTAGTTCTCCGCGAGGTAGTCGCGCGCATGCCAAACCGCGCTTCGCTCACGGGTCTCCGGAGGAATGATGATGGCTTCGCCGTGACGTCGAAACAAGCCGACCAGTACGGCAAACATCCCCTCGTCCGCCTCCAGCAGCCCCACATTCGCCTCGAGGCGGCGGTGGGCGATCTGGAAGGTCCGCGCCATCTCCGGATCCACCGGCAAGTGCGTGCGGAATGCAGGGGTGCCGTTGACGGCACGGCCGGTGACATCCTCCAGAACACTGCGCATCAGGGCAGCGTCGGGATAGATCATCCGGTAGCGATAGCCGCTGCCGGCGGGCGCCCCGTCGTGCACTTCACCGGGGTTGATAAGGTAGAGACTGCCCGGCCCGGTGCTTTCCCGTGAGCCCTTGATGGTCGAGATCTGTGCGCCATGCTCGATGGCGCCGATGCTGTAGGTGTCATGCGCGTGCGGCGCATATTCATGGGTCAGGAAGGTCGCGCTCAGGCATTCCATGCCGCCAAAGCGCTCGTCACGCCAGAACCGCGTGGATTCGGCTTCGGCGATCGGCGTGGCATTCAGGGCATGTTCCTGAGAAACGCTGTGCATAGCGCCATAATAGCCTGGGGAAGCGTTCCGGTATTGAACAAAAGTGATAGGTTCGCCGTCGCGCAAGATGCGCAGCCGATATGTAAATTGCAGGAATGCCATGACTGACCAAGACGAGTTTCCGAGTGACGCCGACCCTTTCGATATCGCCCCGGTGCGGCTGACTGTTGATCTTGGCGCCCTTTCCGAAAACTGGCGGGACATGGCGCGGCGGTCGGGTAGTGCGCGCACTGCCGCCGTGGTCAAGGCAGACGCCTATGGCCTGGGGCTGGAGGACTGCGGGGCGACGCTTTACGAGGCGGGCGCTCGCGATTTCTTCGTCGCGGTCGTCCAGGAAGGTGTGACGCTGCGCGCCTATGCGCCTGAGGCTCGCATATTCGTGCTCTCGGGCATCTGGCCCGGGCAGGAGCGGATGTTCTTCGAGAACGACCTGGTCCCGGTGATCGCCTCGGAAGAGCAGCTTGCCTTGTGGATGGGTGTGATTGCCGAATACGGGGACTACCCCTGCGCACTGCAGGTGGACACGGGGTTCAACCGGCTCGGCCTGCCGATGCAGGATGCCCTGGCGCTGGCGGAAGATGTGTCGCGTCCAGCCAGCTTCTCGCCCGTGCTGGTCCTGTCGCACCTTCACAGCGGCGATACGCCATCGGCCGCCAGCAACAAGGCACAGCTTGAATCTTTCCGGCAGGTTAGCGCCGCATTCGAAGGTATCGAATCAAGCCTTTCAGCTTCCGCCGGGATCTTCCTCGGCCCCGAATACCATTTCGACCTGACCCGGCCCGGCATCGCGCTCTACGGCGGCGAGGCCGTGAACGGCATGAAGCCGTTGCGGCCGGTGGCGACAGCGGAAGCGAGGATTGTACAGATCCGGGAGGCAGCAGTCGGAGGTACCGTCAGCTACGGCGCCACCCATCAGTTGGAACGCGCCAGCCGGCTCGCGATCGCGTCCGTGGGCTATGCGGATGGCTACCTCCGCTCGTTGTCCGGATCCGGCATCCCCCTTCGTACCGGCGGGATCTCGGGCGGCTTCGGCTTCATTGCCGGCCATCGCGTGCCGGTCATCGGACGCATCACCATGGACCTGACGATCTTCGACGTGACCGACGTCCCAGACGGCGCTGTGCGCAGTGGCGACTACATCGAATTGTTCGGCCCGAACATGCCGGTCGATGAGGTCGCCCGCGCCGCGGGAACAATCGGCTACGAAATGCTGACGAGCCTCGGCCTACGCCACGAGCGCCGTTACCTCGAAGCGGAATGACGGCGGTCTTGCCAAGGCCAGCCTGCTACACTACAGCTTTTGTTCCTTTTTTGTTCCTTCAGTAAGCTCAGCGGCGACAGATCCATGGCCAAGCCCAAGACCCAATTCGTGTGCCAGAACTGCGGCACCGTCCACTCACGCTGGGCCGGGAAATGCGACGGCTGCGGCGAATGGAACACCATCGTCGAGGAAGACCCGATGGGCGGGATCGGCGGCGGCCCATCGCGGGCGCCGAAGAAGGGCCGACCTGTTGCGCTCACCACGCTTTCCGGCGAGACGGAGGAAGCTCCTCGCATCCATTCCGGCATATCCGAACTCGACCGCGTCACCGGTGGCGGCTTCGTCCGTGGCTCGGCGGTGCTGGTCGGCGGCGATCCAGGGATCGGCAAGTCGACGCTCCTGATGCAAGCCGCGGCTGCCCTGTCGCGACGCGGCCATCGCGTCATCTATGTCTCGGGTGAAGAAGCCGTTGCACAGGTGCGGCTGCGGGCACAGCGGCTTGGTGCAGCCGACACGGAAGTACTGCTCGCGGCGGAGACCAACGTGGAGGACATTCTTGCCACTCTAGCCGAAGGCAAGCGGCCAGACCTCGTCATCATCGATTCCATCCAGACGCTGTGGAGCGACACAGCCGATTCCGCTCCCGGCACCGTAACGCAGGTTCGCACCGGCGTGCAGGCGATGATCCGCTTCGCCAAGCAGACGGGGGCAGCCATGGTGCTCGTCGGCCATGTCACCAAGGAAGGCCAGATCGCCGGGCCCCGCGTTGTCGAGCATATGGTCGACGCCGTCCTCTACTTCGAGGGTGACCGTGGCCACCACTACCGCATCCTGCGCACCGTCAAGAACCGCTTCGGCCCTACGGACGAAATCGGCGTCTTCGAGATGTCGGACATCGGGCTTCGCGAGGTCACCAACCCGTCCGAACTCTTCCTCGGGGAGCGAAACGCCAAGTCTCCGGGCGCCGCCGTCTTTGCCGGGATGGAGGGAACGCGTCCGGTGCTGGTCGAGGTTCAGGCACTGGTGGCGCCCACATCGCTGGGGACGCCGCGGCGCGCGGTCGTCGGCTGGGATTCGTCGCGGCTGGCAATGATTCTCGCCGTGCTCGAGGCACATTGCGGCGTGCGGCTCGGCCAGCATGACGTCTACCTCAATGTCGCAGGCGGGTACCGGATCACCGAGCCGGCAGCGGACATCGCCGTGGCATCGGCACTGGTCTCGTCGCTCGCCGGAACCGCCCTCCCCTCCGACTGCGTCTATTTCGGCGAGATCAGCCTTTCGGGGGCCGTCCGGCCGGTTTCCCAGACCGCCCAACGCCTGAAGGAGGCAGAGAAACTGGGCTTCGCAGGTGCCCTGTTGCCGGCGAGTTCTGCCGAACTTCCGAAGTCCTCCGCCAGCCGCTGGACCGAAATCGAGGACCTGCCCGACCTCGTCAGCCGCATCGCCGGCTCCGCTGCCCGGCTTGCGAAAACGCAAGAAGATGATTGATCTTCCGTTACCCGCACCACTGTTGTAAGAGACAGCCGGAACGCGGGGGGCCGTGGCCACGGCCAAGTCTTGGAGTACATCTTACATGCCCATCACGATCTTTGACGGCATCGTCATCGGCGTCACGCTGTTGTCTGCCGTGCTTGCCATGGTTCGCGGCTTTTCCCGCGAGGTGCTGTCGATCGCAAGCTGGGTCGGCTCCGTGGCGGCCGCCTACTACCTCTATCCATTGCTCGTGCCCTACGCGCAGAACTACACGACGGACGACCGCATCGCGATCGCCGGGTCTGCCGGCATCATCTTCCTCGTCGCGCTGATCATCATTTCCTTCATCACGTCCCGGATTGCCGACTTCATCATCGACAGCCGCATCGGCGCGCTGGATCGTACCCTCGGCTTCCTGTTCGGCGCCGCGCGCGGCATCCTGCTCCTGGTCGTCGCCGTCGCCTTCTGGAACTGGCTGGTCGATGTCCGCTCACAGCCGGAATGGGTAAGCCAGTCGAAGTCGAAGCCCTTCCTCGACACGCTGGTTGGGCGGCTGCAGGCCGTGCTGCCGGAAGATATCGAGCCGCAGATCCGTGCCCGCATCACCGGTCAGGAGGAGGTACCGGCCGATGGCGCACCTGCCCAGGGCCAACCGCCGGCGGAGACCGCTCCGGCCGAAGACGCCCCTGCGACAAATAATTGACGTTTTCTCGCGCTTGATGCGCGGCCAGGCATCACCACTTGTGCTAGTATTGAACACACTGGAGCGAGCTGGCATTGGGGGACCTCCTCCCCGGCCGGCTCTTCCATTTTTCCGAGAGGCAAGGGCCAGCAGATGAACGAGCCGGTTTCGCAGACGACCGCAGATGACATTCGTGGTGATCTCGACGGTGACACGCTTCACGAGGAATGCGGCGTCTTCGGCATTCTCGGGCATCCCGAAGCAGCGACACTGACGGCACTTGGTCTGCACGCGCTGCAGCACCGGGGCCAGGAAGCTGCCGGCATCGTCTCCTTCGACGGCCAGCGCTTTCACTCGGAACGCCGCATGGGCCTCGTCGGCGACCACTACACCGACCCGGTCACCCTCGCGAAACTGCCCGGCACGATCGCCATCGGCCATGTCCGCTATTCGACCACCGGCGAAGTGGCGCTGCGCAACGTCCAGCCGCTGTTCGCCGAACTCGAGGTGGGCGGCATTGCGATTGCCCATAACGGCAACTTCACCAACGGCCTGACGCTACGTCGCCAGTTGATCGCCGGCGGCGCCATCTGCCAGTCGACCTCCGACACGGAGGTGGTCCTGCACCTGATCGCCCGCTCGCGATACACCTCGACGGCCGACCGCTTCATCGACGCGATCCGGCAGATGGAGGGCGGCTATTCGATGGTCGCGATGACCCGGACGAAGCTGATCGCCGCCCGCGACCCGACCGGCATCCGGCCGCTGGTCATGGGCGAGCTCGACGGCAAGCCGATCTTCTGCTCCGAGACCTGTGCGCTCGACATCATCGGCGCGAAGTACATCCGCGACGTGGAGAACGGCGAGGTCATCATCTGCGAAGTCCAGCCGGACGGTTCGATCGATATCGATGCCCGCAAGGCCGGCAACCAGCAGCCGGAACGCCTGTGCCTGTTCGAATATGTCTACTTCGCACGCCCCGACTCGGTCGTCGGCGGACGCAGCGTCTATGTGGCGCGCAAGAACATGGGCATGAACCTCGCCAAGGAAGCGCCGGTTGAGGCCGATGTCGTCGTGCCCGTTCCGGACGGCGGGACACCAGCGGCGCTCGGCTACGCCCAGGAAAGCGGCATTCCATTCGAGTACGGCATCATCCGCAACCACTATGTCGGCCGCACCTTCATCGAGCCGACGCAGCAGATCCGCGCCTTCGGCGTGAAACTAAAGCACTCCGCCAACCGGGCGATGATCGAGGGCAAGCGTGTCGTGCTGGTCGACGATTCGATCGTGCGGGGAACCACCTCGCTGAAGATCGTCCAGATGATCCGAGATGCCGGTGCGAAGGAAGTGCATATCCGGGTTGCCAGCCCGATGATCTACTATCCCGACTTCTACGGCATCGACACGCCGGATGCCGACAAGCTGCTTGCCAACCAGTATGACAGCCTGCAGGCGATGTGCGCATACATCCGCGCCGATTCGCTGCAGTTCCTGTCGATCGACGGCCTCTATCGCGCCGTTGGCGGCGAGCCGCGCAATCCGGCCCGTCCGCAGTTTACCGATCACTATTTCACCGGCGACTACCCCACGCGCCTTCTCGACAAGAATGGCGAAGCCATGGGCAACAAGGTCTCCATGCTCGCCAGCAACGGCTGAACCGCGGCAACTCGCCTGTTTCCATCAGGGCCCAAAGGCACTAGAAGGCTGCGGCAACGCGGCCTTTTTCTTTGCCGCAGCAGGAAATGGGACAGCACATGACGATCAACCTGAAGGACAGGATCGCTCTGGTGACCGGCGCTTCGCGCGGCATCGGCTATTTCACCGCATTGGGACTGGCAAAGGCGGGTGCGCATGTCATTGCCTGCGCCCGCAGCGTCGGCGGACTGGAAGAGTTGGACGATGCGATCAAGGCCGAAGGCGGATCCGCCACGCTCGTACCGTTCGACCTGACCGACATGCAGGCCATCGACCAGCTCGGCGGGTCGATCTTCGAACGCTGGGGCAAGCTCGACATCCTCGTCGCCAATGCCGGCATCCTCGGCGTGATCTCGCCGATCGGGCACATCGAGGCGAAAGTGTTCGAGAAGGTGATGCTGACCAATGTCACGGCCACCTGGCGCCTGATCCGCTCCGTCGAGCCGCTGCTCCTGAAATCGGATGCCGGACGGGCATTGATCCTCTCCTCCGGCGCGGCTCACAAGTGCCGGCCATTCTGGGGCGCCTATTCCGCGTCGAAGGCGGCCGTCGAGGCACTGGCTAGGACCTGGGCCGCCGAACAGCAGCGAACGGCTCTGCGCGTCAATTCGATCGACCCCGGCGCAACACGGACGGCCATGCGCGCCCAGGCCATGCCCGGCGAGGATCCGAACACTCTGCCGCATCCGGCCGAGGTTGCCGCGGCCATCCTGCCGCTCGCCTCTCCCGAGATGAAGGAGACGGGGCGCCTGTTCGTCGTGCGCGAGAACAAGTTCGTGGACTACCGCATGCCGGAGTGATCATTGCGGCCGAGACCGGTCAAGCGCAATAGTTGTTCCCGTCCCGCTTGACCAAGGCCCGGCCCCGCGCCATAACAGCCGCATGAAAACGGCGATTTCCATTTGCGGGATCATTATTCGCTAGTGCACTGCGCTGGCCCGGCCGTTTTCGTCTCTCGAAAAGCCTGAAGACAAACGACCCGGTCCCGCCGGTGGCTTGCTGTCAGGAGAATTCGATGAGCGTTGAGCTCAAGCTCTACAATACGCTGACTCGCGAGAAGGCTGAGTTCCGGCCGATCGATCCGAACAACGTGCGCATGTATGTCTGCGGGCCGACGGTCTACGACTATGCCCATATCGGCAATGCGCGGCCCGTGATCGTCTTCGATGTGCTCTACCGGCTGCTGCGCCACCTCTGTGGTGCCGATCACGTCACCTATGCCCGCAACATCACAGACGTGGACGACAAGATCAATGCACGGGCGCTGCGCGACCATCCCGGCCTGCCACTGAACGAGGCGATCCGGCTCGTGACCGGAAAGACCGAGACGCAATTTCACGAGGACGTAAAGGCGCTGGGCTGCCTTGAGCCGAATGTCGAACCGCGGGCGACCGACAACATTCCGCAGATGATCGAGATCATCGAGCGGCTAGTCGCAAAGGGGCACGCCTATGTGGCGGGCGGCGAGGTGCTGTTCGACACGAAGTCGATGAGCGATTACGGCCAGCTTTCGAAACGCCCTCTCGACGAGCAGCAGGCCGGTGCCCGTATCGCCGTCGATGCGCACAAGAAGAACCCGGGAGACTTCGTACTCTGGAAGCTCTCTTCGCACAACGAGCCTGGCTGGGAGAGCCCCTGGGGCCGGGGTCGGCCCGGTTGGCACATCGAGTGCTCCGCCATGAGCGGCCGCTATCTCGGCGAGGTCTTCGACATCCATGGCGGCGGGCTGGACCTGATCTTCCCGCACCACGAGAACGAGATCGCCCAATCACGCTGCGCCCATGGCACGCAGGTGATGGCCAATGTCTGGATGCACAATGGCTTCGTGCAGGTCGAAGGCCGCAAGATGTCGAAATCCGAAGGCAACTTCGTCACCATCCATGACCTCCTGCACACGGACAAGTTCGGCGGGCGCCAGTGGCCGGGCGAGGTGCTGCGGCTCGCCATGCTGATGACGCATTATCGCGAGCCGATCGATTTTTCGGTGAAGCGGCTGGAGGAGGCGGAGCGGCTGATCGCCAAGTGGCCTATTCCGGACGCGTTCCAAGGCGAACCCGATCCAGCGATCCTCGGTGCGCTTTCGGATGATCTGAACACAGTTGCGGCGGTGCAGGAACTGCATGGCCTGGCTCAGGCAGCCAAAGCTGATCCGGCCAGGCTGCCTGCCTTCGCAGCGAGTGCCGCCCTTCTTGGCGTCGTCCCGAAAAAGACGGAAATCGACGAGGCGGTCGGCTCCGCCGTCGATGCGCTCGTCGAAATGCGGCTTGAAATGCTGAAGGCGAAGAATTTTGCCGAAGCAGACAAGATACGCGATGATCTCTCATCCAAGGGCATCCAGCTCAAGGACGGGAAGGACCCGGCCACCGGCGAGCGGGTGACGACCTGGGAGGTCAGGAGATGACGCAGCTTCACACGGGCGGTTGCCAATGCGGCGCCGTACGATACCGCGCGGAGGGCGAGGTCGGCTTTCCGCATGTCTGCCACTGCCGAATGTGCCAGAAGGCGGCAGGAAACTACTTCATGCCGTTCGGAGGCGTGAAGTACGAGAACTTCACGCTGACCCGCGGCCAGCCGACCTGGTTCCAGTCTTCCGCCAACGTTCGCCGGGGCTTCTGCGGTCAATGCGGTACGCCGCTCTTCTATGACGGCGGGCACGACCATATCAGCATCACGCTGGGCTCGCTGGATGAGCCGGAGAGCGTGAAGCCTGAACTGCAGACGAACCATCCTCGCAAGATGATTTGGTTTGGCGAGCTCGACACATTACCCCACGACGAGCGCATGGACACATCGGCAGAGGACGATGCCGATATCGCCAGGAGCAGCCGCCAGCATTCGGATCACGACACGAGCGAGTGGCCAGCGGAGGGACGCTCATGACATTTCCCGTTTACACCGGCGGGTGCCAGTGCGGTGCGACGCGCTTCCGGATCACCGGGCAGGTCAAGGGGTCCTCGATCTGCCATTGCCGCATGTGTCAGAAGGCTTTCGGAGCCTTTTACGCACCATTGGTCGATATCGGTGAAGCGAAACTCGCCTGGACCCGCGGTGAGCCGAAGCATTTCCAGTCGTCGAACCACGTCAAGCGCGGCTTCTGCCCAGGGTGCGGCACTCCCCTCACTTACGAGGCTGCCGACGGCGTGGCGATCGCGATAGGGGCGTTCGACAATCCGTCAGGGCATCCACCGACCATTCAGTACGGCACCGAAGGGAAGTTGGGCTTCGTGGATCGGCTGCACGACCTGCCGAATCGTCACACAACGGATGATATCGAAGCAGCACCCTTCCTCGCCGACATCATCTCCTACCAGCATCCCGACCACGATACCGAGGCCTGGCCCGAAGGCGACAGGCCATGACCGACAACCCAAACAAGATGCCGAAATGGCTTCTCTACAGCCTGATTGGAAAAGGTCTGCTGGTGACGCTGATCACTGCCGCCATCCTCGCTTACGCCTTTCTCGCATGACGAACTTCACACGCATCCAGATTTGCAGATAAGGATTCTTTCTTATGAATGAACCACTTTCCGTTGCAGTCGGTAGCACCGGTCCGACTCGGGCAATCGTTCCGGCCGGGATGTTGGTGGTCAATCCATGACCGATGACAGACGCGACCACGCCTCAAGCACCGGCCACCCATGGCACCTGATCATCTGGGCTCTGGCAGGTGCCAGCTTCCTGATTGCCGTGGATATCTGGACCACGGGGTTCGGGCCTGGCCTTGTCCGCGAGACAGGCGGCATCGAGATCGCTTCGGCGTTGCTTTATGCCTATGCAGCTATTGCGTGGCTGTGGACTCGCCCCGGTGAGAACTGGAAGACCTCGTGGCAGGTGCCGGCCATCATGCTCCTGATGATGGGACGGGAATTCGATCTCGACAAGAAGCTCACGAGCATAGGTGTGCTGCGGAGCGACCTCTACCTGACGGACATGGCGCCGGTCCTGGATCGGATTCTTGGTCTGATCGCCCTCGCCTTCGTTGCCACCGTTGCGATCCGTCTCGTCAAAATGGGCGCAAAGGAGTTTGTCGCCGGGTTGCGGATGAGGACGCTCTGGGCTTGGAGCATCGTTGGCGCCCTAGCCTTCGCCATTTTATCCAAAGCGGCGGATGGCATTGGGCGTAAGCTTGCGCCCTTCGGGATTACGCTGGAGTCGGGCACAAGCCTGCAAATGGTGATCTTGGAGGAATTGCTCGAGCTCGGCATTCCCCTGATGCTCCTCGTGGCCGTGATCTCGTCGACCACCCGCGTTACCAGATCCTCGCGAACATCCTTTAGGTGAGAGTTGATGATGTCCTCCTCCACTGAAACACTCCGCACCCTTTACCCGGAAATCGAGCCCTACGAGACAGGGCATCTCGATGTCGGCGATTGCCATTCGATCTACTGGGAGCGCGTCGGCACGCGAGGCGCTAAGCCTGCCGTATTCGTGCATGGCGGCCCCGGTGGCGGCTTCGGGCCGGGCAACCGGCGTCTCTTCGATCCGGCACTCTACGACGTCCTGCTGTTCGACCAGCGCGGCTGCGGAAAGTCGACGCCCTATGCATCGCTGGAGGCCAATACGACCTGGCATCTCGTCGCCGACATGGAGAAGCTGCGCGAGATGATGGGCGTGGAGCGCTGGCAGGTCTTCGGCGGCTCGTGGGGCTCGACGCTTTCCCTTGCCTATGCGGAAACGCATCCGGAACGGGTGACGGAACTCGTACTTCGCGGCATCTACACGCTGACCCGCGCCGAACTCCTCTGGTACTATCAGTTCGGCGTTTCGGAGATGTTTCCCGACAAGTGGGAGCGCTTCATCGCGCCGATCCCAGAAGCCGAGCGCGGCGACCTGATGGCCGCCTACCGCAAGTATCTGACGGGGGATGACGAGGCGAAGAAGCGCGAATGCGCCCTTGCCTGGAGCACCTGGGAAGGCGAGACGATCACCCTCCTGCCGAATCCAGACTATTCAGCGCAGTTTCACGACCCCGACTACGCGATCGCCTTCGCCCGCATCGAGAACCACTATTTCGTGCATGCGGGCTGGCTGGAGGAAGGTCAGCTCGTGCGCGACGCGCACAAGCTCAAGGACATTCCTGGCGTCATCATTCACGGGCGCTACGACATGCCCTGCCCGCTGAAATATGCTTGGCAGTTGCACAAGGCCTGGCCCCAGGCTGATTTCCAGATCGTGGAAGGCGCAGGCCATGCCTATCTCGAACCGGGCATCACCGACCAGCTGATCAGGGCGACGGACCGGTTCGCCGGCAAGACCGCATAGGGTTCAATGGTCGCAACAGGCGGCTGCGGAGGACGGCACATGACGCGGGAACGCATCTATCTCTTCGACACGACGCTCCGGGACGGGCAGCAGACGCCGGGCGTCGATTTTTCCGTCGAGGACAAGATCGCGATTTCGGCGATGCTCGACAATTTCGGTCTCGATTATGTCGAAGGCGGGTATCCCGGGGCCAATCCGACGGATACCGCCTTCTTCTCGGAGAAGCGGACACAGAAGGCCAGCTTTGTCGCATTCGGCATGACGAAGCGGGCCGGCATTTCCGCGTCCAACGACCCTGGACTTGCGACGCTGCTGCAGGCTCGCAGCGACGCCATCTGCTTCGTCGCAAAAAGCTGGGACTACCATGTCCGCGTCGCCCTCGGCTGCTCCAACGAGGAGAACCTTCAGTCGATCCGGGAGAGCGTCGAGGCGGCACGAGCCGCTGGCAAGGAAGCACTGGTCGACTGCGAGCATTTCTTCGACGGCTATAAGGCAAATCCCGATTATGCGCTTTCCTGCGCTAGGACGGCTTATGAGGCGGGGGCGCGCTGGGTCGTGCTTTGCGACACCAATGGCGGCACCCAGCCGGCAGAGATCCGGGAGATCGTCGGCGCGGTCATCGCAGTAGGCATTCCGGGATCATCCCTCGGCATCCACGCCCATGACGATACCGGCCAGGCGGTCGCCAACTCACTCGCCGCCGTCGAGGCGGGCTGTCGGCAAATCCAGGGGACGCTGAACGGCATCGGCGAGCGCTGTGGTAACGCCAATCTGGTGACCCTGATCGCCACCCTGTCGCTGAAGGAGCGCTATTCCAGCCGCCTCGAGACAGGGATCGACGCGGTGCGGCTTGAGGGGCTCACCAATCTCAGCCATGCCTTCGACGAGTTGCTGAACCGGTCGCCGAACCATCAGGCGCCCTATGTCGGCGCCTCCGCCTTTGCGACCAAGGCCGGCATCCATGCCTCCGCACTGCTCAAGGACCCAAGAACCTACGAACACGTGGCGCCTGAATGCGTCGGCAACTTCCGCAAGGTGATGGTCTCCGACCAGGGCGGCAAGTCGAACTTCATCAATGCCCTGAAGCGACGCGGCATCGAGGTTGGCAAGGACGACCCGAAGCTCGACCTGCTGATTTCCATCGTCAAGGAGCGAGAGGCAACCGGCTATGCCTATGAGGGCGCCGATGCCAGCTTCGAGCTTCTCGCCCACCGGACGCTGGGCACCATTCCGGAATTCTTCACCGTCGACAGCTTCAGGGTGATGGTGGAGCGACGCTTCGACGCCAATGGCCGCATCAAGACAGTGTCGGAAGCGGTCGTGAAGCTCGATGTCGATGGCGAGCAGGTCATGTCCGTCGCTGAGGGTGACGGCCCGGTGAACGCGCTCGACCTGGCATTGCGCAAGGATCTCGGCAAATACCAAGCGGAAATCGCTGACCTCGTACTGGCCGACTTCAAGGTGCGCATTCTGAACGGCGGCACCGCCGCCATCACGCGCGTGCTGATCGAATCGACCGATGGCGACGGAACGCGCTGGTGGACGGTCGGGGTGTCGGAAAACATCATCGACGCCTCGTTCCAGGCGCTGACCGATTCGATCGTCTACAAGCTGATGAAGAACCGCCACATGGCGGGGCGGATCGCAGCGGAATAGCTACGGCCCGCGCTTCGAGAGGCCCCAACCCTCTTCCGAATACCACTCGTCATCTTCCGGAGGACGGCGCCACCGCAACTGCCGCACCTGGTCCGCGATGCGGCGCCGGAAGGCCGCCTCCAGGCCCTCCCGACGGCTGGCCGGCGGCGGCTCTTGCCCTTCCGCGAAGACGAAAGACACCGGTTGCAGGAAGCGGGCACCGTAACCTGCCGGGCGCCGGTCGATCAGGAGAAACCCGGCCATGCTCGTAAACGGCAACTGCTCCCCGTTGGCGCTCCGGGCCGGGATCCCCAGCGGGAACAGGAGGCGACCGCCAGGCGCAAGTTGATCGACCCAGGCCGCAGCCGGATGGTCAAGCGCGAAGTTGACATAGACGACGTCGACAGCCGCTTGCGGAAACACTAGGGCATCTCCGTGAATGACCGTGACATTGCTTCGGTTCTGGAGGGCCCCTGCTGCCTTGCCGGCCAACTCCCCGTCGTACTCAACGGCGGTGACATGGCCTGACGGCCCAACCAGTTCAGCGAGTATCGCAGTGTAATAACCTGTCCCGGCGCCGAGATGGGCGACCCGTTCCCCCGGTCGGACTCCCAGCTGGTTCAGCGCACCGGCATGGAGGGAGGGGACCCCGTTGTTGACGTGACGCGCCGGATCCAGCGCCACGAGCATGTCCTGGTAGAGAACGACCGGGTCGTGCGAGGCCAGTTCGCGATAGGTCGAGAAATCACTGTAGAACCACGGCGGAGGTCCGAAGAACGGCTCCCGTTCGACGGATGCCAGAGCATCGAGCAGGCGAGGGTCGTTGGCCACCCCGGCCTTGGCGAGCACCTGCCGCGCAAACAGCTGGCGATGAGGGGGCTGCTCTTCGAATTTCATGAGGCCTCCGGTTTCGCTGGCATGGCGACTGCCTGGAATTCATGACCGCGATCAACTCTTCACGCAAATGAATTGGTTCCTCCTCTGCGCGAGGAGTAGATGGCAACCATAAGCGGAAAGACGATCGGAAACATCCATGGCCACCACAGACGCGCCCGCCCCGGCCAAGAACGAGGATTCCGCTCGCGGCTTCGCCTTCGCGCTCACGGCCTATTTGCTGTGGGGTTTCCTGCCGATCTACATGAAGGCGGTTGCACACATGTCGCCTTTCGAAGTCCTGGCGCACCGGGTGGTCTGGTCAGTTCCGGTCGCGGGGATCGTGCTGCTGATCCTGCGCCGGACATCAGAGCTGAAGGCTGCGTTCCGGTCTCCGCGGACGCTGATGATGGCTGGGTTGACCGCGGCGCTGATTACCGTCAATTGGGGCGTTTATGTCTGGGCGATCTCGGTCGATCGCGCGCTGGACACCGCGCTCGGCTATTTCATCAACCCGCTGTTCAGCATCTTCCTGGCGGCCGTGCTCCTCAAGGAGCGCCTGCAGCCCGTACAACTCGCCGCGATCGCCCTGGTGGTCGTCGCTGTCGCGATCCTGACCTACGACGTCGGTGGGCTTCCCTGGGCTTCGCTGGTCCTGACGGTCAGCTGGGGGTTCTATGCCTTCTTCCGCAAGACGCTTCCCGTGGGGCCAAACCAGGGCTTCTTCCTCGAGGTGCTGATCCTCACGCCGTTCGCCCTCGCCTACATCGTCTATGCAGAAATGTCTGGCAGCGGGCATCTCATCCACTCCAGCACGTCGGACACGCTCCTTCTTGCGGCGACCGGCGTCATCACCGCTGGACCGCTGATGATCTACGCCAATGGCGCAAAGTTGCTGAGGCTCTCGACCATCGGCATCATGCAGTATATCGCGCCGACCATGATCTTCCTGATTGCTGTCTTCGTGTTCCACGAGCCGCTTAGCATGGTGAAGCTCGGCGCCTTCGTTCTGATCTGGTCGGCGCTCGCCATCTACAGCTGGTCGATGCTGATGCAGGCCCGCGGCCACTGAGGAGAGGGTCGCCGGCCAAAACCTTTTCTAGAGCCTTGAAATCACCGCTTCCTCGCCAGGGGTCGGGGTGATGTCGCTGGCCCGATCCAGGATCGCGGGTACGATGTCCTCCACATCGTCGATGACCAGGGGCTGAACGAGGTGTGCGCGGTGGATGAACCCCTGCTCCCGCATGTGGTCGACCAGATCGAGCATGGGCTTCCAGAAGCCGCCGATATTGGCGAAGACCATCGGCTTCTCGTGCCGGCCGAGCTGCGTCCAGGTCATGATCTCGACGATCTCCTCGAGCGTGCCGATGCCGCCCGGAAGGGTAACGAACGCATCCGAACGTTCGAACATGGCGTGCTTGCGCGCATGCATGTCCTCCGTGACGATCAGTTCGTCGAGTTGGCTAAGAGAATGACGGGTGGCCTCCATATCCACGAGAAACTCTGGTATAATACCTGTCACCTGCCCGCCATTGGCTAGCACGCCTGCGGCCACTGCGCCCATAATGCCCTTGGTACCGCCGCCATATACGAGGCGCAGGCCGTGGGCGGCGATCGATTTTCCGAGCGCATGGCCGGCCGCGATGTAGGCAGGGTCGCGGCCAGGCTGGGAACCGCAATAGACGCAGATTGACTGAATGGACACCATCGACTCCAGAAACGAACATGAGAGCGAGCCGCGAATGCGGTCATCTGCAAAAGTGGCGGGAAACGGCCGGAACGGCAAGCCCGCGAAGAGCGAAAAGCTTGTTAAGCCAGTAGGAAACGGGTAATCCGAACTGGTGGCACATCCGCCCGGAGACGAATGAACATGAGAAACCGCGCCGGCTGGCTGGCTCTTTCCGTACTCGCAGTCGCGACGCTGCTGATGGTCTTCTTCGTGCTGCCCAGGATCTCCGACGAAGGCCAGCAAATCACCGACAAGATCAACGAAGCCGGCGAGACGGTCAAGGAGGCGGTGACCCAGAAACAGGAGACGGAGATCGGAAGCGCTGCACCGGCGACGGGCGCCTCGACCGACGTCGCCTCGGCGCCGCCGATTGCCACCCCTGCCGACGCCCCACAGCCGCCTGCCTCTGCTCCCGTCCCCGAGGCGGCATCGCAGGCACCCGCAACTTCCGCCGCACCCGCATTCGATGTCCTGCGTGTCGAGCCGAACGGGTCCACCGTGATCGCCGGCCGTGCTGAACCCGATGCGACGGTCGAGGTCGCAGCCGGCGACAAGATCATCGCCGCCATCAAGGCAGGCCCAAGCGGAGATTTCGCGATTGTGCTCGATCAGCCCTTGCCGGCCGGCGACCATCAACTGGTCCTGCGCGCGACCGGCAAGAATGGCGAGACGGTACTCTCCGATGAAACAGCGACCGTCTCGGTACCGGAAACCGAGGATGGCAAGCTGCTCGCCATGGTCACCAAGCCGGGCAAGGCCAGCCGCCTGATAAACGTTCCGGCAGCGGGCAACACGGATGCGGATTTAGCGTCCGTCGATACCGGCAACGCGTCGCCTGCATTTCCCGAACTGCCCGGCGCCGCCTCCGACCTCGTTGCTACGGCGCCACCGATCTCACCGACCCTTCCGGCCGCCGCGCCCGAATCGCCCCGTGCTCAGACTCCTGTGGCCGATATTCAGATCAGCGCCGTCGAGATCGAAGGCAGCCGCCTGTTCATCGCCGGTCGCGCCCCCTCCGGCGCTTCCCTTCTGGGTTTTGCCAACGACCAGACCGTCGGGCGGGCCAAGGCCACGAATGACGGCAACTTCGTCATCGAGGGTGTCATCGATCTGCCGGTCGGCAATCATACGATCGCGGTCGAACTGATGGACGGCGCAGGCAAGACCGCGCTTCGCGTCGAGGTTCCGTTCATCCGTCCGGCTGGTGCCCAGGTCGCGGCCGTAGCCGGGCAGAATGGCCCAGGCTCGGTCTCGGCGATCGATGACGGCGCTTTCGACAAACTTCGCAACGAAGCCGCACGGGCATTCGCCCTGCTGAAGGGACTCTATGAGAACGGAAGGCAGCCCTCCGCGGAAGAACTCGCCGCGGCACGGTCAGGCACCGTCATCGCGCTCAAGTCGCTATCCGAATACCGGCTGCCGGCCGGGGCAAGCGCGGATGCGCGCGACATAGTCGACCAAGCCGCAAGACAGGCCGGCGAGGCGCTAGCGGCGATCGATGGCCTTCCGGCTCAGCCAGAGGCTGTCGGAACTGCGCTTCCCGAGCTCGCTTCAACAATCGAAGCCGCCGTAGGACCGGTGATCGCCGAGAGTGGTGACATCGGTAACGGAGCCTCCGAACAGGCGGCGGCGACAGGCCCTAAGACCATTGAGCAGGCACCGCTGACGCAGGCGCGGAATTCCGTCATCATCCGCCGCGGCGACACGCTGTGGCAGATTTCACGGCGGGTCTACGGCCAGGGCGTCCGCTACACCACGATCTACCTCGCCAACCAGGACCAGATCAACAATCCGGACCTGATCGAGCCCGGCCAGATCTTCGGCGTGCCGGACGAGGCGCTCCCGGATGCGGAAGAACTGCACCGCAAGCGCCTGCAGAAGCAGCAGCGCTAACCCCCGACCTTGATATGTTCAAGGTCGGGACATTTCCTTTCCGGCCTTGCACAGACCCGCTCCCGGTCGCGTCCTCTTGCATCGCCTGTGCCCGCACCTTAAGTCCGCAACAGGCGGAAGCCGCCCTCCGGAGACTTAGATGGCAATAGCAAAGAAGACCGTTTCGGCGGATTCCAGCAATCCGCTTGGGACGCTGGTGAACCTGTGGCCCTATATGTGGCCACACGGGCGCGGCGACCTGAAACGCCGCGTGATCTGGGCAACCGTCTTCCTGTTTCTCGCCAAGCTCGTCCTGCTCGGGGTCCCCTACTTCTTCAAGTGGGCCACTGATGCACTGAATGGCAGACTTGACATGGCCGGTATACTGCCGGCCTTCCTTCTCGGCGCCGTCGTGCTGGTGATCGCCTACAACCTCACCCGCATATTCCAGGTGGGCCTCAACCAGTTGCGCGATGCGCTGTTCGCCAGCGTCGGCCAACATGCCGTGCGGCAGCTCGCCTACAAGACCTTCGTGCACATGCACAAGCTGTCGCTGCGCTTCCACCTGGAGCGCAAGACCGGCGGCCTGTCGCGCATCATCGAGCGCGGCACGAAGGGCATCGAGACCATCGTCCGCTTTACCATTCTCAACTCAGTGCCCACCTTCATCGAGTTCCTGCTGACCGCGGTGATCTTCTGGCTGAGCTACGGCTTCTCCTACGTCGCCATCACCGCCGTGACAGTGTGGGCCTATGTCTGGTTCACGGTGCGGGCGAGCGATTGGCGCATCGCTATCCGCCGGTCGATGAACGACAGCGACACGGACGCCAATACCAAGGCAATCGATTCGCTCCTCAACTTCGAGACCGTGAAGTATTTCGGCAACGAGGAGATGGAAGCACGGCGCTTCGATGCCTCCATGGCGCGCTACGAGAAGTCGGCAACACAGGTCTGGACCTCGCTTGGCTGGCTCAACTTCGGCCAGGGCGTCATCTTCGGCCTCGGCATGACGGTGATGATGGTGATGTCTGCCATGGCCGTCCAGCGGGGCGAGCAGACCATCGGCGATTTCGTCTTTGTCAATGCACTGCTGCTGCAGCTTTCCGTGCCGCTCAACTTCATTGGCTTCGTCTACCGCGAAATCCGCCAGGGGCTGACAGATATCGAGCAGATGTTCGACCTCCTGGAGGTCGAGGCGGAAGTGGTCGACAAGCCGGACGCCCAGCCGTTGCAGATCCGCCAGGGTGCCCTCGCCTTCCGCGACGTCCACTTTTCCTATGATCCGGAACGGCCGATCCTCAAGGGCATCTCGTTCGAGGTGCCGGCCGGAAAGACGGTCGCGATCGTCGGGCCCTCGGGTGCCGGCAAGTCGACGATCTCGCGCCTGCTCTACCGCTTCTACGACGTCCAGGCGGGCGCCATCACCATCGATGGTCAGGACATCCGCGGAGTGACCCAGAAGTCGCTTCGGGCTGTGATCGGGATGGTGCCGCAGGATACGGTCCTCTTCAACGACACCATCGCCTACAACATCCGCTACGGCCGCCCGGGGGCAACCGAGGATGAGGTCACCGCCGCTGCCGAGGTGGCGCAAATCGGGACGTTCATCGAGAGCCTGCCGCATGGGTACGACACGATGGTCGGCGAACGGGGACTGAAGCTTTCGGGCGGCGAAAAGCAGCGCGTGGCAATTGCCCGGACGATCCTCAAGGCTCCGCCGATCCTCATCCTCGACGAGGCGACTTCCGCGCTGGATACCACGACGGAGCATGAGATACAGGCGGCGCTGGACGTCGTGTCGAAGAACCGGACGACGCTGGTGATCGCCCACAGGCTGTCCACGGTCATCAATGCCGATGAGATCATCGTGCTACGCGACGGCGGCATAGCCGAACGCGGCACCCATGCAGACCTGCTCGCCCAGGACGGTCTCTATGCCTCCATGTGGAACCGCCAGCGTGAGGCAACGCAGGCCGAAGAACAGCTGAGGAAGGTCCGGGAGAGCGACGACATGGGCGTTATCGCTCGCGGCGCTCCCGCGGCAGAATGAAGGGCCGGATAGGATGAGATATTCGACCAAGCGGATGATGATTGCCGGCGCCGTCGCGCTTGCCTATGCGCTCGTGCTGATCTTCTACGGTTCGCCGCTGCTGGCGCTCACGACCTGGCTTGGATGGGTCGATCCACAATGAGGGCCATGCAGGCGCATCCGATACGCAGATCCATGTCCCCGGTGGATGCGGCGGAACCGCATTGCCCCCCAAACTGTTTGCCTGTAGTCAGCGAAAGCTGACATCTTGAGGAGATCCGGGTTGATCAATCTGTTCGACACCATTCGCAATACGCTCGTGCCGATCCATAAGGAAGGCTACGTTTTCGTTGCGGCTTTCTTCATCGCATCGCTGATCCTCGGCTGGATTGCCGAGCCGCTGTTCTGGATCGGCCTCGTGCTGACGCTCTGGTGCGCCTATTTCTTCCGTGACCCCGAACGCGTCGTGCCGCAGGATGACGATCTCGTTCTGAGTCCCGCAGACGGCCGCGTCTCGTCCGTCCAGATGGTGGTGCCGCCAGCTGAACTCAATCTCGGCAGCGAGCCGATGCTGCGCATTTCCGTTTTCATGAACGTCTTCGACTGCCACATCAACCGCTCCCCCATGCGCGGACAGGTGACGGAGATCCAGTATCGGGCGGGCCAATTCATCAATGCCGAACTTGACAAGGCGAGCGAAGACAACGAGCGCAACGGGATGGTCATCGAGACGCATCACGGCAAGATCGGCGTCGTGCAGATCGCCGGCCTCGTCGCGCGCCGCATCGTCTGCTGGGTGAAGCCCACCGAGCCACTGAATGCCGGCGAACGCTTCGGGCTCATCCGCTTCGGCTCCCGTCTCGATGTCCTGCTGCCGGCGACGGCGCAGCCGCGTGTTTCCGTCGGCCAGATGACTTATGGTGGCGAGACCGTCATTGCCGAATTCGGCTCGATCAAGGGTCCGACCATCAGCCGCCGCAGCTAAAGCAAGAGGAGAGCGCATGGAGAACCCCGTTTCCCCGCCAGAGACACCGCGGTCCGACACGAGCGGACGGGGCCCCCGGCTGCGGGAAATACCCGTGCGGCTGATGGTGCCGAACCTCATCACGGTTCTTGCCATCTGCGCCGGGTTGACCGGAATCCGGCTCGGCTTCGAGGGACGCTATGAACTGGCGGTGGCGATGGTGCTGCTCGCGGCCTTCCTCGACGGCATCGACGGGCGGGTCGCGCGGCTTCTCAAGGCTAGTTCCCGCTTCGGCGTGCAGATGGACTCGCTCGCCGACATCATTAACTTCGGCGTCGCACCGGCGCTTGTCTCCTATGCTTTCCTGCTCGACCATGCCCGCTCCTTCGGATGGATCGCAGCCCTCATCTACGCGATTGCCGCGGGGCTTCGGCTCGCGCGTTTCAACGTCATGGAAGAGCGTCAGGAAAAGGCGGCCTGGCAGTCGGAATTCTTCGTCGGCGTGCCCGCCCCACTGGGTGCGGTGCTGGTGCTGCTGCCGGTCTACCTGGGTTTCCTCGGTGTGGATCCCTCCCCGGTATTCGTCTACGGCAGCGTCGCCTACACGATCCTGATCGGCTACCTGCTTGTCAGTCGCCTGCCGGTCTGGTCGGGCAAATCCCAGACGAAGGTGCGCCGAGACCTGATGTTTCCCATCCTTCTGGTGGTCGTCCTCTATGTCGCACTGCTGATGAGCTACACATGGCAGGTGCTCGTCGTCAGCGTCCTCGCCTACCTCGCCTTCCTGCCGTTCAGCGCGCGGCTTTGGCAGCGACGGTACGGAACGTTGACGATCGAGGACGACAACGCATCCGTCTGAGGCACTGCGGCAGGTTTGCATCAGTTTCGCTTCAAGGTGCGACCAAAGCGAGCAGGTGAAAGGTTGCCTGCCGTTACGCCACTATTCCGCCGAGTTTGAAGACAAGATCCTCTGCCGCAAGACCAGATCGCATGGCGAGGAGACCACCATGAGCAAAGACCCCGTTACCGCCCCTAAACCTGAGCAGACGCCTCCCTTTCGCCCGCTGGCCCTGAAGGCGGTTGTCGCCGCAGCGCTAATGCTGAAGCCGAAGAAGGTCCTGAAGCCTGCCGGCTGATCAGGCATATTTGACCAGGCTGACGATCAGCCCGATCGACAATAGGCTCATCACGAGTCCGATCAGAACATCCAGGACCCGCCATGCGGCGGGTCTGGCAAACAGCGGCGCAAGAAGGCGGGCGCCGTAGCCCAGGGCGAAGAACCAGACGAAGGAAGAGACGACGGCTCCCGCGCCATAGGCCGCACGTTCGGATCCTTCGAAAGCGGCAGACAGGCTTCCCAGCAGAACCACAGTATCCAGATAAACGTGCGGATTGAGGAAGGTGAAGGCCAGGCAGGTCGCCACCGCTGTCTTCAGCGGCAGTCCTTCCGGCGTACCCGCCGCCATGGCCGTCGGCCGCAAGGCACGGCGAAATGCCATGAAGGCATAAGTGGCAAGGAAAACCGCACCGCCAACCGTGACGACCATGATCAGCGTTGGCGATTGCGCCACGATCGTCCCCACCCCGGCAACGCCCGCGGCAATGAGCAAGGCATCAGAGAGCGCGCAGATCAGGCACAGGATGAAGACGTGGCTGCGGATCAGGCCCTGCCGGAGGATGAAGGCATTCTGCGCGCCAATGGCGATGATGAGCGAGGCGCCGAGCGCGAAGCCCGAGAGTGCTGCGGAGAGCATGGAAGACGTCCAAGTTTCAGGATTGAATCAGAAGAGCGACATCTGGGCTGTAGCCTTGGGAGGCGGGTCCTGGGGTTCCGCCAGGATGATCGGCTTCTGGAGTTCCGGACCCATGTTGGCGACCTTGTTGACAAGATCGGAGACCGGAAGGGCTTCGAAGAAGTCGTCCGGCGCAGGCTGCATCAGGTCGGCCACCTCCCTCGGCTCCTGCGTCTTGCAGTCGAGCCAGCGCGAGAAATCGTCCGGCTGAATAACGACCGGCATGCGATCATGAATGCCCGCAATGGCTGCGTTTGCCTTTGTTGTCAGGATCGCGGCCGTGTCGAGTTCGGACCCGTCCGCCGATGCATAGGTCTCCATCAGCCCACCGAACGCCACGAGTCCACCCTTGCGCGGGCGAATCCAATACGGCTGCGCCGGCAGCCCCGTTTCCTTGGCTGGCCGACGCCATTCATAAAATCCCGAGGCAGGAACGAGGATGCGCCGGTGGCGCATGGCGCCGCGGAACGATGCCTTTTCCTGGGCAGTTTCCGCGCGGGCGTTGATCAGCAGGGGAAAGTTGCGGACATCCTTCACCCAGCCCGGAATGAACCCCCAGCGCGCCAGGAGCGCACGTCGCGGCGGCAGGTTGCTGCCCGGCTCGTGATGGTCCTCCGCGGCAACAACGAGAATCGGCTGCGTCGGCGCGATGTTGAAGCGTGCCGGGAAGTCTTCAATGTCGATGACGCTCAGGAAGTGCAGAATATCTTCCGGCGTCGCGGTCAGCGCATAGCGTCCACACATGCAATTGTCATCGCACCACCCTCGCAAGCGGTCAAGGAAGGCTCAGGCCCGGGGGCCGAACAGGATGAGGGTTGCTCCGGCGAGGCATACAAGGCCGCCGGAAACGTCCCAGCGATCCGGGAGACGCCCTTCGACCAGCCAAAGCCACAGAATGGAGGCGACGATATAGATGCCGCCATAGGCGGCGTAGGTTCGGCCGGCGGCCTCGCTCGGCACAAGCGCGAGGGCTGCTGCGAAGACAGCAAGCGACATCATGCCCGGCACCAGCCACCACACCGGCTTGTCCAGCCGCCACCAGGCCCAGAAGGCGAAGCAGCCGGCGATCTCGGCAAGCGCTGCTACGGAAAAGAGAAGATATGCCTTCATCAATGTCTGGTCCTCTCCGTTCCCGTTTCCCGCGATTCGTTCTACCCTACGGACGATCAGGGACCAACTTCGCATGACAGCATCTCCGGCGCCGCCCGCCCTTGCCTCCTCCGCCATCCTGGAACGAAATGGCCGCTTCCTGCTGATCCGCCGGCGCAATCCGCCAGCAGCGGACATGTTCGCCTTTCCAGGCGGTCGCGCCGAGGAGGGCGAAAGCCCGGAGCAGACGGCGCTTCGAGAATTCTTCGAGGAGACCGGCATCGAAGCGCGCGACCCTGTGCTCTTCGCCACCTACGACCTCAAGACCGAGAATGCGAATGGCATGATCGAGACGCATTTCCTGCTGTCGGTCTTCCGAGTTAGTGCTGACGCATCATCGGAAGCCATTGCCGGGGATGATGCCGCTGACCAGGGCTGGTATACGCTGGAGGAGATTCGGGCGCTTCCGGTGCCGGCAAGCGTGCTTGATTGCATCGAGAAGCTAACCACGGAACCCGGCTGAGCCGAGCCACAGCGAGAGAAACCATGCCATCAAGACTGCTAGCCGGCGCGACACTCCTGAGCCTGATTGCGTTCGCCGTTCCGCCGCTGGCGGCGCAGGAGGCCGTCCCTCCCCCAGCCACGCCCGGGCCCGCGACCGCGCCCGCTCAGGAAGACAAGCCGGCACCTTACGACCAGCAGCTTTCGCGGCTCGCCGAGATCCTCGGTTCCCTGCACTACCTTCGGACACTTTGCGGGGAGACTTCGGATGACTGGCGAACCGCGATGCAGGATCTGCTGAATGCAGATACCGAAAGCGAGCCGAAACGGCGCGAGCGCCTTACGGCTGCCTTCAATCGCGGCTACCGTTCCTTCGCCGCCGTTCATACCACATGCACGGACGCGGCACGGACGGCAGAAGAGCGCCACCGTAACGAAGGCGCAACACTCGCCGGAGAAATTGCCGCCAGATTCGGAAATTAGGGTATTATTTACCTCCTTCGCCAGCAGACCGTGTCGTTTTGGTAAAAGGCTGCTAGAGTCCTTAACGACGAAGTAACCCACGGGTCACCGAGGAAGACATGATGCAGACAGGCCGCAACGAAATCGACGACATGATTGTCCATGAGAAGATGCAGGTTGCGCTGGAGTACCAGAACGAGGCCTGGGCGGACGGAATGGCGGACGGCATCGAGCCCGAGATCATTGCCGATGCCGCTTTCGCGCTCGCCATGCGCGAGACGATCCGCATCCACGGCGAAATGGGCGCCGAAGCCATGCTGGAGACCCTTCGCGAGCGGATGCTGGCGGGCGAATTCTCTCCGGAACGCAGTCTTCAATAAAGCGCAGGGCGTTCCGATGCACCAGGCACCGGGAAGCTTCGAAAAATGCCTTGCCGCCGGCAGAATTGCGCTCGGTGCGCTGCTGGTTGTTGCTCTTTTCCCCGTCTCCACGGTCGCACTTTCCGAATTCGGTTCCAATCGCGGGCAGGATAGCCGGGAGCAAGCGGTCGAAGAGAGCGAGGATGTGGCTCCGGGCCTGCCTCTTCCCGAGCCCCTGATCAACCGGTCTGTACCGCGCAACGACGGCGCACAGGAAGTCGTGACGCCGGAGGCAGGCGACCCCGTCGCCGCCGGGATCATCCTTGATCCTACACTCCTGCCGGAACCGGTTCGCCGAATGCGCGAACTGCTGGTCGAGGCCGCGGCTTCCGGAGACGTCGAGCGACTGCGGCCGCTGACGACCGGTCCTCGGCAGACGATCATCAACGGCGACATCAGCGACCCCATCGACGCGTTGCGAAGCTATTCCGGCGATCCGGAAGGCCTGGAGATCCTCGCAATTCTCCTCGACATCCTGTCGAGCGGAGCGGTCCGGATGGATGCCGGCACGGAGGAGGAAGCCTATGTGTGGCCGTACTTTGCCGGAAAGCCGCTGGCATCCCTGACGCCGCCGGAGCGGGTGGAATTGCTGCGGATTGTGACTGCTGGCGACCTGATGGGAATGGAGGAAGGCGGCAACTACAACTTCTACCGCCTGGCGATCACGCCCGACGGAGAATGGAAGTCCCTCACCGGCGGCGACTGATCTAGCCCTCCTGCGGTCTTGCCCGATCCGGCCTGAACGCCTAACTCTTGGGTCTGACAATCCGAGATTTTTGACATGCCAGCGGCCCATCTTCCCGAGCGACGCTTCCTCCGCATTTCCGGCCAGGAGGCAGAGCACTTCCTGCAGAACCTCATCACGACCGACATCGTCTCCTTGCCGGACGGGGTCGCGAAACCCGGGGCGCTGCTGACGCCACAGGGCAAGATCCTGTTCGACTTCATCATCTGGCGGGATGGCGACGGCTTCCTCATCGAAACGGAGGCCGTGCAGCAGGACGCGCTCGTGCGTCGGCTGACCATGTACAAGCTGCGGGCCGCCGTCGAGATTGCAGTCCTGGAGCAGCAGGGAGCGACCGTCGTCTGGGGAGAGGATGAAGTGGCGGGCGGCGTTGCCGACTCGCGCTTCGATCACGCCGGCATCGCGCTCACGCGTATGCCAGGGTTGGTTGACACAGGTTTCTTCGACGGAGACTACGAGGCGCTGAGGGTGAAGGCTGGTGTCGCCGCTTCGGGCGTGGACTACGCACTCCAGGACGCATTTCCGCATGATATCCTGATGGACCTCAACGGCGGACTTTCGTTCCGCAAGGGCTGCTATGTTGGCCAGGAGGTCGTGTCCCGCATGCAGCATCGAGGCACTGCGCGACGCCGCCTTGTGCAGATTGCGGCTGACGACCTGCTTCCACCGACGGGAACGGAGATCATCGCCGGAGGAAAGCCCGCCGGCACGCTCGGCACGGGATGCGGGCGCGCTGGCCTTGCCATCCTTCGAACAGATCGCGTCGGCGCGGCGATCGCCGCCGGTACGCCGGTTCTGGCAGGCGCAACGCCGGTGACCGTGCGGCTTCCCGCCTGGAGCGGGCTGGCCTTCCCCTCCGATGAGCAAGAGGCCGGCTCGTGAGCGGCACCAGATCGCCCCGCGCCTGGCAGCGGATGCTGTCCGGCCGACGCCTCGACCTGCTCGACCCCTCGCCGCTCGATGTCGAGATCTCCGATATCGCCCACGGGCTTGCCCGCGTTGCCCGATGGAACGGCCAGACCCGCGGCGACCACGCCTTTTCCGTCGCCCAGCACTGCCTGGTCGTGGAGGAGGTGTTCCGGCGATGCACGGACAGTGACTGCCAGAACCTGATGATGGCTTTGCTGCACGACGCGCCGGAATATGTGATCGGCGACATGATCTCGCCGTTCAAATCGGTAGTCGGGGGCGGCTACAAGACCGTCGAGCACCGGCTCGAGGCGGCGATACACCTGCGGTTCGGACTACCGGCGCATCCCGGCCAGGAGTTGAAGACACAGATCAAGAAGGCCGACACCGTCGCCGCCTTTTTCGAAGCGACGGAACTTGCAGGTTTTTCGGTCGAGGAAGCACGGAAATTCTTTGGCCAGCCACGCGGCATTACGCGGGACATGCTGATGCTGGAGCCCATGCCGGCCCTGGAAGCACAGTCTCGTTTTCTGAAGCGATTCGCTGAACTGGATGCCGAGCGCCTGTCGGAGGTCTGCGCTTGAGCGGGATCGTCGTCTGCCCACTCGCCAGCATAGCCGAGCTCTCGGCACGCCACGGGGCGACGCATCTGGTCAGCCTCATGGCGGAGAAGCATGACTTCCACCGCCCCGGTCTCATTTCTGCGGAACGTCACCTCGTTCTCCGGATGAACGACATCGCCTTCGCCGGCACGGGCGACCTGGTGGCGCCGGCCGAGGAGCATGTTGCGCAGTTGATCGACTTCGCACGCCAGTGGGACCGGGCATCGCCCATGGTGATCCACTGCTGGATGGGCGTTTCCCGTTCACCCGCCGCCGCGGTGATCGCCTCGCTCGCCGTTGATCCGGACGAGGACGACGTCGAACTGGCAGCTCGGCTCCGCCAGGTCGCGCCGCACGCGACGCCAAACCCGCGTCTGATCGAATTCGGCGATCGGCTTCTCGGACGTAATGGCCGGCTGATCGCGGCGATCAAGAGGATCGGCCGCGGCGCCGAGACCGACGGGCGAGCATCCTTCCTCCTGCCGTTGCGGAGCTAGACTGCCTCCCTAGCCACACGCTTCCTTGACCTCCCCGGCACCCGCACCAATTAGGGCCGGGGCCGTGAAAGGGAGCAATCAATCCATGGACCAAGCATCCGACTTCGTCGTAGCGACCCGGGCTGCGCTGGCGCAACTCTCGGCACTGGCGGTGCAATATTCCTTCTCGATCCTCGGCGCGATCATTCTGCTCGCGATCGGATGGATCGCTTCGGGCGTTCTCAGCCGCTGGGCCTATCGCGGGTTGTCCAGCATTCACGGCATCGATGCCACGCTTGCGCAGTTCTTCTCCAACGTCATTCGCTATGCGATCCTGGTCATCGTCTTCGTGATGGTGCTCGGCCAGTTCGGCGTCCAGACGGCATCCATTCTGGCCGCACTGGGCGCGATTGGTCTGGCGATCGGATTGGCCCTGCAAGGCACACTGCAGAACATTGCCGCGGGTATCATGCTTCTTGTGCTGCGGCCGTTCCGGGTCGGGGAATATATCGATACGGGAAGCATCAATGGTATCGTGCAGGACATCGGGCTGTTTGCCACCGAGCTGAAGACATATGACGGGCTCTACCGCCTCGCGCCCAACTCGCTGCTCTGGAACGTGCCGGTAACGAACTACAGCCGCCTTTCCACCCGCATGCATGATTTCAAGGTGGGGATCGCCTACGAGGACGACATCGACAAAGCGATCGGCATCATGCTGCAGATTGCAAAAGGCGACGAGCGCGTCCTCGACAATCCTGCGCCGGCCGCCTTTGTCATGGACCTCGGCGACAGTGCCGTCGTGCTGGCCATGCGCTACTGGGCCAATAGCTCCGTCTGGTGGGCGACCAGCCGCGACATCACGAAAGCGGTCAAGGAAGCCTTCGACCAGCAAGGAATCACCATTCCTTATCCGCAGGTCACCTACCGTGCCCCGGCCGACGAAGAGCAGCCGCCGCTGCTGCAGCTATCGGAACAGGCCCCTCAGACGCGCAACTGATAGGACAGGGCCCGGAGGAGACATTCCGGGCCTCCTCACGTCTCAGTGCGACATGGTGGAGCGGTGCGCCCAACCGGTCATCCGCTTCTCGATCCAGGCCATCAGCGCGTACATGGCGATGCCTTCGACCGCGAGCGCCAGGAGCCCCGCGAATACGAGGGGCACGTTGAACTGGCTCTGCGCCGAGCTCATCATGTTGCCGAGGCCGTAGTTCGCAGCCACCGTCTCGCTCAGCACCGAGCCGACGAAGGCAAGCGTGATGGCGATCTTCAGCGAGCCGAAGAAGTAGGGCATGGACCGAGGTATGCCGACCTTCAGCATGATGTCCATCTTGCGTGCACCCAGCGCCCGCAGCACGTCTTCCGTCTCTGGTTCGATGGTGGCCAGCCCGGTCGCGACGTTGACAACGATGGGGAAGAAGGAGATCAGGAAGGCGGTGATGACCGCCGGGATCGTGCCGATCCCGAACCAGATGACGAGAATCGGGACGACCGCGACCTTCGGGATGGCATTGAAGCCGATCATCAGTGGGTAGAGACCGGCGTAGATCGTCTTCGACCAGCCGATGAAGAGGCCGAGCGCCAGCCCGCCAACGACTGCAAGGCCAAAACCGAGCGTGGTCGTAAACAGCGTCTGCAGCGAGTTCTTCCAGATTGCCGACCAGTACTGCACAACCGCCTGGAAGACGCGGCTCGGCGCGGGCAGCACCGTCACCGGCGTATCAAGGAGGATCACCAGCAGTTCCCAGCCCAGGAAGAGGCCGAGCGTGTAGAGCCAGGGGGCAGCACGCACCCAGTTGATGCGCATGGGCATCACCTTTGGGCCGGTCGACGGAGGGGTGGTCTCGGTTACAATCGTCATGCCGCGACCCTCGCATTGGCGATCTCGCCGTGCAGCTCATGCACGAGATCGGTGAAGCGTACCTCGTACATGACCTCAAGATCGCGCGGACGCTCAAAGGGGACCTGGTGCTCCCGCAGGATGCGGCCTGGGCGCGCGCTCATCACGAAGATCTTGTCGGCGAGGAAGGCCGCTTCACGCAGGTCATGGGTGACGAGCACGATGGTGACACCCTGGGCCGCGTGAAGGTCGCGGATCACGCACCAGAGTTCCTCGCGGGTAAAGGCATCAAGCGCTCCGAAGGGCTCGTCGAGCATCAGGAGTTCCGGCTCGTGGATCAGCGCACGACAGAGGTTGGCGCGTTGCTGCATGCCGCCGGACAACTGCCAAGGAAACTTTGAGCCGAAGCCCTTGAGGCCTACAAGTTCCAGGAGATGCTCCGCCTTGGCGACGTACTCCTTCTTGTTTGCCCGCAAGCGATGGCGGTGCTTCTCGACGATCTCCAGCGGCAGGAGGATGTTCTCCAGCGTGGTGCGCCAGGGCAGCATGGTCGGGTTCTGGAACGCCATTCCGACGATGGAAACCGGCTTCGTCACCTGCTGACCGGCAACGATCACTGTGCCCTTCTGCGGTATATGCAGGCCGGTGACCAGCTTCATCAGGGTCGACTTGCCACAGCCGGAGGGACCGACGACGGCGGCGAACTCACCCTTGGCAACGCGCATCGTGAGGCCGGACACGGCGAGCGTGCCGTCCGCCCCGCCATAGCGCATGTCGACGTCGTCGATGGATACGAGATGGGACATTGTCTTCTTCTTTTCGTCAGGGCGCTTGGGCGCCTCTTGCCCGCCGTAGTCTGACACTTCCCCCGCAAGACCGGGGGAAGGTCACCGTGATCGATCCGGAGCGTCTCTTACGGCAGCATCCGCTCTTCCTTGGCAGGCAGGAAGCTTGGGTCGAAGACCTGATCCGCCTTTACATTGCCCTTCAGACCCATCGAGACCTTGAGGGTCTCGATCGAGGCTCCGAGGCGCTCCATGTCGACATCGCCGAAGCCATTTTCGACCACATAGGGCGTCTTGATGTTCATGGCGTTCGCCATGTTGAGGCGCTCGACCTCGATGTCGGTATTGAGCGTCTCGTTGCGCTCGAGGACTGCGGCTACCCCTTCCTCGGGGTTGGCGACGGCATCGGCAAATCCCTTGGCCAGCGCCCTCAGGAAGCCCTTCACCGCCTCAGGGTTTTCCGCGGCGAAGTCGGTGTTAACCAGTATGGCGTTGCCATAGAGATTGAGGCCATTCTCGGCCATCAGGATGGTGGCGATGTCGTCGTCGCCGATCCCCTGCGCCTTGAGGTTGAGGATCACCGAGAAGGCGAAGCCGAAGACCGCATCTACGTCGCCCTTGGCGAGCATCGGCTCGCGAACCGGGAAGCCAATCGACTCGATGGTGATGTTGCTCTCGTCGATGCCAGCCGCTTGCGTGAACGCCTTCCACTGGGCAAATGCGCCATCCGGCGGCGGGGCGCCGAGCTTCTTGCCCTCGAGCGACTTTGGATCTTCGGTGACGCCGAGCGACTTGCGGCCGACGACCGCAAACGTTGGACGCTCATAGACCATCATGACGGCCTTGACCTTCTGGGACGGGTCCTCGTCGAGGAACTTGATCAGCGAATTGATGTCGCCGAAACCCATTTGGTAGGTGCCGGTGGCGACGCGCGGGATTGCCTCAACCGAGCCGTTGCCGGTGTCGATGGTGACGTCGAGCCCTTCCTCCTTGAAGTATCCCTTATCGGCGGCAAGCAGGAAACCTGCAGCCGGCCCCTCAAACTTCCAGTCGAGCGTGAACTTGATGGCGGTCTCTGCCAGAGCGCCTGACGGCAGACCGAGGCCGACGGCAACGGCTGCCGCAGCTGTGAGCTTGATGAAGTATCGACGCGTGAACATTGTTATTGTCGTTCCCCTGCTGGTTTTTGATGCCCCATTCAAACCAGCAAGAGGGACGGTGCGCAAGCGATATCTGCCTAGAAATTCACCAAATTTTGCGATGCACAATAACTAGTCCAGCAGAGGCCGTGACGAAGGCAGCCTGCCCAGAAAGGGAGCATCGGCCAACACCACGCTACCAAGGACGCTCCCCGGTTTTGGTTTTCGCCGGTGGCATGTATAAGCGGAGCATTCTCGGGACCGGGCGACCTTCATGGAACTTCTACTGCTCATCGCCATCGTGCTGGCAATCGCCTGGCAAAGAAAGACCTCGCACAGGCTGGCGAGGGTCGAGGACGAACTCCTCGCCATGAGGCAGCGGATCGACGCTCTCGCCCCCGTGGCCCGGCCGGACGCCGTAATCGCCGAGACGGAGGCCGAAACCTTGGCGCCGCCAGCGGAGGACACGGCAGAAGCCGCAGCAGACGCTGCCGTTGCGACTGCGGCGCGAGAGGACGCTGTCCATGACCTGAAGCCTCCACATGACAAGGAAGAGACCCGCGATACGCTGGAGAGCAATCTCGGTGCGCGCTGGGCCGTGTGGGTTGGCGGCGTGGCGCTTGCCCTCGGCGGGATCTTCCTCATCCGGTATTCGATCGAAAGCGGCCTGATCGGCCCAGAGACGCGCCTAATCCTGGCAGGGGTATTCGGCCTCCTCCTGATCGGCGCCGGAGAAGCCATTCGGCGCCGGATGATCGAGCCGATCGCCGACCGCTACGGCAATGCCATGATCCCTGGCGCCCTGACCGCCGCCGGTGCGATCACGCTGCTCGGCGCAACCTACGCCGCGCATGGCTATTATGGCTTCATCGGCGCGACCCCTGCCTTCGTGCTGCTCGGCGTGATCTCGCTTGGCACGGTTGCCCTATCGCTGCTGCACGGACAGGCACTCGCCGGCCTCGGACTTGCGGGATCGCTGGTGACGCCCGCTCTCGTTTCCTCCACCGCGCCTAGCCCCTGGGTCCTCTTCACCTTCCTTGCCGTCACCTGGCTTGCATCTGCCGGCGCCGCGCGGCTGCGCCGCTGGACCCTGGTACCGGTACTGGCAAATATCGGTCTGGGCGGATGGGCTCTGGCCTATCTCTTCGAGGCCTTCACCCCCGACATCACTCCGCCGACGCTTGCCCTGCTCGTCGTCACCGCGGGTACGGGCTTCGTCTGGCCGGGGCACCGCGCAGAAGAGCCATCTTCCTCCACCGAGACCTGGTGGCGCTTCCTGCGACGCCCTCCCCTCGGCATCACTCTTTCGCTGTCGTTCGTGGTTCTGCTTGCCGCCTTGGCGATGCTTGCCGTCGACGAGGGATATTCCATCATGCCGGCATTTGCCGCCGCATCACTCGTCGCCGCGCTCGCGGCCTTGGGCGCTGGCCGATCCTACGCCGTCTGGCCCACCCTCCTTTCGGCCGTCGGTGCGGTCGCCTGCATCGGTTTGATGGCGCTCATCCTTCTCGATCAGGCTCCTGTGCCGGTCACCGAGGGAGGAACCGCGCCTCCGCGTTCCTTCGGCCTCGAGATCGCAATCAGCCTGGGGCTCGGCGGCGTCTTCACCTTCCTCGGCTTCGCCTTCCTTCGTAGAACGGGCACCCTGGAGCCGAAGCTCGGAGCCCTCTGGGCGCTGTCCATGTCAGCCGTACCGGTCGCCCTTGCGACAATCAGCTTCCTGAACTTCGGCACGCTCGCCGCAGACTGGATCCATGGGCTTTACGGGCTGGCGCTGGGCGCCATTCTGCTCGGGATCGCCCAGTGGCGCATCCTCCGGAGCGAGGCGGGCGAAGCGGACCGGGCGGCTAATCTCGTTGCTCTCGGCTCGTTTGCCGGCCTTGCCTTTGCGCTTCACGCGCTGACCACAGGCATCACGACAACAATCCTGATCGCGGTCATCGGCTTTGCCTATGTCCTTGCCACACGCTGGCGGCCATGGCCGGCATTCCCCTGGGCGATGGGCGCGGCAATTGTCGTTGTCTTCGCCCGCATCGCCTGGGAGCCGACGCTGGTGGGCCCAAACCAGCTCGGCACAACGCCCTTCTGGAACGCCCTGCTGCCGGGCTACGGAATTCCTGCACTGCTCGCCGTGCTTGCGGCCTATCAGCTGCGTAACTGGCAGGACCACCGGGCGCGAAACTTCCTCCAGGCAGTCGCCGCTTTGATGGGGATGATGGCCCTCGTCGTCCTCGTGCGCCATGCGATGAACGGCGGCGTCCTTGACGACAGCGTGGCAACGCTTGGCGAGCAGTCGATCTACACGCTGCTGACGATCGGACTTTCGGCGACGCTGATGACGCTGGACACGCGGGCTCCGAGCCCGGTCTTCCGCTACGGCTCCATGATCGCCGGTGTTCTCGCCACCGCAAACGTCCTCTCATTGCATGTCTTCGTGCTCAACCCCTATCTCAGCGGAGAAAGCACGGGAGCGTGGCCACTCGTGAACCTGCTGCTGATCGGATATCTCCTGCCCGCCCTCTCCTATGCAGGCCTTGCCTACTACGCCCGCGACAAGCGTCCCCGCCTTTATGTCATGATGCTGGCGCTTGCGGGTGCGCTGCTCGGCTTCCTGTGGGCGACCCTTTCGGTCCGCCGCTTCTGGCATGGCGACAACATCGCCGACTGGAAAGGCTTCCTGCAGAACGAAACCTATACCTACTCCGTCGTGTGGCTGCTGATCGGCGTCGCCCTCCTCGTCCTCGGCTCGCGTCTCGATGCGAGGAGCCTTCGGCTGGCCTCGGCGGGTCTGGTCATCATCACCGTGCTGAAGGTCTTCCTGATCGACATGTCCAACCTGGAAGGCATATTGCGTGCGCTCTCCTTCATCGGGCTGGGCATCGTGCTGATGGGGATCGGGCTGTTCTACCAGAAGATCCTCGCCCGCCGCCCCGCTCCGCCTGAACTGCCTCCCGCTCCCGAGGCAAAGGCGTGACCGGAGATCTCTCAATAGCGTTCTCGCCCCATGAGGCACTGGCGGAAGCCCTTCTGCCGCAGGCGACCGAAGGCGATGACGGCTCCCACGATACCGCGCACATTCTGCGGGTCTTCCGCAATGCGATGCGTATCCATGCGCACGAGGGCGGCGACGAGCGGGTACTGGCGGCAGCGGTGCTGCTGCATGATTGCGTTGCCGTCGAGAAGAATTCGCCACTGCGCGCCGAGGCCTCCCGCATGGCCGCCGCGAAGGCATCAACCGTACTCGAAGAACTGGGATGGGAGACGGTTGACATCACCGCCGTCGCGCACGCCATCACCGCCCACAGCTTCTCTGCAAAGGTTCAGCCGGAGACGATTGAAGCAAAGATCCTGCAGGATGCCGACCGTCTGGATGCGATCGGCATGATCGGCGCCGCACGCTGCTTCTATATCGCCGGCCGCATGGGTTCCGGCCTCTACGATCCCGCGGACCCGCTTGCCGAAGCGCGACCGCTGGACGACAAGAGCTTCGCCATCGACCACTTCGAAACGAAGCTGTTCCGGCTCGCTGAGGGCTTCCAGACCGCGACCGGGCGTCATCTGGCGCAGGAGCGGCACGAGCGACTGAAGCATGTGCTCGATCTATTCCTCGACGAAATCTGAAGGTTTTCCATGAAGGTCAGCGAACTTAACGTCTACCCCCTGAAGAGCGGCCGCGGGATCGCGCTGACCGAGGCGGAGATCGGCCCTGCAGGGATACCGGGCGACCGGCAGATGATGGTGACGGATCCGGACGGCATGTTCATCACCCAGCGTGACCTGCCGGCTCTGGCGCGGCTCGGCGTCACGCCACAGCCCTCGTCGGTGGAAATCGGCATGGAGGGTTGGGGAAGCCTTACGGTGGACCGGCCCGATGCGCAGCAGCGTATGGATGTGGTGGTCTGGAAATCCGCGCTTTCCGCCGCCGTCGCCGGCGACGAGGTGAACAGGACGCTTTCCGAATGGCTCGGCCGGGAAGTGCGACTCGTTTTCTTCGATGGTCGCTCCCACCGGACCGCTAGCAGCGAATGGGCCGGCGAGGACACGCCGGTCACCTTCGCGGACGGATACCAGGTGTTGATCACTACGACGGCATCCCTGGCGGCCATCAATGCCGACATGCGCGCGCGCGGCGAAGGCGAGATCGGCATGCAGCGCTTCAGGCCGAACATCGTCATCGAGACCGATGAAGCCTGGGTGGAGGACAATTGGGAATCCGTCGAGATCGGCGGCATCACCTTCGACCTGGTGAAGCCCTGTGCCCGCTGCATCATGACGACCCAAGACCAGAAGACCGGCTCTCGCGATGTCGCCAGCCCGATGCCGGCGATGGGACGAATCCGTATGTCTGCGGACCGCCGGGTGCCCGGGCCGCTTTTCGGCTGGAACGCTGTCCCACGCCAGAGCGGCCGTATCCGTCTCGGCGACGAGGTGCGCGTGACGTCGCGACGGGAAATGCCCTGGCCGATCAAAAGACGCTGATTCTGCCCTTGCCAGCGCGTTGATGATCGCTATTTTCGACGCAGGAGTTGTCAGACAACCTGCCGGCTCCGCTCATGGCTGCAGCGGGGCATGTCCCCGGACAGCTCTTCAGGGACTGCATTCCACATGACATCTCGGGCGACCGGCCTCGTCTTCGCGCTGATGGCGGTAACGATCTTCTCCATCCAGGACGGTGTTTCCAAGCATCTTGCCGACAACTATCCGGCAGTCTTCATCGCCATGATGCGCTACTGGGCCTTCGCCGCCTTCGCGGTCGCTCTTGCCAGCCGATCGCAGGCAGGCGTCAGCGGCACGGCGGCGACCCCGCGGCCATGGCTACAGGTCTTCCGGGGCGTCCTCCTCGCCCTGCAGATCGTCGTGGCGATCACTTCATTTGCGGTGGTTGGTCTGGCGCAGAGCCAGGCGATCCTGCAGTCCGCGCCGCTGATCGTCGCGCTGCTCTCGATGCCTCTCCTCGGCGAGCGTGTTGGATGGCGCCGGTGGACGGCGATTGCCGTCGGCTTCGTTGGGGTCCTGTTGATCCTGAAGCCGGAAGCAGGCGGCTTCGACCTCGGCCTGCTGCTGCCGGTCGCCTGCGCCTTCCTCTACAGCCTCTATTCCATCACCACCCGGCTGGCGAGCCGTACAGACAGCGCCAATACCAGCTTCTTCTATACCGGCGTTGCCGGCGCCGTCGCGATTTCCCTCGTCGGTCCCTTCTACTGGACGAGCTTCGAGGGCAATGACGGCTGGTGGATGCTGCTGCTCTGTGTTCTCGGCATTTCCGGACACTACCTGCTCATCCGCGCCTTCGATCATATCGATGCCGTCATCGTGCAGTCGATGTCCTACCTGCAACTGGTGCTCGTCACGCTGATCGGCGTGTTCATCTACGGCGAGACGCTCGGCTTCAACATGATCGTCGGCTCGCTGATCGTCGTCGCTGCCGGATTGTTCACCATCTACCGCGAGGCACGCTCGGGACGGAAGCTCCTGCCGATGGATCCGTCGGGCGAGTTGTAGCGGCTTCTATCAATTCCGATGATCATTGGCTGGTGAAAAACTGATTTTGGGAATGCCGACAGCGGCGATATGGTGCCAGGCTTGAGTGACTGAGGAGGCATCATCGATGACCCAGGCTGCCGCTACCCGTAACCCGATGCCCTGGCTGATCATCATCGCCGGCTCGCTGATCGCCGTCCTGACCTTTGGGCCACGCTCGGCGATGGGCTTCTTCCAGCTTCCGATGCTGGCCGACACCGGCTGGGACCGCTCCACCTTCGGGCTTGCCATGGCGATCCAGAACCTGAGCTGGGGTCTCGGCCAGCCGATCTTCGGGGCGCTCGCCGACAAGTACGGGACGGGCCGCATGCTTGCCCTGTCCGGCCTCCTCTACGCCGCAGGCTTGATCCTGATGTCCACCGGGGCGTCGGTGACGGCACTTCATGTCGGCGGTGGTGTTCTGGTGGGGCTTGCGGTTGCAGCCGGCTCCTTCGGCGTCATCCTGTCCGCATTCGCCCGCAACGTCACGCCTGAGCAGCGATCGTTCGCCTTCGGGATCGGAACGGCGGCAGGTTCCGCCGGCATGTTCCTGTTTGCGCCGTTGAGCCAGGGCCTCATCTCGGCCTATGGCTGGTCAGACAGCCTCGTGATCATGGCCGTCCTGATGCTCATCGTCCCGCTGCTCGCCTATCCGTTGCGCGGCAATGCCTCCTCCGGCACCCAGTCGCAGGCGGAGTTCAAGCAGACCGTCGGCGAGGCGCTGCGGGAAGCCTTCGCACACAGGAGCTACCTCCTGCTCGTCAGCGGCTTCTTCGTCTGCGGCTTCCAGGTTGCTTTCATCACGGCCCATTTCCCCGCCTATCTCGGCGACATCGGCATCGAAGCCAGCTACGCCGTGATTGCCATGGCGCTGATCGGTTTCTTCAACATCATCGGGTCACTGGCCGCCGGGGTGATCGGCCAGCGCTACTCGAAGCCCTATTTCCTCGCCTATATCTACATCGCCCGGTCGATCGCGGTAACGGCCTTCCTTCTCCTGCCGCAGTCGCCGCTTTCGGTGATCGTGTTTGCGATCGTCATGGGGCTGCTGTGGCTCTCCACCGTACCGCCGACGAATGCGCTGGTCGCGATCATGTTCGGCACACGCCATCTCGGCATGCTGGGCGGAGTCGTGTTCCTATCCCACCAGGTGGGGTCGTTCCTCGGCGTGTGGATGGGCGGCTTCCTCTACGACCGCTTCGGATCCTACGATCCGGTCTGGTGGCTGGGCGTCGCTCTCGGCATTTTCGCTGCAATCGTCCACTGGCCGATCCGGGAGAAGCCTGTGGAGCGTCCGCTGGTGGCCGCGCAGCCCGCCTGATCAGCCGGCCCTCCGCTCCTCCTCAAGCGCCAGCGCCTTGAGTGCGGCCTGGACGAAGCCATCGCGCGCGGCGTTTTCCGAGATGCCGCGCGGTTCGTAGATGTGTCGATGGAGGAAGAAGCCGGTGAGCCGGAAGGCTGCCGCCATGCTTAGGGCATCGGCCGCAGCCGTTGCTCCATCCCGGAGAAAGGCCGGCAGGGCCAGAAGTCGATCCGCGTATGGAGCGCCAGCCTCGGCACAGACGGCGCGCCCGGACTTGGGCGAGACATATTGCAGATCCTGCTGCGAGCCAGTCGCCGCGCACTCCGTCAGGTCAAGGCCGTATCCGAGGTCGTTCAGGATTGCGAGCTCGAAGCGGATGAACAACTCACCGGCATCTGTCGGGTCGTCCATCGTTTCCAGGATCACGTCGAGCGCCTCGTAGAGATGTGGATGCGGGTCGCGCTCCGGAAGCAGGCGCAGGAGAGCGCCCATCGCCTGGACAGCATAGACGGACGTCGCCTTTTCCATCAGCCGCGCGGCCCTGAGGCGAAGCGGCTCCAGCTTGAACTCGCCGAGATGCTCGTCAAGACGCGCCCGCCAGACAGCCTCCACCCTGTTGCCGGGCTGGAGGACGGGCTGCATACTGCGCGATCGGCCGGAACGGACGAGGCCCAGATGGCGTCCGCGTGAACGGGTCATCACTTCGGCGACGACGCTGGTTTCGCCGTGACGCTTCACCCCGATGATGATCGCCTCATCCTGCCATTGCATCGATGTCTCAACCACTTTCCGTACGGCTTCAAGTCTAGCCGATAAGTCCGCGCCGCTGAATCACTTTTCAGCGCCACATTATCGAGGATGTCCGGGAACAAATTGCCTGTCCACGGAATTGCCCCGGCGACATCCGACCTCAGGAGCTTCCATGCGATATCTTCCGCTCGTCCTTGTTCTCGCCGCCTCTCCCGCCATGGCCCAATCTCCAGAACTGGAGGAGGCCTGCGTTGCAGTGGCCCAGAACTTTCTCCTCGTTCCGGCAATCAAGACCGGCGTAGTGCAGTCGTTCCCTGAACTGGAGCCGCCAGGGGCAAGGCTGACCTATACGACCCGCGACGACCCGAAGCCGAGCGACTTCACGAACGAGATCGAGTGCGAGTTCATGAGCGCGACGCCTCCGCTCACCCTCACCCGCTTCTGCATCTCCGAAACATGTTACTCGGAGAACGAGCAGGAGCCTGAGAACCGCCGCCGGTACCTGGAGGTGAAGGCGCTGATGGACCGGCAGAAATAGCCGGCGTCAGCCCTTCGGGAATTCCAGCCCCATTTCGCGGAATCGAGCCGGATCGTCACCCCAGTTCTCGCGCACCTTGACGAACAGGAAGAGGTGGACGGGCTGCTCGAGGATTTCCGAGAGTTCCTTGCGCGCGGCCGTCGAGATTGCCTTGATGGCCTCGCCCCCCTTGCCGAGAGCGATCTTCTTCTGGCTCTCGCGTTCCACATAGATCACCTGCTCGATGCGGACAGAACCGTCCTTGCGCTCTTCCCACTTCTCCGTCTCCACGTGGGAGGCATAGGGAAGTTCCTGGTGAAGGCGCAGGAAGAGCTTTTCCCGGGTGATCTCGGCTGCGAGCTGGCGCATCGGCAGGTCGGAGATCTGGTCCTCGGGATAGTACCACGGCCCCTCCGGAAGGCGCTCCGCCAGGAAATTCATCAGGTCCTCGCAGCCGGATCCGGTGGTTGCGGAGATCATGAAAGTGCGCTCAAACTCGACCGCTTCGTTTGCAACGGCCGCAAGCTTGAGCAGATCCTCAGCCTTCACCCGGTCGATCTTGTTCAGCACGAGGATCTTCGGCTGCTTGACCTCCTTCAGGCCTTCCAGGATCGCCTCCGCATCGCCCCGCAGCCCACGCTCGCTGTCAATGAGGAGCATGATGACATCGGCATCCTTCGCGCCACCCCATGCGGATGTGACCATGGCGCGGTCCAGCCGCCGGCGCGGCTTGAAGATGCCGGGCGTGTCCATGAAAACGATCTGCGCACTGCCGTGGATCGCGATGCCGCGGACAATGGCGCGCGTTGTCTGGACCTTGTGGCTGACGATCGACACTTTCGCGCCGACGAGGCGATTGAGCAGCGTCGACTTGCCGGCATTCGTCGGCCCGATCAGCGCCACGAAACCAGATCGCGTCTGTACTGCCTCGGTTTCGGCAGTGGGGGTGTTCTCGTTGTCTGTCATGGTTCCAATCAACCTTCGGCAGAATTCTTCTGCCATACGCCTTCGCGTTCAAGCATTTTCGTGGCGGCCACCTGTTCGGCAGCACGCTTGGACCGGTCGACGCCGGTCTCCGGTGCCACGCCCTTCACTTCCACAGTGACGGTGAAGCGGGGATCGTGATCCGGTCCGCTGCGGTCTTCGACGCGGTAGGAAGGTGTCACGGCGAAATTCGCATGCGCCCATTCCTGCAATTCGGTCTTGGCGTCACGCCTCGCACCGTCTGCGCGTGTCGCGCGCTCCGTCCAGTTGCGCAGGATGAACTGCCGCGCAGCCTCCAGTCCGCCATCGAGATAAAGCGCGGCGATCAGGCTTTCCACCACGTCGGCCCGAACATTCAGCATCCGCTTGCCGGTCAGCTTCTTCACGTCGGCGCCGGTGCGGATGTAGCGGTGCAGTTCGAGCTCGTCGGCCACCTGCGCGCAGCTTTCGGCGCTGACGAGCTGGTTGAGCCTGACCGACAGCTCTCCTTCGGCGGCCGCCGGGAAGGACTGGAACAGCAGCTCCGCAACACAGAGGCCGAGCACCCGGTCCCCCAGGAACTCAAGCCGCTCGTAGTTCGATACCTTGGCCGAACCGGTGCTTGCATGTGTCAGCGCGCGGTCCAGCCGCTGCTTGTCGGCGAAGTGATGGCCGATCAGTTCCTCGAGCTTCGACCTGTCCTCAGCCGACAGCGCCTTCGCCTTCATTCACTCGACACCCTTGAAGAGACGATCCCAGCGCATGTTGGCCGGCCACTTCCAGAACTCTCGGAAAGAGGTGTCGTTGCCGACGGAGAAGAAGATGACGCTGGCTTGGCCGATCAGGTTCTCGGCCGGCACGAACCCGACGTCGAAGCGGCTGTCCAGCGAGTTGTCGCGATTGTCGCCCATGAAGAAGTAGTGGCCTTCAGGGACAATGAACTCCCGGGTGTCGTCACCGCGCGAGTTCGGCACCTGGTCCAGCGTGTCGTAACTCACACCATTGTCCAGGGTCTCGCGGAAAATCGGGACGTCGGAACCGGGATCGAGCCGGTAGTCGGAGGTGAAGCCACCGTTCGGCTGGCGCGGAACAGCCTCTCCATTGATGTGGAGGACCCCGTTCGTCACCTGGATACGGTCGCCCGGCAGGCCGACGACGCGCTTGATGTAGTCCACATCGGTGTCCGTCGGCAGGCGGAAGACGATCACGTCGCCGCGGTCGGGCTCGCTACCGAAGATGCGGCCGTCGAAGAGGTCCGGCGAAAACGGCAGCGAATACTTCGAATAGCCGTAGGCGAACTTGTTGACGAAGATGTAGTCGCCGACAAGCAGCGTCGGCATCATCGACCCCGATGGAATGGTGAAGGGCTGAAAGAAGACGGTCCGGATGACCATCGCCAGAAGCAGCGCCTGGATGATGACCTTGATGTTTTCCCAGAGGGCGCTTTGTTGCTTTTTGTCGGCTCTGTCGGACACTGGCGGTCTTTCTCTTCAGTCACTTGGTGCGGGTGTGCGGCATTCTCTAGCCCCTTCGTCAAGCGGCGGCAATGGTTCAATCGGTCGCCGGCCGGGCTTCGATGACGACGAAGGCCTGCGCATAGGGGTATTCATCCGTGATGGTGACGTGAACAAAGGCGTCATGGCCGGGCGGCGTAAGGCCCGCGAGGATGGCGGCAGCACCTCCCGTAAGGGCCATGGTCGGCTTTCCGCCCGGCAGGTTCACGACGCCCATGTCCTTCCAGAATACACCCTGCGCCAGACCGGTGCCGAGGGCCTTCGAACAGGCCTCCTTGGCGGCAAACCGCTTCGCATAGGACGCCGCGCGATTGCGCCGCCGGTCGGATTTCGTTCGTTCGATTTCAGTAAAGCAGCGCTGGGTGAAGCGCTCCCCGAAGCGTTCCAGCGACTTCTCGATGCGACGGATGTCGATCAGGTCACTGCCCATACCTATGATCACGGCCCCTCCTTCCGGGAGGGTCCCGGCGTCTTCGGATGCTTCACGCTCATGAATTGAGCATTGAGGAAGGCCGCGTCAAGCGCGTCCTCACATTCGGATTGCCTCACGGGGCAAAATGACCGCCACGATGACCTAGAGCCGTCCCTAGAAGCTCTTGCGGAAAAGGCCACGCTCGACCTGGCGCTGGCGATATTCCAGTTCCACGCGATCGATCGAGTCATTCAGGTAGGCAAGTTCCCGCTCTTCGATTGTCGGGCCGCGCACTGCGCGAGCCATCTTCCGGACTGAACCAAACATCTGCTTCTCTCGTTCCATTTATGCTGCATCGCAACAATATAGGGGTCAGAGTGTGTTTCCACCAATGCAGACATGGTGCGCCTGCCCTGCTCTCCCGGCATGCCGGAAGAACTGCAGGCGATCAGTCGTAGAGACGCTTGACGGTCGAGATGCAATCCAAGTCCTTCAGCTGCGTCAGCAACTGGTTGAGCTGGCGAAGATCCCAGACCTCGACATCAAGAACGATCTCGGAGAAGTCGGCGGCAACCCGTCCCATGTCGAGGTTGCGGATATTGATGTCGAGTCCGGCGATGGTTTGTGCGACCGTGGCTAGAGTGCCGGGCTCATTCAGCGCGTTCATGAAGATCCGGGCTGCAAAGCGCGACTTGTTGCTGTCATCGAGGTCCCAGCGCACATCGATCCAGCGCTCCGGCTGATCGTCGAAGTGCTGCAATGCCGGCGCCTGGATGGGATAGATGGTGATCCCGCTTCCCTCTTCCATAATGCCGACGATGCGGTCGCCCGGCACGGCACCGCTCGGCGCAAACCGCACGTGCATGCTGCTGGAGAGCCCGCGAATGGGAACCGGCGAACGGTCATGACCTTCGGCTCCGGCTTCCTCCGCCGAGCGGCCGGGGACGCGGAACATCATTCCGGAAACGCTGCGGACGTTGAACCAGCCTTCGTCGGTCGAAGGCTTCACGGTGACGCGCTCGTCCTTGTAGTCCGGGTAGACAGCACGCATCACGTCGAGCGACGAAAGCTCGCCGCGACCGACCGCCGCAATGGCGTCCTCCACATCCTTTTGGCCGAGGCGATGAAGCGCGGGCTTCAGGCTCTCGCGCGAGAATATTTTGCCGGCGCGTTCGAAGGTACGCTCAAGGATCCGATAGCCAAGACCGGCATACTGCTTGCGGATAGCCATGCGGGTCGCACGGCGGATGGCTGCGCGTGCCTTTCCGGTGACGACGATCTCCTCCCAGGCCGCCGGCGGCACCTGTACGCCGGAGCGGATGATCTCCACCTCGTCCCCATTGTTCAGCCGGGTGACGAGCGGCATGATCCGGCCGTTGATCTTGGCGCCAACAGTGGTATCGCCGATGTTCGTGTGCACGGCATAGGCGAAATCGATCGGGGTCGCGCCGCGCGGCAGGGCGATCAGCTTGCCCTTCGGCGTAAAGCAGAAGACCTGGTCCTGGAACAGCTCGAGCTTCGTGTGCTCGAGGAATTCCTCCGGATTGTCGCCCTCCGACAGCGCCTCGATCGTGTGTCTCAGCCAGGAATAGGCGTTGGACTCCTTGGAGAGGAGTTCATTGGCGCCACCGTCCTTGTAGAGAGCGTGCGCGGCGATACCGTATTCGGCGATCTCGTGCATGCGCCGGGTGCGAATCTGCAGTTCGATGCGCTGGCGCGACGGCCCGACGATGGTGGTGTGGATCGAACGGTAGTCGTTCTGCTTCGGGGTCGAGATATAGTCCTTGAAGCGGCCCGGAACGACACGCCAGCGGGTATGGACGATACCGAGTGCCCGATAGCAGGCGGGGATGTCACTGAAAAGGATGCGAAAGCCGTAGACGTCGGAGAGCTGCTCGAACGACAGCGACTTCGACTGCATCTTCCGGAAGACAGAATAAGGCTTCTTCTGGCGTCCCTTCACGACCGCATCCGTCAGGCCATTCGCGACCAATAGATCCAGAAGCTCGTCCTCGATCTTGCTGATCAGACCTTCGTTGCGCGTCGAAAGCTCCGCGAGGCGGTTCGTGACCGTCTCGTAGGCTTCAGGGTTGAGATAGCGGAAGGAGAGGTCCTCCAGCTCGTCGCGGACGTCCTGCATGCCCATGCGCCCGGCAAGCGGCGCATAGATGTCCATGGTCTCCTCGGAGATCCTCGCCCGCTTCTCCGGGTTCATGTGCTCCAGCGTGCGCATGTTGTGGAGCCGGTCGGCGAGCTTGACGAGCAGGACGCGCACGTCGTCGGAGATCGCGAGCAACAGCTTGCGAAGGTTCTCCGCCTGCTTGGCCTTCTTCGTGACGAGATCGAGCCGCTTGAGCTTGGTCAGTCCCTCGACCAGCCGACCGATGTCCTCGCCAAAAAGCTCGTCGATCTCGGCGCGCGTTGCCGTCGTGTCCTCGATCGTGTCGTGCAGGAGCGCGACGGCGATCGTCGATTCATCGAGATGCATGTCCGTCAGGATCGCCGCGACTTCCAGCGGGTGGGAGATATAAGGATCGCCGCTGGCCCGCCTCTGCTGCCCATGCTTCTGCATGGCGTAGACATAGGCCTTGTTGAGCAGAGCTTCGTTGGCATCGGGCTTGTACTTCTGAACCCGCTCAACAAGCTCATATTGCCGCATCATGCCTGAAACGATCCTAGACTAGAAAAACGAAAAGGCGCGCCGGGTTGAAGCCGGCGCGGCCATCTTAATGCAGATAATCTTCTTTGAGGCCAGAAGATGAACGATTAGTAATCGTCGCTCTTTTCCGGCGGAACAAGCCCCTCGATGCCGGCAAGAAGTTCCTCCTCCGACATCTGGTCGAAGGTTACGGCTTCGGGCAGGTCTTCCTCTTCCTCGCCGCGATCAGTTGCCGTCACTGCGCCTGCATTGGTGGCGAGCAGCGACGACGGATCGGGCTCGGGCTCGTCCACCTCGACATGCTTCTGCAGGGAGTGGATGAGATCTTCCTTGAGATCATCCGGCGACAGGGTCTCGTCGGCAATCTCGCGCAGCGCCACAACGGGATTCTTGTCGTTGTCGCGGTCCACCGTGATCGACGCACCCTGGGAAATCTGACGTGCACGATGGCTGGCCAGAAGCACGAGCTCAAAGCGGTTGTCGACTTTATCGATGCAATCTTCTACGGTGACACGGGCCATTGCCTGTCCTTTGCGGTCGTTATCTCGGGAATTCAGACGCCCGATACAGGGATTGACGGTCGAATTCAAGTTTTTCCTGATCATCAAGCCATCACGTCGCCTCCACCGAGCCGCAGTGCAGGGATTTACCCCTTAAAGTCCTTGGAGAAATGCGAATCGTGACATAAATGCGCTTACATCAACGATTGGTAATTTACCGGGATATTGATCCATCGCACTGTCGAGCGGAGCGGAGCGATGTAACCTGCGCAAGCAGGCAATAATAAAACGGGATGGAGGAAAAATGTTCGACCCCAGAGAGAAGATTGCACTCTTCATTGATGGTGCAAATCTCTACGCTGCTTCCAAGAGCCTTGGCTTCGACATCGACTATCGCAAGCTGCTGAAGGCTTTCCAGAAGCGCGGATATCTCCTGCGGGCCTATTACTACACCGCGCTCATCGAGGATCAGGAGTACTCCTCCATCCGGCCCCTGATCGATTGGCTCGACTACAATGGCTACAAGGTCATCACCAAGCCGGCGAAGGAATTCACCGATTCCATGGGCCGCAGGAAAATCAAGGGCAACATGGACATCGAGCTTGCGATCGATGCCATGGAGCAATCGGAGACGGTCGACCATCTCGTGATCTTCTCCGGTGACGGCGACTTCACGACGCTGGTGGAGGCCCTGCAGCGCCGAGGTCGCAAGGTCTCCGTCGTATCGACCATGGCGACGCAACCGCCGATGATCGCAGACGACCTGCGCCGCCAATCCGACCATTTCATCGATCTCGCGTCGCTGCGATCCGAGATCGGCCGCGATCCTTCGGAGCGCCCCCAGAGGGCTGTGGAGGCCGCGGAGCCGCAAGCAGACTAGGAAAGCTCGACCGTCGTCAAGCTGCCGTTTCGGCCTTCGGCAAGGAGGCCGCCGATGCCTTGCGTGCACGGAAGATCGCTTCGGTGACCAGCGCGACGGGGATGCCGATCGCCAGCGGGATGAAGAAGTAGATCACCCTGAAGGCCACAAGCGATCCGATGGAGGCCTGATCGCCCATCACATGGCGGACGGTCGCCTCAAGCACGCCAAGGCCGCCCGGGGCGTGGGTGACGATGATCGCGACATTGGCGAGCACATAGGCAGTCGCTGCCTTCAGATAGCTGACGTCGGACGCAGCGGCCATAACCTCGCGCAGTGCCGCGGCGACCAGCGCGAAATTCACGGTCCCGATCACGACCTGCGCAAGAGCCAGACGCAGCGGCGGCATCTGGAACGTCCACTTGCGGATGCGTACCGGTGCCCTCGCGAACTTCGCCAGGGCGAGATAGCCAGCGACTGTCGCAAGACATGCGACGCCGATCGCCAGAACGGTCGCCTCGTTCACCTGCAGGACTTCTGCGCCATCCGCCGGATTGATGATCATGACGATGCCCGTCAGCATGGCAAGGCCGATGCCGACGGTGACGCCGGAAAGCAGCACGATCTTTGCCACGTCCTCGGTATTCATCCCCCAGTGGGCATAGTAGCGGTACCGAAGGCCGCCGCTGCTCAAGCCCGCCAGCCCGACGCTCTGGCCGATGGAGAGGCTGACGAAGGAGGCAAGCGCGATCTTCGGATAGGCGAGGTCGTTCCTGACGTACCGCACGCCGGCCCAGTCGAAGCCGGTTAGGCAGACATAGGATGCGGCACAGTAGCCGAGCGCGGCAAGAAGATTTGCGGTCGGGATCTCCGACACGGACTGGACGATGTCCGACCAGGTGTATTCGCTGAAGATGTTCCAGAGGAGATAACCTGCGAGGCCGAGACCCAGGACGAGGGTACCGTAGGTCAGTATCGTTTTGCGCTTCATAAACCGGCTCATGTGAGGATGTCGCCGACAACGGCAGGAGCAGGCTTTTGTTCCGACCTCCGGCGCATTACACGCGCTGCAGCACCGCGGCGAAAGAGGGATCGGCGGGATTGTAACCCGGTGCATTGAGAAGGAAACGACGATTCGTCTGCTGCAACTGCTCGACCTGGTCGAGGTAGAACAGCCGCCAGCCTTGCCCGGTGCCCGCGACCTGCCACGCACTCAGCGCAAGATGGCCCTGCCGATCCTTGCCGAGGATATGAGGCAAGGCCGTCCTTTCGGCACCATGGTAGCGGAGGAAGATGATCAGCCGGTCGGCTATCGCGGTCTCGATCAGCGGCTGGAAGGTGTTGCTGCGGCTAATTGGCATGGCACAGAACGCCTGCAGCGTCGCATAAGTTCACCTGGACGAGCCGCGCGACCATCCTGCGATTTCAATTATCCTTCAGCAGCCGGCTCTTCTGGCGGTTCCAGTCGCGTTCCTTCTCCGTCTCGCGCTTGTCGTGGAGCTTCTTGCCCTTGGCGAGCGCCAGTTCCAGCTTGGCCCTGCCACGGTCGTTGAAATAGATCTTCAGCGGCACGAGGGTCATGCCTTCGCGGTTGATCCCGGCCCGCAGGCGGCTGATCTCGCGCTTGCTGAGAAGCAGCTTGCGACGTCGGCGAGGCTCATGGTTGAAGCGGTTTGCCTGCAGATATTCCGGCAGATGTGAATTGATCAGCCAAATCTCGTCGCCCTCGTCGGACGCGTAGGATTCGGCGATGTTCGCCTTGCCCTCGCGCAGGGACTTGACCTCGGTCCCGGTCAGAACGAGGCCGGCTTCATAGGTGTCCAAGATCTCATAGTTGAAGCGGGCCTTGCGGTTTTCCGCGACAATCTTGTTCACCGTCCTCTGGCTGCCTTTGGGGGCCATCTGTCCTTACCATGCCTTTCGCTGCTGTCCTTGCTCCGGAGGAGGGCATCCCTCGGAGCTATGCGTCATGTAATGCGGACGGAAGCGAAAGTGAAGCAGCCTGACTAGTTGAGCAGGCCCGCGTGGCGAAGGGCGGCGTCGATAGCACCCTCAGTCGATGCCTCCAGCGAAGACATGAGAGGCGAACGCACCGCCCGGCTCAGGCCTCGCGTCCGCCACAATCCGTACTTGGCGCCGCAAACGCCCGGCTCCAGGAAGATCGCCTTGTGCAACGGCATCAGCCTGTCCTGGTAATCCAGCGCCTTGGCGTAATCACCCGCAAGCGTCGCCGCCTGGAAGTCGGCACAGAGGCGCGGCGCTACGTTTGCCGTCACCGAAATGCATCCGACGCCGCCATGGGCGTTGAAGCCGAGCGCCGTCGCGTCTTCGCCGGAAAGTTGGATGAAGTCCTTGCCACAGGTGATCCGCTGTTCGGAGACACGCTCCAGCTTGCCGGTCGCATCCTTGACCCCTGCGATGTTCTTGTGGGCCTTTGCGAGAGCGCCCATGGTTTCCGGCGACATGTCGATTACCGATCGGCCGGGAATGTTGTAGATGAAGATCGGCAGCTTCACAGCCTCGGCGACGGCCGAAAAATGGGCGAAGAGGCCCTTCTGGGTAGGCTTGTTATAATAGGGTGTAACTACCAGAAGCGCGTCCGCCCCTGCCTGTTCCGCATGGGTTGCAAGCTCGATCGCTTCGCGGGTGTTGTTCGATCCCGCGCCTGCAATGACGGGAACGCGCCCCGCCGCAACCTCGATGCAGAGTTCGACGACCCGCTTATGTTCGGCATGGGAAAGGGTCGGAGATTCGCCGGTCGTGCCAACCGGCACCAGACCGCTGCTGCCCTCGGCGATCTGCCACTCGACATGATCGGCAAAGGCGGCTTCATCCACCGCACCCTCTGCCGTGAAAGGAGTGACGAGTGCGGGCATCGATCCCTTGAACATGCATAAGCTCCCACCGGCCGGCAGTTCACGCTTCGGCCGCATTCCGTGACTAAGGTGGCGCACAATAGAGCGGTGGGAATGCGACGACAAGCGGATGCTGACGCGATTTCTGATGGTGAACCGCGGCGCCAAAGCGGCGCAGTTTCAATGATGCTGGTAAGCTTTCGTTAATCTACGAAGCAGCTAATGTAATAAGAGGAATCGCTTTCTTGTCGCGAGTCGCCGCATGAAGAAGCCTGCCCTGTTGCTGACCGCCATCGGTCTCGGTCTTTCAGGACCCGGCGCCATGGCCGATCCCCTTCCCAAGGGTCCGGCACCCCTTCCCTATGCCAAACCGGCCAGCGCTACCGTAGCCTTTCCGATGGCGCTGAATGTCATGACACCGTCACGAGGCAGCAGGCTTGCCCCGGCTCCAGTCCTGAAAGCCGGCCTCGACGCATTGTCCGACGATGATGCGAAGCGGGCGTTCGTCGTGCGTGACAGCCTGCCGGAGGGCTCGGTCGAGCGCCAGGCGCTCACCTGGGCACTCGCCATGTCCGGTCTTGCCTCCGTCTCGTCGAAGCAAATCGAAGCAGCACGCCAGGAGCTGAAGGACTGGCCGGGGCTGGACGATCTGCGCCTGCGCTACGAGCGCGCGCTCTTTCGCGAGAACCCAGACGCTGACAAGGTGATGGCGGCATTCAGCGATGCCGAACCGAAGACCGCCGAAGGGCTCTACCTGCTGGCAAAGGCGCAGAAGGATCTGGGGAAGGATGAGGCGGCTGCAACGCTCCGTCGCCTCTGGACATCCGAGGCCCTGTACACGGCCCTCGAGAACCGCATCCTCAAGGAATTCGCCTCCACCCTGACGGTTAACGACCACAAGGCGCGGATGGATTATCTCATGTATCGGGGCCGCGTCAGCCAAGCCAAACGCTTCTCGCAACTCGGCGAGGCGCAATCGCTCTACAAGGCCTGGGCTGCCCGGATCAACGGGGCGCGCAACGCCGAGGCACTGCTGAAGGCGGTGGACCCTTCGTGGAAAGACGATCCGGCATTCCTGTTCCTTCAGATCGAGGCGCTCCGGCGCAAGGACAAGTATCGCGAGGCGGCTGCGCTGCTTGCAAAGGCGCCGCGGGATTCGTCGCGGCTGATCAATACGTCCGAGTGGTGGGACGAGCAGCGCATCATCGCCCGCGGGCTCGCGGACCAGGGAGACTACAAGGCCGCCTATGCGATCGTTTCCGCGCATGCTGCAACGCAGCCGACGGACATTGCCGATGCCGAGTTCCATGCGGGGTGGTATGCGCTTCGCAACCTGAACGATCCGCAGAAGGCCGCAGGCCATTTCCGGCGCATCCTGGAGGCCTCCAGCAGGCCGATCTCGGCTTCGCGCGCCTTCTACTGGCTGGGTCGCGCCGCCGAGGCAGCGCAATCCGCGGAGGCCGAAGCGCATTTCCGCAGCGCGGCAGCCCATACCGGGAGCTTCTACGGCCAACTCGCCGCCGCACGTCTGAACATGGCGGCCCTTTCCGTGCATCCGCCCTCGCCCACCGAGAACGACCGCCGGAATTTCGCGCAGCGAGCGCCAGTTGCAGCCCTCGACCGGCTGGAGGCTGCCGGCCATGAAAAACGCACGGCAGCACTGCTGCAGGCGCTGGCCCGGCACATCGAAAGCCCGGGAGAGCTCGCCCTGCTCGCCGAGCGGGCCGAACGCAGGAAAGACCACAGCCTGGCGCTCCAGATCGGCAAATCCGCCTTCTACGAGGGACGGGATGTCGCGGCCCTTGCCTTTCCGACCGGCGCCATTCCCGCCGGCGCCAACATTTCGGGTTCCGGCAAGGCGCTTGCCTATTCGATTGCCCGGCAGGAAAGCGCCTTCAATCCGACAGCCGTGTCGCCCGCCAATGCACGGGGCCTGCTGCAGTTGCTACCGAGCACTGCGAAGGCTGTGGCCAAGCGGCACGGACTGCCCTATGCACCCGAAAAGCTGACAAGCGACCCCGGCTTCAATGCCACCCTGGGCGCCCACTATCTCGGCGAACAGATCGACTCCTTCGGCGGATCCTATATCCTCACCTTCATCGCCTATAATGCCGGACCGCGCCGCGTTGGCGAATGGATCGCGCGCTACGGCGACCCGCGCGGGAAGCCGATTGACGAGGTGATCGACTGGATCGAGCGCATCCCCTTCCCCGAGACCCGCAACTACGTTCAACGGATCATGGAGAACTACCAAGTCTACAAGGCGCGGCTGGGACAGGCGACGGACATTGTCGCGGACCTGCGCGACGGACGGCCATCTCCGGATGCCACGGCGCAGACCACCGACGTCAGCCTGGCCGAGAACTGATACTCGACTTGAGCTTCACCTTACTCATATACAAAGAGCCCGGCATATCCCGGGCTCTTCTTTCTTAGGCATAGTTGGCAGCGATCAGAAATCGCGCTGCAGACGAACCAAACCGAGCCAGTCTTCCGCAGAGTCGTCGTAAGCGACGGCGACCTTCGAGGTAAGGCCTTCAGTGATCGCATAATTGACGGTCACACCCGCAGCCCAGAAGTCTTCGCCGGTGAAATCACCAGCGACATCAAGTTCTGTATCCCAGAAATACTGGAACTCCGGAATGACTTCCAACTTCTCGGTAGCCTTCCAGGAATATGCCGCGGCGACAGTCCACTGTGCTCCACCATAGTAGACGTTTTAGCCGGACGAGTACACGCCAGCGAGGTAGAAGGTGCCGGGACCGAGATCAGCTGAAGCAATGGCACGCACCGCACCATCTTCGTTGCCGAAGTCATAGGAGCCCAGAACCTCGAGTGCGGCCGGGCCCAGAGTGGCCTGAACGAGAGCTTCAATACCGAAGTTCTGGCCACCGCCGGTCACGACGGCGCCGTCGATATCGAAGCCTACCAGTTCTTCATCGGAAAGCTCGTCAAGCTGAATGCCGGCAGTGAACGCGTCGCCGGTATAGGTATAAGCAATCGAGGTCAGGCGGTTGGAGCCCAGAGCATCGAGTTCACCCGGAAGATCGTTGGCATCCCACCAGTTCAGGTAGGTACCGGCCTTGAAACCACCAAGCTGCAGGTAGACTTCCTCAATGTAAAAGTCTGTAGCCCCTGTGCCGATGTCGCGCGGGGCATCGCCGTGCAAGGCGATGAAGCCGGTCAGTTCGCCGAGTTCTGTGTCGGACTTCGACGTGAAGGTTACGCGACCGCGGGTCCATGCGTCCCAGTCGTCACCATTGCCGTCGTGAGCACCTTCACCGAAATCAACCTGGAAGCGGATATAGCCACCGATCTTAAGGCAGGTTTCGGTGCCAGGGATATAGAAATAACCAGTGCCGAACGCATCGCAGACGCGTACGTATTCCATGGGCTCTGGCTCGGCAGCGATAATGGCATCGGCAGCCTGTGCGCCGGAGACTGCTGCGAGGGCCGCAGCGGAGCCAAGAAGAAGGCTCTTAATTGTCATGAATGTGTTTCGGCGTGCAAAATTGACCCCATTAGCGGGGTAATCGGCGTCCAATTTTGACCCCCTTCGGATTTATCTGACCATCCGTCTTTTGACGGCGGATGGAGAGGGAGTTGAAGCGAGTGGATACGATTGCGCGCGTCCGGCGGGCCTTTCATGTTCAAGGCTGGTCGATGAAGAAGATCGCCCGCGAACTGCATGTTTCCCGCAACACGGTCCGCAAGATATTGCGCACCGACGAGACCGACTTCTCCTACGAGCGTGAGCGGCAACCTTTGCCGAAGACAGGCGTCTGGAAGGCCGAGATCGAACGGTTTCTTGCGACGAATGAAGGCAGGCCATCGCGCGAACGGCTGACGCTGATCCGGATTTACGAGGAGCTTCGGGCGCTCGGATACGACGGCAGCTATGATGCGATCCGCCGTTACGCCAAGGGTTGGGCGAAGAACCGTGGCTCAGTGACGGCGCAGGCCTATGTGCCGCTCTACTATGCACCCGGCGAAGCCTACCAGTTCGACTGGAGCCACGAGATCGTGCTGATCAACGGCACGACGACGACCGTGAAGGTCGCCCATGTCCGGCTCTGCCACAGCCGCATGATGTTTGCCCGCGCCTATATGCGCGAGAGCCAGGAAATGGTGTTCGACGCCCACGACAAGGCGTTCGCCTTCTTCCGTGGCACCTGCACACGCGGCATCTACGACAACATGAAGACGGCAGTGGAGGCCGTGTTCGTCGGCAAGGAGCGGCTATACAATCGCCGCTTCCTGCAGATGTGCAGCCACTACCTTGTTCAGCCTGTCGCCTGCACCCCGGCGTCTGGTTGGGAGAAGGGCCAGGTCGAGAACCAGGTTGGCCTGGTGCGCGAACGCTTCTTCACGCCGCGCCTGAGGGTCAAGAGCCTTGAGGAATTGAACGTCTGGCTCCTCGATAAATGTGTCGCCTATGCCAAAGCGCACAACCATCCGGAACAGAACGACCAGACGATCTGGCAGATGTTCGAGGCTGAACGCAGCAGTCTCGTCCCCTATGTTGGGTCGTTCGACGGCTTTCACTGCGTGCCGGCCTCGGTGTCCAAGACCTGCACGGTCCGTTTCGACAACAACAAATACTCGGTCCTCTCAACGGCTGTCGG
>NZ_JBIOKZ010000006.1:2500-278628 GCF_044142885.1 Pseudorhizobium flavum
TCGTGAAGAGAAGATTGATCTGGAGGCTTCCAGGTTCGGATTTAGGTCCGAGTTTGAAGCTGATCCTTATGATGTCGTTGATGGCCTAGCCGGCCGGACACGAAAGAGGGGTCAGTGGAGATAGGAAGCTTGTCACTCTGGTCGATCGTTGTTGGTGCCCTTGTGGTGCTTGTGACGATTTGATGGATGGCCGTTGCCTGACCGCGCGGTCCCGGATTTAATCTCGAGAAGCTGGTCTTAAGATCGGCCGCAAGCGAGCTGCTCGGCGTAGCTCCAATAAAGCGGACCGATCGAACACGTCGATGGCATTGTTGAGTTGGCTGGGTTGTTAAAGGTAGCCCGGTCTGTTGCTCGTTCTGACGAACGATCGACTAGATGATGAGCATTGGCAATGAGAACGATTAAGTGTCGTAAGGGCATTTGGTGGATGCCTTGGCATGCACAGGCGAAGAAGGACGTGATACGCTGCGATAAGCCGTGGGGAGCTGCGAATGAGCTTTGATCCATGGATCTCCGAATGGGGCAACCCACCTTAAATACCTAGAAAATCTGTTCTGTTGTGAAGCGTTTAAGTGGGACTTCCCATACAGGGCGCTAGCCCGTCGCCGGTTATCCGGCGCGCGGTCCGCAGGCCTTTGGCCGTGAGGACAGAAGAGGTTTCTAGGTATTGTGATAAGGTATCTTATTCTGAATACATAGGGATAAGAAGCGAACGCAGGGAACTGAAACATCTAAGTACCTGCAGGAAAGGACATCAACCGAGACTCCGCAAGTAGTGGCGAGCGAACGCGGACCAGGCCAGTGGCAATCAGGAATAAAGCCGAACAAGTTGGAAAGCTTGGCTATAGTGGGTGACAGCCCCGTAGGCGTAGAACACTGATTGTCCTTGAGTAGGGCGGGACACGTGAAATCCTGTCTGAACATGGGGAGACCACTCTCCAAGCCTAAGTACTCGTGCATGACCGATAGCGAACAAGTACCGTGAGGGAAAGGTGAAAAGCACCCCGACGAGGGGAGTGAAATAGAACCTGAAACCGGATGCCTACAAACAGTCGGAGCCCGCAAGGGTGACGGCGTACCTTTTGTATAATGGGTCAACGACTTAGTGTAACATGCAAGCTTAAGCCGGTAGGTGTAGGCGCAGCGAAAGCGAGTCTGAACAGGGCGATTGAGTATGTTGCATTAGACCCGAAACCGAGTGATCTAGCCATGAGCAGGTTGAAGGTTGGGTAACACCAACTGGAGGACCGAACCCATATCTGTTGCAATAGATCGGGATGACTTGTGGCTAGGGGTGAAAGGCCAATCAAACTCGGAAATAGCTGGTTCTCCGCGAAATCTATTTAGGTAGAGCGTCGACCGAATACCCCCGGGGGTAGAGCACTGGATGGGCTATGGGGACTCACCGTCTTACTGATCCTAACCAAACTCCGAATACCGGGGAGTACTAGTCGGCAGACACACGGCGGGTGCTAACGTCCGTCGTGAAGAGGGCAACAACCCTGACCTCCAGCTAAGGTCCCCAAGTCATGGCTAAGTGGGAAAGGATGTGAGGATCCCAAAACAACCAGGATGTTGGCTTAGAAGCAGCCATCATTTAAAGAAAGCGTAACAGCTCACTGGTCTAAATAAGGGTCTTTGCGCCGAAAATGTAACGGGGCTAAAGCCATGCACCGAAGCTGAGGATTTGCAGTTTACTGCAAGTGGTAGCGGAGCGTTCCGTAAGCCTGTGAAGGAGGACCCGTGAGGGCCTCTGGAGGTATCGGAAGTGCGAATGTTGACATGAGTAACGACAAAGAGGGTGAGAGACCCTCTCGCCGAAAGACCAAGGGTTCCTGCTTAAAGTTAATCTGAGCAGGGTTAGCCGGCCCCTAAGACGAGGCAGACATGCGTAGTCGATGGGAACCACGTTAATATTCGTGGGCCTGGTGGTAGTGACGGATCTCGTGTGTTGTTCAACCTTACTGGATTGGTTGTGCAGCGAAGAGGTTCCAGGAAATAGCTCCATCATTATAGACCGTACCCGAAACCGACACAGGTGGTCAGGTAGAGTATACCAAGGCGCTTGAGAGAACTATGTTGAAGGAACTCGGCAAATTGCACGCGTAACTTCGGAAGAAGCGTGACCCCTTTTTGGGCAACCAGGAAGGGGTGGCACAGACCAGGGGGTAGCGACTGTTTATCAAAAACACAGGGCTCTGCGAAGTCGAAAGACGACGTATAGGGTCTGACGCCTGCCCGGTGCTGGAAGGTTAAGAGGAGAGGTGCAAGCTTTGAATCGAAGCCCCAGTAAACGGCGGCCGTAACTATAACGGTCCTAAGGTAGCGAAATTCCTTGTCGGGTAAGTTCCGACCTGCACGAATGGCGTAACGACTTCCCCGCTGTCTCCAACATAGACTCAGTGAAATTGAATTCCCCGTGAAGATGCGGGGTTCCTGCGGTCAGACGGAAAGACCCCGTGCACCTTTACTATAGCTTTACACTGGCATTCGTGTCGGCATGTGTAGGATAGGTGGTAGGCTTTGAAGCGGGGACGCCAGTCTTCGTGGAGCCATCCTTGAAATACCACCCTTATCGTCATGGATGTCTAACCGCGGTCCGTCATCCGGATCCGGGACAGTGTATGGTGGGTAGTTTGACTGGGGCGGTCGCCTCCGAAAGAGTAACGGAGGCGCGCGATGGTGGGCTCAGACCGGTCGGAAATCGGTCGTCGAGTGCAATGGCATAAGCCCGCCTGACTGCGAGACTGACAAGTCGAGCAGAGACGAAAGTCGGTCATAGTGATCCGGTGGTCCCGCGTGGAAGGGCCATCGCTCAACGGATAAAAGGTACGCCGGGGATAACAGGCTGATGACCCCCAAGAGTCCATATCGACGGGGTTGTTTGGCACCTCGATGTCGGCTCATCGCATCCTGGGGCTGGAGCAGGTCCCAAGGGTTTGGCTGTTCGCCAATTAAAGCGGTACGTGAGCTGGGTTCAGAACGTCGTGAGACAGTTCGGTCCCTATCTGCCGTGGGTGTAGGAATATTGACAGGATCTGTCCCTAGTACGAGAGGACCGGGATGGACATATCTCTGGTGGACCTGTTGTCCTGCCAAGGGCATAGCAGGGTAGCTATATATGGAAGGGATAACCGCTGAAGGCATCTAAGCGGGAAACCCACCTGAAAACGAGTATTCCCTATCAGGGCCGTGGAAGACGACCACGTTGATAGGAGGCGTGTGGACGTGCAGCAATGCATGAAGCTTAGCCTTACTAATAGCCCGATCGACTTGATCGTTCTCATTGATAATGCTCATCACGCGTCGCAAGACGCTAAGATGCAGCCAGACGTGTTCACATAAGACCATCGCCAGCTTGTCTGGCTCCCTTGCTCGACAGAGCGCCGGGCAGCCATACAGGCCAAAGGCCGTCGCCAAGCATTTGGCGGGCCGTCCGCAGGGCAGCAGCCGGCAGGCTGCGATCAGCCCGCCAGGACAAGATCAGGCGATGAACCAAAATCCAGCTTCTCAACACATGCCAACAGAAATGTTGGTTCATTGCCCTTAATCGACCTGGTGGTCATGGCGGGGCGGCCGCACCCGTTCCCATTCCGAACACGGCCGTGAAACGCCCCAGCGCCAATGGTACTTCGTCTCAAGACGCGGGAGAGTAGGTCGCTGCCAGGTCTATTAAAGGCAATGCCGCAAAACATAAGCGGACAAAACAATCTTCTCAAAAACGAAAAACTCCCTTCCGGGCAAACGCCCGAAACAGGTGACGCGGGGTGGAGCAGCCCGTTCGGCCTAAGATCGATCCACCGGATCGATCTCTTTACGGCCTCACCTCATCAGGCTACGCCTGACATCGCTCCCGGGCAGGAAAGTCCGTATTCTTGGTGACGCGGGGTGGAGCAGCCCGGTAGCTCGTCAGGCTCATAACCTGAAGGCCGCAGGTTCAAATCCTGCCCCCGCAACCACCGACACTTGCAAATTCTCCCATTCTCCATACTTCCTTGAAAGCTCCTCCACATACGCATTGAGGAGCTTTTGCTTCTCGGCCTCCGTGTCCAATTCTCCGGACGCCAGCCGGGCCATGAAGTCGTTCTGGGCCGCCGCCAGGAACGGCTGTTCCATCAGGTCGAGGACCTCCATAGACGCCATAATATTGGCGATCGAGCCGTGGACTTGCAGCGTCGCCGGCTGATGACCCGGCGTCTTGCCGATCACCACCCTCTGGATGAGGTCACGCACGATCGGCATCAGGCGCTGCTTGGCGTGTTCGTCGGCATTATAGCGTGCAAGGAAGAGGAGCTTGCGGATCGCAATCTCCATGCTTGCGGGATTGAACTGCGCCTTCAGCTTCTCAATCTTCTCTTGAAAATCCTCTGTCGGCTCTGCCAGACCCATCAGCTCCAACGTCACCTTCTCGCGCATAGCCTCGAGTTCATCGAGCTGGTCGTCGAGGATAGCAAGGCGCGGCCGACCTTCCGCCAGGCGATCTTCGGCCTGCTGCATCAGGTTCTTCTGCTTCTTGCCAATGGACGCCAATTCCGCCGTCAGTTCATCCTGGCGTGTTGGCGCATTCTTTAGCTTGTTCGTTTCGTGGACGACCATCTTCTGCGAGATCCGACCAAAGATCTCGAGTGAATAGAAGGCAACTGGAATGCAGTTCAGCACGCGCTCTTCGAGCTCGTGGCGGGTAATGGTTTTGCTGTTGCCGCAGCAGGCGCCCCCGAGGTCGTCGATCGGCAGGCGCTTCTTGCGATTGGTGCAGCTATAGCGGTCCTTGCCCGAGATCGCGAAAGGGCCGCCGCACTCGCCGCATTCCAGCCTTCCGCTCAGGAGATACTCCGGCCGGTGCGTTGCGTTTGACCTGCCACTGATTTTTTCCTCCACCTGGAGTTAGAGTCCGGCCTCGATTTGAAGGACGGACAGATGAAGCGGAAGCGGTTTACGGAAGAGCGGATCATCGGGTTCTGCGCGAGCACGAGGCTGGCGCGAAGGGGGGTGATCTGGCCCGCAAGCACGGTGTCAGCGAGGCAACGCTGTATAACTGGAAGGCGAAGTATGGCGGGATGGACGTGTCTGACGCCAAGCGCCTGAAGGCTCTGGAAGACGAGAACGCAAAGCTGAAGAAGCTGCTCGCGGACCAGATGCTGGAAGCTTCAGCCCTTCGCGAGCTTCTGTCAAAAAAATGGTAGGGCCCGTCGCCAAGCGCGAAGCCGTAGCGCATCTGCAGGCAGTGATGGGCCTGTTGGAGCGCCTCATTCCTCGCTGAACTACCGGACCCCGGGGGCCTTTGCCGAGGTTCTCACGGCAACCGGCTCCTACGCGGCGCTCAACGGAGGCTTCGCGCTTCCGCCGGTTGCTCAACCCGTGCCAAACGGCGTAACAGAAACGGTCGAGACTCTAACTACCGCTGGATGAAAGTTCAGTGGCAGGTCATCGCCAGCCTACTGCCGGCGGATGAACTCGAGATTTGTGCAGCGGCTGCAGGCAAACCCGCTGCGGCGAAAGGCTGATGAAATGACGCTCCGTCGGGACGCTGTGGCCGGGTGAAAACGCTCAAGAGAGGATGATGTCGGCGGGGCGGCTGCTGGTCCGCACGAGTGATCCGTTCGGCAGGTCGTTCTCCATGACCTTTGCACGCGCCTCCGCCTCCGGCATACCCAGCCCCAGCCACCTTTGCATCAGTCTTTCTTCAAGGATATCCGTCGAAGGCATCAGCATGATCGAGCAATCGACAAGGCCGGACAGCAGGCGCCACGGGTGCTGGTCGAGCAGCAGGTAGTTGCCCTCCAGCAAAACGATGCGGCTCTCAGGCGCAACGGCGCGCGCTGCGGCGACAGCGAGCTCCCGTGATCGGTCGAAGAGAGGGACGAACACCTCCTCCTGCGCGGATCGGATGGCGCGAACGATATCCAGAAGGCCGCGGACGTCGAAGGTTTCCGGTGCGCCTTTCCGCGTCAACAGTCCCCGGTCGCTCAGCACTGCATCATCCAGATGAAAGCCGTCCATCGGAACGATCGCCGCGGATGCGCCCTGCCTACGCAGCACCTTCGACAAATCATCGACAAAGGTGGACTTGCCGGCACCGGGAGGGCCGGCGATGGCGACGACGAAACGAGTACGGCCGTCCGCCCTGTCAAGGAGATCCGCAGCGACGTCCTCGATACGTGAAGTCATGCAGCGGCAGCTTCCGTAGGGGGTGTCTTCGCACCCGTCATGAAGGCCACCGCGTCGGACATGGTGTGTTCCTTGGGGTCGATGACGCAGAGCCGGCGTCCAAGACGATGGACATGGATGCGATCGGCGACCTCGAAGACATGCGGCATGTTGTGCGAGATCAGCACGATCGGTATGCCGCGCCGGCGGACGTCCAGGATGAGTTCCAGGACTCGGCGGCTTTCCTTGACACCCAGTGCCGCAGTAGGCTCATCCAGGATGATGACCTTGGAGCCGAAAGCCGCCGCCCGGGCGACCGCCACCCCCTGGCGTTGACCGCCGGAGAGGGTTTCGACGGCCTGGTTGATATTCTGGATCGTCATCAGGCCAAGCTCGGAAAGCTTGTCGCGGGCAAAGCGTTCCATTGCGGTACGGTCGAGCTTTCGGAACCACTTTCCGGCAATTCCGGGTTTCCGCAGTTCGCGGCCGAGAAACATGTTGTCGGCGATGGAGAGGGCAGGTGATAGCGCGAGGTTCTGGTAGACCGTTTCTATTCCTGCCTTGCGCGCTTCGATCGGTGAGCGGAAATGTACCGGTCGCCCTTCGAGGCGGATCTCTCCCTGATCCGGTGATATGGCACCGGAGATCGCCTTGATCATCGATGATTTGCCCGCGCCATTGTCGCCGATCACTGCGAGGATCTCGCCCGGGTAGAGGTCGAAATCGGCATTGTCGAGGGCGGTGACGCGACCATAGCGTTTGACGAGGCCGCGGGCGCTGAGGATGGGTTCCAGGTTCATCAGCCTGCTACCTTTCTTATCCACTGGTCGATAGCGACGGCGGTAATGATCAGCACGCCGATCAACAGATAGGTCCATTGCGGGTCGGTGCCGACCAGGCGCAATCCGAGGGAGAATACGCCGACGATTAGCGCGCCGAAGAGCATGCCGAGGATCGAGCCGCGTCCGCCAAAGAGGGAGAGCCCTCCGATGACGACGGCGGTGATCGACTCGATGTTTGCGAATTGTCCGGCGGTTGGGGACACGGATCCAATCCGGCCGATGAGAGCCCATCCCGCAAAGGCGCAGATAAGACCGGAGAGTGTATAGACGGAAATCAACATGCGCCGGACATTGACACCCGCGAGCTCGGCAGCATCCGGGTCATCGCCCACGGCATAGACATGTCGGCCCCAGGCGGTCCGGTTCAGAACGTACCAGAGCAGCGCGACCAGGAGCACCATGCCGATGACGCCATAGGTGAAGACCGCATTTCCAATCCTAAGGTTCTGGCCGAAGAATTGCAGAATGGGGGCCTGCTGCGAGATATCCTGCGAGCGGATGGTTTCGTTGGCGGAATAGAGAAAGTTGGCAGCCAGCACGATTTGCCACATGCCCAGGGTCACGATGAAGGGGGGAAGCTTCATCCGGGCAACGAGCTGCCCGTTGATCCAGCCGCAAAAGGCGCCGACAGCGAAGCCGCACATGATCGAGAGGGTCGGTGGGAGGCCGTAGCGGAATGTAAACTGACCCATCACCACCGAGGAAAGCACCATGATGGCGCCGACGGAGAGGTCGATTCCGGCGGTCAGGATCACGAGCGTTTGGGCGGCTCCGACGATGCCGACGATCGCCACCTGCTGCAGGATCAGCGTCAGCGTGAACGCCGAGAAGAACTTGCTGCCCAACAGGATACCAAAGACCAGGACCGAGAACACCAGAACGATCAGCGGTACCGCGGCCGGATTTGAATGCAGGTAATGCTGGCACTTTTGCAGAAGGGATTTGTCGTGCAGGTCGAACGACGCGACCTGGCTGGAGCTCTCGGACAGCACCTTCTCGTATTCGTGATGCGGATGCGCTGCAGGCTGTGGCTCGCTCATCGTGTACCTCCCATCTGAGGCGTTGGCGGAGTGGGTTGGCCTTCACGCCGCAACGGCTCGTTCGCGCGTATGCGCAAGGCACTCGTCGGCCGTTTCAGCAACTGGTGCGATGGGTGGGCGATCCGCAGACCGCCCACGGTATCGCATGGTCAGGCTGTCCTCAGCCCCAGCACTTGTCCGTGCCTTCCTTGGTATCGATCGACTCCACGCCGTCCACGGGCTTGTCGGTGACGAGGGCGACACCGGTGTCGAAGAAGTTCTTTCCTTCCGTCGCTTCGGGCTTTTCGCCGGAATCGGCGAATTTCTTGATCGCCTCGATGCCCATGGAAGCCATTAGCAGCGGATATTGCTGCGACGTCGCACCGATGACGCCCTCGGCCACGTTCTTGACACCCGGGCAGCCGCCGTCGACAGAGACGACAAGCACGTCCCCTTCGCGTCCCACGGATTTCAGTGCTTCGTAAGCCCCGGCGGCGGCAGGTTCGTTGATGGTATGCACGACGTTGATGGTTGGATCCTTCTGCAGAAGGTTCTCCATTGCGGTGCGCCCGCCTTCCTCGTTGCCGTTCGTGACATCGTGGCCGACGATACGGGGATCCGTTTCGTCGCCGATCTTGTTGATGTCCGCGACGTCGATGCCAAAGCCCTTCATGAAGCCCTGGTTGCGCAAAACGTCGACCGATGGCTGCGACGGTGTAAGGTTGAGGAAGGCGATCTTGGCATCCTTCGCGGCGTCACCCAGTGTCGCCGCAGCCCATTCGCCGATCAATTCGCCGGCGAGAAGGTTGTCCGTCGCGAAGGTCATGTCGGCGGCATCGATCGGCTCGAGCGGAGTGTCGAGAGCGATAACGAGAATGCCTGCGTCCCGCGCCTTCTGAACGGCAGGAACGATGCCCTTGGTATCCGATGCCGTGAGCAGGATGCCTTTCGCGCCGTCGGCGATGCAGGTCTCGATGGCCGCCACCTGGCTTTCGCTGTCGCCGTCGATCTTTCCTGCATAGGACTTGAGGGTGACACCCAGTTCCTGTGCCTTCGCGGTTGCACCTTCCTTCATCTTCACGAAGAAGGGATTGGTATCTGTCTTGGTGATGAGGCAGGCCGACACGTCCTGAGCCTGTGCAGGTGCGGACAAGGCAACACCCAGAGACAGGGCGGCGACGGCTGTGGCGATAAGCGAGTTCTTCATGTTTTTCTCCTCCCAGAGTGCACTCCCCCGCGGGGGTTAGGGCGCCGATCATGCAGCCGCGTTCGGCGCCTGCATCTCCTCGACCCGGTATCATTAAGGATGACCAACCGCAGCTTGTCAATAAATAATTCGGATTGATTTATTTATTATGTGTGCCACTGTCACGGCGGATGCTGTATAGCGACCGGGGGAGATCACCATGTCTGTTTTCGACGCCACAGCCCATCATGCAACCTCGCCACATCAGGGTTCGCTGACGGGCGGCGCCAACCAGGTGCGAGTGAGGGCCTATAACGAGCGGTTGGTGCTTTCCCTCGTGCGGTTGCATAAATCTCTGTCCAAAGCCGATATCACACGAAGGAGCGGGCTTTCGGCGCAGACGGTTTCGGTGATCATGCGCTCGCTGGAGAGCGAGGGATTGCTCCTGCGCGGCGATCCCGTTCGCGGCAAGGTGGGGCAGCCGTCAGTGCCGATGCGGCTCAATCCCGATGCGGTCTACTCCTTCGGGGTGAAGATCGGCCGCCGGAGCGCGGATCTCGTCCTCATGGATTTCGTCGGGCAGATCCGTCTCCAGCACCACGAGACATATGCGTACCCCCAACCTGACCGCATCATGGAGATCATCACCTCGGGTATTGCTCAGCTGGAGGCTCGGCTGGCGGCGGATCAGCGTTCAAGGATCGCCGGTCTCGGCATTGCTGCGCCGTTCGAACTGTGGAACTGGGCGGACGAGGTCGGTGCGCCGCCTGGCGCCATGGATGCCTGGCGAACCTTCGACCTTCACTCGGAAGTAGCGGCGAGGGTTAGCTACCCGGTCTTCCTGCAGAACGATGCGACCAGTGCCTGCGGTGCAGAGCTGGTGTTCGGCGTGGGCCCATCCTATGCCGATTTCATATACCTCTTCATAGGCTCCTTTATTGGCGGCGGCATCGTTTTGAACTCCTCCGTCTATTCCGGACGGACGGGAACGGCCGGGGCCATCGGCCCGCTCCCCGTGCGGGGAAAGGACGGAGAGACCCGGCAGCTGCTGGATATCGCATCGATATTCGTGCTGGAGAACCTGCTCCGCCAAACCGGTATCGAACCGCAGCCACTCTGGTACTCCGCGGACGACTGGATTGATTTCGGCGAGCCGCTGGAAGTCTGGATACAGGACAGCGCAGCAGCCCTGGCCCAGGCGATCGTCGCCGCCGCCTCCGTCATCGACTTCGGGGCAGCGGTCATCGACGGAGGCTTTCCCCACTGGGTGCGGCGGCGGCTGGTGAATGCGACGATCGATGCAGTCGCGTGCCTGGACCTTCAGGGTGTGATCATCCCCGATATCATCGAAGGCAAGGTCGGTGCCCAGGCCCGGGCGATCGGCGGCGCGAGCCTGCCCATCTTCGCCCGCTACCTGATGGACCAGAATGTCCTGTTCAAGGATCTCGCCGAAGCATGAGTGTCGACAGGGGGCTCGAAGGCGCCGCAGCTTGCTGAAGTCCTTCCCGCTCTATCGTGATCAGGAGCCGGCGGGACCGACCCGCTAGGCCAGGATCGACGACAGAAACTCCCGGGTGCGCTCGTTCTTCGGCTGGCCGAAGATCTCGTCCGGCGCACCCTGCTCACAGATCCTCCCCTTGTCGAAGAAACAGACCCGGTCCGAGACCTCGCGCGCAAATCGCATCTCGTGGGTCACGAGCAGCATGGTCAGGTCATGCTCGTGCGCTAGATCACGTATGACCGACAGCACCTCGCCGACCAGCTGCGGATCGAGTGCGGAGGTCGGCTCGTCGAACAGCAGGACGCGCGGACGCATGGCCATCGCCCGGGCGATTGCCACCCGCTGCTGCTGCCCGCCCGATAGCTGCACCGGGTAGTGGTCCTTCTTGTCCGCCAGTCCCACCATCTGCAGCAGTTCGATCGCCCGCGCCTCCGCCTCCGCCCGCGCCATCCCGAGGACCCTAACCGGGGCCTCGACAACATTGCGAAGAACGGTCATGTGCGGAAACAGATTGAAACTCTGGAAGACCATGCCGACGTGATTGCGGATCTGCCGCAGGTGCTTTTCTGAGGCTTGAAACGGTCCTTTGCCACCGGCTTCGTGGTAGGAGGTGCCCGCGAGCGTCAGCTTGCCCTCCTGGAACGGCTCGAGCGTCATCAGAATGCGCAGCACCGTCGACTTTCCGGAGCCGGAGGGGCCGATGAGCGTGACCTTCTCTCCTTTCGCCACGGAGAAGTTGAAGTTATCGAGCACCGTCAGGATACCAAAACGCTTCGTGACGTCCGAGAACTCGATGATGTGCGGATCGGTGGTTTCATTCATCGCAATGGAATTCCTGCTTTCGGAAGAGCCTTCTGCAGCCGGTGAAGGCCGGCGGAGCAGATCAGCGTCAGGAGTAGGAAGATCAGGCCGACGAGGGTCAGCGGAACGAGATACTCGAAGGTGCGTTCGCCGATCATGTTCGCAAGTCCCATCATCTCGAGGACCGTGATGACGGAAAGCACCGGCGTTTCCTTGATCATCGCGACGAGGTAGTTGCCCATGGCCGGCACGATGCGCGGGATGGCCTGCGGAATGATGACGTCCCGGTAGGTCTGCATCCGGGTGAGGTTCAGCGCGGTGGCCGCTTCCCACTGGCCCCGGCCCACCGCTTCTATACCGCCGCGGTAGACCTCCGAGGTGTAGGCGGCGTATTGCAGCCCGAGTGCCAGCGCACCCGTCAGGAAGGCGGGCAGGACGATCCCGAAGTTCGGCAGAACGTAGTAGAGAAAGAAGAGCTGCACCAGGAGCGGCGTATCGCGAAGGAATTCGACGACGAACGCTGTCGTCCAGGAGATGACCTTCAGCCGGCTGCGGCGTAGCAGCGCGAACACGAGGCCAAGGGCCATCGCGAGGGCGAAGCCCGCCGCCGCAGCCTTCAAGGTCACCGTCAGACCGATGAGGATGATGGGAAGGATCGAGATCGTGTAGGTGAGCCAGGTGGTCGTGTCCCATTCGTAGCCGTACATCATGATGACACTTCCTCAGGAATGGGCCGAACGGGGGAAGACGTCACCGCGCCTGACGACATGTTCGATGATACGGATGGCGACCATCAATACGAGAGACATCGCGAAATAGCACAGCAGCGTGACGGAATAGATGCTTGCGCTGTCCAGGGTCAGGTTGCGGATCGACTGCGCCGTGAAGGTGAGATCGGCGATCGAGATCAGCGAGACGAGCGAGGAGAGCTTCAGCGTTTCGATCGCGAGATTGCCGAAGGCGGGCATCATCTCAACGATCGCCTGTGGGAGCGAGATCCGGAACAGTGTCTGGAAACGGTTGAAGTTCAATGCTCGGGCCGCCTCCAGCTGCTGCGCGGAGACGGAGGAGAGCGCACCGCGGACGATTTCCGCACCGTAACCGCCGGCGTGGGCAGCGAGAACCAGGATCCCGGTCGTGATCGGCTCGAAGCTCAGGCCGACCAGCGGCAGCGCATAATAGAACCAGAACAGCTGGACGAGCAGGGAGGTGCCGCGAAACACCTCCGTGTAACACAGTGCTATCGTCGATAGCACCGGCCCGCCTTCGACGCGCAGGATGCCGAAGAAGAACGCAAGTGCCGCGCCGATCACGATCGAGGCAAGCGTGATCGTCATGGTGACGCCAGCACCTTGCAGGATCATCGGCAGGTATGCACTCCAGTCCATTCGGTGTCTCCCTTGCAAGCTGGTGCGCCCGGGAGACCCGGGCGCCGACCATTGCTAGTTCCCGGCGCAGAGATCTGCGACGTTCTTCGCGGCGGCGGCCGCGATGCTCTGCTCAGATAGGCCGTATTTGCCGAGGATCGCCTTGTACTCGTCGGTCTTGCGGAACTCGACGAGGCCTGCGTTGAAGGCATCGCGCAGATCCTTGTCTTCCGGACGGAAGGCAAAGCCGCCATAGTTGCGTACCGGTGCACCGTCGACGATCGGATCTTCGAAGGGCGAAACCTGCTCGACCTGTTCCTGGCCCTTTGCGAGCTCGGAGACCGTGAGCTCGGTGGCCGCATAGGCGTCGACCCGGCTCTGGACGGTCGGGATGGCGTCCGCATTCGCCTGAATGAAGACGATCTGCTCGTCCTTGACGCCGACGGCGCGCAGGAAGTCGACATTGTTGGCACCGGACACCACGGCAACCGTCAGCGAAGGATCCTTGGCAATGTCGGCATAGGTCGTCAGTCCCTTGGGATTGCCCTTCTTGACCAACAGCCCTTCACCGTAGGAGGAGTTCGGCTCCGTGAAGGCAACCTGCTTGCAGCGCTCCGGAGAGATGTTCTGCTCGGCCGCGACGAAGTCGAAACGCTTCGCCTTGAGGCCCGGAATGAGCGTCCCGAACGGGGTGACGGTCCAGTTGACCTCCTCGATGCCGATGGATTTCAGGACGGCGTTCGCAACGTCCGGTCCGATGCCGGCCGACGTGCCGTCGGGCTGCATGTAGGAGTACGGGACTTCGTTCGCCGTCGCGGCGCGGATATACCCCTGCTCCTTCACCTCTTCGACGGTAAGGGCGTTGGCGGACGTGAAGCCCATGATGAGCGCAAGGGCGGATAGCCCGGAGAGTCTTGAGATCTGCATGTCTATTCTCCTCTGGTTAGCGGTTTTTCGTGGCCCGTTTTCGGGTCTCACGTCGTACTTCCGGTCAATCTACTCCGTGATCGTTGCGATGACGGAGAGGCAGTCGCCAGCCTTGATGAGGCCTGGGACGTGTCGGGCCGCGAGTACGCCATCCATGGCGGCGCGGTAATCAATGGGGGGGACGCCGGTCCTGCTGACGGGGTAGACGCGGGCGATGACGTCCCCCGCCGCGACCGGCTCGCCAAGATCGCGACGGAATGCGACCAGCCCGTCGTCCTCCGCGAAGGTGAAGCAGTCGCTCGACGGCATGTCCAGCCAACGGGTCTGCCGGATCTCCGGAGCCCCCGCCAGGATGCCGGCGTGACGCAGCAGGTTCAGGGTGCCCGTGCGGGCGATGTCGATGGAGTGAGCGCTCGCCGTGCCGGCACCACCGAGCTCCGTGGTGACGAAGACCTTGCCCATTTCCTCGGCTGTCGTATCCAGCATTCCGACCGCATCGATCTCCAGCATCTTCATCGAGTATGGCGCAGAGAAGGCCGCGACCGCCTCGAAGCAGCGTGCCTCCTGCGTCTTGTCCGGCAGTTCGTGCGCTGCGGCGTAGGGCAGGAAGTCCAGCGTCTTTCCGCCCGAATGGAAGTCGAGCACGATGTCCGCCAAGGGGATCAGGTGACGCGTCACGTAGTCCGCGATCTTCTCCGTCACCGTGCCGTCCGGCCGGCCCGGAAAACTGCGGTTCAGGTTGCCACGGTCGATCGGCGAAGTCCGTGTGCCGGCCCTGAAGGCCGGATAGTTCAGCGCCGGCACGATGATGATGCGCCCGCTCACCTGCGACGGATCAAGTGTCTGCGCCAGTTCGAAGAGAGCGGCCGGGCCCTCATACTCGTCGCCATGATTGGCTCCGGTGAGAAGCGCCGTCGGGCCGCTGCCATTGGCGATGAGGCAGATCGGGATCATCACCGAGCCCCAGGCGCTGTCATCGCGGCTGTAGGGCAGCCGCAGATGGCCGTGCTGCACACCCTTCCTGTCGAAATCGACTGAAGGAGCGATGGGGGAGGGACGGCGCGCGGTGGTCAGCATCACGTCATGCCTTTACGAACAACTGGCGCGGCACATTGGAGAGACATTCGACGCCGGTTTTGGTGATCGCAATGCTCTCGGTGATTTCCAGCCCCATATCTTCGAGCCACAGGCCTGTCATGAAATGGAACGTCATGCCGGGCTTCAACTCCGTCCGGTCGCCGGGGCGCAGGCTCATCGTGCGCTCGCCCCAGTCCGGCGGGTAGGAAAGTCCGATCGGGTAGCCGGTCCGGTTGTCCTTGATGATCCCGTATTTCTTCAACACCGCGAAGAAGGCATTGGCGATGTCCTCGCAGGCATTGCCGGGCTTTGCAGCGGCAAGGCCCGCCTCCATCCCTTCCAGCGTCGCCTGTTCCGCATCGAGGAAAGCCTGCGTCGGCTTGCCCAGAAAGACGGTGCGCGAGAGCGGGCAGTGGTAGCGCTTGTAGGCGCCGGCAATCTCGAAGAACGTACCTTCGCCCGAACGCATCGGCTTGTCGTCCCATGTCAGGTGCGGCGCCGACGCATCCGCCCCCGACGGCAGAAGCGGGACGATCGCCGGATAATCCCCACCGAACTCGGCGGTGCCGCGTATGCCTGCATCGTAGATCTCGGCGACGAGGTCGCACTTGCGCATGCCCGGCTCGACGACGTCGACGATCCGCTTGTGCATCAGTTCGACGATCTTGCCGGCCTTGCGCATGTAGTCGAGCTCGGTCGGGCTCTTGACGGCGCGCTGCCAGTTGACGAGGCCAGCCGCATCCTTGAAGCGGGCATTCGGCAGATGCTTTTGGAGGGAAGCGAAAGCGGCCGCCGAAAAATAGTAGTTGTCCATCTCGACGCCGACCGTGAGGCCGGACCATTTGCGCTCGCCGATGATCTGCGACAGCAGATCCATTGGGTGGCGCTCCGTCGACTGCACGTAATGGTCGGGATATCCGATGATATTGTCGTGCTCGAGATAGGCGGTGCGCTTGGCGCCGTTGGCATCCTGCTTGCGACCGTACCAGATGGGGTCGCCGCTCGGCGGCACCAGCACGCATTGATGCACGTAGAAGGACCAGCCGTCATATCCGGTCAGCCAGTGCATGTTGGACGGATCGGTGACGATCAGGAGATCGATCCCGCCCTTCTCCATGGCGCGACGGGTCTTGGACAAGCGCTCGGCATATTCCACGCGCGTAAAGTTCAGCGTCACGCTCACGCCGCATCTCCCTTGTTCACATTATTCTCGATTGTCTGGCCGCATCCTGCATCTGCTGCGCGGGCGAGCGCGAGATTGGCAATTGCGGTATCCTGCACGCCGGTCCCGGTAAGGTCGGCGAAGGTGATATCCTTAGGTCCGGTCCGCCCCATGGCCTTGCCGGCGATGACGGCTCCAAGTTCCGCGAACGGCTGGTCCGCGGTTGCAGTCCCAGCGTCGATGGCATGATGCAGTTCGCCGAGGATGCGTGTCTGCGTGATCCGGTCTGCGACATAGGTTGCCCGAGCAAGAACAGCCGGATCGATCTCGTTCTTGTGCTCGGCGTCCGAGCCCATCGCAGTCAGGTGCTGGCCCGGCTCCAACCACTCCGCCCTCAGGATCGGCTTCTCCGCCGGGGTGGTGGTGACGATGATGTGGGCGCCGCTTGTCGCCTCGCGCGGATCGGCCACGGCAGTGACCTCAATGCCCTGCTCACGGGCGAACGTGTCGGCAAGCCTTTGCGCCTTTCCGGGATCACGGGCCCAGATACGGGCCGACCGGATCGGCCGCACCAGCGCCAGAGCTTGAAGCTGCAACCGCGCCTGCATCCCCGCGCCGAAGATTGCGGCAACCGAGCCGTCCTCGCGCGAAAGATGGCGGGCGGCGACAGCACCCGCGGCGGCCGTGCGCACGTCGGTGAGATAACCGTTGTCGAGCAGCAGGGCCTCAACCAGCCCGGTTCTGGCGCTCAGCAGGATCATCAGCCCGTTGAGGCTGGGCAGGCCGAGCTTGGGATTGTCGAAGAACCCGGGGCTGACCTTGATGGCGAAGCTGTCGAAGCCCGGAACATAGGCGGTCTTGACGTCCACCTCGCCGCGAAATTCCGGGATGTCGAGGCGCAGGATCGGGGGCATTGAGACAGGTTTGGTGGCAAGCGCCGCAAAGGCCTGCTCCACGCAATCGACGGCAGAAGCGTCGAGCTTCACTATGGCGCGGAGATCCCCTTCCGTAAGGATGCGGATACGGCTCATCGGGTGCTCCTCCCAATGAGGTTTCGGTGTATCTCCGGATCGATGTTGCCGCCGGAAACGATGACGGCAGTAGGGCCAAAGAGTTGAACCTTGTCCGCCAGGATGGCGGCGATGCCGACTGCTCCCGCCCCCTCCACGACCTCGTCTTCTTCGCGAGCCGCATGCCGGATGCCGGCCGCGATCTCGTCCTCCGTCAGCAGGACGATGCCATCGAGAAGGTTGCGGCAGAGGGCGAAGGTGACGCGGTTTGATAGCCCGATGCCGCCCCCGAGCGAGTCTGCCAGCGTCTCCTCCTCGCGGGTGGCGACGGGCTTGCCGGCCGCGATGGCCGCATGCATGGCCGCACCGCGCTCCATGGAAATGCCGATAATGCGTGCCTGCGGCTTCAAGGCCTTCACCGCGACCGCAATACCACCCGCCAGTCCGCCGCCGGAAAGTGGAACGAGCACGGTCGCGAGATCCGGCAGGTCCTCAACGAGTTCAAGGCCGATCGTGCCCTGACCAGCCACGACGTCGACGTCGTCAAAGGGCGGGATCGGAGTGAGGCGCAACGTCTGCACCAAGCGCTCGACCTCATCCTGTGCATCGTCCTGGGAGACGCCGACGATACGAATGTCGGCACCGAGCGAACGGATAGCCTCGACCTTGTTCGCCGGAACCAGCGATGACATGCAGATGGTGGCCGCCACGCCGAGCTCGCGTGCGGCATAGGCGACGGCGCGACCGTGATTGCCGGTTGAGGCAGTGACGAGACCGCGCCTCCTTGCCCCGTCCTCGAGCGACAGAATGGCGTTCATGGCGCCGCGCAGCTTGAATGCACCAATTGGCTGCCGTGTCTCGAGCTTGAGATGGACGGCCTGACCCGCGCGTTTGGACAGGCTGGGAGAGGGAATGAGAGGCGTGCGCACCACCCGGCCCGCAATGCGTGTGGCAGCCCGTTCAACGGCCCTCAGCGAAACCGGCGGAACAGGATTCTCGATCACTCTGGACGGGCTCGCGCTCTTCATGATTGTCATGTTGGGAGCGAAGAAAAATCATGTCAATTATTATATTGTCATGATTCAATGATTCCGTTTCAATCCATCAGCCGATGGAGCCTATATCGTAGACGGGCGGCAGCTGCTCGAAAGTGTGGCGCACGGTCGTCAGCGCACTGCTGAGTGTCGCGTGACTCATTCGTCCGCCAAGGCAGATGCGGATGCCGCCGCCGTGGCCGGGGCCGGCGATGAAGGGTTCCGACGGCGAGACGGCGACGTTCTGGTTGGCGAGTGCGCGCACCAGCCCGTCCTCCGTCCAGTGAGCCGGGACCTTCAGCCAGGCGCAAAGTGCGAGCGGGTGACTGGAGGCGATATGGCCCTTCAGGACTGTAGCCGCGACGGACTGGCGCGCGCGGGCTTCCCGGCGCTGGACGTCGAGCAGCTTCTGGGCCGTGCCGTTCTCGATCCAGCGGGTCGCGATCTCGCCGGTCAGATAGGTGCCGCTCCAGCTCGACACGCGCAGGATCGACGCAGCGCGGATCGAATAGGACGGGGGGACCACCAGATAGCCGACGCGCAGTCCCGTCAGCACCGTCTTGGTGAAGCTGGTGACGAAGAAGCCGAGCTCCGGCAGCATCTCCGCGACCGACGGGAGATCCTCGTCGATCATCGGGCGGCAGACTTCATCCTCGACAACGAAGATCCCGTAGCGAGCGGCAATGGCGGCGATCTCCTGCCGCCGTACCGCCCCCATGAGGTGCCCCGTTGGGTTGTTGAGGGTGGGAATCAAAACCATCGCCCGGACGCCGCCCGCAGCACAAGCCGCCTCCAGCGCGTCAGGCAGGATGCCCTCGCTGTCCGTGGGCAGGCCCTTTAGGCTGAAGCCAAGGACGTTGGAGAGACCGATGATGCCGTGATCGGTCAGGTTCTCGCACAGGACGACGTCGCCGGAGCGCACGATGCAACTCAACGCGAGAAAGATGCCGTGGGCTGCGCCATTGGTGACGAGGATGCGATCGGCACCGGCCGTGAGGCCCAGTCTGCGCAGCCAGAGGCGCGCCGTCTCGCGATGCCGCTCAAGGCCGGCTATCGGCCTACAGGGGCGCATGAAGCTTGCAGTGTCGCTTTCGGCAAGCTCGTGGAAGATCTCGCGGCAGGCCGCCTCATGCTCGTCGAGATAAACCCCGCGGATAATGGAAAGGTCGAGCACCTCGTTGGGGCTGTGATCGAGCATCATCCGCCCGGCGCGGTCGGTCACCCGCGCCTTGACGAAGGTGCCGCGGCCAATCTCGCCACTAAGAAAACCCAGCCGTTCCGCTTCCTTGTAGGAGAGGCTGACGGTCTGGACGGAAAGACCGAGATCGCGCGCCAGGTCGCGATGCGTCGGCATGCGATCCATCGGCTTCAGCACGCCGGCATCGATGTCGGCGATGATGCGCTCGGTCAGCGCCGCGTGCTTCGTTACACCCTTCTGCTTGGTGAGGTCCGGCCGCCACGCCACTGGTCTTGTCGCGAGAAATGGACCGGTGGCGAGCGGATTGGCTTGGCGACGCATGAAATTGACTCGTTATTCGAGAACATGATTTCATGACATTATGCATGCTTCAGTGCAAAAGATGAAGCATTATGCAAGTCTCATGGTGCCTTTGCCTTCCGCATAGGCACGGGCTGTGGATGAGAGCAGCAGTGACCTAGGGCAAAGGCCGCCGGACCAGACAGGTCAAACGACTTCGCCGGCTCGCACCAGATCGTCCATGACGGCACGAACCGCGGCCTCGGCAATGGAGACGATCTCGTCGACCTCGGCCTTCGTCGTCACCAGCGGCGGTGCGAAGCCAAGGATGTCGCCATGCGGCATGGCGCGGGCGATGAGGCCGCGCTCGCGCGCCGCCTTCGACACGCGTGCTCCGACCGTCAGGTTCGGCTTGAACCGCGTCTTCTTCTCCCGGTCTGCGACGAACTCAATCGCCCCCATCAGTCCGACGCCGCGTACTTCGCCGACGATCGGGAGCTGTGAGAACTTCGCCTTCAGCTGCTCCTGGAAATAGCTGCCCACTGTGCGGGCATTGCCCGGAAGGTCCTCCTTCTCGACAATGTCGAGGACGGCGTTGGCCGCGGCGGCGCCGATCGGGTGGCCCGAATAGGTATAGCCATGGGAGAATGCGCCGACGCGGTCGGCGCCGTCTTCCAGCACCTTGAACACCTTCTCGCCGACGATTGCGCCCGAGAGCGGGAAATAGGCGGAGGTCAGTCCCTTCGCGACGGTGATCAGGTCGGGTTCGATGCCGTAATGCTGCGATCCGAACATCGAGCCGGTGCGCCCGAAGCCGGTAATGACCTCGTCGGCGATGAGCAGGATGTCGTAGTTTCCCAGCACCTTTTGCACTTCCTCCCAATAGCCCTGCGGCGGCGGCGTGATGCCTCCGGTGCCGAGAACGGGTTCGGCGATGAAGGCACCGATCGTGTCCGGATCCTCGCGCAGGATCAGAGCCTCGAGCTCATCTGCGCGACGCTTGGAGAATTCCTGCTCCGTCTCGCCTGCTTCCGCGCCCCAGTAGTGATGTGGCGCTCCGGTATGGAGAATGCCTGCGCGCGGCAGGTCCATGTGGTCGTGATAGAAGCTCATGCCGGTCATGGAACTGGAAACGACGCTGCAGCCGTGATAGCCGCGCTCGCGGGAAATGATCTTCTTCTTGTTCGGCTTGCCGCGCAGGTTGCTGTAGTACCAGACGAGCTTGGCCTGGGTCTCGTTGGCGTCCGAGCCGGACATCCCATAGAACACCTTGCTCATCTTGCCCGGTGCCATCTTCACCAGGCGATCGGAGAGGATCGCCAGTTCATCCGTCGTGTGGGCGGCATAGGAGTGGTAGTAGGCGAGGCGGTAGGCCTGGCGGGAAATGGCCTCGGCGACTTCCGTCCGGCCATATCCGACATTGACGCAGTAGAGCCCGGCGAAACCGTCGATCAGTTCCTTGCCGTGTGCATCCTGGATGCGGATGCCCTTGCCGGTCTCGACGATGGTCGGGTCGCCCATCTTGCCGGAGGCGAAGTCCTTGAGCTGCGTGAAGGGATGTAGGACCGAATTGCGGTCCATCTCGGCGATCTGGTTAAGGTTCATGGTCATGGAGAGGCTCCTTTCATGCAGCGAGGTTGCCGAAGCAGACGTATTTTGCCTCGAGATATTCCAGCAGGCCGTGGCGTGACCCCTCACGGCCAAGTCCCGATTGCTTCCAGCCCCCGAAGGGGATCGGCGCGCCGGTGAACTTGGGTGTGTTGACGGCAACCATCCCGTATTCGAGCCGGTCGGTAAGACGCATCGCGCGGCCCAGATCGTTTGTGTAGACATAGGCTGCGAGTGCCATTTCGCTCGCATTGGCACGGGCCAGCACCTCCGCCTCGTCGTCGAAGGGAAGGATCGCGGCTACCGGCCCGAAAGTCTCCTCCCGTGCGATCAGCATGTCGTCGGTGACATCGGCAAGCACGGTGGGCGTGACGAAATTGCCGCCGAGTAGGCTGTCCTGCCCCCCGCAGACGAGACGCGCGCCGGCTGAAAGGGCCTGCGCGATCTGCTGGCGGCACTTTTCCCCGACCGAGGGGCGCGTCATCGGGCCGATATCGACGTCGAGTTCAAGGCCGTGCCCGACGTTGAGCTGGGAGGTCGCTTTGGCGAACTGCTCGACAAAGCGATCGTAGATGCGGCGCTGGACGTAGATGCGATTGGCGGCAAGGCAGTCCTGGCCGGACGTGGCGAACTTCGCCTTGATACAATCGCTGACGGATCTGGAAATGTCAGCATCGTCGAACAGGATAAACGGCGCATGGCCACCGAGTTCCAGCGAGGACTTCTTCACCGTCGCGGCGGATTGGGTAAGCAGGATGCGCCCGACCTCGGTTGAGCCGGTGAACGAAAATGCCCGCACCTCGGTGTTTTCCAGGAGGCGGCGGGCCAGTGGTGCAGCCTCGCCGGTGAGGACCTGGAAGACGCCCGCCGGCACTCCGGCCTCCTCGGCGAGCTTGGCCAGGGCAAGCGCCGAAAGCGGCGTTTCGGGTGCGGGTTTGACGATCATCGTGCAGCCGGCCGCGAGAGCGGCGCCAGCCTTGCGGGTGATCATGGCGGAGGGAAAATTCCAGGGCGTGATGGCGACGGTGACGCCGAGAGGCTGCATCTGCACCGAAAGGCGGCTGCCGGGCAGATGGCTGGGCATCGTCTCGCCGTAGGCGCGCTCGCCCTCGGCGGCAAACCAGTCCAGGAAATTTGCCGCATAGGAAATCTCGCCCAGGGATTCCGCCAGCGGCTTGCCCTGTTCGCAGGTCATGATGACGGCAAGGTCCTGCGCGTTCTCCCGCATCAGCCTCGCCCAGGTCCGCAGGATCTCCCCACGTGCAGCCGGCAGCCTGTCGCGCCAGTCGAGGAAGGCGCGTCTCGCTGTTTCCACAGCGGCGTCAGCATCCGGCAGCGAGCAGGCAGCGACGTCGGCGAGAGGTTCCTGTGTCGCCGGATCGATGACGCGCAGGGTTTCGCGGCGCTCCATCCACTCGCCGTTCAAGAAGGCGCGGCTTTCGAGCAGATCCGGTCGGTGCAGGTTTTTCAGGGCAGCAATAGCGATGCCTTCCATGGGGCCTCCAGGGGGTTTACACGCAGTCTAGTCTCGGACGAAGATCGAGAGGCTGCGTCGCCAAGTAAGGCGGTGCAGGAATTGAGCTTATTTCCGCCATAGACGCAGGAATTCTGCATGACCTCGCTTGATAGAGCTGACCGGGCTCTGCTTGAAGCCGTTCAGAAGAACAACCGGCTGACGTCGGACGAGCTGGCGCAGATCGTCAATCTTTCACCGACTGCCTGCCAGCGGCGATTGAAGCGGTTGCGTGAGGAAGGCGTGATCGAGGCCGACGTATCCATCGTCTCGCCCAAGGCCGCCGGACGCGGCATCACGATGATCGTCCTCGTCTCCCTTGAACGCGAACGGGCGGATATCGTCGATCGGTTCAAGGCCGCGATCCGGGCAACGAAGGAAGTGATGATCGGCTACTATGTCACCGGCGATGCAGACTTCATCCTGGTCATCACAGCGAAGGACATGGAGGACTATGAGGCCTTTACCCGCCGGTTCTTCTACGAGAACCACGACATCAAGGGGTTCAAGACCATGGTGGTGATGGACCGCGTGAAAGCCGGTTTTGCTTTCCCGATTTCTGACTGACCGCTGCACTGCGGGTGCGAAATGTAAGCGCTAGCTTACGACTGAAGACCACTCAGAGAACCTGTCTGATCTTGTCGGCGGTCGATTGCAGGAGTGGCAGGAGGCTTGCCAGGCGGTCGGCAGTCAGGCGGGCGGACGGTCCGAATATGGAAATGCCCGCCACCATGTGGCCGGCCGCTGTCTTGACTGGGACGGCGATGGCCGAGAGCCCCGTCTCTCGCTCGCCGTAGTTCGTGGCAAAGCCTTGTCCGCGGATGGTTTCCAGCTCCTGTGAAAGAACGTCAGGATCGGAGACGGTGTCTGCCGAAAGCGGCGTCAGATCCGTAGCGTTCAGGTAGCTTTTGAGCATGGTCGGCTCGGACATGGCCAGCCACAGCTTGCCGTTGGCTGTCGCATAGGCCTCCATGCGGGCGCCCACGCGCGCATTGAAGCTGAAGGTCTGGTCTGAATGGGCGGCCGCGATGCAGGTGATCACCGACCCATCGAAGGTCGTTGCCATTGCTCCTTCCTTGGTCTCCGCGGCCAGCCCATTGAGAAAGGGCTGGATCTGGGCCGCTAGGCGGCTGAAGCTCTTGGCCCTCTCCCCGTAGTCGATCAGCTTGCTTCCAAGTCGGTACAGGCCCTTTCGGGGGGAAGTCAGCAGGCCCGCTTCGGCCAGCGTTCTCAAGAGCCGATGAGCCGTGATGCCGTTCATATCCCCAAGTTCAGCCACATCTCGGGCTGTCAGTTCCTGCCTCTTGTCGTCGAAAAGGTCGAGTATGCTGACTGCCTTGAGGATCGAGTTGTTGAGGGGCGTACTCATGGGGTCCTGACCGTTCCTGCAAACTTGCTGGAAGCTGCTTGACACAACGTGCAAAAGAGCGTGATATTGAAATTAGTATTTCATTATGTGAAATGTCAAGCAGATCGGAGGGCCTGGGTGGATGCGTTGAGGAGTGGCGATGGGCAGGTGGTAGCCGGCAGTGTTATCTTCAGCCGGCTGAAGACGCTTGGCGTCGACTACGTGTTCGCAAATTCCGGGACCGATTTCCCGCCCATCATCGAGGGCCTGGCCGAAGCGGCAGCGTCTGGCGTTGCGCTGCCGCAGGCCATCACCATTCCGCACGAGCATGCAGCCATGGGCATGGCCCATGGCTATTATTTCCTGTCCGGCAAGGCGCAGGCGGTCATCCTGCACACTAATGTCGGCCTCGCCAACGGCGCGATCGGTGCGCTCAATGCGGCCACGGATCACGTTCCGATGCTTCTCATGTCAGGCCGGACACCGACCGTGGAAAAAGGCCGCTTCGGTGCGCGTACGGTTCCGATCGGCTGGGGTCAGGAGATGCGCGATCAGACCGCACTCGTGCGGGAGGCCGCCAAGTGGGACTACGAGCTGCGGTTTCCCGAGCAGGTATCGGATATGCTCGACCGCGGCCACGCGATCGCGAACTCCACCCCGAAGGGCCCGGTCTATCTCAGCCTGCCGCGCGAAGTCCTGAGCGAGACGATCGATGCATCCGCAACCGCCGCAACGCCGACGATTAGGCCCGCGCGCGTCGAAGCCTCGGCGAGCGATATTAGTCAGGCGGCGGAATGGCTGGTGGGAGCGAGGAAGCCGGTCATCTTCGTGCAACGCGGTGCAGGTGACGCCGAGGGCTTCGCAGCGCTTTCGCAACTGGCAGACCGCTTCTCCATTCCCGTGGTCCATTACTGGGCGACGCAAATCGGCCTGCCGACCAGTCATCCGATGTGGGCCGGTGCCGATCCGGCTCCGTGGCTCGAGGACGCTGATGTCGTACTGGTCATAGACGCGCTGGCGCCGTGGATGCCGGAGATCCATTCGCCGCCCGCGGCTGCAAAGGTCATTCACCTCGGCCCCAACCCGCTCTTCAGCCGCTTCCCGGTGCGCAACTTCCGCTCCGATCTCTCGATCGCGACGGAAACCTCGGCCGGTCTGGTTGCGCTGGCCGCTGCAATGGAAAAGCTGGGTGATCCCGATCCGGCAGGCCGTGAAGCGCGGGCAAGGCCCTTGCGGACAAGGCTGACGGAGCAGCGCGAAACGGAGATTGCCGTTGCGCGCGACGAAGACGGGCCGCGGATGACGAAGGCCCATGTGGCCTGGTGCCTGTCCGAAGCGCTGAAGGCACATGAGGCGACAGTGCTGTCGGAACTCGGATGTCCGCTCGCTCCGATGACGCTTGATCACCCGCAGGCATGGTACCAGGAGCCGCATTCCGGCGGCCTTGGCTGGTCTCTTCCCTGCGCAATGGGAATGAAGCTTGCTCGGCCCGACAGGCTGGTGGTCGCGACGCTGGGCGACGGATCATATATGTTCGCCAATCCCGTGGCCTGCCATCAGATCATGGAAGCCTACGATATTCCTGTGCTGATCCTGATCCTCAACAATGCGGAATGGGGGGCAGTGCGGCAATCCGTGACCATGATGTATCCGGAGGGCTATGCGGCCAAGGCGAACCAGATGCCGCTGACCGGGCTTTCGCCCAGTCCGGATTTCACCAAGATTGCCGAAGCCAGCAATGCATGGGGACGGAAGGTCACGGAACGTGCCGACCTGCCTGCGGCCCTGGAGGCTGCGGTCACGGAGGTGATGCAGAACAAGCGCACTGCGCTGCTCGACATACGGGTGGCGTGATAACATGCCGGCAATGCCGGCGCTTCAGAGGCTAAACAGGGAGGAAATGCCAATGAAAACCTTGAAGACACTGCTGGTGGCGGCCATGGCCACGACCGCGTTGAGCGCTTCGGCGTTCGCGCAGGAATTCACCCTGAAACTCCATCATTTCCTGGGCCCGAAGTCGCCGGCCCAGACCCAGATGCTGGAGCCTTGGGCGAAATCCATCGAGGAAGCCAGCGGCGGCAAGGTCAAGATCGAGATCTATCCCTCGATGTCGCTCGGCGGCGCCCCCCCGGAACTGATCAGCCAGGTTCGCGACGGCGTCGTTGACCTCATCTGGACGGTCAATGGCTACACGCCGGGGCTTTTCCCGCGCACGGAAGTCTTCGAACTTCCCTTCATCCACACCAACGACATCAAGGCGACCAATCTGGCGATCCGCGCGATGTTCGACGAGCACCTTGCCGAAGAGTACAAGGGCGTGAAGGTGATGTTCCTGCACAGCCATGCAGGCCAGGCCATCCAGATGGTCAAGGACGAAGTCCGCAAGCCGGAAGACCTGGCCGGGAAGAAGATGCGCATTCCAACCCGCACCGGCGCATGGGTCATCGAAGCCCTCGGCGCGGCGCCGGCGGCCATGCCGGTTCCGGATATCCCGCAGGCCTTCTCGAAGGGCGTGGTCGACGGCGCCCTGATCCCCTGGGAGATCATCCCGGCCCTGAAGCTCCAGGATCAGACCGAGTACCAGGTCGAGGGTCACGACATGACCCGCTTCGGCACCACGATCTTCCAGGTGTCGATGAATCTGGACAAGTGGAACTCGCTGCCCGAAGATGTTCAGAAGGCATTCGTCGATAACTCCAACGAGGAGTGGCTGGCGAAGGCCGCCGATATCTGGCGGCAGATCGACGACGGCGGCATCAAGGTCGCCACGGACGCCGGCAACACCCATATCCAGCTGACCGAGGAAGAGACACAAGCCTTCCAGACGGTGCTTGAACCGGTCGTCGATCGCTGGGTCAAGGAGGTCGATGGCAAGGGGATCGACGGCGCGACCCTGGTGAGCAAGGCCCGGGAATTGATCTCGGCCAATTCGGCCAAGTAAGACGATGGCGGTCGGACGAGCCGGCAATAGGGGGGTGGGGCTGAAAGGCCTCACCCACCGCATCATCACCGCCTGGGCGCTCGCCGGTGGCGTCGTCATTCTCCTGGTGGTAGCCATTCAGACGATCAGCGTCATCACGGGTGCGTTCGGCAACCCGTTGCCCGGAGACTTCGAACTGACCGAGCTGGGTGTCGCGGTCGGCGTCTTCTGCTTCCTGCCATACTGCCAGTTGACCGATGCCAACGTCACCGCGGATATCTTCACATCGGGACTGAAACGGCGTTCGCGTGCGGTATTGATCTTGCTCTCCGCGCTCGTGGCGTTGGTCTTTGCGGCCATCATGGCGTGGAGAACCTGGATCGGGACGCTCGACCAGTTCGAATACGACTATCAGACGGCAATCCTGCAGATCCCGATCGGCTACGCTTTCATCCCGATCGTCATCTCCCTCCTGCTCCTTGTCCTGGCGTCGCTGGTGACGCTGGCTGAGAGCTATCGGGACATCGCTCACCCACAGCAGGAACGTATGTGACGCATGGATCAGAGTCTCCTACTCGGGCTTGTGGGCCTTGCAGCGCTTGTCATCCTCATCGGCATACGGATGCCGATTGCCTATGCGATGATCCTTGTCGGCGCGCTTGGGACCGTCGCCCTGAACGGCCACGCGGTACTTCTCAACCAGTTGAAGACGCTCGGTTTCAGCCAGTTCTCCAAATATGACATGTCGGTCATCCCGATGTTCGTGCTGATGGGCTACATCGCCACCCGCGCTGGCCTGTCGCAGGACCTTTTCCGCGCCGCCAACGCCTGGTTCGGGCGTATGCGCGGCGGCGTCGCCATGTCTGCCATTGCCGCCTGCGCGGGGTTCGGCGCCGTCTGCGGTTCATCGCTGGCGACGGCCACCACCATGGGCCAGGTGGCCCTTCCCGAGTTGAAGCGGTACCGCTATTCCGGCGCGCTGGCGACCGGCACGCTGGCGGCTGGCGGCCTTCTGGGAATCCTGATACCGCCTTCGGTCGTTCTTGTCGTGTATGCGGTCATTGTCGAGGCGAATATCGTCTCCATGTTCGCCGCCGCACTGTTCCCCGGTTTGATCGCCGTCGTGCTCTTCATCCTGGTGATCGCAATCTACGTGCGGGTCGTCCCGGATTCCGGTCCGGCCGGAGACAGGATCTCCTGGTCGGAGTGGATTTCGGCCACCTTGGGAGTCGTTCCCGTCCTCGGCATCTTCGTCATCGTCATCGGTGGCATCTATGTCGGTCTCTACAATCCGACTCCGGCTGCGGCCGTCGGTGTCGCCCTGGTGGCGCTCTACGGGTCACTCAGGCGTGGCGTGCGCCTGTCCGATTATCGCTGGGCGCTGCTGGAGACGGCGAAAACCAGCGGGATGATCTATCTGATCCTGTTCGGCGCCGAACTCCTGAAGATCTTCATGTCCCGGGGCGGCGTGCCCCAGGCCGCCGCGGAGATGATGGTCAATTCTGGCCTCTCGCCGATGGTGATCCTCATCCTGCTGCTTCTTGCGCTGATCGTCCTGGGCTGCCTCATGGATTCGATGTCGATGATCCTGCTGGTCATGCCCTTCTTCTGGCCGGTGGTGAGCGAACTCGATTTCGGCATGCCGACAGAGGACGTGAAGATCTGGTTCGGCGTCCTGGCGCTGATCGTCGTGGAGCTCGGGTTGATCACGCCGCCTGTCGGGATGAACGTGTTTGTCATCAGTTCCCTGGCGAAGGACGTGCCGATGAGCCAGACATTCAAGGGTGTGGCCCCGTTCTTCCTGGGCGAGCTTGTACGGCTGGCACTGTTGATTGCCTTTCCGGTAATCTCGCTCTGGCTGCCACGGCTGATCGCCGGCTGAACCGGGCTCTGCCGGTCGAGCGGTCCCCATCAGCTCGGCCATGATGGGGGCATTCACGTCGCTCGCGGACGACTATGCCCGTCGGTGGAACTTCGGAGGGTCGATCCGGTTCGCTCCTTGTGCCTCGCGCTTCGGATCGCGGGCGCGATAGCGATCGTCCCAACGGAAGGTATTCGGATGTACAGGTCTATCCCCGGCATATTAATTCTTGTCCTGCTGTTCCTGCCGGCTGGCCTCGCGCCGGCTTTTGCCCAGCAGGATGAGAAGCGGATGTTCGCCGACCGTCTGACCAGCCTGAGCAACTTCGTGCTGAAGTCGGCAGAGGTTGCGGCGTCTCGCGGACAGGAGGAATTCGTCAAGACCTTCGCCCAGACGGTAACGGATCAGATGCGGCAAGGGTTCGGGGTGGAGCTTGTGGAAGCGATCAGAGAGGAGGGCCTCGATCCCTCGCCCGAACTGTCTCAGGAATATCAGAACAAGCTTCAGGCTCTCGACACGGCAGCAGAGGAGCAGTTCAGCAACGCCTACTTCTCAGCCCAGGTGCTGGCGCTGGAAAGCATGATCCAGCTGATAGAGGAGTATCAGCAGACCGGGCAGGACGGAGCGCTGAAGGCCTTCGCCGCCAACCACTTGGGTGGGCTCAGGACCCTCTATATCCGCGCTCAGGAATTCTCCGTCCGTTGAACGGGCCTCGAGGTTGCGCACGCTCTTGCAATGAACCGAGAGGCGCAATCCCACTGCGCAACCGACCGGCCCAGAACCATGCAGGAATGACAGGAGGAGCTGGCGGCACGCTTGGGCGATAGCTGCAACCCGCCATGCGTGGACCCTTCATCCTTGCCATCGCGGATCAGGGGGTTAAGTTACCCGCTAAACGGGCCAAATCGAAAGGATCTTCCCCATGAAGAGGCTGTTTCACCGCGCGGCCGTTGTCGCCGCGCTTGCGCTGCTCGGCGTTTCGGCGGCAGCGCAGACACCCCCGAATGTTCTGGTCGTCGGGCAGATCGCCGAGCCGAAGTCGCTCGATCCTCATGCAGTCACTGCAACGAATGACTTCCGTATCCTGGTCAACCTTTATGACGGGCTCGTCCGTTACAAGGATGGGACCCTCGAGGTAGAGCCGGCGCTGGCGGAAAGCTGGACAATCTCCGATGACGGGAAGACCTATACCTTCAAGCTCCGGCAAGGCGTCACGTTCCATGACGGTTCCACGTTCAATGCCGAGGCGGTGAAGTTCAACTTCGACCGGATGCTCAAGGAAGATCATCCCTTCCACGATACCGGGCCTTTCCCGCTGTCCTTCAATTTCTCGGCCGTCGAGGCGGTGAACGTCATCGACGACAGCACCGTTGAATTCAAGCTGAACGAACCTTTCGCGCCCTTCCTGTCCAACCTCGCCTATCCGACAGGCCTGATCGTCTCGCCGGCGGCAGTGGAGCAGCACGGCAAGGATTTTGGACGCAATCCGTCTGGCACCGGGCCCTTCAAGTTCGCGGAGTGGAAGTCCAACCAGCTCGTGGCTGCCGAACGCAACAAGGATTACTGGGATGGCGCGCCGGCGCTGGAGGCAGTTGTCTTTAGACCGATCACCGATGCCAACACCCGCATCGCGGAAATGATGGCAGGCGGCATCGACATCATGGTGGAAGTGCCGCCGGACAACCTGGCGTCATTCCGCTCCGACGCTAACCTGAATGTTGTGGAGCAGGCCGGCCCGCATGTGTGGTTCGCCATCCTCAACACCAAGCAGGGCCCCTTCGCCGACAAGCTTGTCCGGCAGGCTGCGAACTATGCTGTCAACAAGGAAACCCTCGTCAACGATGTGCTTCAGGGCACCGCCACCGTTGCCGCGGGGCCGATCCCGCCCGCCTTCAATTGGGTCGAAAGCTCTGTGGAGCCCTACCCCCACGACCCGGAGCGAGCGAAGCAGCTGCTCGCCGAGGCAGGCGTCGAAAATCCGAAGATCACCTTCTACGTGACCGAGGGCGGGTCGGGAATGCTCAACCCCGTCACCATGGGTGCCGCCATACAGGCGGACCTGCAGGCCGTCGGTTTCGATGTCTCCATAGAGAGCTACGAGTGGAACACGTTCCTGGGGCGGGTGAACGAAGGGCTGGAAGGCAAGGCCGACATGGCCGAGATGGCCTGGATGACCAACGACCCCGACACGGTACCCTATCTGACCCTTCGCACCGACGCCTCGCCGGAGAATGGTGGCTTCAACTCCGGCTACTATTCCAACCCGGAGGTCGACGAGCTGCTTGCCAAGGCCCGGACCTCCACCGACCAGGCTGAGCGCGCCGAGCTTTATGCGAAAGTGCAGGAGATCGTCCATGAGGATGCGCCCTGGCTCTTCGTGGCGAACTGGGTCCAGAACGCGGTGACGACCGCGGCCGTACAAGGCTTCAAGCTCCAGCCGTCGTTCCTCCTGCACCTGAAGGACGTCACCAAGTAGCCGTCCCTGCATTTGCCGGTTCCCTGACGGGGACCGGCGAACCCTTTCGGAGGCTGTTCATGCCTGCCTATGTCGCCAAGCGGCTGCTTTCGGTCTTTCCCGTTCTGTTCGGCCTCTCCGTCATCGTCTTCCTGGTGATGTCGATGATCCCCGGCGATCCCGCGACCGCCATACTCGGCGCCTATGCAACCCCGGAGAATGTCGAGCGCATCAATCGTGATCTTGGGCTCGATAAGCCGTTGGTGCAGCAGTACTTCATCTGGATCGGGAATGTCCTCCAGGGAGACTTCGGTCGCTCCTTTGCGCTCAATCGTCCTGTCCTCGACGAGGTGCTGGAACGGTTCCAGGCGACGCTTGTCCTTGCCGGCGTGTCGCTCATCCTCTGCTCGATCATCGGTCTTCTCGCAGGTGTCGTCTCGGCGGTCCGCCAGTTCGGTTGGGCCGACAAGCTCATCACCTTCGCGGTCCTCGCCGGCATATCCATGCCGTCCTTCTGGCTCGGGCTGATCCTCATTCTGCTGTTCGCAGTGAAGTGGCGGCTGCTACCGGCAAGCGGGATGTATGCGATCTATGGGGGCGGTGACCTGAAGGACCTTCTGCTCCACCTGATCCTGCCCGCCGCGACCCTCGCTGTTGTCGCCGCCGGTGTCATAGCCCGGCTGACGCGCGCTGCCATGCTGGAGGTGCTCCGCCAGGATTTTGTCCGCACCGCCCGTGCCAAGGGGGTACCGGAACGGCAGGTCGTCTACCGCCACGCCTTCCGTGCCGCGCTCGTCAGCGTCATCCCCGTCATCGGGATTCAGGCTGGCTTCGTGCTCGGCGGCGCCGTCTACATCGAAACCGTCTTCCAGTGGCCCGGTATCGGCGCCATGCTCGTGAATGCGATCTCTACCCGCGACATACTCCTGGTCCAGGGCGGGGTCCTCGTCGTCGCAGCGAGCTATGTCCTCTTCAACCTCGCGGCGGACATTCTGCAAACCATGCTTGACCCAAGGATCCGCTCATGACCGACAGTCTGATGGTGGTGCCGGCGCCGAAGGCGGGGTCGCAGCGCGTTTCCTCCTGGAGCCTGCTCCTACATAACCGCCTCGCGGCCATCGGGCTGTGCCTCTTGGGAATGCTTGTGCTGGTCGCGCTCCTGGCACCGATCCTGCCGCTGCCCGATCCGAACGCAACAGCGCCGGCGGAGCGGCTGCGACCCGTCCTCTCCGAGGGTCACCTTCTCGGCACGGATGAGTTGGGGCGCGACATCCTCAGCCGCCTCATCTGGGGCAGTCGCGTCTCCATGACCGTCGGCTTTTCGGCAACACTGGTCGCGGCAGTGATCGGTTCGGCGATCGGCCTCGTCTCCGGCTATGCGGGCGGCCGGACCGACAACCTGATGATGCGCGGCATCGACATGCTGATGGCCTTTCCCTACATCCTTTTGGCGCTTGCAATTGTTGCGGTGCTGGGGCCAGGGCTGATGAACGCCCTCTACGCGATCGCAGTCGTCAACATCCCCTTCTTCGCCCGCAACGTCCGGGGCGTGACCCTGGCACTGTCCCATGCGGAGTTTGTCGATGCAGCACGTCTGTCCGGCAAGGGCCATGTCTCCATCCTTGGGACCGAGATCCTCCCCAACGTCCTGCCGGTGATCGTCATCACCATGTCGACGACCGCAGGATGGATGATCCTGGAAACGGCAGGCCTCAGCTTCCTCGGCCTCGGCGCGCAACCGCCCCAGGCGGACCTGGGCTCGATGCTCGGCGAGGGCAGGGCGCAGCTCTTCACGGCGCCGCATGTCTCCGTCGTGCCGGGCGTGATGATCTTCCTGATCGTCATCAGCTTGAACGTCCTAGGTGACGGCATCCGCGACGTGCTCGATCCTCGGCTCCGATCCGGCGCGCTTTTGCGCCCCGGTCCCCGCACGGCGGTCGATCCCGCTCGCGCAAGGGCGGCGTCCGCCAACCCGGATGCCGTGCTGGATGTCCAGGGGCTGGAAACAGGCTTCACCCGCAACGGCTACTATTCGGCCGCCGTGAAGGACGTCTCGCTTCACCTTCAGCCGGGCGAGTGCCTGGGATTGATCGGCGAGAGCGGGTCGGGCAAGAGCGTGACGGCCCTGTCTGTCATGGGGCTCGTGAATTCCCCGCCCGGCATCATTCGCAACGGCGCAATCTATCTCCATGGTGAGGACGTTCTCGCCATGCCGGAGAAGAAGCTGATTGCCTGCCGGGGAAGCCGGGTTGCCTATATCTTCCAGGATCCGCTGACGACGCTGCATCCGATGCATCCCATCGGCCGGCAGGTGGAGGAGGCAATCGCCGCCCATCAGAGGCTGGACCGCCGTTCCCTTCAGGAGCGCAGCATTGCGCTTCTAGAGCGGGTCGGCATTCCGGAGGCCGGCGAGCGGGCAAGGCATTTCCCCCATCAGCTTTCCGGCGGGCAGCGCCAGCGGGTCGGCATTGCCATGGCGCTCGCGAATGATCCGGATGTCATCATTGCCGACGAGCCAACCACGGCGCTGGATGTCACGGTCCAGGCGCAGATCCTCGATCTGCTAAGGGACCTGCAGAAGGAACGGGGCATGGCGCTTCTGTTCATCACCCATGACTTCGGCGTGGTGGCGGAGATCTGCGACCGCGTCGCCGTGATGAAGGACGGTGCGGTGGTGGAGATGGGCGAAACACGCGCAGTGCTAGCCAATCCGGAGCACGATTACACGAAGCGGCTGATCGCCTGTGTTCCGGAGATCGGGCAGGGAAAGACCTTCCTGGAACGCGTATCGGTACTCTTCCGGTCGGAGAACCGCGCATGACGGAGGATGCGCTCGAGGTTCGTCACCTGACCAAGACCTTCGGAGGCGGTCGTTCGCTGTTCGGCGGCAGGCGCCATATGGTGACGGCGGTGGACCATGTGTCGCTCGCCCTGCGGAGCGGGGAAACGCTTGCGGTGGTGGGCGAAAGCGGCTCGGGCAAGAGCACGCTCGCCCGCATGGTAGTCGGGCTCGAACAGCCAACCAGCGGCGACATGATGATTGCGGGTCGAGACGCGGGTGAGTTGCGCCGGCAGGGCGCACGCGCCTTCGGCAAGGTCGTCCAATACGTCTTCCAGGATCCGGTCGCCTCGCTCAACCCGCGCAAGACGATCGGCGAAATCCTGGAGACGCCGTTGAAACTGCTGAACGGCTATGGCGCGGGCAAGCGGCGGGCGCGGATGACGGACCTCATGGATGCGGTCCAGATGCCGGCCGACACCCTGAGCCGCTATCCTCACGAGTTCTCGGGCGGACAGGCGCAGCGTATCGCCATTGCACGGTCGCTCGCGGCCGAGGCGCAGATCCTCATCCTGGACGAGCCGGTCAGCGCCCTGGATGTCTCGGTGCAGGCGCAGGTCCTGCTGCTCCTGCAGGAGTTGAAGCAGAGGTTCGGCCTGTCATACCTGTTCATTAGCCACGACCTCGCGGTGGTGGAGGCGATAGCCGACCAGGTCGCCGTCATGTGCTCGGGACGGGTGGTGGAACAGGGGCCCGTGGAGGCCCTGTTCGGCAGCCCGCAGGATCCCTACACCCGGCAGTTGATCGGCAGCGCTCCGAGGATGCGCAGGACCGGCCCCTGAGGCCTCAGGCAACTGTGTCGCCGCGGTTGTGCCGGTGAAGTCGTCCGCGTCGACTATCTTCCCGCGGCATAGGCCTGCATCAGCCGTGGTGTCGCCGCTGCGCGAAGAAGCCCGTCCGCATCACGCCTTGCAGCCGTGAGGCGTCCCACCGTCCACGGGTCGGCTACGGTGACCTTGTGACCGCGGCGCCGCAACTCGTCGAGGACATCCGCGCCGATATTACGTTCGACCATGATCTCCCCCGGTGAGCTCGTGCGTGGATAGAAGGAGCCCGGGAAGTGCGACGTGTGGAAGAGAGGTGTGTCGATCGCCGCCTGCAGGTTCTTTCCGTGATGGACATAGCGGAGGAAGAAGGGCAGCTGCCACTGATCCTGCTGGTCACCACCCGGAGTGCCAAAGGCAAGGGTGGGGCGTCCTTCGTGAAGTGCGAGCGATGGAGTAAGGGTCGTGCGCGGCCGCTTGCCGGGCGCAAGCGATGTCGGCAGGCCGGGTTTCAGCCAGAACATCTGCGCGCGCGAATTCAGGGCGAAGCCAAGCCCGGGCACGATCGGTGACGACTGCAGCCAGCCACCGGATGGCGTCGTCGAGACCATGTTGCCCCACCGGTCGATGACGTCGATGTGAACGGTGTCGCCCCGCTTCTCTGACAGGTGTGCCATGGTCGGCTCGTAGACGGCGCCCTTGCCGCTCATCTCGTCGAGCATGGCAAGCGTGAGGTCGTACTGGTTTTCGTAGCCGGGAACGCGCCCCGGGCGCAGTTCATGTGACGCCTGCGCCCCGATCAGCTTGCGGCGCTCGCGGTTGTAGGCGTCCGACAGCAGATGGTCGATCGGCACTTGGGAGAAGTTGACGTCGCCGTAGTAGACTTCCCGGTCGGCGAAGGCGAGCTTCATCGATTCCACCAGGGTGTGCACGAAATCGGGGCCGGCCGGATCCATCGACGCGATGTCGAAGTCCTTCAACAGTGCCAGCGACTGCAGCAGCACCGGGCCCTGTCCCCACGCGGCGGTCTTGGCGATCGTCCAGTCGTGGTAGTCGTAGGTCTGCGGCTCCTCGATGGTTGCTTCCCAGCCTGCCATGTCCTCCGCCGTCAGCACCCCCTTGTGGCGTTGCTTGCTGGCATCCATGACCTCGGCGGTCTGGAGGTAGCGGTCGATCGCTTCCGCAACGAAGCCGCGATAGAAGGCGTCGCGCGCGGCCTGGACCTGCTCCTCGCGACCGGACCTGGATTCCGCTTCGGCAATGATGCGCTTCCAGGTTTCGGCGAGCACCGGATTCCGGAAGTTGGAGAGAGGCTCGGGAACCGAGCCGCCCGGCAGCCAGGTCTGGTAGGATGTCGGCCACTCCTTCTCGAAGAGTGTTGCCATCCCCTTGATCGTCGCGGAGACGCGCGGCAGCACGGGATGCCCCTGCTCGGCATAGTAGATGGCAGGTTCCAGCACGTCCCGGACTGACATGGTGCCATAGTCGCGAAGCATCAGCATCCAGCCGTCGAATGCGCCGGGGATGACCGTCGCGAGCAGTCCGTCGCCAGGGATCAGCCGAAGCCCTTCTGCGGTGTAGTGCTCAATCGTGGCCCTTCTCGGCGCGGGCCCCTGGGCGCATATGACCTCGATCCTGTCGCGCTTCTTCGAATAGATGACGGCCGGCATGTCCCCGCCGGGTCCGCACAGGTGCGGCTCGACGACCTGCAGCACGAAACCGGCCGCCACGGCTGCATCGAATGCATTGCCGCCCTTCTCGAGGATGCTCATGCCGACCGCAGAGGCAATCCAGTGGGTCGAGGTGAAGACGCCGAATGTGCCGAGAATTTCGGGACGGGTGGTGAATTCGGTCATGTCGTGAAGTCCTCTGTGTATGTCATGCCTCGCGCCGATCGAGCGCGTTGTGCAGCCCGTCGCGCCCGACTTTGAAGCCACAGACTTCGACGTCAACCTATTTCGTGCGGTGTTAGTAACGCGGGCACGCATTCCGCCTTTCCGGCGATCGGGCGACAGCACCGCCCGTGCAAGCACGCAGGCTAGGCCTCGATCTCCACGTCGCCCATCGGGCGGGAGCAGCAGGCGAGGATGAAGCCATCATCGATCTCGTCGTCGAGGATGCCGCCATTGTGATTCATCTCGACCTCGCCGGCGAGCTTGCGGACCTTGCAGGTGCCGCAGAGGCCGGATTCGCACGCTGCGGCGATACGTACTCCCGCGGCGCGCGCCGCCTGCAGGATCGTGTGGCCGGCCTCGCAGGCGCCCTCCTTGCCGGAGGCGGAGAAGAAGATTCTGGTCGGCTCCACACCACCATGATGGTCGGCGGTGGCGACCGGCGGTGGCGGCGCAACCGGGTGAAATGTCTCCTCGTGATAGTTGCCCATGTCGAAGCCGGCACCCGAAAGCGACTCGCGAACTGTCGCCATGAATGGCTCAGGCCCGCAGCAGAAGACGGTGCGGTCGAGGAAATCGGGCGCCAGCAGCGCTATCTTTGCCTTGTCGATACGCCCCTTCAGTCCCGACCACAGCTGTCCGCGCGACAACTGCTCGACGATCAGGCCGAGCGTGAATTGCGGCATGTCGCGAGCCCGTGCCTCCAGCTCCCAGCGAAAGATGATGTCGTCGGGCGAGCGGGCGCAATGGAGGAAGGTGATGTCGCTGTCGGGCGACCGGTCGCCAAGGTCACGCGTCATCGACATCATCGGCGTAATGCCGGACCCGGCGGAGATGAAGAGATATCTGTCGCCCGGATGGCACGCATAGGAGAAATCGCCCTGTGGCCCGAAGGCCTTCACCGCCATGCCCGGCCGCAGATTGTCGAACATCCAACGCGTACCGAGCGATCCCTTCTGTGCCTTCACCGTGACTGAAACCGTATACGGCCGAGACGGACTGGAGGACAGCGTGTAGGTCCGCATCAGGGGCTCCGGTCTCGCCGGAATCTCCAGGGTCACGAATTGCCCGGGCAGGTAGCGGAACCAGACGCCCGGCCGGTCGGGCCGGAAGGTGAAGGTCATCACGTCGGGAGCTTCCGGCGTGACGGCGACGCATTCCAGGCGGTGTTCCCGGTCCGACCAGGGGCGCATCTCGTCGAAGTGGCGATAGGTCGGCTGCACCATGTTCATCTCATGCCACCGCCGAAAGCGGCGCCGCCTTACCCTGCAGGCGGTTTGTCATGAAGGTCGTGTACCATTCGACGAACTGCATGACCCCGCCCTCGTGCTCGGGCGAATAGGGACCGGGCTCGTAGGCGGGCGAGCGGATGCCGAAGGCATTCTCTTCGACGATCCGCCGGTCCTGGTCGTTCGTCATGTTCCAGACATGCGTCAGTTCATCGAGATCGTAGTCCACTCCCTCGACTGCATCCCTGTGCACGAGCCATGTCGTCGTGACCGCCGTCTCCTCCGCCGATAGCGGCAGGACGCGGAAGGAGATCGCGTGGTCGACGAGGATGTGGTTCCAGGTCGTCGGATAGTGGAAGAGCAGCATGGTCCCGATATGCGAGGTCGTCACTTCGTCCGACAAGGGCCGGCGGACGGCTCTCCTGCCCGTCATCGTGTAGCTTTCGGCATCCTGGATCAGCGGCATGCGGGCGGTGCGGAACTGGCCCGAAGGGTCGATCCGGAATTCGCTCGGCAGCCCGGCCGCCTCGCAGCGTGCCCAATGCTCGGCAATGACCGGATCGTCCTTGGCTCCCTGGACGCCCGTCGCGCTCGGAGCCTCCGGATAGGTGCGGCAGAGTTCCGGATGATTGCTGGCGCAGTGGTAGCATTCCCGGTTGTTTTCCCAGACGAGCTTCCAGTTGCCCTTTTCGATGATCGTGTTGCGGTGGGCGACCTTGGCCTCCCACAGCCGGTGCGGCTTCATGTAGGGCTCGATCGAAGCGCGCACCGGTGCAAAGTCGGAGGGCGTTGCAGCAAGGCAGATGAAGATATAGCCGGCGACGCTTTCGCAGGCGACCAGCTTCATCCCGAACTGTGCCTTGTCGAAGTCCTCGCCCATCTGCCGCGCGAAGACCAGAGAGCCGTCGAGATCGTAGGTCCACTGGTGATAGGGACAGACGAGCCGTGCAGATGCGCCGCGTTCCTGCGTGCAGACGCGATGGCCGCGGTGGCGACAGGTGTTGTGGAATGCACGGATGACTCCGTCCTTGCCCCTGACGATCACGACGGGATAGTCGCCGACCTGGACGGTGAAGTAGTTGCCGGCGCGGGGGATTTCGCAATCATGGCCGATGAACAGCCAGTCCTTGTACCAGATCTCCTCGAGATCGACCCGATGGAAATCGGGATCGATGTAGAAGGGCTGTTCAAGGCTGAATCCGTCGGCTCGCGCCTTGAGCCGGCGAAGCATGTCGTCGCGCACATCCATGTTCTTCATCCCTTCGCGGGACCGTTGGATGGCTTAGCTGCGCATCGGTCGCCTGTTGGCGCCGTCGCCCGATCGCCCACCGCAACAAGTCGCTCCATATCGACTTTGGGCCGGTCATTCTTTGTTCGATGCAACAACGGGTGCGGCGCCGAACACCTGCAGGCTAGCAGAGGAGGAGCCGTCCCGAGATGTTCTTTCGCGACATCGCGACTGCGCAAACGGAACAGTCGGACAGGACACGATTTCCTCTCCGGTTCCGGCTCATCCTGTGGTATCGGCAAGGCGGTCGCCACGGAGGATGAGGATCGATCCTTCTGATCCCGTCCGGAATGCGCGACATCAACTGGAGGATCAGCATGCCGACACCACCTTTCCGCGCCGACCATGTCGGCAGTCTTCTTCGCCCGCGCCCGATTGCCGAGGCACGCGCCGCCCGCGCCGATGCGGCGACCCTGCGCGCCATCGAAGATGCGGAGATCCCGAAACTCATCAAGATGCAGGAAGAGGTCGGCCTGAAGGTTGTCACCGACGGTGAAGCGCGTCGCGCCTTCTGGCATTTCGATTTCATGGGCATGCTGGACGGCATGGACATGGAGACCCGCGGAGAGGGCGTGCAGTTCCACGGCACGCAGATCCCGCCGGTGCATCCGGTGATCAACGGCAAGCTCGGCTTCCCGAAGGACCACCCGATGCTCGAGCACTTCACCTTCGTGAAGGACCACACCAGTGTCTTCCCGAAAATCTCGATTCCCGGTCCTTCCTGCGTGCATTTCCGCACCGACCCGGCCGACGTCCGTCCTGCCGAGTACAAGGATCCCGACGTGCTCTTTGCGGATATCGCCGAGACCTATCGTCAGGCCGTTGCCGCCTATTACGCGGCCGGCTGCCGATACCTGCAGCTCGATGATATCTTCTTTGCCTATCTCGGCGACCCGAAGCAGCGCGAGCAGCGCAAGGCCATGGGGCAGGATCCCGACTGGTTGATCGACCGCTATGCCTGGATGCTGGAAGAGGCGATCAAGGATCGTCCGTCCGACATGGTCATCGGCATGCACATGTGCCGCGGCAATTTCCGCTCAACCTTCGCTGCCACCGGCGGCTACGACGCAGCCGCCGACGCCATCTTCAACAAGACCAGCGTCGATATCTATTTCATGGAATACGATACCGACCGTGCCGGCGGACTAGAGCCGCTGAAGCTCCTGCCGAAGGGCAAGAAGCGAATCATGGCTGGTTTCATCACCACGAAGACGGCGGAACTGGAATCGATCGACTGGCTGCGCAAGCAGTTCGAGGCGGCCTCCCAGTACGTGGACATGGATCAGCTGGGAATTGCACCGCAGTGCGGCTTCGCATCGACCGAGCACGGCAATGCGATCACCGAGGAAGACCAGCGGCGCAAGCTCGAGCTCGTCGTGAAGACCGCGCAGACGATCTGGGGAACAGCGTAAAGCTGTCCGCGAAGGCGGGCCCGACCGTCGAGGGCGGGTCTGCCGATCTCTTTGGCATGGAGGGTAATGAAGTCGGCACGCCTGAGCGTCGGCTGTGGACCCGGATTGACATGTCCGCGTGGTTCATGAAACATGGCGGTATTCCGAGGGGGGCATCGTAACGGTGCTGAGATGGCGGTGAGCCGGACCCTTGAACCTGATCCGGGTCATACCGGCGTAGGAACGGAAACGGCCTTTCGGCGCCAATTCTCTTCTCCGCTCTGCCTGGATCTCCGTGATTGACGTCGGGAGATCGAACCATGCCATACTCTTCAAGACCTAGCCCTCGGACAGGACGCCCGCCAGCCGCCTCATCGATGCGTTAGGTCGAGCCATGCCACCCCGTCACATGGGGATGGGACTCGTCGGGCTGCTGGTGCTCTGGCAGGCCGGCATATGGCTCTTCCATCCCCCGGCCTATATCCTGCCGCCGCCGGCGGACGTCCTTGCCGCCTTCGCCCGCCAGGGCGGTTTCCTGCTTCGCAACAGCCTGGTCACCATCGCCGAGATCGCCATCGGGCTCGCCTGTGGCGCCGTTCTGGGTGCGCTCGCGGCGCTTGCCGCCGCCGCCTTCCCCCGTGCCGGCCGGCTGATCTGGCCGGCCGTCCTGGTGCTGCAGGGGCTGCCGGTCTTCGTGCTGGCGCCGATCCTCGTGTTGTGGTTCGGGTTCGGGATCGCCTCCAAGGCCGTCATGGCGACGATCATCATCTTCTTCCCGGTCGCCTCCGCCTTTGCTGATGGCCTGCGCCGGACCGAACCTGCGATCCTCGATGCCGTTGCGCTGACCCGGGCGACCCATTGGCAGACCCTTCGCTACATCCGCGCGCCCCTGGCTCTGCCGGGCCTGATCTCGGGCCTTCGCGTTGCCGCGCCCCTTGCGCCGATCGGCGCCGTGGTCGGCGAATGGGTCGGGGCGTCGGCCGGGCTTGGCTTTGTCATGGTGCAGGCGAATGCCCGCATGCAGACCGACATCGTCTTCGCCGCCATGGTCCTTCTTGCCGTGCTCACCCTCGTGCTGCGGCTTGCGGTCGATGTCGCGACAGCCCGCATCACCCCATGGGCGCCGGAAGTCCACCACACCGATCCAAGATAGTTAGCCGGAGAAACATTCATGAGAATACATCTTCTTTCCTGGGCCGTCGCTGCCATGCTTGCCTGGCCGGTACCGTCCCACGCCGCCGATCGCCTGACGGTCATGCTGGAGTGGTTCGTCAACCCGGACCACGCTCCCATGATTGTCGCGCAGCAGAAGGGATTGTTCGAAGCGGCAGGCCTTGATGTGGAACTGATCCCGCCTGCCGATCCGTCCTCCGTGCCGCGACTGGTTGCGGCAAGACAGGCGGATGTCGGTGTCCATTATCAGCCGAACCTCTATCTGGACCACGCGGCCGGTCTGCCGCTCGTCCGCTTCGGCACGCTGGTGGAGACGCCGCTGAACACGGTGACGGTGCTCGCGGAGGGGCCTATCAAGACGCTTGCGGACCTCAAGGGCAGGAAGATCGGCTTTTCTGTCTCGGGCTTCGAGGATGCCATGCTGAAGCGCATGCTCGCCGCCGAAGGCGTGGCTCTCGACGAGGTGGAACTCGTCAACGTCAACTTCGCGCTGACCTCGTCGCTGCTCGGGGGGCAGGTCGACGCAACGGTCGGTGGATTCCGCAACTTCGAACTAACCCAGATCCGGCTCGCTGGAGGCGAGGCGCGCTCGTTCTTTCCCGAGGAGCATGGCGTGCCCGTCTATGACGAGTTGATCTTCATCGCCCACAAGGATCTCTCGGACGATGGTCGCCTGCGGCGGTTCCTCCAGGCGGTGGAAGAGGCCAGCATCTTCCTGACCAATCATCCGGATGAAGCATGGTCGCTGTTCATCGCGGCATATCCCGATCTCGACGACGAACTCAACCGCCAGGCTTTCCGCGACACCCTTCCGCGCTTTGCCAAACGTCCGGCTGCGCTGGACAGAAGCCGTTATGAGCGTTTCGGCGCGTTCCTGGCGGAGAGTGGGCTTATCGATAAGGCGCCGACCGTCGAAGACCTTGCGGTCGAAATCGGCGGATGATTGAAATGGTCTCCGGCTGCAGCGAGAGCAGGCAGGAAGTATCGGTGTCGTCGGGGCCTCATCCCGTCCCTCGGTCGCGTGCCTCCATCCATGCCACCCGGATGGCGCTGCGCGTCGAGCAGGTGCTGTCGGCAGGGGCGGGTCTGCTCCTCGCACTGCTTCTCCTGCTTGTCCTGGTAACCGTCGGCCTCCGCTATGGCGCCAGGACCGGTTTCGCAGGCACCGAGGAGGCCGCGCTCTGGCTCTTCCTGGCGCTCATCTGTCTTGGCCTGCCGCTCAGCCTGCAGGGGCCATTTTCGCTGAGGCTTGACATCCTGACCCGGCTGCTGCCGCACGAGGGGCGCCGGATTGCGGGCCTTTGCGCTGACGGGACGAGTGCGGCGGCAGGCTGTCTCCTCCTCACGGGCGGTGCCGAGGCTGCAGCGGCGCTCCGTTCCGTCTCGCCCGCTCTCGGCCTCCCTGAACATGTGCGCTTCTGGTGCCTCGCTGCAGGCGGAGCGCTCCTTCTTGCAATGCTGCTGCTGGTCCGTATCGGCGAGGGCAGGGGCTTCCTCGGCCTTTTATCAGTGGCTGCGGGTGCAGCACTTGCGCTTCTCCTGCCGCAGGCGGACCTTGGCTCAAGCATGCTGCCAAGCGCCGTTGCCGCACTTGCCGCGGGTGCGACGCTCCTGCTTGGCGCCCCGCTCGCCCATTGCCTGCTGGCCGGGGTCATGTTCGCGATCCCCTCTGGAAGCGGCTTGTCGGAGCCGGCCATCGTCTCCACCGCAGCATCCGGCATGTCGCGCTTCCTCCTGCTCGCCATTCCCTTCTTCCTGCTTTGCGGCGGTATGCTCACCCTCTCGGGAGCCGGAGAGCGCCTGGTGCGGCTGGCGCAAACCCTCGTCGGCCACAGGAGGGCCGGTCTGGCGCAGACTGCGCTTCTGACCAGCGTCTTCTTCTCGGGAGCATCCGGCTCTTCGGTCGCGAACGCCGCATTCGGCGCATCCACCTTCCACCCGCATCTCGTCAGTCACGGCTACCCCCCGGAACGCTCCGCGGCGATTATCGCGGCCACCTCTGTGCTCGACAATGTCATCCCGCCTTCGATTGCCTTTCTCTTGCTGGCAGCCGCGACGGATATTTCGGCCGGACGCTTGTTGATAGGCGGCGCCTATGCCGGGCTTCTCATGGCGGCCTGCCTGGCGGTAGCGATCCGTCTCGCGAACGGCGACAGCAACCGAAGCGCCCGGGCAACCGGCGCGGAGCGATCCCGCGCCCTGTTGGCTGCCGTGCCGGCATTGGGACTGGTGGTCGTGGTCCTCGGCGGCATCCGCTTCGGCATCGTCACCCCGACCGAGGCCGCAGCGGTCGCAGCCGGTTATGCGCTGCTGCTTGCTCTTGCAACCCGGCCAACTTGCGGAGGCCTCGCCTCAATCTTCCGGCAAGCTGGCGTCGAGGCGGCCGCAATCGGGCTCCTCATCGGCGCCGCCGCGCCTTTTGCTTTCCTGCTCGCGGTGGATGGTGTGGCCGGGACCGTCCTCGATCTCGCGGGGTCGCTTGCGGAGGCACCATGGCAGGTTCTCCTGCTCTGCAATCTCGTCCTGCTCGCCGCCGGCCTCGTCCTCGATACTGGCGCCGCGATCCTTCTTCTCGGCCCGATCCTGCTGCCGGTTGCCGTGGGCGCAGGCATCGACCCCGTCCTGTTCGGGGTGATCGCCGTGGTCAACCTGATGCTGGGAGGTCTGACACCGCCGGTCGGCATGCTCGTCTTCGTGGTCAGCGGCACGACAGGTGTTCCCGTGGGAGCCCTTTTCAGGGCGGTCATTCCTTATCTTGTCGCACTGCTCTGCGCCCTCCTCGTCCTCTGCCTTCTGGCACTGTTTTTCTGAAAGGATATCCGATGACTTCGATCACGCGCCGCACGCTTCTCGCCGCAGCCGGTCTGGCTCCCGTCTTCGCATCCCCCGCCTTCCTTCGATCGGCCTCGGCGCGCACGAGCGTCATCACGGTCGCGTCGCTTCTGGGCGAGGAGAAGCCCGAAACCCGGATCTGGCGCTGGATCGCCGACAGGGCGGAGGAGCGTCTTCCCGGACGCTTCCGCTTCCGGATCGTCCCCAATGGCGCTCTGGGCGGCGAGAAGGAGGTGGCGGATGGCGCACTTCTCGGCTCTATCCAGGCGAGCCTCTGCACCGTCTCGACCCTCACCGCATGGGTGCCGGAGCTGCAGATACTCGACTTGCCGTTCCTATACAGTGACGCCGCTCACCTGCGCCGCGTCGTCGGGAGCGACGTCGGCAGCGATCTTGTCCGCCGGCTCGCGAGTCACGGATTCGTGGCCAGCGGCTTCATCGACTATGGCGCCCGTCACCTCCTCGCCAAGGAGCCGATCACGCTGCCGGAGCAGATGCAGGGCAAGACGATGCGGGTGATCCAGAGCCGGCTCCACACGAGCCTCTGGAGCCGCTTCGGTGCGATCCCCGTCGGCATCCCGATCACCGAGACCTACAACGCCCTCTCCACCGGCGTCGCCGACGCTATGGACCTGACCATCTCCGCCTATGCAGGCCTGAAGCTGCATGAGGTCGTTCCCTACCTGACCCGGACGGCGCATATCCGCTCCGCGGGCGTTGTCTTCTACGCGGAGAACTTCTGGGATCGCCTCGAGGAAGAGGAGCAGCAGGTGCTTGCGGAAATATCCGCAGAGGCGAGCGAAGTTTTCAATGGCTGGATGGCGGCGGACGAAGAGGCCTCGCTCGACCTAGCTGTCTCGCAGGGAACGCAGGTGCTCCAGCCGGAACGGCCGGAGGATTGGCGGAAGACTGCCGAAACCCTCTGGCAGGAGTTCAGCGGCGTGGTCGGCGGCCGCGAGGTCATCGACAGCGTCCTCAAGCTCGCCTGAGCGGCACTGTCGACCACTCAAGGCACCTGCAGGAGGTCCCGCACGACATTGCGAACAAGGGCGACATGCTGGAGCGCATCGCGCAGCCGGTCCATGTCACGCCGGCTGAGTCTCGAAACGTCAACCGTGCCGCCTGGCTTCAGCCCGGCCTCGATATCGGTGATCTGTTGGGTCAGGATCAGGCGCATCAGGAAGCCGTGCATGTCGGCAAGCAAGGCCGCATCGGCCTGCGAGCGCCCGGCGGCCGCCGCGGCCTGCCGCAGACGTTCCGGAGTGGTATGGGCGAAGATGCCGTGGCGCAGGGCGACGACGCGTGCACCGGAGACGATCGGCAGAAGGGCGCCGTTCTTGAGGTCGACGCGTCCGCCATTGTCCTTACGAATGCGGCCGAACATGCCGAGCTGGCTGTAGCGTGCTGCGGCGTCCTCGCCAAGCATCCGCAGCAGATCGAGCGAGTGCCGCGCGACATGGGCGGATTCCAGACGAAGACTGTCCGCCAACCGGGTCGCCTTCGCCGACGAGACATAGGCAGGCGCAAGATCAAAGAAGATGTCGACGTTCGCCAAGCCCTGCCGCGAGGGTTCGCTCGCCCAGATACGCGCCTGCCGAAGCCAGTCCGCCTGGGTACGGCGCCAGGGACGGTTCTTCGCCATCACGCCGCCGCGACAGTAGTGGACGCCGGCGCGGTCAAGGATCTCGTTGACGCGGGTGGAAAAGCGGCTGAACCAGTCCCCGTCGGAATCGAGGTCGCCGTGGTAGTCGTCGTCGATCACGAGCGCATTGTCCTGATCCGCCGCCAGTAGGCTTTCGCCGCGCCCGGCCGAGCCAAGAACGAGCAGGGCGTACTCCGCCGGGGGCGGACCGTGGCCGGCGGCGAGTAGTTCCCCTTCGGCGATCTCCGCCGCGCGTGCCGTCATGGCCCGGCCTTCGGCAGCAATCACTGCCCCCACCGCCTGCGCATTGAGGCCATCGGAGATCAATCCCGAGGCGAGGGAAGGCAAGGCGGACTGGACCCGGGCAAGCTCGCGTGGCCTCGTCGCGGTGGCGATCTCGTCGCCCACCGTCAGCGTCGACAGCGCCCGCTCCCGCAGGAGCGTGCGCAAGGTGAAGACGCCCGCAAGATCACCATGTTCGTCGCGAACGCCGAGATAGCGAAGGTTTCGGCGGGCCATCAGGCCAAGCGCCCGGTAGAGGAAGGTGTCCCCCTGGGCGGTAATGACGGGCGAGGTCATGATCGTGCCGACAAGCGTCGCCCCGGCCTCCGGACCCTTGTCCGCCAGGACCCGCAGGACATCCCGCTCGGTCAGTATCCCATGCGGCCCATCGGCCTGCCTGACGATGACGCAGCCTATGCCCTTGTCGGCCATCAGGCGGGCGGCCTCGTGCAGGGAGGCGCCGGCATCCACGGTGATCGGCGGACTGCTCATCACGTCTTCCAGCCGCTGCCGGTAAAGGAAGCTGTCGATCGCCCGCTGGCTGCCGACCTCGATCGCGGTGTGGACAAAATCCGGCTTGCCGGCCGGGCGCTCGAACCAGCCGACGCCCTGCTGCTGCTCCACGAGCGTCGTTGCAGAGCGTCCGAGGTTCTCCGCTTCGCCAAGGGTGCGGATGCCCTTGCCGAGGAGGCGCGGCTGCATTCCGGCATAGACCCCGGCCGTCGCAAGGGCGTCGCCCAGCGCCGTATGCCGCCCCTCGATCTGCACGCCATAGGTCAGCGCCAGATTGTCGAGCGACGGGCTGACGAGGCCCGGCGTGATTGCCACCGACATCAATGCGACGTCGAGCCAGCGGGGTTCCTTCCAGTGCACCCCATGGCGATGCGCCTCGTTGCGAAGCATCGCGAGATCGAAGTTGATGGAGTGACCGACGACGACACGGTTGCCGATGAAGTCCCTGAGCCCATCCAGGACTTCGGCGACACCGGGACGCCCCGCGACGTCGGCATCCGAAAGGCCGTGCACGCGGCTGGAAGCCGGCGGGATAGGGATCCCCGGATTGACGATGACGTCGAAGACTTCGCTTTCCAGGATATCGGCGCCATGCATGCGCACCGCACCGATCTGGATGATGCGATCCTGGCGGACGTCGAGCCCGGTGGTTTCGGTATCGAGGACGACGGTGTCGAGGGCAATCAGCGGAGCGCTCGCACCGGCCACCGCCTCACCGGAAGTTCGTGGCGTCAAGCCATTGCCTCCATCCCGTCTATCGTCCCCACCATAGTTCCTGCTCGCCCGGTTGAAACCGGCTGCTCCCGTCACCAGACTCCGCCGGAATTATCCCTCCGGCAAGTAGACTTAAGACGCAACCGGGATGGCGGGAGGATAAAATGAGGGGCTTTGTCGACGATCCTTTCTTCGGTTATCACTCTGAAGCAGCATAGCATTGGAGAGGGCGACGTGGAGAAAGTGGATTGCGTGGTGGTCGGGGCGGGCGTCGTCGGGGTGGCAATTGCCCGGACGCTGGCGCTTTCCGGACGCGATGTGATGATCCTCGAGGCTGAACCGGCGATCGGAACCGACACATCGTCCCGCAACAGCGAGGTCATCCACGCCGGCATCTACTATCCGGCGGACAGCCTGATGGCGCGACTGTGCGTCGCAGGCAAGCATGCCCTCTATCGTTATTGTGGGGAGCGCGGCCTGCCGCATCGCCAGTGCGGAAAGCTGATCGTCGCCACGTCCGCCGAAGAACTCGCAGTACTGCCGTCTATCGCGGCCCGGGCGACAGCGAACGGCGTGGACGATCTTAGACAGATTTCCGCAGCGGAGGCATTGGAGCTTGAGCCGGCGCTGTCGGCTACAGGTGCGCTGCTTTCGCCTTCGACCGGCATCATCGACAGCCATGCACTGATGACCTCGCTGCTCGGTGATGCGGAGAATGCCGGGGCACTGCTTGCCCTGCGGTCGCCCGTTCTCGGAGGGCGCGTGACGGAGGCCGGAATCGAGATCGAGGTCGGTGGCAACGAGCCCATGGCGCTGCGCTGCCGGCTGCTGGTCAACGCGGCGGGTCACGGTGCTCCTCTGCTGGCTCGATCGCTTGCCGGCATGCCGCAGGACCGGGTGCCGACGGGGTATTTCGCCAAGGGCAGCTACTTCTCGATGACCGGTCGCACGCCGTTCTCGCGGCTGATCTATCCGGTGCCGGTAAAGGGTGGGCTTGGCATCCACCTGACGCTCGACCTTGCCGGCCAAGGCCGTTTCGGGCCCGATGTCGAATGGGTGGACGGCCTCGACTACGAAGTCGATCCGACAAGGGCCGAGAGCTTTTACCGGGGCATTCGCCGCTACTATCCGGGTCTTGCCGACGGATCGCTGATCCCCGCCTATTCCGGAATCCGCCCGAAGATCGTCCCGCCGGAGATTGCGGCGCAGGATTTCGTCATCCAGGGGCCGCAGGCGCATGGCGTGCCGGGGCTCGTCAACCTGTTCGGCATAGAATCACCGGGGCTCACCTCCTGCCTCGCCATCGGCGAGCATGTTGGCGCGTTGGTGGATGCCGGCTGAGCGTGCTCCCCGGAACATTCCGTCAAGCTTGCTGTTCTTCCGGGAAGAACGGGAGAACTTTCCATGAAGACGCTGCTTGTGATCGCTGCCGCGGCCGCTGCGCTATCGATGCCGAGCCTTGTTCTGGCGCAATCCATCACGGATATCGGCGGCCGTGACTCTGGACCGCCGCCGCCGGAGGCTGAGATGCATCGTCCCGACCAAGGTCACGGACGGGATGTGGGCAAGGAGCACCGGGGCGCGCATTACAGGATTCAGGACGGCCGGATGAAGATTTCCTTCCGCTGCCCCGATGGCGAGCCAGCCCAGGATTGCGCTGATCTCCTGCTGCAGGTTCTCGACCGGCTGCAGGCTGGTGGTTCGTCGGAAGAGGGCGGCTATCGCGACTATGACCGTAGACGGCCCTACCGCGATCGCTGAGCCGAGAACTCGTGAGAACACTTTGACGGCATCAGATATTGCGGCGCTTGCCCTCCAGGAGGTCGAGCACCTTGTTCGCTGCATCCAGCACGTTCGTTCCGGGGCCGAAGACGGCGGCGACGCCATGCTGCAGCAGGTAGTCATAGTCCTGCCGCGGCACCACGCCGCCGACCACGACGATGATGTCGGCGGCACCCCGCGCCTTCAGCGCCTCCACAAGTTGCGGCGCAAGTGTCTTGTGACCTGCCGCGAGTGACGACATGCCGACCACCTGGACATTCTCCTTGACGGCGAGGTCCGCTGCTTCATCGGGCGTCTGGAAGAGCGGGCCTGCGAGCACGTCGAAGCCGATATCGCCGAAGGCCGAGGCGATCACCTTGGCGCCGCGATCGTGGCCGTCCTGGCCGAGCTTGGCGACCATGACCCGCGGCTTGCCGGAGGATTGGGCATAGCCGGAGAGGCGCGAGACAAGCGTCCTGTACTCCGGATCGTCCTCGTAAGCCGCGCCGTAGATGTCGCCGACCACTTCCGGCACGGCCGCATGGTCGCCGAAGGCCTGTCGCATGGCGTCGGATATCTCGCCTACCGTGGCCCTCGCGCGCGCCGCTTCGACGGCGGCGGAAAGCAGGTTGCCCTGGCCCGAACGAGCGACTTCAGAAAGCGTCCCGAGCGTCTCCTCCAAGCGCTTCGGATCGCGCTGCCGCCGTACCTGCTCCAGCCGCTTGATCTGGGCGGCGCGTACGGCGGTGTTGTCGATCGCCAGGATGTCGAGATCGTCCTCGTTCTCCAGCCGGTACTTGTTGACGCCGACGATGATCTCCTCGCCGCGGTCGACTCTGGCCTGCCGCTTCGTGGCCGCTTCCTCGATCAGCCGCTTCGGCAATCCATCGGCCACGGCCTTGGTCATGCCGCCGAGCTTCTCGACCTCCTCGATCAGCGCCCAAGCCTTCTCCGCCAGTTCGTTGGTGAGGCTCTCGATGTAGTAGGAGCCGGCGAGGGGATCGACGACCTTGGTGATGCCCGTCTCGTGCTGCAGGATGAGCTGCGTGTTGCGGGCAATGCGGGCGGAGAAATCCGTCGGCAGCGCCATGGCCTCGTCGAGCGCGTTGGTGTGTAGCGACTGTGTGCCGCCGAGCGCGGCCGACAGCGCTTCGTAGGCGGTGCGGATGACGTTGTTATACGGATCCTGCTCCTGCAGCGAGACGCCGGATGTCTGGCAGTGGGTGCGCAGCATCAGCGAGGATGCCTTCTGCGGCTTGAACTCCTCCATGATCGACGACCAGAGGAGGCGCGCCGCGCGCAGCTTGGCGATCTCCATGAAGAAGTTCATGCCGATCGCGAAGAAGAAGGAGAGGCGGCCGGCGAAATCATCGACGTTCAGGCCCTTGGCGAGTGCGGCCCGAACATATTCGCGGCCGTCAGCAAGCGTGAAGGCGAGCTCCTGCACCAGCGTCGCGCCGGCCTCCTGCATGTGGTAGCCGGAGATCGAGATCGAGTTGAAGCGCGGCATCTCCTTCGCGGTGTACTCGATGATGTCCGCGACGATCCGCATGGAAGGCTCCGGCGGATAGATATAGGTGTTGCGGACCATGAACTCCTTGAGGATGTCGTTCTGGATCGTGCCGGACAGCTCGGCGCGCGAACAGCCCTGCTCCTCCCCGGCGACGATGAAGGAGGCGAGGATCGGGATCACCGCCCCGTTCATGGTCATCGAGACCGACATCTCCTTCAGCGGGATGCCGTCGAACAGGATCTTCATGTCCTCGACGGAGTCGATGGCCACACCCGCCTTGCCTACGTCGCCCTCCACCCGTGGATGGTCGGAATCGTAGCCGCGATGGGTGGCGAGGTCGAAGGCGACGGAAAGGCCCTTCTGACCGGCCGCGAGGTTGCGGCGGTAGAAGGCGTTCGACGCTTCGGCCGTCGAGAAGCCGGCATACTGGCGAATGGTCCAGGGGCGACCCGCATACATGGTGGCGCGGGGTCCGCGGACGAAGGGCTTGAACCCCGGCAGGCTGTCGAGGTGGTTCACCCCCTCGAGATCCTGCGCCGTGTACAGCGGCTTGACGTCGATTCCCTCGGGTGTCTCCCAGACCAGCGTCTTCGGCGAAGCCTTCAACTCCTTCTCGGCCAGCTGCTCCCAGTCCTTCAGGGTCTTCTCCGACATCGGTCGCTCCTCGATACGCCTCTGTTCACGCGCGGAAGGCTCCGCCGTGGCTTGTTACTCAGTTCGGACGGGGCGCTGAAAGCTGCCTCGTAAAGTTAGTTTATGTGGCACCTCTCAGCGCCCCGTTCGGCAGTTTGTGCCCGCGACTCCGGTCTCTCTGCAAAGGCCGAATGGGGAGGTGTTTGACCGCCGGTTTCCCGGTTTCCGAGGCTCCTTGCCCCGGCATCTCGTCGGACTTGAAGGTCCGGCGACACCATCCTCATCGGCCCCCCTGTGTGCCGCACAGGCACGCCCGGCGCGCTCTTTCGGGCATCAAGAGACGAGGGCCGGTCCGTAACCCTTCGTCTCTCCCCGTGTCGCCGGAGGGAGACCATTTTCCGCGGACCCCGATGATGAGGACTTACGTCGTTTCCTCATCACCAGCGCCGGCCCCGCCTCGCCAGGACGCCTCCTGGTGTATCCGCGGCGGGACGGGCATAGTCTGCATCAGCTTCACGCGACGGGGACGATCTCCGCCTTGATTTTTCTCAAGCTGCTGATTTTTCTGGACCCGCTACGCCAAGCCTTCCCCTCTCTGTCCTATTCGAACTCCATGATAAGCTCGTCCACCGCGAGGCTCTGCCCGGCGCTGGCGGCGATGTGCTTGACCACGCCCCGCCGCTCGGCCTTCAGGACGTTTTCCATCTTCATCGCCTCGACGCTGGCAAGCGTCTGGCCGGCCTCGACGGTATCGCCCTGCTTCACCACGATCGACGTGATGACGCCCGGCATGGGGCAGAGCAGCATCCTGGACGTATCCGGCGGCAGCTTGACCGGCATGAGGCGGGCAAGTTCGGCGACGCGCGGGCTGCGGACGCGCGCGGTTAGGTCAATGCCGCGCCAGCGGAGCCGGATCGCCGTGCCGACGAGATCGACCTTCACGCCGAGCGTTATGCCGTCGACGTGGAAGCGGGCATGGGACTGACCGGGAACCCAGCCACCGGTGATGGAGGCGGTCGCACCGTCGGCGAAGCGCGCGATGATCCCATCTGCCGACATATCCACTGTCAACGGATAGTCGCGCTGCGCCAGGGTCACGACCCAATCTCGCCCGACGACACGACGGTGATTGCCGATCGTCCCCGTTATCTGCACCGCCCGTTCCTGCAGCATCTGATTGAGGTAGGCAGCGATCGTCGCAAGCTTGCGCGCCGAATCCGCGTCAGGCGTGACGCCCGAGAAGCCTTCCGGAAATTCCTCGGCGATGAAGGCTGTGGTGAGCCGGCCCTCGCGAAAGCGCGGATGTTCCATCACGGCAGACAGGAAGGGCAGGTTGTGGCCGATGCCTTCAACCTCGAAATCGTCCAGTGCATCGCTCATGGCGCCCACCGCCTCGAGCCGGCTGGGCGCCCAGGTGCAGAGCTTGGCGATCATCGGATCGTAATACATGGAAATTTCGCCGCCCTCGAAGACGCCGGTATCGTTACGCACCACCGTCCCGTCCGCCTGCGTGCCTTCGGCTGGCGGGCGGTAGCGGGTGAGTCGGCCGATCGAGGGCAGGAAGTTCCGATAGGGATCTTCTGCATAGAGCCGGCTTTCGACCGCCCAGCCGTTGAGCTTCACGTCCTCCTGCCCGAAGGAGAGCTTCTCGCCGGCCGCGACGCGGATCATCTGCTCCACCAGGTCGATGCCGGTGACGAGCTCGGTGACCGGGTGCTCCACCTGCAGTCGGGTGTTCATCTCGAGGAAGTAGAAATTGCGGCTACCGTCGACGATGAATTCGACGGTGCCGGCGGAATGGTAACCCACGGCTTTCGCAAGCGCGACGGCCTGTTCGCCCATGGCGCGGCGGGTCGCCTCATCGAGGAAGGGCGAGGGGGCCTCCTCGATAACCTTCTGGTTGCGGCGCTGGATCGAGCATTCGCGCTCGCCGAGATAGAGGACGTTGCCATGCTTGTCGCCGAGCACCTGGATCTCGATGTGGCGCGGCTCGGTGACGAATTTCTCGATGAATATGCGGTCGTCGCCGAAGGAACTCTTCGCCTCGTTCTTCGACGATTGGAAGCCCTCACGTGCCTCCGCATCGTTCCAGGCGATCCGCATGCCCTTGCCGCCGCCGCCGGCCGAAGCCTTGATCATCACCGGATAGCCGATCGATGCGGAGATCCGCACCGCCTCATCGGCATCCTCGATCAGGCCCATGTGGCCGGGGACGGTGGAGACGCCGGCCTCCGCCGCGAGCTTCTTCGACGTGATCTTGTCGCCCATGGCCTGGATGGCATTGACCGGCGGTCCGATGAAGGTCACGCCTTCCTTCTCCAGCGCCTCGGCAAAGGCCGGGTTTTCCGACAGGAAGCCGTAGCCCGGATGGACCGCATCGGCACCCGTCTGGCGAATGGCGTCGAGGATCTTGTCGATGACGATGTAGGACTGCGAGGAGGGAGCGGGGCCGATATGCACCGCCTCGTCCGCCTGGCGCACATGCAGCGCATCACGGTCGGCGTCGGAATAGACCGCGACGGTGGCGATCCCCATCTTCTTCGCGGTCCGGATGACGCGGCAGGCGATCTCGCCGCGGTTCGCAATGAGCATCTTCTTGACTGTCACCGTCACACCTCGAATACGTCTTCAAAGGACTCCGGGAAACTCTGCCGCGCGACCTTCTCGTTGATCATCAGCAGGGCCTCGTACGAAGTAGGGTCGAAATCCTTTTCGGCGGCAACGATCTCGCGTCCGAACAGGAGGTTGATGCGGGCGGCGTCGAGATTGCCGCGTTCGAAGGGTTCGTCGCCGAAATGATGCCAAAGCGCATGCAGGAAGGCCGCGTCGATGCGGTGCTCCTTGGTGCCGGGCCTGCCGTGGCGGGGCAGCGCCTTGATGGGCGTCACGCCCTTTGGATTGGCCCGGCGGATGGTGAACTGGACGCCGGTGCCCGGCATGCCAGAGGGAAACCCTCGGTGCTTGGTCATGTCAGGCAGGTTCGCCATTCTCGTCTCCTTCAGGCCTTGGCGGCGGGGTCGCCGCCGAACTTGTCCTGGGTCTTCGTCTCGAAGTCCGAGGCGTCGTGGCGCTCGAGCAGCTGGCTTGATGGATCACCGGAGGTACGGTTGACCATGAAGCCGCGCTTCACGCCGGTGCGCTCGCCGACCTGCTTCGTCCAGCGCTGAACGTGCTCGTACTCATCGACGGACAGGAAATCGCCGGCGTCGCCATAGGCATCCTTCAGCGCGAGGCGGCCGTACCATGGCCAGATCGCCATGTCAGCAATCGTGTAGGTGCTGCCGGCCATGTACTCGTTCTCCGCCAGGTGGCGGTTGAGAACGTCCATCTGCCGCTTCACCTCCATGGAGTAACGGTTGATGGCGTATTCGATCTTCATCGGCGCATAGGCGTAGAAATGCCCGAAGCCGCCGCCGAGGAAGGGGGCCGAGCCCATCTGCCAGAACAGCCAGTTCAGCGCTTCGGTGCGTACCCGCGTTTCCGTCGGCAGGAAGGCGCCGAACTTCTCCGCCAGGTAAACCAGGATCGAGCCGGATTCGAAGACCCGCAGAGGCTTGCCGCCGTCCTTCGGCCGGTGGTCCATCAGCGCCGGGATCTTCGAGTTCGGATTGACCTCGACGAAACCGGAGCCGAACTGGTTGCCATCACCGATCCGGATCAGCCAAGCATCGTATTCGGCATCCGAATGGCCGGCGGCGAGTAGTTCCTCCAGCATGATGGTGACCTTGACCCCGTTCGGCGTGCCCTGGGAGTAGAGCTGCAGCGGGTGCTTGCCGACGGGCAGATCCTTGACATGCGTCGCACCGGCGACCGGCCGGTTGATGCTGGCAAACGCGCCGCCGTTGCCGGGCTCCCAGGTCCAGACCTTCGGCGGGACATAGCCGGCAGGGAGGTTCTTCTCGGGCGGAAACTTCTCGGTGTCGGTCATGGGGTCGATCCTTTTCTGAAGGGAGCGTCAGTGGGTGACACCGGGGATATAGGAAGGTCCGCTGCAATTCGCCGCGGGCTGCAATGCTTTTGATGCTCTCTTCAAGATTATTCAGCCCTTCCGTCGTCGCGTCTGCCCTCTAAAGCGGGATCGTGTCGTGCTTCTTCCAGTGCGTCGTCACCTGCTTGTTCCTGAGTGATGCGAAAGCGCGGGCGATGCGGCGGCGGGAGGAGTGCGGCATGATCACCTCGTCGATGAAGCCACGCTCGGCGGCGACGAAGGGGTTGGCGAAGCGCTCCTCGTATTCGGCCGTGCGGGCGGCGATTTTCTCGGCGTCGGAAAGTTCGGAGCGGTAGAGGATCTCCGTCGCGCCCTTGGCGCCCATCACTGCGATCTCGGCGGTCGGCCAGGCATAGTTGATATCCGCGCCGATGTGCTTGGAGGCCATGACGTCATAGGCGCCGCCATAGGCCTTGCGGGTGATGAGGGTCACCATCGGCACGGTCGCTTCCGAATAGGCAAAAAGCAGCTTGGCGCCGTGCTTGATGACGCCGCCATATTCCTGTGCCGTGCCCGGAAGGAAGCCCGGCACGTCGACCAGCGTCAGGATCGGGATCGAGAAAGCATCGCAGAAGCGCACGAAACGGGCGCCCTTGCGGGAGGACTCGATGTCGAGGCAGCCAGCAAGCACCATGGGCTGGTTGGCGACGACGCCGACCGTCTGGCCCTCCAGCCGAATGAAGCCGGTGACGATGTTCTTGGCAAAGGCCTCCTGGATCTCGAAGAAGTCGCCCTCGTCGGCGATCGCTGCGATCAGTTCCTTCATGTCGTAAGGCTTCGTCGGGCTGTCCGGGATCAGGCTGTCGAGCCGCATCTCGAGCCGCGACGGCTCGTCGTGAAAGGGCCGCACCGGCGGCTTCTCGCGGTTGTTGAGCGGCAGGAAGTCGAAGAGCCGCCGCGTCGCCTCCAGCGCCTCGATGTCGTTCTCGTAGGCGGCATCGGCGACGGAGGATTTCTTCGTGTGCGTGCCGGCGCCGCCGAGTTCTTCCGCGGTGACGATCTCGTTCGTGACGGTCTTCACGACGTCCGGACCGGTGACGAACATGTAGGATGAATCGCGCACCATGAAGATGAAGTCGGTCATCGCCGGCGAATAGACGGCGCCGCCGGCGCATGGGCCCATAATGACGGAGATCTGCGGGATGACGCCGGAGGCCTCGGCATTGCGGCGGAAGATTTCCGCATAGCCGGCGAGCGAGGCGACGCCTTCCTGGATACGCGCACCGCCGGAATCGTTGAGGCCGATGACGGGCGCGCCGACGCGCACCGCCATGTCCATGATCTTGCAGATCTTCTGGGCATGGGTCTCGGAGAGGGAGCCGCCGAGGACGGTGAAATCCTGCGAGAAGACATAGACCTGGCGGCCGTTGATCGTGCCCCAGCCGGTCACGACGCCATCGCCGGCGATCTTCTGCTCGGCCATGCCGAAGTCGACCGCCCGGTGGGTGACATACATGTCGAACTCCTCGAAGGAGCCCTCGTCGAGCAGGACCTCGATCCGTTCCCGCGCCGTCAGCTTGCCTTTGCCGTGCTGTGCCTCGATGCGTCTTTCGCCGCCGCCAACCCTCGCTTCAGACCGGCGCTTCTCCAACTCATGCAGCACTGCGCGCATTCGCAACTCCCGAGGTTATACGCTCTTCCTTATTTGCTACGCCCGTAGCGGAAAAGCATTGAACGCGCGCAATTGCCAAATTATAAAATCGCAAAGTTGAAATTGCGAAATTGCGAACATGGCGATTGGCAAGCTCTTCATCGGGCGGAAGGTACGGGAACTGCGGGCGGCGAGCAATGCTACGCAGAGCCAGTTCGCCGAACGCATCGGCATCTCGACAAGCTATCTGAACCAGATCGAGAACAACCAGCGCCCCGTGTCCGCCGCCGTGCTCCTCGCCCTGGCTGACAAATTCCAGCTCGACCTTGCGGAATTGTCGACCGGTGAATCCGACCGGCTGCTCTCGGCACTGGCGGAGGCGCTGTCGGATCCGCTCTTCGACAATTATGCGCCAAGCCTGCAGGAACTGAAGCTTGTGACGCAGAACGCGCCCGGGCTTGCCCACGCGCTGATCACCGTCCACCAGGCCTACAGGCGCAACAGCGAGCAACTGGCCAGTATGGACGACCGCCTCGGCCGGGCTGTTGCCGTGGAGACGACCCCCTATGACGAGGTGCGCGACTTCTTCCACTTCGTCGACAACTACCTGCACGACCTCGACACGGAGGCGGAACGGTTGGCAGGCGAGCTTGGGCTGAGGGACAACAGCAGGCATGCGGTGCTGGCAGACCATCTCGAGCGGGCCTATGGCATCCGGGTCGTTTATCAGCCGATGGCGGAAAATGCGCTGCGCCGTTTCGATGCCGAAAGCCGCATACTGACCATCAACCCCTATGCGCCGGCCGAAACGCGTGACTTCCAGGCTGCGGTCCAGATCGCCCAGATGCATGCGGCCGAGAGGATCGACGCCATCGCAAGGGGCGCAGGATTCCGGACGGATGAGGCGGTGGATGTCTGCCGCATCGGCCTGCACAATTATTTCGCAGGCGCCTTGATCATGCCCTACCAGTCCTTCCTGCGGGCTGCACGCGAGCTGCGACATGATATCGAACTGCTTGCGGCGCGTTTCGGGGCGTCGCTGGAGCAGGTCTGTCACCGTCTGTCGACCCTGCAGCGGCCGGGTCTCAAGGGCGTGCCGATCTTCTTCGCCCGCATCGACCGGGCGGGCAACATCACCAAGCGCCACAGCGCGACCAAGCTGCAGTTCGCCCGCTTCGGCGCCGCCTGTCCGCTCTGGAATGCGCACCAGGCCTTCGAGGCACCGGGGCGGATCATTCGCCAACTGGCGGAGACGCCGGACGGGGTGCGCTACCTCTGTGTCGCCATCCAGGTGAACAAGGGGCTCGGAGGCTTCCGCTCCCAGCAGCCGAGCTATGCCCTGGCGCTCGGTTGCGAAGTCTCCTACGCGGAGGCTTTCGTCTATGCGGACGATCTGAACCTCACCGAGCGGTCGAGCTTCGAGCCAATCGGTATTTCCTGTCGCATCTGCGAACGCGTCAACTGCGCGAGCAGGGCTGTGCCGCCCTTCCGCCGCAGGATTTTCGTCGATCCCGATCGACGCGAGACGACGCCCTATCGGATCGGCTAGAATCTGCAGGGAAACAAAGAGGATCGTGATCATGCAGGCACTGGTACTGGAGGAAAAAGGCGTTCTGTCATTGCGGGACATCGACCTTCCGCTGACGGTCGGGCCAGACGACGTGAAGATCGCCATCCATACCGTCGGCATCTGCGGCAGCGACGTCCACTACTACACGCACGGAAGGATTGGTCCGTTCGTGCTGCGCGAACCGATGGTACTGGGTCACGAGGCTGCCGGAACGGTGGTGGAGGTGGGGAGCGCGGTGAAGCATCTGAACGTCGGGGACCGGGTTTGCATGGAGCCTGGCGTTCCGAACCTCTCCTCACGTGCGTCGAAGCTCGGCCTCTACAATGTGGATCCGGACGTGCGTTTCTGGGCAACGCCGCCGGTACATGGAGTGCTCGCCCCTTTTACCGTCCATCCGGCTGCCTTCACCTACAAGCTCCCGGACAATGTCTCCTTTGCGGAAGGCGCCATGGTCGAGCCGTTTGCGATCGGCATGCAGGCAGCGACGCGGGCGAGAATTCAGCCGGGAGACGTGGCGGCGGTGATCGGCTGCGGGCCGATCGGCATCATGGTGGCGCTGGCGGCACTCGCGGCCGGCTGCAGCCGCGTGTTCATCTCCGACCTCAGCAGCGAAAAGCTGGCGGTCGCAGAGCAGTATCCGGGCATCTTGCCGGTGAACATCCTTGAACGGTCGTTTGCCGAGGTCATCGCGGAAGCGACGGGTGGCTGGGGTGCCGATGTGGTGTTCGAAGCGAGCGGCAGTCCGCGGGCCTTCGACGGCCTCTTCGAACTTGTCCGTCCCGGCGGCACAGTGGTGCTGGTCGGGCTGCCAGTCGAGAAGGTCGCCGTTGACGTGGCTGGGGCGATCTCGAAGGAAGTGCGGATCGAGACGGTCTTCCGCTACGCCAACATCTTCGACCGGGCGCTGGAACTGATCGCCTCGGGCAAGGTGGACCTCAAGCCGCTGATCACCGGCACATACGACTTTGCCGACTCGATCGCGGCCTTCGAACGCGCCGCCGCCGGCAACACTTCCGACGTCAAGCTGCAGATCCGGCTGGCGGATGGGACGTAATTTTGGTCGCGACCGGGTCAAAAAGAGCCATTTTGAAACAAGTTTAGCAATCAGCTTAAGCGGATGCAGATGAGCATTGGCTAATAGTATCGGCATGGATGAGGCGCGACCTCATGGCATCATGCCCTTGCCGCCGGATGAGCCGGCAGAAGAAAAGAGAAGAACGGCTCAGACAGGCAAGGAAGCATCATGTTCAGGAAGTTCGCCGGAGGCGTTCATCAGGTTGCCCGCCATGATGAAAAGCGGAATGGCCAGCAGCGCGAAGTTCTGGGTGGTCGAGATCGTCTGCTGCAGCGGGATGGTGATCGGCAATTCCGGGTGCTGCAGGAAGAAGACGACGCCGGAAATGCCGATGGCAAAGGCCACCGGCATGCCGATAAGCATCAGAACGACAAAGGCGATGGTGACGAGAAGCATCCGATCACCTCAGCCAGCAGATGGAATGACGCGGCGACCATGTCGGAGGTCGAGGGTCTTGACCACGGTGGTCAGCATGAGCAGCAGCGCGCCGGAGGGCAGGCTGGCCGTCACCCATGAATAGCTGATCCAGGGAATGCCCTGGAAACTGCGGGCGCGGCTCGTCCAGGCAAGCTGCGTCCCGTAGATGATCACGAACACCAGGAAGGCCAGAAGGATCATGTAGTTCAGGTAGGTCAGGGCCCGCTGTGCATGGGCGGGAAACCGGTCGGTCAGCAGGTCGATGGACATGAGACTGTCCCGGCGCCACGCAATGTCGGCGCAGATGAAGCAGGCCCAGGCAAAGAAGCATGTCGCGAAATCCATCGTCCAGTTGAGGGGATGGGCGGCGAGCCGCGCCAATCCCCCAGCAAAGATCAGCAGGACCATGAGGATCAGCAGGATGCCGGCCACCACCGCCTCGACTTTCCCGATCATGTCGTAGAGCGTTCGCATGGGTGTCTCCTGTGGCCGGCTTTCCTGTCGTTACTTGCCGAGTTCGGCCTGAACGGCATTCTTGGCGTCGGTAATGCCCAGCACCTCGTATGCCTTCTCGCCTGCGGCCTTGAACGCCTCGATGTCGACGTCGCTCACGACCTCCATTCCCTTGGATTGCAGGTCTGCCTTGATGGTCTCGGCCATATCGGCGATCTTTTGCGATGTTTCACGACCTGCCGCCTTGCACTCCTCGACCAGAGCCGTCTGGTACTCCGCGGGCAGCTGATCAAACCACTGCGCGCTGACGACCTGGAAGTTGATCAGCATGATGTGTTTGGTTTCGTTAGCGTATTTCAGCACCTCGTAGAAACGACCGCCGGGAATGTTGGCATAGACGAGTTCCACGCCATCAATCGCCTGCTGCTGCAGGGCAGGGTACATGTCGCCGAAGGCCATGGCGGTGGGTGCCGCGCCGAGTGCACGGACCGACTCCTGCCATATGGGCGCCGGCGGAGTGCGGATACGCAGCCCAGAGAGATCTTCCGGCTTCCTGATCGGCTTGTTGGTGAAGAAGTGCCGGAAGCCCTGGACCCAGTCGAAGCAGACAACCTTTAGCCCGTGCTGCGTTGCAAGCTCATCCTGCCATTTGGCGAGTGTCGGGGACTCGGAGAGTTTCCAGACCTCGTCCAGCGAATCGACGAAATAGGGACCGTTCATCACCGCGATACTGGGAACGTAGTTGCCGAGACGGGCCGAGTCCGTGTTCTGGCCGACATTCGCGCCCTGGCGGATCTGCTCGATGATGTCTTCTTCGACACCCAGCTGGGCGCTATGATAGACTTCCATCTTCAGGCCGCCATTGGTGCGTTCTTCGACCTTCTTGGCCCAGTTCATGAACCCCTCGTGAAAAGGCTCGCTCGGTCCAAGGACGTGGTTGAACCGCAAGGTGAAAGTGTCCTGCGCCGTTGCCACCTGCGTGGTGATGGCAGCGAGGCCTGTCGCCGCGAGCAGCGGCAGCAGTTTCTTGGCTATCCTGTTCATGCTCTCTCCTCCACTTGTTGTCGTGTTCCGGCACCCTCTCCCGGATGCCGGCAGAACCGGCCGGCCTTGCCCGCCGGCCAAGACTCCCTTCACCTATCGAAGGGTGGCGTCAGTCCATGTTTTTCGGCAAGCTCGGCAAAGGCCTGGCGTGTCGCCGGATCGAGCGGCAGGCCTGTCCGGCGCCGCTCCGCCGCGACCTTCCATTCGCGATCGCCCGGCGCCATGACGCTGGTGCCCTCACGGGCCGGCGACGACCGGAGCACCTCGACGTATCGCTTCATGCCGGCTTCGAATACCGGCCGATCAACGAAGGCACCCGGCTTGAGTGCCAGAACGAAGGCGCCGAGACCGCGGGGGGTCGACAGGTCCGGGCCGTTCATCGGCAGGAGATCAAAACTCAGGCCCATCCCGGAGATGACCGCACTGAGGATCTCGGCAACTCCGGCGAGCCCGGCACCCTTGAAGCCGAATTCGCCCCCGACCGGCGCGAGCATTTCGGCCTGTTCCGGATCCCGGACGTCTTGCCCGGCTTCATCCGATGCAACACCCTCCGGCAGTTTTACGCCGAGGCTTCGGTATAGCTGCACGCGATTGTAGGGAATGGCACTCGTCGCCATGTCGAGAAGCCATGGCTGGTCGTTCTCCACCGGAACGGCGAAGGCGATGGGGTTCGTGCCATGGAAGCGCATCGCCCCGTCGTGAAGACGCACGAAACTGTCGGAATTGCAGACTGCAAGGCCGATATAGCCGCGCTCCGCAGCCGCCATGGCATAGGCCCCGGCGGGCCCGAAATGCGAGCCGTTGCGGATCGAGACGGCGCCGACGCCGAACTGTTCGGCAAGAGCGACGGCATGGTCCATTCCGCGATAGGCGCCTAGAGCCCCGTGACCGTGGTCGGCATCAAGAGAGGCGACAGCGCCGAAGGAATGCGCGATCCGGACATTCGGCCGCCGGTTGACCCGGCCGGCCTCCATGACCTTCACGTAGTGAGCGAGAAGCCTGACGCCATGGCTGTCGACGCCCAGCCGCGAGCCGTGCATCATGGCCCGGGTGGCAGCGTCCGCCGTGGCTTCGTCGGCGCCGATCGCGGCAAACACCTTCCGGCAGAAGCCGTCGGTCGCCTCGATGGAAGCATGGACGACATCGCTCCCGGACGTTCTGACAGGCGAGTTCATAGTGTCTGGCCTCCATCGATGACCAGAAGCTGGCCGGTCATGTATGCTGTTTCGTCGCTCGCGAGGTAGACCGCGGCCGCCGCCATCTCCTCCACTGTTCCCAATCGGCCCATCGGCTGACGGGCGATGAATGTCCGGTGCATTTCCGCAGGGTCGTCGCTGGCGTCGATGCGGTCCTGCAGGGAGGGCGAGTGCGTCGTGCCGGGGCAGAGCGCATTGCAGCGAACGCCGGTGGCGATCGCGTCGCGCGCCACGGCCTTGGTCAAGCCGATCATCGCCGCCTTGCTTGCACCGTATGCAGCCCGATTGGCGACGCCGGTAATGCTGGATGCCACGGAGGCAACGTTGATGATCGACCCACCGCCACGCTCGACCATCGACGGCAATGTCGCCTTGATCGTGCGGAAGGCCGCAGTCGCGTTCTGGTCCAGGCTTCTCTGCCAGGCTTCCTCGTCGCAGTCGAGGATCGAACCATTGTGGACCCAGCCGGCGCAGTTGACGAGGATGTCCAGAGGGCCGGTAGCGCCGAAGACTTTCCTGATCGCCGAGGTGTTGGTGACGTCGAGTTCTGCAATCGTGATGCGAGAAGAGATCTCTGTCAGGTCTTCCATCTTGGCGATGCTGCGGCTGGTTGCCACAACGCTCGCTCCCTCCTCAGCGAATCGAATGGCGATCGCCCGGCCGATCCCCTGTCCGGCCCCGGTCACGAGAGCATTCTTGCCCGCGAGACGACCACCCATGCTTCTTCTCCTTAATGTCTTCTGTGTACACTATACGTTAGATCCTGGTTTTATCAACCCCGCTGCTGCATCTGCGAGCCTCCGTCGTTTGATGGCGGTCGCGCAAGCTGCTAAGCTCGATGTCGAGACAACCGTAGCTTGAACGATCCGGAGGAGGGGACATGGCTTCGGAGGGCGAGCCTGGCTCGCAAGCCCAGGGGGCAAAGACGGTGGCTGGGACAGTCCCCCGCCTTTACCAGCAGGTGTTTGAGATCGTCGCGGGACAGATTGTGCAGGGCGTGCTGGCGGAGGGCACACGGCTCAGCGAGTCGGGCCTGGCGGAGCAGTTCGGCATAAGCCGCGCACCCGCCCGGCAGGCGCTTTGCGAACTGGAACGGGAGGGCTTGCTGCTGAAGTCGTCCGGGCGCGGTTATCGGGTTGCAAAGCCGAAGGACAAGACCTTCGGTGACGGTGCGGCTGTCCCTGGCTCGGGTGACGAGATGCGCCTGACTCAGCTGGCGACCTGGGCCCGGATCTATGGTGAGGTGGAGAGCGAAATCGCGGCCCGGACGTCGTTCGCCGGGTGGAGGGTCAACGAGACGGAACTTGCCCGTTACTATGACGTCAGCCGTACCGTCGCACGGGACGTGGTCGCGCGGTTGCAGCAGAGGGGCCTGGTGCGAAAAGACGATCGCTCCCGGTGGATCGCCCCGGCGATGACGCCGGAGCATGTGGGTGAACTCTATGAGCTGCGCTGGCTGCTCGAGCCGGTGGCCCTGGAAAAGGCGGCATCCCGCCTGCCTCCGGAGCTTCTTCCGAAGATCCGGGAACGGCTGGACGCTGCGATCAGCAGCGCGGAGACGTTGACCGGCCCGGACCTCGACCGGCTGGAGGAGGACCTGCACGTTACGCTGCTTGGCCACTGCGAAAACAGCCCGATGATGCAGGCGATCAGCCTGCCGCAGGCCCTGCTGATCGCGCACAGATTCCTCTATCGGTGGATGCCGCGACTGTTCGGCGCCGAGCCATTCCTGCCCGAACATCTCGACATCGTCCAGAAGCTGGAGGCCGGCCACGTTACTGCTGCAGCAGACGCTCTTCGCCGGCATCTGCAGGTTTCGCGTGACCGCGCCATCGATCGGATCCACCGGGTGACCCAGGAGGTTCATCCGGAGGACCTTCCCTACCTGGAGAAGCTCTAGTCCACGTAATAGTCGGAATAGGAATAGTAGCCGAAGAGCTTGGCGCGCTCCTGCTGGTTCAGGACGGCAAGGATCGGTGTCCCTTCAGGCGCACTCTCGCGCAGCGCTGCCACGGCATGCTTGGCGCTGGCCTGAGGCGTAACAGCCCACCGAACGATGAACGTGATGACATCCGCCTGCCGCGCGAGATAGAGCCCGTCGACGACCGGTTCTACCGGCGGGGTGTCCAGGATGATGTAGTCGAAGTTGCGGCGTGCGACGGCGATCAGGCGTGCGATCTCCGGCCCCATGAACAGGTCGTCGGTGGGGAAACTGCTGCGTCGCCCGGACAGGAGCACGGTCAGGCCCGTCGGCTGATCCGTGACCGTGAGCTTGGGCAGCGAGGCTCCGGTTTCGGCACCCCGGAGAAACTCGACGAAACCGGTGCTCGGCTCCAGCCCGAGGTGGCGGTGGAGACTGGGCTTTCGCAGGTCACAGTCGATGAGCAGCGTCCGCTTGCCTGACAGCGCATAGGTCCGCGCCAGCGAAAGCGCCATGGTCGACTTGCCTTCATTGGGAAGCGCAGAGGAGACCATGATCACCGTGCCACCGCTGCCCTCCTCGCGGATCCCCTGCTTCTTGAACAGGTGCTGGTCGATCGCGACCCGGATGCGTCGCACCGACTCCGCAAACATCGAGAGGGGTGATCGAATGATGATGTCGGACAGGGTCTGGGCGCCCGTCTCCGCCTTGGTTTCCTCCGCTTCCCGCGGGGTGATGGATACAAGTGGCAGCCGCAGAACGGTCTCCACCTGGTCCTCACTCGTCAGTCCGCCCACGAAGTATTCGCGAACGAATGCGAGGCCGACGCCTAGGCCAAGCGCCATCATGAAGGCCAGGGGCAGGATCACGCCCTTCCGCGGATAGGACGGTTCGCGAGGCGGCGTGGCATTAGAGATGACGCCACTATCCGGAAGCTGAAGGGCAGCCAGGATGTCCATTCGGCCGGCCTGCATCGACAGGTCGTCAAAGTTCTTTTTCGCGCTCTGGACCTGATTGGCAAGGCTGTAGAGATCCCCGACCGCGGTGTCGGGAAGGTTGCTCCCCATCACGGCGTTGAGCAGGTTCGAGCGGATCGACGTCTCCTGCTGCTCGGCCGTTGCAAGCTGGCCACGGTACTGGTCCATTGCACGTGCGGCCTCGTTGCGGATCGACTCGGTGACGCGCTGCAGTTCGGCGCGCAGTTCGATCGCCTCGTTGGCGTCCGCCTGCGCAATCTGACCCGCAAGCTCTTCCTGGCGCTGTTGCAACTCCCTTGCGGCATCGGATTGAAGGTTCTGGAAAAGCGAAGCGTAGTCGTTCTGCCGGATGGTCTGGTCCAGCGTCTGAAGTCGCTGGAAATCCCGCTCGCGCTGGCTGCGGATACGGGTCAGCTCGTCGTAGAACATGCCGACGCTGGGCGACCCCTGCTCTCGCAGAAGTTCGATGTTCCGATCAATGAAAGTGTCGATGCTGCGGGAGGTGGATGTAAGCGTCTGCCTTGCCTGCTCGAGGGCCGGCTGGACTCGATCGCGCGCCTCCCGGATGGCCGCGACCTTGGTGTCCATCTGCTTCTGGATCGAAGCTTTCGCCACCGCATTGGCGAGTCGCGCTGCCTTTTCCGGGTCCTCGGACGTCACGGTGACATCGATCACATAGGTCATGCCACGCCGGCTCACCCTGACGGAGTCGCGGAAATTGTCCAGAACGTCGGCCGCGGCCTCCTCCGGTTCAGGCGCTGCGGCCGACTTGAGCCTGAGCAACTGCAATGCGCGGTCGGTCAAGGAGATCTTCACGCCGAACTCGTCGTCGGCCACGAGATTTTCGCTGTTGATGACGGAAAGAAGGATCTCATCCGTTCGGGTGATAACGACCTCGGTGTCCACCCGGGCATTGTCACTGCCCGAGTTACGGGTAGGTTCGTCGGCATCCAGGATTCCCTTGGCCGCCGTATCGACGAAGACCTGCGCCGATGCCGAGTAGCGGGGCTCTAGAGAATAGGTGATGATGGCCGCCAGTGCCGTCAGGCCCACCACGATCGAGAGGATGAGCCAGAGCTGCCGGCGGACAATGCCGAGGAGGCTACGGAGATCGATATCGCTTTGCATGCTCTTTCCCGAATGCGCGATGAATATGTGTCATCGAATCGAATGGCTTTTCAGGCGTTATCAATACAGGAAAGAGAAAACAGCACCATGCTCACTCGCCTTGTTTAGTTAACTCGCCGCAAGCTTAACTATGTCGTTGTTACGATCAATTCTGATGCAGGACAATAGACCGGTGGCATAAGCTCCCGTGTCGACATTGATCCTGCCCGGCGAAATCTCCACGTCATCGACCGGCGTATGCCCGTGTACTACGATGACGTTCGCGGGCGATGTGGTATCGGGCGAAGGCCGCAGCCACAGGAGATCTTCGTCGGCCTGCTCTTCCAGCGGGACGCCGGACCGGATGCCGCCGTGGACGAAAACAAAGCCGGGGACGGCTAGCAGCGACGGCGCCGTCTGGAGAAAGTCGACATGCTCGGACGGCACATGGCTTTCCAGCAGTGCCTTCATCGAGGAGGATCGCTCTGCTATCTCGTAGAGGCCGTAGGAGCGAAGTGTGTCGTGCCCGCCGAGGCCCAGCCAGAAGTGGTTGGGATCGGGAGCCGCCAGATAGGACAGCATGAGCTGCTCGTGATTGCCGGCAAGGCAGAAACGCCTGAAGCCGGCGGGTGGCCTCGACAGCAGATGATCCAGCACAGCGGCACTTTCCGGTCCGCGGTCGACATAGTCGCCAAGCAGGACGATCCACTTATCTCCTTCACACCCCTCGGCATCTGCGGCGATGATCCTTTCCATCTTGCGCAGGAGCGACATGCAGCCATGGACATCGCCGATGACGTAGATCAACTCCGGACGCCGGTCGAAGAAGAGCTTCTGCCGTCCTTGTGATCGATCGTTCCTGGCAGGAAGAAGACGCCGGAGCAGTTGCTTCACGATCAGGTCTCCCAAACCTAGCGCAGCACGCTGCGCACGTTTTGGAGGAATGCCCGCTGCCGATCGGGAGGCAGGCGTTCGACGATCTGGATGATCCGTTCCCTGAACTCCTCATTGGACGCATAGCGCGCCGCAAGCGTTCGCGTTCCGCGGGGGCTGTTCGCCAGCAGGGTCAGGTCGGCCTCATGAAGGCGGCGGCTTTCCTCGTCGAGTTCCGCGTACATTTCTTCCGCCAGGCGTGTGCGGTTCTCCGCCAGCCACTGCTCGTTCGGGCCGAGTTCACGAGACTTGCGGTAGCTTGCGAGGAAAGCATCCGTTTCGCCCAGGCGGGCATGAGCAAGCGCTTTTACGTACCACGCATGCGCATTGCTCGGCATGGTGGCCGTCATGCTGTCGCTGAGCCTTTCGCAGGATCGCGCGACGGCAGCGGCCTTCTCCGGTGTTTCGACCCGGCGAAGGTTCAGCAAGGCGTAGGTACAGTCGATAAGCGTGATCTTCTTGGAGTAGCTGGACGGGCCGTATGGCGGGGGCCGCGAAGCGATCTGATTGAAGAAGCTCGGCTCTGTCCGCTGTGGCTGCAGGAGGACATCGAGTTCCTGCGAGAGTATGGCAAGGCTCCCCAATGCGGCGATGAGGCAGGCAAAGGACATGGAAAACAACTTTAGCTGACGCATCCGGGCCCTTTGGGAGGAACTTGCGACCTCTAGTGCCGTAATCCGCCCGGCCCTGTCAAACCAATAGTTGTCAAAGCTGCGTGAAGCAAAGGCGGAGGTCCTTTGCTTCACGCCCTCGCCGTCAGATTTCCCCGCTTGCCAAGTCCGTATCGCGGACACGTTCCTGCCGGTTGTGCCGGATCGAGGACCAGAGCGACAGGCCTATGAGGCTTGCGCCGCCGAGACCGGTGATGACCTCCGGGATGTGGTATAGCGTCTGCACATACATGATCACCGAAAGAATGAGGATCGCGTAGAACGCGCCATGCTCGAGGTAGCGGTAGTGTGTGAGCGTCTGCTTCTCCACCAGCATGATCGTCATCGAGCGGACATACATGGCGCCGATGCCAAGGCCGATCGCGATGATGAAGAGGTTCTGCGTCAATGCAAACGCACCGATCACTCCGTCGAACGAGAAGCTGGCATCCAGCACCTCGAGATAGATGAAGGCGCCGAGGCCGCCCCTTGCCGCTTCAGACATGGCTCGCTGCGAGGCGTCGAGCAGCCCGCCCAGCAATTCGACAACCAGGAAGGTGATCAGACCGTAGATTGCCGAGGTCAGGAAAGTGTAGGAGTTCTCCCCGTCGAGAATGTTCGAGAAGATCAGGATCAGCGCCAGCACGAAGGCGATTTCCACGCCCTTGATGGTCGCGTAACGCGACATGTACTTCTCCAGCACCACCACCCAGTGGATGTCTTTCTCGTGGTTGAAGAAGTAGGTGAGCCCGACCATCATCAGGAAGGTGCCGCCGAAGGCCGCGATCGGCAGGTGCGCGTCATGCATGATGCGGGCATATTCGTCCGGTTGGACGGCTGCCAGCACGATCGCATCGATCGGTCCGATGCCCGCGGCGATCACCACGATCAGCAGCGGGAAGACGATACGCATCCCGAAGACCGCGATCAGGATGCCCCAGGTCAGGAAGCGCCGCTGCCAGACAGGGGTCATGTCCTTCAGCTTGTTGGCGTTGACAATCGCGTTGTCGAAGGAGAGCGAGATTTCCAGCACCGCCAGAACGGCGCAGATGAAGAAGATCGTCAACATGCCGCTGACGGTTCCCGTCATCTGCCATCCAAGCACGCCGCCGAGAAGAAGGCCGACAACGGTGACGATGATCGACCACTTCAGGTAGCCGAACAATGAGGTTTGCGATTGTACCTGGTTCACTTGCTGCCCTCCTTTAGGAAGGCCGCGTAGGAAGGCAGTCGAGCAGCCGAAGCCATTCCGGCATCGCTGCAGGCTAGAAGCACATGTGTCATGGACATAAAAAATCCGCCGGCTTATTTGCAGGCGGTACCGACATCGCGAGAGCGCCGTAGTACTCTCGCCAGAGGGGCCCGGCACCGGGTTCTGATCCGCGCCGCTTTTCTGCCGGCTCGGAGAAGCAGACGTAGTTGGGCATTTCTTGCGTCACGTCAAGAGCAGAGCGGACGCGCAGTCCTTGACCTTTGCGGTCTGACGATGCATTTGAGCCTGGAAAACCGTGAAGCGCGGCGCGACAGGCCAGGAGCCAGACGCCAGAGCCGCGCGAAAGAGATACAAGAATGGCAAAAGCAACCTCCTCGGCGCCGTCCCAGCGCATGCTTCGCGTTGGTGAGCAGGTGCGCGCCGCAATCACCCAGGTGCTGCAGCGGGGCGAGGTGCGCGACGATCTCCTGGAGAAGACCGTCATTTCGGTTTCCGAAGTGCGTATGTCGCCCGACCTCAAGATCGCCACCGCCTATGTGACGCCCCTCGGCCTGCCGGATCACCAGGCGGTCATCGACGCGTTGAACCGCAATGCGAAATTCATTCGTGGCCGGCTCGGTGGCCAGCTGCGGCAGATGAAATACATGCCGGAAGTCCGGTTCCGGGACGATACCAGCTTCGACAACTACAAGAAGATCGACCAGCTGCTGCGATCCCCGGAGGTGAGGCGCGACCTCGACGCTCCGGCCTCCGAAGACGAAGAATAAGAAAAGCAATCCATGTCAAAGCCTCGCAAGCCCAAGGGCCGCCCGGTATCGGGCTGGCTCATCCTCGACAAGCCCGTTGACTTCGGTTCGACCGAAGCCGTCTCCAAGATCAAGTGGCTGTTCAATGCCCAGAAGTGCGGTCATGCAGGCACGCTCGACCCATTGGCGTCGGGAATGCTGCCCATTGCGGTCGGCGACGCCACCAAGACGGTTCCCTATGTCATGGATGGTCGCAAGGTCTACGAGTTTACCGTGACCTGGGGCGAGGAGCGGCTGACGGACGACCTCGAAGGCGAGGTCACGCACACGTCCGACAAGCGGCCGACCGAGGAGGATATCCTCGCCCTGTTGCCACGCTATACGGGCGTGATCAGCCAGGTTCCGCCGCAGTTCTCGGCAATCAAGATCGCCGGCGAACGGGCCTACGACCTTGCACGCGACGGGGAGGTGGTCGAAATCCCCTCCCGCGAGGTGGAGATTCATCGACTGACTCTGATTGGCTGCCCCGACGCGCATACTGCCCATTTCGAGGTCGAGTGCGGAAAGGGGACCTATGTACGGGCACTGGCACGCGACTTCGGCCGTGATCTCGGATGCTTCGGCCATATCTCCGGCCTGCGGCGCACCTTCGTCGCACCGTTCGGGGAAGATCGCATGGTGCCGCTCGCCGACCTCGCGGCGCTCGAGACGATCGAGGATCGGGAGGAACGTCTTGCAGCGCTCGACGCCCACCTGATCGATACTGCCGAGGCACTCTCGAACCTTCCGCATCTTGCGGTGACGGACGACCAGGCGCATCGCCTGCGGATGGGAAATCCGGTGATCGTTCGGGGACGTGATGCCCCGCTTGCCGAGCCGGAAGCCTATGCGACCGCCCGGGGACGGCTGGTTGCGATTGGCGAGATCGGGCAGGGTGAGTTCCGGCCCAAGCGCGTCTTCGGCTGAGACGACGCTGGGCCCTTCCATTTGCGGGGCATATGGAGTATAGGCACCGCCAGCATCGGGTGCCACAGGCATCCCTTTTGCTTTCACGGCCATGGCTGGACGACATCCCGGCCACAGGCGACCCAATGATCCTCACCAAGAAAGGACCTGTCCGATGTCGATTACTGCCGAGCGCAAGGCTGCGCTGATCAAGGAATACGCAACCGTCGAAGGCGACACCGGTTCTCCGGAAGTCCAGGTTGCGATCCTGACGGAGCGCATCAACAACCTGACGGAACACTTCAAGGGCCACAAGAAGGATAACCATTCCCGCCGTGGTCTGCTCGCGATGGTTTCCAGCCGCCGCTCGCTTCTTGACTATCTCAAGAAGAAGGACGAAGGCCGCTACACCAAGCTGATCGCCAGCCTGGGTATCCGCCGCTAAGACGCTTCATGGCGGGCGCCTCGCAGGAGACGCCCGCCATTCTTATCTTCGGGCAGCCGAAGAGGTCCGCATGGACCGCCTGACGAACCGGATGGGCCGGCTTCGTCAAATCAACCGCTGACCTGCCATGGGGCAGGATTGCCGGATGCTTTCGCCAGGCTTTGGTCTGGCTCTCGACGGGATGGCCCGGCCATCCCGCAAACCGAAAGCCTCCCGTTGTCTTGCCCGTGTCACGTCAACAATGCGCAGGCCATTCCGTCGTCCGACAAATGATGGCCGCGCCACGAAGGACAAGACATGTTCAATACACACTCTGTCGAAATCGAGTGGGCAGGCCGCCCGCTCAAGCTGGAAACCGGCAAGATAGCCCGCCAGGCGGACGGTGCCGTACTCGCCACCTACGGCGAGACCGTCGTTCTTGCGACCGTCGTTTCCGCCAAGGCGCCGAAGCCGGGCCAGGACTTCTTCCCGCTGACCGTCAACTACCAGGAAAAGACCTATGCCGCCGGCAAGATCCCGGGCGGCTACTTCAAGCGTGAAGGTCGTCCGTCGGAGAACGAGACCCTCGTTTCCCGCCTGATCGACCGCCCGATCCGTCCGCTCTTCCCCGAAGGTTACAAGAACGACACGCAGGTCGTTGTCACGGTCATCCAGCATGACTTGGAAAACAACCCCGACATCCTCTCCATGGTTGCCACCTCGGCAGCGCTGACGCTTTCCGGCGTTCCCTTCATGGGCCCGATCGGCGGCGCGCGCGTTGGCTACATCAACGGCGAATACGTGCTGAACCCGCATCTCGACGAGATGGACGAGTCGAGCCTCGACCTCGTCGTGGCCGGCACGCAGGATGCCGTCTTGATGGTTGAATCCGAAGCCAAGGAACTGAACGAAGACGTCATGCTCGGCGCCGTCATGTTCGGCCATCGCGGCTTCCAGCCGGTGATAGACGCGATCATCAAGCTGGCCGAAGTGGCTGCCAAGGAGCCGCGCGACTTCCAGCCGGAAGACTATTCCGAACTTGAAGCCGAGATGCTGAAGCATTTTGAGGCTGAGCTGCGCGACGCCTACAAGATCACCCAGAAGGCAGATCGCTACGCCGCCGTCGACGCCGTCAAGGCCAAGGTGAAGGCGCACTTCTTCCCGGAAGGCGTAGAGCCGAAGTACTCGGCGGAAGTTATCGGCGGCGTGTTCAAGCACCTGCAGGCCAAGATCGTTCGCTGGAACATCCTCGACACCAAGAGCCGTATCGACGGCCGCGATCTGGAAACCGTTCGCCCGATCGTATCGGAAGTCGGCATCCTGCCGCGCACCCACGGTTCGGCCCTGTTCACCCGCGGCGAAACCCAGGCGATCGTGGTTGCGACGCTGGGCACCGGCGAAGACGAGCAGTATGTCGACTCACTGACTGGCATGTACAAGGAGCGCTTCCTGCTCCACTACAACTTCCCGCCCTACTCGGTTGGTGAAACGGGCCGCATGGGTTCCCCGGGTCGTCGCGAGATCGGCCACGGCAAGCTCGCCTGGCGCGCCATTCGCCCGATGCTGCCGACCGCTGAGCAGTTCCCCTACACGCTGCGTGTCGTTTCGGAGATCACCGAATCCAACGGGTCGTCCTCCATGGCAACCGTCTGCGGCACCTCGCTTGCGCTGATGGATGCCGGCGTTCCGATCGCAAAGCCGGTGGCCGGTATCGCCATGGGCCTGATCCTCGAAGGTGAACGCTTCGCCGTTCTCTCCGACATTCTCGGCGACGAGGACCATCTCGGCGACATGGACTTCAAGGTGGCGGGTACGGCCGACGGCATCACCTCGCTGCAGATGGACATCAAGATCGCGGGCATCACCGAAGAGATCATGAAGGTCGCACTCGGCCAGGCGCAGGGTGGCCGCAAGCACATCCTCAACGAAATGGCCAACGCCATCACGGAAAGCCGTGGGCAGCTGGGCGAATTCGCTCCACGCATCGAAGTGATGAACATCCCGGTCGACAAGATCCGCGAAGTCATCGGCTCGGGCGGCAAGGTCATCCGCGAAATCGTGGAAAAGACCGGCGCCAAAATCAACATCGAGGACGACGGCACCGTCAAGATCGCCTCGTCCTCCGGCAAGGAGATCGAGGCAGCCCGCAAGTGGATCCATTCGATCGTTGCGGAACCGGAAATCGGCGCCGTCTACGAAGGAACGGTCGTCAAGACCGCCGACTTCGGCGCCTTCGTCAACTTCTTCGGTGCGCGTGATGGCCTCGTGCACATCTCGCAGCTCGCAGCCGACCGCGTTGCAAAGACGACCGACGTCGTCAAGGAAGGCGACAAGGTCTGGGTGAAGCTGATGGGCTTCGACGAGCGCGGCAAGGTTCGCCTGTCCATGAAGGTCGTCGACCAGACGACCGGCCAGGAGATCCCGCAGGAGAAGAAGGAAAAGAAGAGCGAAGGCGGCGAAGCTGCCGAGTAAGGTTCTTCTTTCCTGAAGCATCGAGGCGCGGGATGGTTTCCGCGCCTTTTCTTTATCCATTTTCGAAGGTCAGCCGCGATGAGCCGAGATGCCCTGAAGACACTCTTCCATCCTTTCGCCACCGGAGCAGTCCCGGTCCCGCTGGCAGGCGAGCGTGTTCTCTTCCTGGGGGCGGAAGCCGGGCTGGGCTTTCCTGAAGGGTTCGCAGCGCAGGTGACGGCGGTACAGCCGTTCCGTCCTATGTTCCGCTTCCTGCCGGAAGGGACCCTTCCCGTAGCCGAGGGGCACGACTATGACATGGCTCTTGTCCTGTGCGGCAAGCACAAGGGCGAGAACGAGAACCGTATGGCGGAAGCGCTGGAGCGCGTCAGGCAAGGCGGGATGATCATCGTTGCCGGCGGCAAGGAGGATGGTATCCAGCCCTTGCGAAACACGCTGCTCAAGCTCGGCATACAGCTCGACTATACCCCGAAGTATCATGGGGTGGCGATCTGGCTGGCGCGACCGCAGGATGCGACGGCTGCCATTCAGGCGCTGAAGAAGCCGCCGGTCACGGTGGAAGGCCGCTTCCAGGCCGCACCGGGGATGTTCTCCCATGACCGCGTTGATCCGGGCTCCGAGCTTCTCGCGGAGCGGCTGCCGACCGACTTCGACGGCAATGCCGCGGATTTCGGTGCAGGGTGGGGCTACCTCACCGTGCGCCTGGCGGAGCAGGCTCCACGCGTCAACCGCATCGATCTCTTCGAGGCGGACTATAAGGCGCTGGAGTTCGCCAGGGTGAACGTCGCTCGCAATTGTCCGAACCTCAATGCGCGGTTCTTCTGGCAAGATCTCGCCGTGGAGCCACCCAAGGAGAAATACGACCTGGTGATCATGAACCCGCCCTTCCACGAGGCGCAGGCGGCCGATCCCGAACTGGGCAAGGCAATGATCCGCACCGCCGCATCGGCGCTCAGGGGCAATGGCAGGCTGATGCTGGTCGCCAATCGCGGCCTGCCTTACGAGCCGGTCCTGAAGGAAGAGTTCAGGGAGAGTGGCGAAACCTGCCGCAACGCACGCTTCAAGGTGCTGTGGGCGAGGAAGTAGAAGGCGTCAACCAATGAAAGCCCTGCATGAATGCCGGGCTTTCATTGAGTCCTTCCGAGGACTACTCAACGTCCGCCTTGCGGAGCCGCTCGAGCGTCGGCAGCGACGTGATATTGTAGCCCGCGTCGACGAAATGGATTTCGCCCGTCACGCCGCGCGAGAGATCCGACAGCAGGTAGAGCGCCGATCCACCGATGTCCTCGATGGTCGCCGTGCGCCGCAGGGGTGCGTTCTTCTGGTTCCAGGAATACATGGCGCGGGCGTCGGAAATACCGGCGCCGGCGAGGGTGCGGACGGGGCCGGCGGAAATCGCGTTGACGCGGATGTCTTGCGGACCGTAGTCAGCTGCCAGATAGCGCACCGAGGCCTCAAGCGCAGCCTTGGCCACACCCATGACGTTATAGTTGGGAATGACGCGCGTGGAGCCGCCATAGGTCAGCGTCAGCATCGAGCCGCCCTCGGTCATCAGACCCGCGGCGCGTTTGGCGACCTCCGTGAAGGAGAAGCAGGAGATGACCATGGTGCGCGAGAAATTGTCCCGCGTGGTATCGGCATAGAGCCCCTTGAGCTCGTTCTTGTCTGAAAAGCCGATCGCGTGGACGAGGAAGTCGAGCTTGCCCCAGCGCTCGCGGATGGCTTCGAAGGTAGCGTCAACGGAGGCGATGTCTTCGACGTCGCACGGCAGCAGGAAATCAGAGCCGACTTCAGCGGCGAGCGGCTTTACCCGCTTGCCAAGGGCCTCGCCCTGGTAAGTGAAGGCGAGTTCGGCCCCCTGGGACGCAACTGCCTTCGAGATACCCCACGCGATGGAGTGATTGTTCGCGACCCCCATGATCAGGCCGCGCTTCCCCTGCATGAACCCTGTCATGAAATTCTACCCGTTGTAGCGCTGGAAAACGAGCGTGGCGTTGGTGCCGCCGAACCCGAAGGAATTGGAAAGGACCGTGTCGATCTTCGCATCGTCGATGCGCTTGCGCACGATCGGGACACCCTCGAACTCCGGATCGAGCGTCTGGATGTGCGCGCTTTCACCGATGAACTTCTCCTGCATCATCAACAGGCCATAGATCGATTCCTGTACGCCAGCGGCACCGAGCGAGTGGCCGGTCAGCGACTTGGTGGACTGGATGTGGGGGATCCTGTCGCCGAAGACTTCGCGGATCGCGCCGATTTCCTTGGAATCACCGACCGGCGTCGAAGTGCCGTGGGTGTTGATGTAGTCGACGTCTCCCTTCACCGTGGACAGCGCCTGCCGCATGCAGCGGACAGCGCCTTCGCCTGAAGGAGCCACCATGTCGTAACCGTCGGAGGTGGCGCCATAGCCGACGATCTCGGCATAGATCCTGGCGCCGCGCGCCTTGGCATGCTCCAGTTCCTCGAGAACGAGGACCCCCGCACCCCCTGCGATGACGAAGCCGTCGCGATCGACGTCATAGGCACGCGAGGCGCTTGCCGGCTGGTCATTGTACTTCGTGGACATCGCGCCCATTGCGTCGAAGAGGTTAGACATGGTCCAGTCGAGGTCTTCGTGGCCGCCGGCGAACATCAGGTCCTGCTTGCCCCACTGGATCATCTCCGCGGCATTGCCGATGCAATGGGCCGAGGTGGAGCAGGCCGACGAGATCGAATAGTTCACGCCATGGATCTTAAACCAGGTCGCAAGCGTCGCCGATGCCGTCGAGGACATGGCCTTCGGCACGGCAAACGGCCCGATTCGCTTCGGGCTGCCGTTCTTGATGGTGATGTCGGCCGCTTCGATGAGGGTGCGGGTCGACGGCCCGCCTGACCCCATGATGATGCCCGCGCGCTCGTTCTCGCTGTAGTCCTTCTCATCGAGACCGGAATCCGCAATCGCCTGCTTCATGGCGACGTGGTTCCAGGCACCGCCTTGCGACAGGAAGCGCATGGCGCGACGGTCGACGAGATCGGTCGGATCGAGGTCGGGCCGGCCCCACACCTGGCAGCGGAAGCCGTGGTCGGCGAAATCCTGTGAGAAGGAGATGCCCGACTTTGCCTGGCGGAGAGATTCGGTGACTTGGGAAGCGTCGTTTCCGATGGAGGACACGATGCCGAGACCCGTGACAACAACCCGTCTCATCTTGATGACCTTTTCTGCTTGATGCCGCGCCGGTGCCGTAGCTCAGGCGGCCTTTTCCTTCGACAGGCCGACACGCAGGTCGGTTGCCTGATAGATTGTTTCCCCGTCCGCCTTGACCCAGCCGTCGGCGATGCCGAGCACCAGGCGACCGCGCATGACGCGCTTGAAGTCGATGCCGTATTCGAGAAGCTTCGTGTGCGGACGAACCATGCCCTTGAACTTCACCTCACCGGTGGACAGAGCCATGCCGCGACCTTCCTCGCCCAGCCAGCCGAGGTAGAAACCAGTAAGCTGCCACATGCCATCCAGGCCGAGACAGCCCGGCATGATCGGGTTGCCCTGGAAGTGGACCGGGAAGTACCAGTCGTCCGGATGGACGTCGTACTCGGCGCGGATGTAGCCCTTGCCGAACTCGCCGCCGGTCTCCGAAACATCGGTGATCCGGTGCACCATCAGCATGGGGGGCAGGGGTAGCTGGGCATTGCCCGGCCCGAACAATTCCCCCCGGCCGCAGGCGAGGATTTCATCGTAAGAGAAGCTTGACTGTCTTTCCGTCATCAAAGTTTGGTTCCCTCGTGCCGAGCCAGATCATTATGACAGGGACGGCGGAAATTGAAGCACAACCATGTCCGTAGCGAAAGCGTATACGGTAGACCGGACGATCTCGGCGGACAGCATTCATGGGACCGCATATAGGAAGCTTGGCCCGCAAGCCAGAGGTCGACGACGAAAATGCTCGTTTTTGGGAGGCTCCTGCCCGGGGCCCAAGCACTGCGCACCCTATTGAAAGCGGGGCCGGCAAAAGTTATATCCGAAACTCAAGATAGTATGTCACAGACAGTGATGGGGCGTGTTGGCAGTATGGCAGGGGCTTTGTTCAGCATAGAGACGAAGTTGCGCGATTGCGGCTTGCGGCCGACGCGCCAGCGCATCGCCCTCGCCGAATTGCTTTTCGCCAAGGGTGACCGCCACCTGACGGTGGAAGAACTGCACGAGGAGGCAATTGCCGCCGATGTGCCGGTCTCGCTCGCCACGGTTTACAATACGCTGCACCAGTTCACGGAAGCAGGGATGATCCGCGTGCTGGCGGTCGAGGGCGCCAAGACCTACTTCGACACCAACGTCTCCGACCACCATCACTTCTTCATAGAGGGCCGCAACGAGGTCCTGGACATCCCCGTCAGCAATATCGAGATCGGCAACCTGCCGCCCGCTCCGGAAGGGATGGAAATCTCCTATGTCGATGTCGTGATCCGGCTCCGCGAGAAGAAGAGCTAGATTTCTCAGCGTTTGCCGATGACATCTTCCGGATCGCGCCCGGCTCTCGGCCGGTACCGCGGGATGGTCCACCCGTAGCGAATCCCTCCGCCACGCAGCCCAAATGCAACGACGAAACCCGCGGCCGAGCTTGCAAGCGACGGCATGCCCAGGACTTCGAGCAGGGTGAAGGCCCCGGCGCCGGCAAGTGCGGCGGAAATATAGACCTCTGAGCGCAGGAGAACGGAAGGTTCGTCGGCCAGCGTGTCGCGGAGGATGCCGCCGCATGTGGCCGTCAGGACGCCTGTCACGATGGCGATCGATGCCGAGCCCGTCGAGGCGAGCCCAATGGCGGCACCCATCACGCTGTAGGCTGAAAGTCCGACTGCGTCGAGCCAGAGCAGCAGCCGGTATCGCCACTCGACGAGATGGGCCGCGAAGAACACGACGACACCGGTGGCGACGCAGGCGAGGATGTAGGCCGGATCGACGACCCAGAAAACGGGCGTTCGTCCCAGAACAAGGTCCCGGAGCGTTCCGCCGCCGACGCCGGTCAGCGCCGCGAAGAAGAGGAAGCCGATGATGTCGAGCTGCTTGCGCGAGGCTGCCAGTGCGCCAGTCGCGGCAAAGACCACCACACCGGCGTAGTCCAGTATGTAGAGCACGTCTCACCCTCCAGCGTCGCGCAAGTGCCATGCGTTAGCACGGCTTCATGTATTTGGTCTTCTTACGCGCGTCGCGCGAGGAGGCGAAGGGGTTAGGAGCCAATGCCCGTGAAAAAGCATCTGATCATCGCCGCGCAGGTCCTAGCGCTGGCGCTCGTACCGACGGCAGCACCGGCGCAGCAGCAGTTGTTGAACGATCCGGAGATCTACGAGAAGGATCACTTCCGCAAACAGTGCAAGATCGCCCAGTTCGGCAGCGGCTTCATGACCCGGCTGGACATCAACAATGACGGCATTGTCGATGCCGTCAGCAATCATGGCGAGATCACCTGCGACGGGACGCGCGGCCCGGACTGCAATGAAGACGGTTGCCCCTACAACTTCTATCTGCGAGCCAAGGAGGGCGGCTACTTCATGATCGCCACCGCCCGTGTCTACGGCTACGATTTCATCAAGCGCTTTGGCAACATGGTCTTCGTGATGAAGATGCACCCGCGCTTCTGCGAGCGCACGGACGACAAGCCCTGCGAGATGACCGTCCGCGTGCGCGGCGGACGCTTCGTGACGATCTCGCGGAAGTAGCAGTCATTCAGCGGGGAAGACGCTGTCGATGCGCCCGGTGGCATAGTAACCGAGCAGGCCCAGCCACTCACGCACCGCAGTCGAGGTCAGCTGCGCGTTCGAGGTAGGCTGGGTGAAGTCGAAGCCGAGGCGCAAGATGCCGCTCGTTCGGTAGTCGACCGGCCAGGGTGTAACGGGTATGCCTGCCCTTCGGAAGAGCCCCATCGACCGCGGCATGTGAAAGGCGGAGGTCACCAGGAGGCAGTCCGTGATGCCTTCTCGCGCCAGAAGGTCCTTTGTCTGCTGCGCATTTTCATAGGTGGTGCGTGAAGCGTTCTCTTTCACCAGTCGATCCGGCGGGATGCCGAATGCAGAGAACAGGCGCTCCGATGCACTGGCCTCGCCTTCGTAGGCGCCGCTGATCGACCCGTCGCCGCCAGACACCAGGATGCGGGCTCCAGGATGACGGAGCGCAAGCCGAAGCGGCTCGACGAATCGTTCGGCCGCCTGGTTGAACTCCACGCCGCCGCGGCTGGTGGTGACCTCGTTTTCCATGGCGCCGCCGAGGATGAGGATACAGCTCACCTCCCGCGGCTCCTCCGACGGCTTCGAAAATCTCGCTTCCAGCACCTGCAGGGCAACGCCGCCTGCCGTCGTATAGAGCGTCACGAAAAGGACGAGAGCGGCAAGCGCTGCCGCAATCCCGCCGGTACGGCGAAAGCCGGTAAACGTCAGCAAGGCACCGAGGGTCGCGAGCAGGAAGGCAAGGGAGAGCGGCTGGACTGCGAGCCAGAAGAGCTTGGAGAAGATGAACATGGTCAGATCTGTCGCCGTATTTGTTCTGCGCTGTCAACGCCGCCGCCGGCCTTTCGGCAGGATCGGTTGCTGGAAATGCAGATGAAGCGGGCGCGGCAGGAAGACGGTTGCGATGGCGATGGTCACGATGCCGATCACCACGGCCCACAATGCATCCTTGCCGAGCCAATTGGTCAGGAAGGCGCCTGAGACCGCACCGCCGGCCATGCCGCTCCACGGGATCGTCTGTATGACCCAACCTGTCGGATTGCGGTCGCCGACGATCCACCGGCCGACCCCCCGCCCGAACCGGGACAGCGCCCCGGTGATATAGGTCAGGCCGATCGGCAGGCCCTCGATGTGCTCCACCGTGGCGTTGATCATGCCCATTGCCAGGATGATGAGGTAGAACTGGATGCGACGATAGCTTTCGTCGGGGAGCAGGGCCGCGACCGCGACGACAAGAGCGACGCTGGCGAGGACGGCGAAGGTCCGGCGCGTGGAGAGCGTATGGGCGATGATGATGCCCAGCGCATTGCCGATGATGAAGACCCAGAGTGCCGCGAGCAGGACGATCGCATGCCCATAGTTGCCGTCGGCGAAGGAGAGCGCGGCGCGCGTCGTGTTGCCCGTCATGAACGATACGAAGTTGCCGGTAAGCATAAGACCGACGGCATCGGTCATTCCTGCAATGAAGGAAATGGCCGCGACGAGCATCAGCCCCGTTACGGTGCGTCTGGTGCTGACGAGATGTCGGCGTCTGGTAAGCGTCATGTGCAGTCGACCCTGGAGCGTCGGTAAGCGTAGGTCGTTGCACCCTAGCCTCGCATCGAGGCTGGATGGAAGCCGCTTCGTCTATGACCGGTTGCCGCGGACACCGGCCGCTTCCTCAGCGACTGGCGAGCCACTCCTCGATACCGCGCGCGGCAGCCCGTCCGGTGGCAAGGCAGGCGGTGAGAAGGTAGCCGCCGGTCGGGGCCTCCCAGTCGATCATCTCGCCGGCAGCGAACACCCCAGGAAGTTGCTTCAGCATGAACGTCTCGTCGATCGCAGCCCAGGCGATGCCACCCGCAGACGAGATCGCCTCCTCGATCGGTCGTGGCCGCAGGAGCGGGATCGGCAGCGCCTTGATGCGGGAGGCGATCGTCTCTGCATCGAGGAGGGAGGCATCCGGAACGCACTCCCGTAGCAGCGCGGCCTTCACGCCGTCCAGCCCCGTTGCCTTGCGCAGCCGGTTGGCGAAGCTTGCCTTGCGGTCCTGTCGAGCGAGATCGCGGGCAAGCCGGCCCTCTGTTCGCCCGGGCGCGAGATCGACTACGAGCGCTGCTCCGCCTGTCAGCTCCAGCTGGTCGCGCAGCGCTGCGGCATGAGCATAGACGAGGCTGCCTTCGATGCCATGCCGCGAGATGACGAATTCCCCCTGGATCGTGCCGGCCTCTGATGTCGCGGTCACTGATTTGACCGGGGATCCAGCGAACCGTTCGCGGAAGGCGTCGCTCCAGGCGACGTCGAAACCGCAATTGGCGGGGCGGAAGGGAATGATCCGGACGTTGCGCGCCTTCAGCCACGGCACCCAGGCGGCATCGGAGCCGAGGCGTGGCCAGCTGGCGCCGCCGAGGGCGAGAAGGCATGCGTCCGCGCGAACGAGCAAGGGGCCGGCCGCGGTGTCGAACGCATATCCGCCATTCTCGAACCCGATCCAGCAGTGGCGCGGCATGAGCCGGACCCCCTGGTGCTCCAGCCGGCGCAGCCAGGACCGCAGCAGCGGCGAAGCCTTCATGACCCTCGGGAATACACGCCCCGAGCTTCCCACGAAGGTTTCCGTACCGAGACCTTGGGCCCAGTTGCGGATGTCCTGCGGGGGAAAATCATCCAGTGCCGGGCGCAGCCGCGCGGTGGCGCTGCCGAAGCGGGTTCGGAACGTATCGTATTCTTCCGAGTGGGTAATGTTGAGACCGGACTTGCCCGCGAGCAGGAACTTGCGGCCGAACGTCGGCATGGCCTCGAAAACCGTGACGTCGCAACCGGAAGCCGACAAAACTTCGGCGGCCATGAGGCCCGCGGGTCCGCCGCCGATGATCGCGATGGTCTTGCCTTTCATTCGCGCCGTCTAGCATGGCCGGCGCGGCAAGGGGAGGTGGTTTGTCAGCCGGCGCCGCCAACCGGCGTCAGCACCTTGCCGGTCCCGCCGCAGTCCGGGCACTCGGAGCCATCGATCCGCCCGGAGCCCGAGCAGCGGCGGCACGTATTCTCCGCCGCATTGGGTGTGCCGGGCGGCACGGCATCTGAATTTCTGTGGTTTGGGTCGCGAGGCTCGCTATCACTCATGATCGATCCTTCCGTTGAAGAACGGCCGGCCCTCGTGGAGCCGGCCAGCAGGGGTCATTCCGCCGCCTGGCTCCGGGTCATGCCCTCGTTCGGCAGCTTGCCCATCAGGACTTCCTCGGCGGAGGCCTTGTAGTTCTCCACCGAACTCGTCCACTGGCCCCAGACCGTCGGATCGATCTTGTCGCCATTGTTGCCCAGGTTCTGCAGGCGCCTCTGGTCCTCGTCCGTGAGGACCTGCTTCGGCAGCGGACCAAGCTTGCTGACGTCCTCGGCACTGATGCCGAGCTTCTCGCCGACGCGACGTCCGTAGTCGTCATGGACGAGGAAGAAGTGCCAGACCATGCGCTCCTGGACGTCGCGCTCGCACTGGCCGAGCAGGTCGCCCATGTTGAAGACGAGGTCGTCGCGTTCCCAGTCCATCATCGTGCAGTAGCGGCCACGCGCCTGGACATAGTCGTTACGACGCTCCAGCACGCTGCGCGTCAGCCGCCCATGGATCTCCGGCGGATTGTTCGGCTGCTCGACCGGGCTCTCGGTGAGGCCGTTGTGGATCGACGGCTCGTAGTTGACATGCGGGTTCTGGCCCGGCGCCATCTCACGGCGATAGGACATCGTACCGCCGGAGAGGTTGGTCGCGACCTTGGCGTTCTTCGCCTGGTTGACCGGCAGCTGCAGGTAGTTCGTTCCGACGCGATAGCGCTGCGTGTCGGAATAGGAGAAGGTGCGGCCGACCAGCATCTTGTCGTCAGAGAAGTCGAGGCCATCGACAAGCACGCCGGTGCCCATGGCGATCTGTTCGTTCTCGTTGAAGAAGTCCTCGACATTGCGATTGAGCGTCATCGTGCCGATGTGGCGGAGCGGGAAATCCTTCTCCGGCCAAATCTTCGTGTCGTCCAGCGGATCCCATTCGAGCTCCGGATGATCATGGTCTTCCATGATCTGCACATACATGTCCCACTGCGGATACTCGCCCCGTTCGATGGCGGTAAAGAGATCCTTGGAGGCCGAGCCGAAATCCTGGCCCTGCACCTTGGCCGCTTCCTCTGCGGTGAGGCTCGCAATGCCGCAGCGTGGATGGAAGTGATACTTGACCAGACAGGTCTCACCCTGGGCATTGACCATCTTGTAGGTGTTGACGCCAAAGCCCTCCATGTGGCGATAGCTTGCCGGAATGCCGCGCGGCGAGAAGAGGTGCGTCAGCATATGCATGGATTCAGGCGTCTGCGACATGAAGTCGAAGATGCGGTTCGGCTCCTGCCGGAAGGTCACCGGATCGGGCTTCAGGGAGTGAATCACGTCCGGGAACTTGATTGCATCGCGGATGAAGAAGATCGCAAGGTTGTTGCCGACAAGATCCCAGTTGCCGTCTTCGGTATAGAACTTGACGGCAAAGCCGCGTGGGTCACGCGCAACCTCTGATGAATCGCGGCCGCCGATCACGGTGGAGAAACGGATCGCGAGCGGCGTCTTCTTGCCGGCCTGCTGGAAGAGCTTGGCCCGAGTGTACTTCGAGGCCGGCTCGTCGCCGATCTTGCCGGTCGCCTCAAACTCCCCATAGCAGACGAAGCCGCGTGCGTGGACAACCCGCTCCGGAATACGCTCCCGGTCGAAATGGGTGATCTTTTCGAGGAACTGGTAGTTCTCGAGCGTCGCCGGACCACGTGAGCCTACCGTGCGCTGCGACTGGTTGTTGGCGATCGGATGGCCCTGACGGTTGGTGAGGACCCTGTCGCCGCCGGACATGTTCTTCTCGTCCATCGTCTTCCCTCCTGTTTTCTTGGAGTTTAGGAGGGCGCGACGATACCCGCACGCCCCCGTGAGGAAACACGCGGACGACCAATGGGTTCCCGGAGCGACCGGAAAACGGAAGCGGACGGCGTCGTGCCGCCGCCCGCTCAGCCTTAACGTCAGTTGCGGGTTCCATAGCCGCCGCCGGTGGGCGTGACGACGGTCACCGCTTCGCCGGCCTCGAGGATTGTCTGGCCGCAGCCGCCGAGGTCTTCCAGCTGGCCATCGAGCCGACGGACGATGGTCTGGCCGAGCTCACCGGCCTCGCCTCCCTCAAGTCCATGCGGCCGAATGGTGCGGTGGGAAGAAAGAATCGCGCAGTCCATCCTCTCCAGGAAGCGGATGGTTCGTTTCGTCCCATTGCCGGCCGACCACCTGCCCTTGCCGCCGGAGTTCTTCCGGATGTGGAAGTCCTCGAGCAACACGGGATAGCGCGTCTCCAGGATTTCGGGATCGGTGAGGCGCGAATTGGTCATGTGGACATGCACCGCATCTGTGCCGTCGAAGCCCGTCCCATCATTGAAGACGCCAGCGGGCGAGCCGGAGCAGAGCGTTTCATAGTACTGGTAGGTTTCGTTGCCGAAGGTCAGGTTGTTCATCGTGCCCTGGCTCGCGGCGATCGCACCGAGAGCGCCGAACAGGGCATTCGTGACGTGCTGGCTGGTCTCGACATTGCCGGCAACGACCGCGGCCGGATATTGCGGCTTCAGCATCGAACCCTCCGGCACGATGATGCGGATCGGCCGCAGGCAGCCGGCGTTCATCGGGATCGAGCTTTCGACCATCACGCGGAAGACATAGAGAACCGCCGCGCGGGTGACGGGCTCGGGAGCGTTGAAGTTGTTCGGCTTCTGCGGACTTGTGCCGGTAAAGTCGACCGTCGCCTCGCGTTTTTCCTTGTCGACGGTGATCTTCACCCTGATTGTGCTGCCCTGGTCGGTGTCGTAGGAGAATTCGGAATCTCCGAGCTTCTCGACGACCCGGCGCACGCTCTCCTCCGCATTGTCCTGCACATGGCCCATATAGGCCTGCACCACGTCCAGCCCGAACTGCGCAATCATCTTGCGCATCTCGTGCACGCCCTTCTCGTTGGCGGCGATCTGGGCGCGCAGGTCCCCGACGTTCTGGGCGACATTGCGTGCGGGATAGGGGTGATCGGAAAGAAGACGGGTAATGCCGTCCTCGTCGAAGCGTCCCCGGTCGACCAGCAGCACGTTGTCGAAAAGAACACCCTCCTCGTCGACGGTGGTGGCGAGCGGCGTCATGGAGCCGGGAGCGGTGCCGCCGACATCCGCATGATGGCCGCGCGAGGCGACGTAGAAGAGAATATTCTTGCCCTCGCCATCGAAGACCGGCGTTACCACGGTAATGTCCGGAAGATGGGTTCCGCCGTTATAGGGCGCATTCAGGGCGAAGACGTCACCCGGACGTATCTTTCCCTTGTTCTGGGCGATGACGGATTCCACCGAACGGTCCATCGAACCCAGATGCACCGGCATGTGCGGCGCATTGGCAACCAGCGCGCCGTTCTCGTCGAAGATGGCGCAGGAGAAGTCCAGCCGCTCCTTGATGTTCACCGACGACGCCGTGTTCTGCAGCGTCACGCCCATCTGTTCTGCGATCGACATGAAGAGATTGTTGAAGACCTCAAGCAGCACCGGATCGGCTTCCGTGCCGACCGCCTTGCTGCGCGCGAGCGCCTTGACCCGCTTCAGCACGACATGGTCGAGCGCGGTGATCTCGAACGCCCAGCCATCCTCGACGACGATCGTCTGGTGCGGCTCGACGATGAGACATGGCCCTGCGGCCCGGGCGCCGGGGACGATGTCGGCGCGGCGGTAGACAGGTGCCTGGCGCCATTCTCCGCCAGAGAAGAAACGCGTTTCCTCTGTGGCAGTGGGAGCGGCGTCGTCGATGGCATTGGTAGGTTCGGTGGGTTCGGCACCGCCGCCGATGGCTTCGACTTCATAGGATTCGAAGATGATCTCGCGGTTCTCGAAGATGAAGCCGAACTGTTTGCGATGAAGCGCCTCAAAGACCTTCGTCATTTCAGAGACTGAGGACACGGGGACCGCAAGGGTCGTGTCGGTGCCCTGGTAGCGCAGGTGGGCGCGATGCAGGACATCGGTGTCGGCTTCGATCACGCCTTGCGCAGCCATCTCCTGCAATACGCTCGCTGTCAGCTCGTCGCGGACTGGCGGCAGCGCATCCAGAGCCTCGCCGAGAGCGACGGAAACTGTCTTCTGGCGGGTGGCGCGAATGTCCGCAAGTCCCATGCCGTAGGCGGACAGGATGCCGGAGAAGGGGTGGATCATGACGGTCGAGATGCCGAGCGCATCGGCCGTGAGGCAGGCATGCTGGCCGCCGGCACCGCCGAAGCAGGTCAGTACGTAATTGGTGACGTCGTAACCGCGCTGGACGCTGATCTTTTTCACCGCATTCGCCATGTTCTCGACGGCGATTGCCAGGAAGCCATCTGCTACTTCTTCCGGTGTACGCCCGTCGCCGATGATCATGGCCATGTCCTCGAAGGCAGCGCGAACGGCAGCTGCGTCGAGCGGCTGGTCGCGGTTCGGGCCGAAGATCTTCGGGAAGAGTTCGGGCGAGAGCTTGCCGAGCATGACATTGGCGTCGGTGACGGTGAGCGGCCCGCCGCGGCGATAGGCTTTCGGGCCGGGATTGGCTCCGGCGGAATCCGGCCCGACGCGGAAGCGCCCGTTCTCGAAGTGGAGGATGGAGCCGCCGCCGGCCGCAACGGTGTGGATGGACATCATCGGCGCGCGCATCCGAACACCGGCAACTTCCGTCTCGAAGGACCGCTCCAGCTCGCCATCGTAGTGGGAGACGTCCGTCGACGTGCCGCCCATGTCGAAGCCGATCATGCGGTCAAAGCCGGCGAGCCTTGACGTCTCCACCGCGCCGACGACACCGCCGGCGGGGCCGGAGAGGATGGCGTCCTTGCCCTGGAACAGGTCAGCAGCCGTGAGGCCACCCGAGGACTGCATGAACATCAGACGCGCCCCCCCTTCGGCATCAGCGCCGAGTTCGGACGCTACCTGCTCCACATAGCGGCGCAGGATCGGCGAGAGATAGGCGTCAACGACTGTCGTGTCGCCACGGCCCACCAGCTTGATCAGCGGCGAGACCTCGTGGCTGACAGAGACCTGGGTAAATCCGATCTCGCGTGCCACCTTGGCGGCCAATTGCTCGTGCTGCGGGTACCGGTAGGCGTGCATGAAGACGATCGCGACGGCGCGGAATCCGGCATCGAACTGCGCCTGCAGGTCCCGGCGGATGACGGCTTCGTCGGGCGCTGCCTCGATTTCGCCATCGGCCCGCACGCGTTCGTCGACTTCCACCACGGCGCTGTAGAGCAGTTCCGGCTTGATGATCTTCTTGGCAAAGATGTCGGCCCGCGCCTGATAGCCGATCGCCAGCGCATCGCGGAAGCCGCGCGTCGTCACGAGCAGCGTTTTCTCGCCCTTGCGTTCGAGGAGGGCATTGGTCGCAACCGTGGTCCCCATCTTGACCGCACCGATCGCGCCGGCAGGGACAGGTTCGCCCGGCTTTAGCTTCAGGAGTTCCCGGATTCCCTGGACGGCAGCATCCCGGTAGGCCTCGGGATTTTCCGAGAGGAGCTTGTGGGCGATCAGCGAACCATCCGGCCTGCGCCCGACGATGTCGGTGAACGTGCCGCCGCGATCGATCCAGAAATCCCACTTGCCGCTGGTCATGACGAGCCCCTCGTTGATTGCTTTTCCCTTACGAATACATTTCGTCGATAAAACGTCAATGATTGATTGACAGCAAAATGCTCGTTGCTGCATCATGCCGCCACAACGGGCAAAGAAGCCGCCAGAGCTTCGTCCGGCCACGGCAACCGAGGGGAGCCGACCATGTTTGACTGCCGTATTCCAGACGGGAGGGCCATCTGTGTCCTCCATTGATCCACGCCATAGCCTTTTTCCCGAGTGGCTGAGGAAGGCGCTCGACGGTCTCTACCTCGCCGCGGGCTGGCTCGCCGGCATCTTTCTAGTCGCAATCTTCCTGATCATGCTGTCGTTGTCTGCCGGACGGCCTCTCGGCATAGACGTGCCGGCTGGGGACGACTTTACCGCCTGGTGCATGGCCGCGACGGCATTCCTCGGGCTTGCTCATACCTTCCGGTCTGGGGAGTTGATCCGTATGGGACTGCTCATCGACCGGTTTGACGGCGCGTCGAGAAAGCTGATCGAGATTGCCTGCACGGCTATCGGTGCCGCCGCCATTTCCTATTTCGCCTGGTACGCGATCGAGATGACGGTGTTCTCCTGGCGGTTCAACGACGTCTCGATGGGCGTGATTGCGGTACCGCTGTGGATCCCGCAGTTCGGCATGTCGGCTGGCCTTACCATTCTCGCGATCGCTTTCGTCGATGAACTTGTCCACCTGCTGTTTGGCGGTGCTCCGCGCTACGAAAAGCCGAAGGCGGAAAGCCCGGACGAGATCATTGAGCGCGTCATGGAAAGTGGGGTGTGATCATGGATGCCCTGTCTCTGATCGAAGTCTCCGGGCTCATCCTTGGCGCCCTTCTTTTCCTCCTCGTCGGCGGCGTCTGGATCGGTATCGCGCTGCTCGTCTGCGGCTTCGTGGCCATGCAGTTCGCGCCCGCCGGCATTCAGATCGGTGCGGCGCTGGCCACCAATGCCTGGAGCGGGACCGCCTCCTGGAGCCTTGCCGCCTTGCCGCTCTTCGTCTGGATGGGCGAGATTCTCTACCGCACGCGGCTGTCCGATGAAATGTTCCGCGGCCTGTCGCCATGGCTGAACTGGCTTCCCGGGCGCCTGATCCACGTGAACGTGCTCGGCTGCGGGCTTTTCGGCGCCGTCTCCGGCTCCTCCGCGGCTACCACGGCCATGGTCGCCAAGATTACGCTGCCGGAGCTCAAGAAGCGTGGCTATGACGATATGATCAGTCTTGGCTCGCTTGCCGGTGCCGGAACGCTCGGCTTCCTGGTGCCGCCGTCGATCACCATGATCGTCTATGCGGTTGCGGCGAACGTCTCCATTATCCAGATGTTCATTGCCGGCCTCATTCCGGCTGCCATCGTCATGGTGCTCTACATGACCGCCATCGTCGTCTGGTCGCTGATGAACCCGGACAGGAGCCCGCCACCGGCGCCGAAGACCAGCCTGGCCAGCAAGCTCAGGGAAAGTCTGAACCTTATCCCGCTGGCTCTCCTGATCATGACCGTCTTCTCGGCCCTGCTCATGGGCTGGGCCACGGCAACCGAATGTGCCGCATGGGGCGTGCTCGGGTCGCTGGTGATTGCCGCGTGGCAGCGCGCGCTCACCTGGGAGAGTTTCAAGCAAAGCGTCATGGGTGCGACCCGCATGACGGCGATGATCATGCTGATCCTGACCGGCGCCGGCTATATGTCGATCGCCATGGGCTATACCGGCATTCCAGCCGCGCTGGCGAGCTGGGTGGACGGCTTCGGCCTCAGCCCCTATGCGCTGATTGCGGTCCTGACGATCATGTACATCCTGCTCGGCTGCGCCATCGACGGACTGTCGATGATCGTGCTCACCACGGTCGTGGTGCTTCCAATGATCCAGCAGGCGGGCTTCGACCTCATCTGGTTCGGTGTCTTCCTGGTCCTGATGGTCGAGATGGCGCAGATCACGCCGCCCGTGGGGTTCAATCTCTTCGTGCTGCAGACGATGAGCGGCCGCGACAGCCTGACGGTTGCCCGCGCGGCGCTGCCTTTCTTCTTCCTGCTTGTGGCGACTGTCGCCATCATCACGGTCTTCCCGGACATCGTGATGGTTCTGCCGCGAATGGCATTTCCGGGGTAACGCAAAGGGGAATGACAATGAACTTGCACATGCGATCGATCGCCCGCTGGGGCATGACGGCAGCCGCACTCGCGCTGGGAGCGGGCGCGGCACTCGCTCAGACGGAATGGGTCCTGCCATCCGCCTATCCGCCGGCGAACTACCACACGGAAAACCTCATGCAGTTCGCCTCCGACGTGGACGCAGCGACGAATGGCGAACTCAAGATCACCGTGCATCCCGGTGCCGCACTCTTCAAGGCACCGGAAATCAAGCGCGCCGTGCAGACTGGTCAGGCTCAGGCAGGCGAGGTTCTGATCTCGCTGCACGAAAACGAGAACCCGGTCTTCGGGATCGACGTCGTGCCCTTCCTCGCCACCAGCTTCGAGGAATCGAAGAAGCTGTGGGAAGCGTCGAAGCCTACGGTGGAGAAGGCGCTCGACGAGCAGGGCCTGAAGCTTCTCTACACGACGCCATGGCCGCCCCAGGGCATCTACACCAAGAAGGACGTCAACACCGTCGCTGACCTCAAGGGCCTGAAATGGCGCGCCTATAACGTCGGCACGTCGCGCATCGCCGAACTCGTCGGCGCACAGCCGGTGACGGTCCAGGCTGCCGAGCTTCCGCAGGCACTGGCGACCGGGGTGGTCGACGGCCTGATGACCTCCAGCGCCACAGGCGTCGATTCCAAGATCTGGGAATCGCTCACCCACTACTATGACACGCAGGCCTGGATACCGAAGAATGTCATCTTCGTGAACAAGGGCGCGTTCGAGGCGCTGGATCCGGCCGTGCAGATAGCGGTCACGGAAGCTGCGGCAGCAGCCGAAGAGCGCGGCTGGAAGCTCGGTGTCGAGAAGACTGCGGCATACATGGAGACGCTGAAGTCGAACGGCATGCAGGTTCTTGCGCCCAGCGAGGAACTGAAGAGCGGCTTGGCGGAAGTCGGCGCCCAACTCACGGAAGATTGGCTGTCCAAGGCCGGCGACGAGGGCAAGGCTATCATAGACGCCTACAAGAAGATGTGATGCAAGAAGCGCCGCCGGGCTTACCGGCGGCGCTTTGATTTTCGGGAGGAGACATCATGCCTGCCAAAAAGGATGATCTGGGCCCCATCGTATCCTCGGGCCACCTGGCGAGCGGAGCGCTGCCGGCGCTGTCGGAGATCGAGTTCGGCCTGATCATGCTGAACCATGCCTTCAACCGATGGATGGTGCGGTGCATGGCGGCGGCCGGGGTGCCGGACCTTTCGCCTGTCGACATCCTGGTGCTTCATAACATCAACAGCCGCAACAAGCCGAAGACGCTTGCCGACATCTGCCTCGTGCTGAACATCGAGGACACGCACGTGGTCACCTATGCGCTGAAGAAGCTGGAGCGGATGAAGCTCATCAAGTCCGGTCGGCGCGGCAAGGAAAAGCTGGTCATGGTGACCGAAGCAGGTGCGGAATACTGTGCACGCTACAAGGCGATGCGCGAGAGCCTGCTCGTCAACTCCGTCCTGGCGACCGAGGTCTCCGCTGACACTCTCTCGGAAGTCGCTGCACGGCTTCGAGCCCTCTCCGGTCACTACGACCAGGCGGCGCGCGCCGCGGCTTCGCTGTAGGCCCCGACAGTTCGGTCGCTCCTGGCCAACACTGCCCAGCAGTTATCTGTGCCCTTCCGGCAACAGCAAGTGATATTGCCGCTTCAGCCAAGGGATAAGCGAAAAGCGACACAATTGGGACAGCACTTTGTGGTGCTCGGGATGCGGGAGGTCACACTGAGATGTGCCTTGCGCACGGGACGTACCATGACATCGAATACCCTTTGCCGGCGTAGCCTGGCATTCCTGCTCCTTCTTGCGCCGCTTTCCGCCTGCACGACCCATTCGACCCAGCCCGCGCCTCCTCCAGTCGTTGCAGCGCCCGCGTTCGAAGCTCCCGTCGAACCGGAGGAACCCGCAGATCCTGCCATTATGTATGGCGAGAAGTTGGATCACGGCTTTCAGATCGCCGCCGTCGACGTGTCGAAACTGCCGGACGAGCGGCGCCGGCAGGAGGTCGACTACGCGACCACCGAGGCTCCCGGTACGGTCGTTGTCGATCAGTCCGCCCGCTACCTCTACTTCGTCATGCCCGGGGGCAGGGCGATGCGCTATTCGGTTGCCGTCGGCCCTGCCAGCCGCAACTTCACGGGAGAGGCGATCATCGACCGCAAGGCGGCATGGCCCAGATGGACACCGACGGACAGCATGATCAAGCGAAGCCCCGAACATTACGGCCGGTTCAAGGATGGTGTTGATGGCGGGCCGAGCAACCCGATGGGCGCCAGGGCGCTATACATCCAGAAGGACGGCGTCGACACCTACTATCGTGTCCACGGCACGAACGATCCCTCCTCGATCGGCAAGGCAGTCTCCGCAGGCTGCATCCGCCTTCTGAACCAGGATGTCATGGATCTCTACGAACGAGTGAATATCGGCGCGCGCATCGTGGTGCTCTAGGCGCCCCGCGGTTAGGCTCTAAGAGAGCAGCGTCTGCGTTAGCGGATGATGGGGATCGGCCAGCCCGTCGATCACGTTGAAGTGGTGGCGGTCCGGTTCCTCGACGACTTCGGTCTCGGCGCCAAGGCCCTTCCAGATATTGGCGAGCAGCGCGTTCTGGCGGAGGAATTCCGATCGCTCCGCGCCGCCCACCCAGCAGGTCAGCCTGGCGGCCTGCATCGGCTCGAGAAGTGCCGGGCTTTCGCGCCATGCCTCCTGCCGGTCGATGTTCAATTGCCTGTTCATGGCCGTGTGCATCAGCGGCCGCAGGTCATGCAGGCCGGAAAGCGATACGGTGTGCACAATGCGGCTGCGGACCTCTTCCGGCAAGGGAGAGGTCACCGTGATCATCCGCGTCGCGAGATGGCCGCCGGCGGAGTGCCCGATCAGCCGTATGGGTCCGGCGACGAGCTCTGCCGCCTGCTCGACCGCGTTGGCCACCTCAAGGGTGATCCCGCCAATGCGGATCTCGGGGCATAGCGTGTAGGAGGGAATCGCGACGGCATAGCCCAGTTCCACCGCGCCGCGGGCGAGATGGGACCAGTAGGACTTGTCGAGCCGCAGCCAGAAGCCGCCATGGATGAATACGACGAGGCCGCCAGGTTCGGTGGCTGGCAGGAAAAGATCTATCCTGTTCCGCGCGCCGTCGCCGTAGTGAAGATCAAGCTTCGCATGCCCCGCTTCCTCCAGCGCATGCCGGTAGTCCCGCGCCGGACCCACCCAGAGATCCGGCCAGCGATCCCCGCCGGGGATGTTGGGTCCGTTGGCATAGGCATCGTCCCAATCGGATATCCGGTGTTGCATGTGGCCCTCAGTATCATCCAGTCGCATCCATAGTTGCATCTGGCTGCCATGAGAGGAAGGGGGTGAATGGCTGCCGGTCCAAAATTATTACAAACTTAAAATTTCTCTCTTGCCAGCGCGCGGGAGCGGTGCTTTTCTGGTGAAAAGGCAAAAATGCCGCGGCCGCAGCACCGGATATTGTCGGGTTGCGGACCAGAAGAACGCATGGGAACTCAATGATGAAACTGGGACCGACAGGCCATCTGGACACGTTTGCGCGCGACCATCTCCCGCCGCTGGACCAGTGGCCGGAGCTTCTTCTCGACGGCTTCGACTATCCCGAATGGCTGAACGCCGGGGTCGAGTTGACGGACCGGATGGTCGAGCGCGGCTTTGGCGACCATACTGCGCTGATCGGCAACGGACGTCGCCGGACCTACAAGGAGCTTTCCGACTGGACGAACCGCATCGCGCGGGCTCTGACGGAAGACTACGGGCTGAAGCCGGGCAACCGGGTGCTGATCCGCTCGGCGAACAACCCCGCCATGGTCGCCTGCTGGCTTGCGGCAACGAAGGCCGGCGCCGTGGTCGTCAACACCATGCCGATGCTGCGCGCCGGAGAGATCGCCAAGGTGGTCGACAAGGCCGAAGTCACCATGGCGCTTTGCGACACCCGGCTGATGGACGAACTGGTGGCGGTCGCCAAGGAAAGCCTGTTTCTGGAGCAGGTGATCGGCTTCGACGGCACGGCCAACCACGACGCCGAACTCGATCGCGCCGCCCTCGACAAGCCGGTCAAGTTCGAGGCGGTGAAGACGGGACGGGACGATGTCGCGCTGCTGGGCTTCACCTCCGGTTCGACTGGGGTGCCGAAGGCGACCATGCACTTCCACCGCGACATCCTGATCATCGCCGATGCCTATGCGAAGGAAGTGCTGAAGGTTACGCCGGACGACGTCTTCGTCGGTTCACCGCCGCTTGCCTTTACCTTCGGCCTCGGCGGTCTCGCGGTCTTCCCGCTGCGCTTCGGCGCGGCAGCCACGCTGCTCGAGCAGGCGACGCCGCCGAAGATGATCGAGATCATCGAGACCTACAAGGCGACGATCTGCTTCACTGCGCCCACTGCCTACCGCGCCATGCTTTCCGCCATGGATGAAGGCGCCGATCTTTCCTCACTCCGCGTCGCGGTGTCGGCGGGCGAAACACTGCCGGCTCCCGTCTATGACCAGTGGGTACAGAAGACCGGCAAGCCGATCGTCGATGGCATAGGCTCGACAGAGATGCTGCACATCTTCATCTCCAACCGGCTCGACGATTCCAAGCCTGCCTGCACGGGCAAGCCGCTCACCGGCTACCAGGCTATCGTCGTCGATGACGACATGCGCGAGGTGTCGCGGGGAACGATCGGCAAGCTCGCCGTCAAGGGGCCCATCGGCTGCCGCTATCTCGCGGACGACAGGCAGCGCGACTACGTGCGCGACGGCTGGAACCTTACCGGCGATTCCTTTGTGCAGGACGAGGAAGGCTATTTCCACTTCGCCGCCCGCTCCGACGACATGATCGTCTCGGCCGGCTACAATATTGCCGGTCCGGAGGTCGAGGCGGCTCTGCTGAAGCACGAGGCGGTTGCCGAATGCGCAGTGATCGGAGTTCCGGACACGGAACGTGGCCATATCGTCGAGGCGCATGTCGTGCTGGTCGATCGTCGTGCGGCGTGCGATGCCATGGCGAAGCTCCTGCAGGAGCACGTCAAGAAGGTCATCGCGCCCTACAAGTATCCGCGCTCCATCGTCTTCACCGATGCGCTGCCGAAGACGGAGTCCGGCAAGATCCAGCGGTTCCGGCTGAAGCAGGCGAGTGCCGCATGAGCATTTACCGACATTCTGCAAAAGCGCATTCCAGCGGCTTCGCCAGTGGACGTTCTTTTGCAAGTATGGAAGGTATCGGGAATGCCGGTCGGTGATGACATCGGGCGGATATTCGGGCTGCGAGATCGAGGGGTCCGCGCCTGGGGATGGGGTCATAAGAACAACTGGGAGTTCGAGACAATGAAGAAACTGGTTTCCGCCGCCACGCTGGCGCTCAGCATGAGCGTTTCCGGCCTTGCCTTCGCCGAGCCTGTCAAGATCGGCATGATCACGACGCTTTCGGGCGGCGGTGCCGGCCTCGGCATCGACACGCGCGACGGCTTCATGCTGGCAATCAAGCAGGCAGGCAACAGCGAGATCGAGGTCATCACCGAGGATGATGGACAGAAGCCGGAACTGGCCGTCCAGATCGCCGACAAGATGATCCAGAGCGACCAGGTCGACATCCTGACCGGCATCGTCTGGTCGAACCTGCTGATGGCGGTGGCGCCGAGCGCAGTCGCTCAGGGCAAGTTCTATGTCTCCACCAATGCGGCGCCGGCGGCGCTTGCGGGCGAGAACTGCAACCCGCTCTATTTCAACGCGGCCTACCAGAACGACAATCTTCATGAAGCCATGGGCGAATACGCCAACAAGGACTACAAGAAGATGTTCATCATGGCGCCGAACTACCCGGCCGGCAAAGACTCGCTGACCGGGTTCAAGCGCTTCTACAAGGGCGAGGTGGGTTCGGAAGTCTACACTCAGGTCGGCCAGACTGATTATGCCGCCGAAATTGCCCAAATCCGCGCTTCCGGCGCCGACGGCGTCTTCGCTTTCCTTCCCGGTGGCATGGGGATCGCGTTCATGAAGCAGTATGCGCAGTCCGGCGTGAACATTCCAATCATGGGCCCGGGCTTCTCCTTCAGCCAGGACGTGCTACCAGCAATCGGGGATGCCGCACTTGGGGCGAAGGCATCGGGCCAGTGGGCTCCGGACTTCGACACCGATGTCAGCAAGAAATTCCTTGCAGACTTCAAGGCTGAATACGGCCGGCTGCCTTCCATCTATGCGGTTCAGGCCTATGACGCGGCACAGCTGATTATCTCGGCTGCCGCCAAGGCGGACGTGAAGGACACGGAGGCTTTCCGGGCAGAACTCCTCAAGGCCGATATCCAGTCGCCTCGGGGGGACTTCAAGTTCAACACGAACCAGCATCCGATCCAGGACATCTACCTGACGGAAGTGGTGAAGGGCGAGGACGGCGTGCTGACCAACAAGACGGTGGAGAAGATCTTCGACGACCACGAGGATGCCTACGCAAAAGACTGCAAGATGTAAGGCTGGCTGGTGACTCTCGCACTTGCTCTTGAGCAGTTGCTCAATGGCCTTCAGCTCGGCGTCATGTTGTTTCTCATGGCTGCCGGGCTGACGCTGATCTTCGGCGTCATGGGGCTGATCAATCTCGCGCATGGCTCTCTCTACATGGTCGGCGCGTTCGCCTGTGCGGCGGTGGCTGCGGCAACGGGCTCCTTCTGGCTCGGCCTCATCGCCAGCCTCGCCTGCGCGGCGGCGGCCGGAGCGGTCGTCGAGCTGCTGGTCATCCGGCGGCTCTACGATCGCGACCACCTGGACCAGGTTCTGGCGACCTTCGCGCTGATCCTTATGTTTTCGGAAGGGACACGCTGGCTGTTCGGCTCGTTTCCGCTTTATCTCGATATCCCGCCGCTTCTGCAGGGCGCCGTGGCGCTGCCCGGTGGTGCGCAATACCCCGTCTATCGACTGGCGATCATTGCCGCCGGCGCACTCGTGGCCTTCGGCCTCTATCTCCTGATCAGCAAGACGCGGCTCGGCATGCGCATTCGCGCCGGAGAAAGCGATCGCGAAATGATCGGCGCTCTCGGCGTCGACATCCGCACGCTCTATACGGTCGTCTTCGCCCTGGGTGCAGCGCTTGCGGGCCTTGCCGGCGCCATGGTTGGCGCGCTGCAGTCGGTCCAGGTCGGCATGGGAGAGCCTGTCCTCATCCTCGCCTTCGTGGTGATCGTCATCGGCGGCATCGGCTCCATCAAGGGCGCGCTCCTGGGAGCGCTGCTGGTCGGAGTCGTCGACACCATGGGCCGCTTCCTGCTACCACAGATGCTGGCGCTGTTCGTGCCGCCTTCGCAGGCCGGAATGATCGGCGGTGCTGCGGCATCCATGCTCATCTACGTAATGATGGCGCTCATCCTGGCGATGAAGCCGCGCGGGCTCTTTCCCGCCGCTCACGCGTGAGGCCGCCATGCTGACCCGGGAAATTCTCGTCAATCTGATCCTGGCTGCGCTGCTGCTTGCGGTGCCGCTCATGGCCAATGCGTTTGGCCAGCCTTTCTACGTCACGCTCGCCACCCGCGTCGCCATCCTGGCGCTGGCGGCGACCGGCCTCAACCTCGCGCTCGGGCTCGGCGGCCTTGTATCCTTCGGCCACGCGGCCTTCTTCGGCATTGGCGGCTATGCCGCCGGCATCCTGGCGACCCATGCCTTCTCCGGCGATCCGCTCCTGCTTGGCCTGTCCGGCACCAACCAGATGCCGGTGATCTGGTTGGTGGCCATGCTCGTCGCGGGGCTTGTGGGGCTCTTGATCGGCCTGATCAGTCTTCGGACGTCCGGCGTCTACTTCATCATGATCACGCTCGCCTTCGCGCAGATGGTCTACTATTTTGCGATCTCCTGGCCGGCCTATGGCGGCGAAGATGGCCTCTCGATCCTGGTGCGCAACCAGTTCCCGGGCGTCAACACGATGAAGCCGGTAAGCTTCTTCCTGATCTGCTACGCGGTGCTGATCGTCGCGCTCGGCCTCTTCGTGCTGATCCGCGGATCCCGCTTCGGTTCGGCGTTGCAGGCGGCGCGCCAGAACGAGGTGCGCGTCGCGACCGTCGGTATTGCACCCTATCGAATCCGCCTCGCGGCTTTCGCGATCTCCGCGGCCCTGACGGGACTGGCCGGTGCCCTGTTTGCCGACCTCAACCGCTTCGTCAGCCCCTCCATGCTGTCCTGGCACATGTCCGGCGAACTCATCGTGCTGATTATCCTGGGCGGCACCGGACGGTTGTTCGGGCCTCTCGCGGGTGCGGCTCTGTTCGTGATCTTCGAATACGTCCTCGGTGGCTTGACGGAGCGCTGGCAGTTCTTCCTCGGCCTGATCCTGCTCGGTACCGTGCTCTTCGCGCGCGGCGGGCTCCTCGGGCTTCTGGCCGGAAAGGCGCGTCATGGCTGAACCGGTTCTTGAACTCTCCGATGTCGTGAAGAGCTTCGGCGCGCTCAGGGCGACGGATCATGTCTCGCTCGACCTGAAGCCCGGGGAGATCCATGCCCTGATCGGACCGAATGGTGCCGGCAAGTCGACGCTCATCCACCAGATCTGCGGCACGCTGCGGCAGGATTCTGGCACCATCCGCCTCGCCGGCAAAGACATCGGACATCTCGGCGTCGCAGAGCGTTCCCGGCTTGGGCTCGGCCGCACCTTCCAGGTATCCTCGCTGGCGTCGGAATTCTCGGCCTTGCGCAACGTCATGCTGGCGGTGCAGGCGCAGCAGGGCACGAGCTTCCGCTTCTTCAAGCCGGTGATGCGCGACGCGTCGTTGATAGACCGGTCGATCGCGATGCTTGAGCGGGTCGGCCTGCAGGACCGAGCGCGTATTCCCGCAGCCGAACTGTCGCACGGCGAGCGTCGGCAACTGGAAATCGCCATTGCGCTGGCCCTCAATTCCAAGGCCTTCCTGCTCGACGAGCCGATGGCTGGCATGGGACCGGAAGGGTCGAAGGCGTTGACCCACTTTCTCCATAGCCTCCGGCAGGAAGCCCCGATCCTGCTCGTGGAGCACGACATGGATGCCGTCTTCGCGCTGGCGGATCGGATTTCCGTGCTGGTCTACGGCCGGGTCATCGCCACCGGCACGGTCGAAGAGATCCGGCGCGATCCGGCTGTGCGGACTGCATACCTGGGAGACCATGCCTGATGCTGCTCGACGTTTCCAAGATAGAAGCCTCGTATGGGGCGAGCCAGGCGCTGTTCGGAGTGGATCTTGCGGTCGAGGAAGGTCAGGCCGTCGCTCTCATGGGTCGCAATGGAATGGGCAAGACGACGACCATCAGGGCCATCTGCAACCTCAACCCGCCATGTGCCGGAACCGTCCGGCTTGCGGGTACCGATCTCAAGGGCAAGCCATCGCATCGCGTCGCCAAGCTCGGCATCGGGCTGGTGCCGGAGGGGCGGCGGTGCTTTCCAAACCTCACGGTGCATGAAAACCTGATTGCGGCCGCACGGCCCGGCGCCTGGAGCCTGGAGCGCGTCAATGATCTCTTCCCCCGCCTTGCCGAGCGTCACGCGCAGATGGCACGGTCGCTCTCCGGCGGAGAGCAGCAGATGCTGGCAATCGGCCGTGCGCTGATGACCAATCCGCGCCTGCTGATCCTCGACGAGGCGACGGAGGGACTTGCGCCGGTCATCCGACAGGACATCTGGGCAGCAATCCGCAAGCTGAAGGCCGAGGGGCTCTCCATCCTGGTGGTCGACAAGACGCTGTCGGAACTGCTGCCGGTCGCCGACCGCTGCGTCATTCTGGAAAACGGACGGAGCGCCTGGCATGGAACGCCGGCGGAACTGTCCGCCGACCTGCAGGACCGTTATCTCGGCGTCTGAGTAGCGACGAACATGGGCCCGCCCTTGTGGGCTGGAAAGCCGTAGCCGTTGATCATCACCAGATCGATGTCGCTCTCGCGAGCGGCAATACCGTCCTCAAGCAGCTTCCTGCCCTCAGCGGCCATTGCGGCAAGCAGACGGCCGACGATCTCTGTGGCAGTGAAGCTGCGCGGTGTAATACCCTTGCTTGCGCGGCACTGCACGATGATCTCAGTCACGACCGGATCCACCTGCCGCTTCCCCTCGGGATAGGCATACCAGCCTCGTCCGGCCTTCTGGCCGAGCCGGCGGGCTTCGCAGAGCCGATCCGCAATCTCGACATAGCGCTCCGACGGAACCCGCTTTGCTGCCTGTCGCTTGCGCCGCGCCCAGGCGATCTCCAGCCCGGCCATGTCATAGACGGCGAAGAGACCCATCGGGAATCCATAGTCTTCCAGCGCTGCGTCGATCTCATGCGGCAAGGCGCCGTCCTCCAGCAGGAACTCGGCTTCGCGTCGATAGGCGGAGAAGATACTGTTGCCGATGAAGCCTTCGGTGACCCCGGTGACGATCGGGAGTTTTCGGAGTTTCTTCGCCACCGCAAGCCCGGTCGCCAGGACATCGGGGGCCGTGCGGGCGCAGCGCACGACCTCGAGCAGTCGCATGACATGCGCCGGTGAGAAGAAATGCAGGCCAAGCACGCGCTCCGGGTGGGCCGTGGCAGCGGCGATCTCGTCCGGGTTCAGGTAGCTCGTATTGGTGGCGAGGATGGCGTCGGGCCGGATGACCCTGTCCAGGCGGCGGAAGAGATCGATCTTGACGTCGAGATCGTCGAACACTGCCTCGATCACGAGATCGCAGGGAGCAAGATCGGCATCGGCTGCCGTGACCGAGAGGCGGCTTTCCTGCGCGTCAAACATCGCTTGGTCGATCCGCCCGGCGGACAGGTTCTTCTGAAGAAGCCCGAGAATGCGTTCGCGACCCCTGGCCGCTGCCTCATCGTCGCGGTCAAGCCCGACCACGCGATAGCCGGCACTGAGCGCAGCGACGGCGATACCGCTTCCCATCAGGCCGAGGCCGGCAATGCCGATCGTCTCGACCAGGCGAGGGGGAACACCCTCCAGATCCTCCACCTTCGACGCCTGCCGTTCTGCAAAGAAGACATGCCGCAGCGCGGCCGCCTCGCCGCCGTCGCGGAGCTTGAGGAAAGTGGCCCGCTCGTCAGTCAGCCCTTCAGCGACCGGTCGCGCGGCCGCCTCCACAAGACGGATGGCTTCGGCGGGCGCCTCTTGCCCGCGCGGCTTGACAAGGATCCTCGTCTTCGCCTTCTCGACGGCGGCGCTGTCGGTTGCCGGAACCGCCAATTGGCCGGTCCGGCGCGGGTCACGGCCGGCAAGCCGTCGAACGGCCACAAGGGCTGCCTCTACCGTGCCGGCATCCGCGATTTCATCGATCAGGCCGAGTACGTGCGCTTCCTTCGCCTTCACGCTACGGCCGCTGCCGATCAGGTCGATCGCCGCAGGGATGCCGATCAGCCGGGGCAGGCGCTGGGTACCGCCCGCACCCGGCACGATACCGAGCTTCACTTCGGGGAGCCCCATCTGAGCAGCCGAAGACGCCACCCTGTAGTGGCAGCCGAGCGCGACCTCCAGACCGCCTCCGAGGGCTGCGCCGTTGATGGCCGCGACGGTTGGTTTCTCGGAGTCTTCCAGCCGCTCTATGACGGCCGGCAGGATCGGCTCCACGGGCGGCTGTCCAAATTCCCGGATGTCGGCGCCGCCGATGAAGGTCTTTCCAGCTCCGGTTATGACGAGCCCGAGGATGCCGGCGTCACCAGCGGCACGGTCCAGTACTGCCACAAGGCCGGCGCGGACATCGGTCGAGAGCGCATTGACCGGCGGATTGTCAATGATGACGACGAGAATATCGCCCTGGATCTCGCCGCGTACGGTGTCGGAGAAACGGATCGCGGCGGCTTCCATCGGCTTACTCCGGAACGACGGCGATGGCCTGGATCTCGATCTTGGCGCGGTCCTCAATCAAGGCCGTCACCTGCATGGCGGCCATGGCAGGGAAGTTCTTGCCCATGATTTCGCGATAGGCTTGGCCGATGCCCTTCAGGTTGGCGAGATACTCCGCCTTGTCGGTGAAGTACCAGGTCATGGTCGTCACGTGCTCGGGGCCCGCACCGCCGGCGGCGAGGACTGCAACCACGTTCTTCAGCGTCTGGCGGACCTGCTCGACGAAGTCATCGGTCTCGAACTGGCACTGGCCGTTCCAGCCGATCTGGCCGCCGACATAGACCTGCCGGCCGCGTGCCGCCACGCCGTTAGAATAGCCGATCGGCTTCGCCCAGCCCTCGGGCTGAAGAATGTCATGCATGTGTCTTCTCCGGAGGCGCGCCCTTCAGGAGTTCGCGCGCAATGATGAGTTTCTGGACTTCGGTTGCGCCCTCGTAGATCCGCAGCGCACGAATTTCGCGATAGAGGCTCTCGACGATCTCGCCGCGCTTCACGCCTCGTCCGCCGAACATCTGTACGGCGCGGTCGATCACCTGCTGGCCATTCTCCGTCGCGACCATCTTCGCCATGGCTGCTTCCTTGGTGGTCGGCAGGCCCTGGACGTCGCGGCGCCAGGCGGCACGATAGGTTAGGAGAGCCGCGGCATCGATCTGCGCCGCCATGTCGCCGAATGCGGCCTGGGTCAGCTGAAGGTCGGAAAGGCGGTTGCCGAACATCGGACGGGTCGTCGCATGGGCAAGCGCCTCGTCCAGCGCCCGGCGGGCAAAGCCGATTGCGGCCGCAGCGACGGAGGCGCGGAAGATGTCGAGCGTGCGCATGGCGATCTTGAAGCCCTCGCCGGGACTGCCGAGCAGCCTATCAGCGGGGATGCGGCAGTTCTCGAAGCGGATGGTCGCCAGCGGATGCGGCGCAATCACGTCAATTCGTTCGGCGATCGAGAAGCCGGGATCATCGGCATAGACGACAAATGCCGAGATGCCGCGGGTTCCGGGCGCTTCGCCCGTACGTGCGAAGACGGTGTAGACGTCGGCAATGCCGCCATTGGAGATCCAAGTCTTCTCGCCGTCGAGGACATAGTGATCGCCGTCGCGACGCGCCGCGCAGGCCATTGCCGCGACATCGGTGCCTGCGTCCTTCTCGGAGAGCGCGAAGGCCGCGATCCATTCACCGCTCTGCGCCTTCGGCAGCACGGCGCGACGCAGTTCCTCCGTTCCGGACAGCGCGATCGCGCCGGTGCCGAGGCCCTGCATGGCGAAGGCGAAATCGGCGAGGCCGTCATGCCAGGCAAGCGTCTCGCGGGTGAGGCAGGCCTCGCGGGAATCGATGGGGCGCTTGCCACCAGCGCCGGTGGCCGCATCCAATAGTCCCGCCGCGCCGAGCGAGCGAACGAGGTTGCGGCAGGCGCGATCGGTGTCGGCATGGTCGATGGCGGAAAGTGACCCCGATGCGGCATAGGCGTCGAGCCGTGCCGCCAGCGTACGGTGGCTGTCGTCGAAGAAGGGCCAGTCGAGATGCTCGCGGGTCGGACCGGTCAGCCGGGTCGGTGCCGCCATGTCAGTTCCCCTCGAAGACGGGCTTGCGCTTATCAGCAAAGGCTTCGAAGGCGCGGCGAAAGTCCTTGGTCGCCATGCAGACGGCTTGTGCCTGCGCTTCCGACTCGATCATCTCGTCGATGCCCATGGCCCATTCCTGGTTCAGCATTGTCTTGGTCATCGTGTGGGCGAACCATGGCCCGTCCGCGAGCGACTGCGCCAGCTTCAGTGCTTCGGCCTCCACGGAGTCCGCTGCGTGAAGCGCGTTATAGAAGCCCCAGGCGTGGCCTTCCGAGGCGCTCATGGCGCGGCCGGTGAAGAGGAGTTCCGCGGCGCGACCCTGGCCGATGATGCGCGGCAGGATCCCGCAGGCGCCCATGTCCGCGCCCGCGAGCCCGACGCGGGTGAAGAGGAAGGCGGTCTTCGCCTCGGGCGTCGCGAGACGCATGTCGGACGCCATGGCGAGGATGGCACCGGCGCCGGCGCAGATGCCGTCCACCGCCGCGATGATCGGCTGCGGGCACTTCTTCATCGCCTTGACCAGATCCCCGGTCATCCGCGTAAAGGCAAGGAGGTCCGGCATCGCCATCTGCGTTAGCGGTTCGATGATCTCGAACACGTCACCGCCAGACGAAAAATTGCCGCCGGCTCCGGTCAGGACCACCGCGCGAACATCCGAAGCATAGGCAAGGTTGCGGAACAGGTCTCGCAGCTCCGCATAGCTTTCGAAGGTAAGCGGATTCTTACGTTCTGGCCGGTTCAGCCGGACCGTGGCGACCCGCCCATCGGTGCTGACCTCCCAGAGGAAATGCTGCGCCTGATAATCCTTGAACGGGCGAAGGTGCCCTGCCATGGAAGCCGTGCTCATCCTGCTAATACCTCCCCGCCGGCGATTGCGATCGCCTGGCCGTTGATCGAAGCCGCAGCGGGCGATGCCAGCCACAGAACCGCGTCGGCGACTTCTTCCGGCCGGATCAGTCGTCCCTGCGGATTGCTTTTCGTGAATTCCTTCATCGCGTCTTCCCGGCTGCGGCCGGTCTTCGCGACGATCGTTTCAATCGCCTGCGCGATCAGCGGCGTATCGGTAAAGCCGGGGCAGACCGCGTTGACGGTGATACCCGTCTTTACAAGTTCCAGCGCCAATGAGCGCGTCAGACCGATGACACCATGCTTTGCCGCGGTATAGGCCGAGACATAGGCATAGCCGGTGAGGCCGGCGGTCGATGCGATGTTGATGATACGGGCGCCGTCGCCGCGCGACTTCAGGTCGGGAAGGGCGGCCTGAGTGACGAGGAAGACGCCGGTCAGGTCGACCGCGAGGATGTGGTTCCACATGTCCAGCGACGTTTTCTCGAATGGTGCGCTGGGCGCCTCTCCGGCACTGTTGACGAGGATGTCGACGGGGCCGAATGCGGCACGGGCGGCCTTCAAGCCATCCGCAACAGCAGTCTTGCTGGTGACATCGAAACCGTGAGCCACGTGAACCTGCGAGGGCCCGAGTCTTTCGGCAAGCGCCTTCAGGGGTTCTGCGCGGCGTCCGGCCAGGGTGACCCTCGTGCCGGCCTCGACCAAGGCCGTGGCGATGGCCGCACCGATGCCGCTGCCGGCACCCGTTACCAGTGCATGACGGCCGTCCAGCTTGCGCGCTGCATCCATCAGCCGATCCTCACTTCGCTGCCGCGGCACGCGCCAGATTGGTCTCGTATTGCTGTTTGCCGGAATAGTACTGCCTCGGCCAGGCGATGTCGGTGAGCCCGATGCGCGCTGCCTCGTGCAGCACCCAGGCCGGATCGGCGAGATGCGGACGGGCGACAGCGCAGAGATCGGCGCGGCCCGCGGCGATCACCGAATTGGCGTGGTCCGCCTCGGAAATTGCCCCGACGGCAATGGTGGGAATGCCGACCTCGTTGCGGATCTTGTCGGAGAACGGCGTCTGGAAAAGGCGGCCGTAGACCGGCCTTTCTTCCTTCCAGACCTGGCCGGACGAGCAGTCGATCATGTCGGCTCCGGCGTCCTTGAACATCTGCGCGAAGATCGCCGCGTCGTCTGGCGTATTACCGCCCTCGAACCAGTCGTGGCAGGAGAGGCGCACCGAGATTGGCTTATCGTCAGGCCAGACGGCGCGAATGGCATTGAAGATCTCCAGCGGGTAGCGGGCGCGGTTCTCGTGGCTGCCGCCATATTCGTCGGTTCGACGGTTGGTCAGCGGCGACAGGAAGCTCGAGAGCAGGTAGCCGTGTGCACAGTGAAGCTCCAGCCAATCGGCGCCGGTGGTCACGGCAAGCTCGGTGGCGCGGACAAAATCGGCCTTCACCCGATCCATGTCCGCGCGGTCCATGGCTTTCGGAACCTGGCTGTTCTTCAGGTAGGGCAGGGCGGAGGCGGAGATCAGCGGCCAGTCGCCCGTCTGAAGCGGCTGGTCGATCCCTTCCCATGCCAGCTTCGTGGCACCCTTCCGCCCGGCATGGCCAAGTTGAATACCCACCTTCGCGGTGCTGTTGCCATGGACGAAATCCACAAACCGCTTCCAACCCTCCGCCTGCTTCTCGTTCCACAGGCCGAGGCAGCCGGGGGTGATTCGGGCGTCCGGCGATACGCAGGTCATTTCGCCGAAGACGAGTGCTGCGCCGCCGAGCGCGCGGGCGCCCAAATGCACGAGATGGAAATCGTCGAGCACGCCGTCCTTGGCCGAATACATCGCCATCGGCGACATGACGATGCGGTTCGTCAGCGTCACCCCGCGCATCGTATAAGGCGTGAACATCGGAGGCGGCACCCGGCCATCGGCTGACGGTTCGACACCTGCCTGACTGGCGAACCAGCGCTCATAGCCCTCGAGCCAGGCCTTGTCGCGCAGTCGCAGGTTCTCATGGCTGATGCGCTGCGATCGGGTCAGCATGGAATACATGAACTGCTCGGGGGGAAGCGTATCGGCATAGCGCCTGCCCACGACCTCGAACCATTCCATCGCGTTACGGGCGGCGTTCTGGATGCGGGCAACGTCGACGCGGCGGATTTCCTCGTAGTCCTCCAGAACCGCCGGGATCTGCTCCTTCGCATGGCCGTGCCGGTTGAACTGGTTTGTGAGCTCGATGGCGTCATCGATGGCGAGCTTCGTGCCCGAGCCGATGGCGAAGTGGGCGGTATGGGCGGCGTCGCCCATCAGGACGACGTGCGAGTGACCGTTGAAATGGCTCCACTTGCCGCAGATCAGGCGATTGAAGTTCAACCAGGCGGAGCCCCGCAGGTGGCGGGCATTGGTCATCAGTTCGGCGCCGTCCAGAACCTCGGAAAATAGATCTTGGCAGAAGTCGATCGAACCCTGCTGGTCCATCTGGCCGAGACCGTGCTTTTCGTAGGCATCCTCGGTGGTCTCGACGATGAAGGTCGAAGTCTTGTCGTCGAACTTGTAGATGTGCGCCTGGAAGCAGCCGTGATCCGTCTTGCGGAAATCGAAGGTGAAGGCATCGTAGAGCTTGTTGGTGCCGAGCCAGATGTAGCGGTTCGGCCGTGTCACGAGGTTGGGTTCGAAAACCTCCTGATACCGGTTGCGGATCTTCGAATTGAAGCCGTCCGAGGCGATGACGAGATCCGCATCCGCATAGTCGAGATCGCTCGCGACGTCCGTCTCGAAGACCAGTTCGACGCCGAGCGCCTCGCAGCGGCGCTGAAGGATGTTGAGGAGCTTCTTGCGGCCAATGCCAACGAAGCCGTGGCCGGAGGTACGCTGGCGGGTACCCTTGAACCAGACCTCGATATCGTCCCAATGGTTGAAGGCGTCCTCGATCTCGGCCGCACTGTCGGGATCCCAGGCGCGCATCGCCTCCATGGTTGCATCGGAAAAGACGACTCCCCAGCCGAACGTGTCATAGGGACGATTGCGCTCGACGACCGAAATCTCGTGCGCAGGGTTCTGCTTCTTCATCAGGAGCGCGAAATAGAGCCCCGCCGGGCCGCCGCCGATGCAGACGATGCGCATGAAGCTATTCCTCCTGATGTTCCGCTTTATTATTTTAAGTTTAAACTATAAGTGGCGTGAGGCGATCGTCAAGCGCTTTCGGGATGGAGACCTCCACCAAGGGAGCCTTTGACAATTCAAATATCGCTTCGTAACTGTTCAGACAGGGGGATGTGGCGCGGATGGACACCATGGAAAACGATGCCGCGAGCGCGGATCTGGAGCTGATCGTGCATGGTCCCGCGGGCGCGGCCAAGCCGGAGACGAGGCTGTGGCTGCGCATGCTCTCGACCACCAAGCTGATCACCACGGAAATCCGCCGTCGGCTGAGAACGGAATTCGGCGCGACGCTGCCGCAGTTCGACCTGATGGCGCAGCTCTACCGCGAGAAGAACGGGCTGCGTCTTGGGGAATTGTCCCGCCGGACAATGGTTACCAACGGCAATGTTACCGGGCTGGTGGAGCGGCTTGAATCCGACGGACTGGTCAAACGCGTCACGCCGGATCGTGACCGGCGGGTTACGGTCGCGCAACTGACGCCAGCGGGGGCAAAACTCTTCGCGGCCATGGCCGTCGCCCACGAGGCATGGCTTCGTGACCTGCTGGCCGATGTCGACCGCGCCATGGTCGCCGACCTGTGGTCGGATATAGGCAAGGTCAAGACCTCGGTCCGCAACCATCTCTCCGGCTCGGAATTCGAATAGCGGCCCCTATGGAAAACCTGCAGTCCATCGTGGACGAGATCCATCACGCTCTCCTGCCGCGGCTTGGGGAAGGCAAGGTCGCGGATTACATCCCGCAACTGGCTCATATCGATCCGAAGAAGTTCGGGATCGCCGTGACGGAGGTGGATGGGGTGGTCGCCAAGGCAGGGGATTGCGACGAGCCATTCTCGATCCAGAGCATATCCAAGGTCTTCACCCTGACGCTGGCACTCGGCAAGCACGGTGAAAACGTCTGGAAGCGGGTGGGGCGGGAGCCGTCCGGATCGGCCTTCAATTCCATTGTCCAGCTGGAGCACGAGGAAGGCAAGCCGCGCAATCCCTTCATCAATGCGGGCGCAATCGCGGTCAGTGACCTGGTCCTCGCCGGCCATACGCCAAGGGAGGCGATCGGCGAGATTGTTCGCTTCGTCCAGTACCTCGCGGACGATGATGGTATCGCGATAGACCCTGCCGTCGCCAAGTCCGAGGCGGCGACAGGGTATCGCAACATCGCTCTCGCCAACTTCATGCGGGGCTTCGGGAAGCTTGACCATCCGGTCGACCACGTACTCGGCGTCTACTTCCACCACTGCGCGCTGGCCATGACCTGCACGCAACTCGCCCATTCCGGACTTTTCCTTGCGGCAGCCGGGCGCAACCCGCTGACGGGCCATACGGTGGTATCACGCCAACGTGCCCGGCGGATCAACGCGCTGATGCTGACCTGTGGCCACTACGACGGCTCGGGCGATTTCGCCTACCGCGTGGGCCTTCCGGGGAAGAGCGGAGTGGGTGGCGGCATCCTTGCCGTTGCGCCGGGCAAGGCGTCCATCGCCGTCTGGTCTCCCGGCCTCAACCACAACGGAAATTCTTTGGTAGGCTCGCTCGCCCTGGAAATGCTGGCGCATCGCACCGGCTGGTCCGTCTTTGGACCTTGAACGGTAAGAAAGGGGGCGCCGCCGAAGCCGCCCTCCTTCCTGGGAGGACTAGCTCAGTCTTCGTTCGCGGCCATCTGCGACAGCATTGCACCCCGGCCGCGGATCCGAAGGATCAGCGGAACGATGAAGGCGAGTGCCGCCACCACGAAGAGGACAGCAGCGATGGGCGAGGTGAAGAGATATGTGACGTCGCCCTGGCTGATCGCCAGAGCGCGACGTAGTTGCTGTTCGGCCAGCGGTCCGAGGATGAGACCGACCACGACCGGCGCGATCGGGTAGCCGAAGACCCGCATGACATAGCCCAGCAGCCCGAAGGTCAGGAGCATGCCGAGTTCGAACACGGAAGGGTTCGCCCCAATCGTTCCGAGCGTGGCGAAGACCAGGATGCCGGCATAGAGCCAGGGCTTAGGGATGGTCAGCAGCTTCACCCACAGGCCGATCAGCGGCAGGTTGAGAACGAGCAGCATGGCATTGGCGATGAGGAGCGAAGCGATCAGCCCCCACACAAGCTGCGGATTGGTGGCGAACAGCAGCGGGCCGGGTTGCAGGCCATATTGCTGGAAGCCGGCAAGCATGATCGCCGCCGTCGCGGTGGTCGGCAGGCCGAGCGTCAGGAGCGGCACGAGCGTGCCGGCGGCCGATGCGTTGTTGGCTGCCTCCGGCCCTGCGACGCCTTCGATGGCACCGTTGCCGAACTCCTCCGGATGCTTCGTCAGTCGTTTTTCCGTCGCATAGGAAAGGAAGGTGCCGATCTCCGCACCGCCGGCCGGCATGGCGCCGATCGGGAAGCCGATCACGGTGCCGCGAAGCCAGGGTTTCCAGGAGCGGGCCCAGTCCTGCGCGCTCATCCAGACGGAGCCTTTCACAGCCTCCACCGTCTCCGGCCCCCGCATGCCCTGCGCGGCCACGAAGAGCGTTTCCCCGATGGCGAACATGGCGACTGCCATCGTCGTCACTTCGATGCCATCCAGCAGGTCTGGAACACCGAAGGAGAGGCGGGTCTGGCCTGTCAGCTGGTCGATACCGACGATCGAAAAGGCCAGACCGACGAAAAGCGCAGTCAGGCCACGAAGCGCAGAATCCCCGAAGGCTGAGGAAACGGTGACGAAGGCGAGCACCATCAGCGCGAAGTACTCCCGCGGTCCGAACTGGATGGCGACCTGGACGACGTAGGGTGCGAGGAAGGCCAGCAGCAGCGTGGCGATAAGACCGGCAACGAAGGAGCCTATGGCAGAGGTCGCAAGTGCAGGTCCGCCGCGGCCCGCCTTGGCCATCTTGTTGCCCTCCAGCGCCGTGACGATGGACGCGCTTTCGCCGGGTGTGTTGAGGAGGATCGATGTCGTCGATCCGCCGTACATGCCGCCGTAGTAGATGCCGGCGAACATGATCAGGGAACCGGTCGGGTCGAGCCGGTACGTGACCGGCAGCAGCAGAGCAACGGTCAGCGCCGGGCCGATCCCAGGCAGAACGCCGACGGCCGTGCCGAGCGTCACGCCGATCAGGGCATAGACGAGGTTCATCGGCTCCATGGCCGACAGCAACCCCTGCAAGAGAAACTCGAATGTGGTCATAGGGGTATCCCGGTGCTCTCGTCAGAGGAACAGCTGTTCCAGTGGCCCGGCGGGGAGGGACAGCTGGAGCAGTCCGGCGAAGATCAGGTAGATTCCGAGGCAGATGACGATGCCGACGGGGATGGTAAGCCATAGCTTTCTACGACCGAAGCCAGCAGCGACAAATCCGAAGAGCACGCCCGTAGCGATCGAAAAGCCTGCGCGGTTGAGGAGCAGCATCTGCGCCGCAAGACCTGCGACCACCCAGAATACCGGGCCCAGCTCTTGTTTCTCCCGCTGCGGTAAATCGCCGCGGAACGCCTCGATGGCAGTCCAGATCGCCAGCCCGATCAAGCCGAAGGAGATCCATTCCGGCACTGTTGCTGGCCCGACCTGCGAATAGCCGGCGGCACCCTTCACGCGGGCGACGTCGAAGAAGATCACTGCCGCAATCGCGACGAGGACGACGGCGATGGTAAGCGCCGCCCAATCGGGGCGGCGCTGCTCGTTTTCAACGTTCGGCTGGTCGAGGCTCATTTCACCAGCCCGATATCCTTCAGCACGGTTTCGGTCGCGCTGATGTCCTTCTCGAGCTGCGCATCGAACTCGTCGCCTGCAAGGTAGGTATCGGCCCAGCCCTTGGTCTTCAGCGTCTCCTGCCAGGTTGCCGACTTGGCGAGCTTCTCGATGTCGGCGAGCACGGCAGCCTTCTGCTCGTCGGAAAGGCCGGGAGCTGCCGCTACCATGCGCCAGTTCTGCAGCACGACGTCGTAGCCGGCCTCCTTCAGCGTCGGGGCGTCCACGCCCTCGATGCGCTCATCGCTGGAAACGGCGAGCAGGCGCAGCGTGCCGGCCTCGACCTGCGACTGGAACTCGCCATAGCTGGAAATGCCGGCAGTTACCTGGCTACCGAGGATGGCTGCGAGTGCCTCGCCGCCGCCCGAATAGGCGATGTAGTTGATCTTGGTAGGATCGACGCCAGCTGCCTTTGCGAGAAGCCCCACGGCAATATGGTCGGTACCGCCGGCAGAACCGCCTGCCCAGGAAACCGAACCCGGATCGGCCTTCAGCTTCTCGACGAGCTGGTCGATCGACTGAATGTCGGAGGACGCCGGTACGACGATGGCTTCATATTCGCCGGTCAGGCGGGCGATCGGCGTGACGTCCTTCAGGGTCACCGGCGACTGGTTCGTCAGGATGGCGCCGACCATGACGTAACCGCCGACGATCAGGGCGTTCGCGTTGCCCTTCTGCTGGCTGGCGAACTGCGCGAGGCCGATCGTGCCGCCGGCGCCCGGAACGTTGACGACCTGCACATTGCCGGAGATGCCCTCTTCCTGAAGGGCCGTCTGGAGCGAGCGTGCGGTTTGGTCCCAGCCGCCGCCGGGCGCTGCAGGCGCCATGATGGTGTAGTCGGCGGCTGCGGCCGGCAGAGCGAGAGCTCCGGCGAGAATCGAAGCAAGAACGAAGTGTTTCAAGGGTCTGTCCTCCATCAAGCGCCGTCTGGCGCGATCATCTTGTTTGGGAAAGGAGGACGGCGTGCTGGCAGCACATGCCGCCGGGCGCTCCTCCCATCCGCATCGGCACACCCCTCCAGGAGCGCCGAATGCCCATAAGCGATCATATCAAGCTGACATCTACCTGACATTCCGCCTCTCCTGCGCAAATGGCAAGGGGAGTTCACTGCAGCCGGAGCACCTCGTTCCAGCGTGAAATGAGCCTCGCCCGCTTCACCTGGTCGAGATAGACCATCAATCCGAGGCTGACCGGTACGGGCTTGAGCTGCCCGCCCAGCATCTCCCGCATGGTGGTGGCGGTATTGTTGCCCGAGACCTCCGGGCTGACGGCCGGGATCTGCAGTTCACGCGCCATGATCGTCTGGCCCTGGCGAGACATGAAGAACGAGAGATAGCGGCGGCCGAGCTCGGGGGCGGCGGCGGCCTGGGGAACGAGACCGATCCGCGACATGACGACAGTATAGTCTTTCGGAAGCACGATGCCGACATCCGGATGCCGCGACGCCCAGTCGGCCGCGTAGGAACCGAGGATGTTGTAGCCAAGGACAAACCGCCCGTCGGCCACGCGCTCGAGAATTGCCTGGCTGGTCGAATAGAGCTTGACGCCGGCAGCTCCCATGGCTCGGATTACCGACCAGATATCGCCGAATTGCTCCTGATCGCGCGACATGAAAAGGAAGCCGACCCCCGAGCGCTCGATGTCGTAGGTGCCGATCCGGCCATAGACGTCATCGCCGCGCTGCGACAGGAGCGCCACGAACTCGGCGCGGGTCGAGGGTGGCGCTTCATCCTGGAAGCTTGGCTTGTGATAGACAAAGACTGCCGGCTCGAAGGTCAGGGCATAGGCGGTATTGCGCCAGTTGGCCCAGCCCGGCCAAGTCTCGCTCATCGGCAGATCGCTGCGCTGTGCATAGCCGTCATTCGCAAGCTTGACCTGCAGGTCCATCGCAGAGGAGAAGGCGAAGTCGGCCGTTTTCTGCCCGGCATCCGTTTCCCGCACAATCCGATCGTAGATTTCGCCCGTCAGCATGTCCTCATAGCGTACGGCAATATCCGGATTGGCAGCCTGGAAGCCCGCGACCATCGGGCGCGCCAATGGCTCGTCAAGCGAGGAGTAGACCACCAGTACAGGTGCATCGGCGCGGCCGGACAGGGCAGGAAAAACCGTCGTTGCCGCGGATGCAAAGCTGGACAGGAAGGAAAGGAGAAGGGGGAGGATAGCGAGCGGCCTCATGCACGAACCATGCATCAGCAGGAGCCGCAGCACAAGCCGAGGATCTGGCCCCTCGCTTTCGTGACAACGGGCATCGCGCAGGATAATCTCCGGCGAGAGGGGTATAGACGTGCGAATTCTTCTGGTGGAAGACAATCAGGCGCTTGCTGAGGGTCTGTCGACGCTCTTGCGCGGCAGCGGCTATGCCGTGGACGTGGTGGCTGACGGCGCCTCGGCGGAGGCGGTTGCCGTGGCGGAGACCTACGATCTTGTCATTCTCGACCTCAACCTGCCGGAAATGGATGGTCTCGATGTGTTGCGCTCCATGCGTTCGAGGCAGAACCGCGCAGCCGTGATGATCCTGACGGCACGTGGCGCACCGGAGGAACGCGTGCGCGGCCTCGATCTCGGCGCTGACGACTACATGATCAAGCCGTTCGACATTTCTGAGTTCGAGGCGCGCATCCGCATGCTGCTGCGCCGACAGGCGGGGTTGAGGAGTTCCGTCGTCCAGTTCGGGGGCGTCACGCTGGATCTTACCTCCCGGACATTCACAAGCGCCGGCGTACCGCTGGACATTCCTGCGCGCGAGCTTGCCCTGTTGGAACTGCTGTTTCTGCGAGCTGGAAAAGTCGTCTCCAAGGATGCGATCGTGGGATCACTGACGGGCTTCGACGAGGATCTTTCGGCCAATGCCATCGAACAATATGTCAGCCGACTGCGCCGCCGGCTGGCTCCGCACGGATTGACGGTGAGGACCGCCCGGGGGATCGGCTACTACCTCGAGAATTCGGCAACCGCTGGATGACGCCCCCGTATTCCCTTCGACGTCGGCTGCTCGCGTGGCTGCTCCTCGCCACCGCTGTGCTCGGAGCCTTTGCACTTGCGGACACCTGGCGGGAGGCCGAGAAGACCGCGGATGAGGTGTCCGACCGGGTACTCATGGGCTCAGCGCTGGCGATCGCGGAGCGCGTGGTGGTGTCGGAGGACGGCAGGCTGGAGGTCGACATTCCCTATGTCGCGCTCGAAATGCTGACATCGGCGGCACAGGACCGCGTCTTCTATCGTGTGGACGGACCGCCGGGGACCTTCATCACAGGCTACCAGACCCTGCCGTCGATTCCACGTAGCGAGGGTCAGGCGGCCGCCTTCAAGGACGCTGTGTTTCGGGGCGAGCCGATCCGGGTGGCGGTTCTGGCGCGCTCTGCGTCGACCGGTATCAATTCCGTCCCGTTCAGCGTCACGGTGGCGGAAACGACCATGGCCCGCCAGCAGTTGATGCAGACCATCCTGTTCCGGTCCGCGGCCCGCCTGCTGTTCATGATCATCGGTGCCGCCGTGATCGTGTGGATCGCAGTCACCGTCTCCCTTCGCCCGCTCTACCGCTTCAGCGAAGCGATCGCGCAACGCAGTCCCGATGATCTGCATCCGATCGCGGAGCGGGTCCCAAGCGAGGTGCAGGGTCTGGTGGACACCGTGAACTCCTTCATGGTGCGGCTTGAATCGGCGCTCGAGGCGCTTCGGCATTTCACGGGGAATGCAAGCCATCAGCTGCGCACGCCACTTGCCATCATCCGCACCCAACTCGCCCTCGCGTCTCGGTCAACCGACCTCGGCACCGCGAAGATCGCAGTCAGCAAGGCTGATGCAGCGGTCGCGGACGGTGAAAGACTGCTCGCCCAGTTGCTCCTGATGGCGAAGATCGACGCGGCGACGCGCTCGGCCTCCTTTCAGGAGACGGATCTTGGATCACTTTCGCGGAGCGTGACCGCCGATCACGTCCCACTCGCGGCAGAGGCGGGCATCGATCTTGGTTTCGAGGGCGGCGGCAAGCTGATGATCACCGGCGAGCCTCTGCTTCTTGCGGAGCTTCTGAAGAACCTCGTTGCCAACGGGCTTCTCTATGCCGGTCGCGGTGCGGACCTGACCGTTCGTGTCAGGAGAGAGGGAGTGGAAGCCATCCTCGAAGTCGAAGACAACGGGCCAGGCATTCCGCCGGAGAGGCGGGACTCCGTCCTGCAGCGCTTCGACCGTGGCACGCGCGCCGATTCCTCAGGCTCGGGTCTTGGCCTGCCCATCGTTGAAGAGATTGCCGAGTTGCACCATGCGCGTCTTGAACTATTGGATGGGGCCGGTGGGCACGGTCTCTGCGTCCGGATCCGGTTCCCCCTCCTCGGGGATCATGCCGAGTAGACGCAGGCACCGCCGATCCAGGTGCTCTTCATCTGCAGGTCGTCCGTCAACGCTACAAAATCCGCATCCGTGCCGGGTGCCAGCCGGCCCTTTCGCGGGGCAACCCCGGCCGCCTCGGCCGGATAGGTGGAAACCATCCGGAACACCTCTTCGATGGGGAGGCCGAGACTGCCGTGCAGGAAGCGGACAGAGGCAAGCATGTCGATGTCGGCACCGGCAAGTGTTCCGTCCGCCAGGGTCAGGCGGCCGTCGCGACGCAGGATCTCCCGTCCGTTCAGCGTGAACCGCGTAAGATCGGTCCCGATTGGCGACATGGCGTCGGTGACGACGAAGATGCGGCCGGGTCCTTGTTTCGAGCGCAGTGCGATCGCCATCGCGGCGGGATGGACGTGGATGCCGTCGGCAATCAGGCCGGCATGGAGCACGCCGGTGTGTAGGGCAGCACCAACCATGCCCGGCTCGCGGTGGCCGAGCGGGCTCATGGCGTTGAAGAGGTGGGTGACGGTGCGCGCGCCGGCCTTTGCATACCGCTGGACGGTGTCGAAATTCGCGTCGGTATGACCGAGGCTGACGACGAAGCCTGCTTCGGCCAGACGCGAAACCTGTGCTTCCGTGACGTTCTCGGGCGCGACAGTGATCATCATCGCGGGGAAGCTGCCGCCGCAGGGGAGGAGGAGGGCGAGATCTTCTTCCTCCATGGGCCGGATCAGCGCGGGATCGTGGGCGCCTTTGCGTGCGAGCGAAAGGTGCGGACCTTCGAGATGCAAGCCGAGGAGGCCCGGCAAGTGCCCGGCCATGGCCTGCCGTCCGGCGGCGATCACGGCCGCAGTGGTCTCCGGCGTATCGGTGATCAGCGTTGGAAGGAGCGCGGTCGTGCCGAAACGGGCATGGGCGGCGCAGATGGTCCGCAGCCCTTCTACCGTCGGAGCGTCGTTGAGCATGACGCCCCCGCCGCCGTTGACCTGAAGGTCCACGAAGCCTGGAACCAGAATGCCGCCACCAATGTCCACGACTTCGGCCTCGGCGGGAACGTCCGATTCTGCAACGATGGCCGCGACACGTCCGTCGGAAAGCATGAGAGCCGAGTCCTGATGCCAGGTCTCTCCATCGAAGATGCGGGCGCTGCGGATGGCGATTGGGGTCATTTCGTTTCCGTCACTTTCTTGAGCGCCGCAGGGGCGTCAGGATTGTAGCCGCGCGTGCGTGACCAGGCTTCGACGAAGCCGTAGAACGGCAGGATGAGGCAGAGTGCGTCGGTGAGGGGGTGGCCGGTCGTGACGAAGGGAAGCTCGCTGGCCTTGCTGGCCCGGCTCGATGTCGCGAAGGCAAGGGCACCCTTGTCGACCAGACCATCGGCGATCTCGACCACCGAGGCCTCGGCGGCGTCGCGCGCTGCAAATGCGATGATCGGGAAGCGATAGTCGACGAGCGCTACCGGACCATGCAGGACCTCGGCGGAGGAATAGGCTTCCGCATGCATGTTAGAGGTTTCCTTGAACTTCAGCGCAGCTTCGCTGGCAATCGCAAGTGCCGGCCCGCGGCCGAGCATGAAAAGCGAATCCGCGTCACCGAGCTGCCCCGCAAGGTCCGTCCAATCGAGGTTTACGGCCCGTGAGCAGAGCGACGGAAGATCCTGCAGCGCACGCTTGAGGGCGTCGTCGTCCACCCACTCCGCCAGCAATGCGAGCCCCGCCACGATGGAATTGAAGTAGGACTTGGTCGCAGCCACCGCGAGTTCAGGACCGGCCTGAATGTCGATTGCGTGGGAAGAGGCCTGTGCCATCGGCGAGGCCGGTGTATTGGTCAGCGCAAGGGTGAGTGCCCCCGCCTCCGTCGCCGCCTGCGTCATGGCAATGATATCCGGGCTCTTGCCCGACTGCGAGATCGCGATGGCCGCGCTGCCGGCAAGCTTCATCGGCGCATGATAGATGGAGGCAAGCGACGGACCGAGCGAGGCGACCGGTCGTCCTGTCGTGAGCTCGATTGCGTACTTGATGAAGGTTGCAGCGTGGTCCGAGGAGCCGCGTGCAATCGTGACGAGGAAGGTGGGATCCCGTTCTCGCAGGGCCCGACCCGCCTGAGCCAGATCACCCGCCGACGTTTCCAGGAGCCGTGCGACCGCCTCCGGTATCTCGTTGATCTCGCGCCGCATATGCGTCTGCATTGTCAGTCCCCCAAGGTCAGTTCGGCCACGAAGTCATAGGTGTCGCCGCGGTAGAGAGAGCGGGTGAATTCCACCACACGCCCGGAGGCGAGGTAGGAAATGCGCTCGATCGATAGCCCCGCCGCCCCGACCGGAACGGCAAGCAGTCCTGCTTCGGGTTCCTTGACGTTGCAGGCGGAGATGCGCTGGATCGCACGCACCGGGCGCGCATTCTTCTTTCCGAGTTCGGCGTAGAGCGAGGTGGTGACCGCTTCGGGGTCGGGCAGGAATTCCGCCGACACGCTCGCCCGCTCGATCGCCAGCGGCATGTCCCTCGCAATGCGCAGTCGGCCAAGCCGGGCGACCAGCGTTCCCGCGGCAAGACCGAGCATCATCATCTCCTCGGGCGATGGGTGGAATAGGCCACGCTCCAGCCATTCCGAGCGGGTTTCGAGGCCGCGCCGCGCCATGTCCTCGGTGAAGGATGTCAGCCGCGAAAGGGGCTGTTGCACGCGCGAAACTGGCTTGGCCACGAAGGTGCCCGAGCCCTGGCGGCGCACCAGCAGGCCGTCCCGGACGAGATCGTCCACCGCCTTGCGCACAGTGACCCGGCTGACATCGGCATAGTCCGCGAGATCCCGTTCGGCGGGAAGCGCGTCGCCCTCACCGAGGCGGCCGGAGCGGATGGCCTCCTCGAGGAGCTGCCGCAGCCGACGGTACAGCGGTCCGCCGCCAGGCGCCTGAAGACCCTCCAGGGGAAGCAGCGAAGCAAGCGGTGCCGTCATACCCCCTCCTTCCGAAACGCCTTCACGGCCAATGCAACCGCGCCGATGAGCGCGTCTCCCTGCGGCGGGACGAGCCGGCTCTTGTGACGCTCGGCGAGGTAGGATGGGTAGATCTCTGCAAGCCCGCCGAGCAGGCAGAGGCGACCGGCGCCGCCGTCGACCCGTGCTATTGCATCGAGCGCCTCGTCCACATGGGATGCCGCATCCTTCATCAGCCGCAGGGCGATTGCATCGCCTTCCGCGGCGAAGGAAACCACGATGGGTGCGTAGCGTCCGTAGTCTCCGGGGCGGGCCGCGCGCGCGAAATCGACGATCTTCCTGGGGTCGTGTGCGAACTCATCAAGGATATGGGCCGTCAGGGCGCTGCCGGGTCGGATCCGGTCATGGACGAGCAGACTTTCCTGCAAGGCAGCATGGCCTAGGCGGGCACCCCCGCCTAGGTCGCCCACCTGGAAGCCCCAGCCGCCGAGATAGTGGATCTCATCTGCATGGCGCAGGATGAAGATCGTGCCGGTGCCGACGATCCCAATCGCCCCGTCGTCATCGCCGAGAGCGCCCTGCAGGGCAATGAGGCCATCCGACACGATCTCCGAGTGCCGGAAGGGCAGCCGGGCCTGGACATAGGAAACAGCGTCTCCGACATTGTTGCCCGCGACGCCCAGAAGAGCCGATGCCTCGGAGAGGTCGGCGGAAATCCCCGCCTCACCGAACGCCAGCCGCGTTGCCTCCTCGATGTGCCGGAGTGCGGTATCAGGATCGGTCAGGATGTTGGACGCGCCGCTTCGCCCACGGCCGATGATGCGTCCGTCGGCATCCGCCACTGCAGCCCTGCAGCTTGTTCCGCCGCCGTCGATGCCAATGAAATAAGCCTGCATGGATGACCTCCGCACTCATGATACCAAAAAAATACCAATTACCAAGGGTGAAAGCGAAGAGGTCGCAGGAACCTCAGATATGGGCTGAGAAAGCAGAGCACGCCGGCCAGTCAGCCGACGAATTAAGGCGATCTTCACATTTCTTAATTTGCCGGCTGGACAATTGGTATTTTTTTGGCATCATTTCAGCCAGAGGGAGAAACGGATGAGCGGAACCGCCACCGAAGCCACGCATGGAGAAGCAGGGGGACTTGATGCCCGCCCGCCGCAGGAGATCCTGCGCCTTCTCGCGGCTGGACAACAGGCTGCGGCCGCTGCTGTCGATGCGGCTATCCCCGCAATAGAGACAGGTTCGGACCTGATGGCTAGGGCGCTTCGCGGCGGCGGCAGGATCGCTTATGCGGGTGCGGGAAGTTCCGGGCTCATGGCCATGGCCGACGCCCTGGAACTGCCGGGTACCTATGGAATACCCAAGGACCGGATCCTTGTCTTGCTTGCCGGCGGTCTCGCGAGCCTCAGTGACCTGGCGGGATCTCCCGAGGACGACGTGGAGCAGGCGCGCAAGGATGCCGCGGTGCTCGAGCCGACCGACTGTGTCATCTGCGTCTCGGCAAGCGGCTCCACGCCCTATGCTCTGGCCGTCGCGGAGGCCGCCAAGGGACGCGGAGCGCGGGTGATCGCCATTGCCAACAACCCTGGTGCGGCGCTGTTTACCCATGCGGACGTCTCGATCCTGCTGCAGACGCCGCCTGAGGTGATTGCGGGCTCCACCCGCATGGGTGCGGGAACGGCGCAGAAGATCGCGTTCAACATGCTGTCGACCCTTGCCGCAGTCAGGCTCGGTCATGTGCATGATGGGCATATGGTCAACCTTCATCCCGACAACATCAAGCTGCGGGCACGCGCGGCGCGTATGGTCGCCGATATCGCCGGTGTAGCGGTGGACGAGGCCGGACGACTGCTCGATAGCGCCGGAGGCTCGGTCAAGGTTGCCGTCCTCCTTGCGGCTGGGATGCCGGACATCGAATCTGCTCGGCAGGCACTGCATAGAAACGGAGAGGTGCTGCGCGCTGCTCTTGCCGAGTTCGAAACAAAAACTGGGTTCCACAAGCGCGCCTGAGTGCGCGAACAAGAGGGAGAACGATATGACCCGCATTCTGAGAGGCATGCTGCTTGCTACGACCGTTCTGGCTCCGGCCGGCATGGCGATGGCGCAGGAAACCCAGCTTACCATCGAGAGCTGGCGCAACGACGATCTGCCGATCTGGCAGGAGAAGATCATCCCGGCGTTCGAGGCCAAGCACCCGGACATCAAGGTGACCTTCGCGCCGATGGCGCCGACCGAGTACAACTCGGCCGTAAACGCCAAGCTTGAGGCCGGCACTGCAGGCGACCTGATCACCTGCCGCCCGTTCGACCTCTCTCTCGCGATGTTCGAGAAGGGGCAGCTGGCGCCGCTGAACGATCTCGAAGGCATGGAGAACTTCTCGGACGTCGCGAAGTCCGCCTGGACCACTGACGACGGCGCGACCACCTTCTGCGTACCGATGGCCTCCGTAATCCACGGCTTCATCTACAATAAGGCAGCCTTCGAGGAAGTCGGCGTCGAGGTGCCGAAGACCGAGGAAGAGTTCTTCGCCGTCCTTGAGAAGATCAAGGAAGACGGCAACTACATCCCGATGGCCATGGGCACCAAGGACCAGTGGGAAGCCGCCACCATGGGCTACTACAATATCGGCCCGAACTACTACAAAGGCGAGGAAGGCCGCAAGGCGCTGATTGATGGTACGCAGAAGCTTACCGATCCGCAGTGGGTCGAGCCCTATGCGACACTCGCAAAGTGGAAGGACTATCTCGGCGACGGCTTCGAGGCGCAGACCTATCCGGACAGCCAGAATCTCTTCACGCTCGGACGCGCTGCGATCTACCCGGCAGGATCCTGGGAAATTGCACCGTTCAAGAGCCAGGCCGATTTCGAGATGGGCGCCTTCCCGCCGCCGGTGAAGGCCGCGGGCGACAAGTGCTACATCTCCGACCACAACGACATCGGCATCGGTCTCAACGCCAACAGCAACAATGCGGAAGCCGCCAAGACCTTCCTGTCGTGGGTCGCGTCGCCGGAATTCGCCGATCTCTATGCCAACTCGGCTCCGGGCTTCTTCAGCCTGAACTCGACACCCGTCACCATGCAGGACGATCTGGCCCAGGAATTCGTTTCCTGGCGCGAGAACTGCGAGACGACGATCCGCCCGAGTGCCGCAATTGTCGGCCGCGGCGATCCGAACCTCGACCTCGAGATGTGGCGGGTTTCAGCCAACGTCATCAACGGCACGATGACCCCGGAGCAGGCTGGCGAAGAGACCCAGAAGGGCCTCGACAGCTGGTACAAGCCGAAGCAGTAAGAACGCCTTCGGCCACTATCTCCCTCTCCCTGACCGGGGGAGAGGGCTTCTTCCTGCCCGAGCTTCGGCCGCCATCAGCGGCACGCCCATGTCGACGGGAGGGGCGGGCGGCAGCTGGCAGGCGCCGCTGCCATAGACTTGGACGATGCCTCGTTTCCGGAACACGCCGATGACCCAATCCGACATTGCCGAGACGCGGATCGCTCCACCGAAGCGCACCATCCGCTGGCACATCCTCGTGTTCCTGGCCCCCGCCTTTCTGGTCTACACCGCGGTCATGATCCTGCCGCTGATCGAGACGCTGAGGCTGTCGCTCTTCAACGTCGTCAATGGCCAGATGACTTTCGTCGGCCTTGCAAACTTCCAGCGCCTGTTCGGCGACCCGCGGCTTGCCGCCGACTTCTGGAACGCCCTCTGGAACAACACGATCTTCTTCATCATCCACATGGCGGTGCAGAACCCGATCGGTATCGCGCTGGCCGCCATGCTGTCGGTTCCAACACTGCGGTTTGCCGCCTTCTACCGAAGCGCGATCTTCGTGCCGACGCTGCTTTCCTTCGTCATCGTCGGCTTCATCTGGAAGCTCATCCTCTCGCCGATCTGGGGGATCGCACCCGGCCTGATGGACCTCGTGGGCTTGAAGTCGCTGTTTTCACCATGGCTCGGCAAGCCGGAGAGTGCGCTCATCACCGTGTCGCTGATCTCCGTCTGGCAGTATGTCGGCATCCCGATGATGCTCATCTACGCCGCGCTTCTCAACATCCCCGACGAGGTGCTGGAAGCGGCTGAAATCGACGGCATCACCGGCTGGAGCCAATTCTGGAAGATCAAGCTGCCGCTGATCCTGCCTTCGATTGGCATCATCTCGGTGCTCACCTTCGTCGGCAACTTCAACGCCTTCGACCTGATCTATACGGTGCAGGGGGCGCTCGCCGGACCGGACGGCTCGACCGACATTCTCGGTACGCTGCTCTACCGCACCTTCTTCGGTTTCCAGAACCAGATGGGCAACCGTCCGATGGGTGCGACGATCGCGACCGTGATGTTCCTGATCATCCTCGCCGGTGTGTCGCTATACCTCTTCGTCATCCAGCGGCGTATCCGCCGCTACCAGTTCTGAAGGAGGCGAGATGTCCAAAGCACGTTCTTCCCTTCTTCGCTCCGGACTCATCCATGTAGCGCTGATCACCTATACGCTGATTGCGCTCTTTCCAGTCTTCCTGACGCTGGTGAACTCGCTCAAGGCACGCAACGCCATCTTCCGCGAGCCGATGGCCCTGCCGACGCCGAAGACCTTCAGCCTTGTCGGCTACGAGACGGTGCTGAAGCAGGGGGATTTCGTCGGCTACTTCCAGAACAGCCTGATTGTCACTGTCGTCGCGATCGCGCTGGTCCTGCTGTTCGGTGCCATGGCCGCCTTCGCCCTCTCCGAATATCGCTTCCGCGGCAATACGCTGATGGGGCTCTATCTCGCGCTTGGGATCATGATCCCGATCCGGCTGGGCACGGTTGCCATCCTGCAGGGCATGGTGGCCACGGGGCTGGTCAACACGCTGACGGCGCTGATCCTCGTCTACACGGCGCAAGGCCTGCCGCTGGCGATCTTCATACTGTCGGAGTTCATGCGCACCCTTTCCGACGACCTGAAGAATGCCGGGCGGATCGACGGCCTGTCCGAATACGCGATCTTCTTCCGCCTCGTTCTGCCGCTGGTGCGCCCGGCCATGGCGACGGTCGCCGTCTTCACCATGATCCCCATCTGGAACGACCTGTGGTTCCCGCTGATCCTGGCGCCCGGTGAGGCGACCAAGACGATCACGCTGGGCGCTCAGATGTTCATCGGCCAGTACGTGACCAACTGGAATGCGGTGCTGTCGGCGCTCTCGCTGGCCATCCTGCCGGTGCTGGTCCTTTACGTCATCTTCTCGCGGCAGTTGATCCGCGGCATTACATCCGGAGCTGTGAAGTGAGCATCGAAGACAAGCCCATCCGCGTCCTGGTAGCCGGCCTCGGCAATATGGGCCGCAGCCACGCCCTCGCCTACCACAACAACCCCGGCTTCGAGATCGTCGGTTTCGTCAATCGGTCCGAAGTGGCGCTGCCGGAGAAACTGCAGGGCTACACCATCCACCCGTCTTTTCCGGAGGCGCTCGCCGAGCTGAAGCCCGACCTCTGCTCCATCTGCACCTATTCGGACAGCCATGCCGACTACGCCGTCATGGCCTTCGAGGCCGGCTGCCATGTCTTCGTCGAGAAGCCGCTGGCCACGACCGTGGCCGATGCCGAGCGTGTGGTGGCTGCGGCAAAGGCCGCCGACCGCAAGCTGGTGATCGGCTATATCCTGCGCCATCACCCGTCCTGGATGCGGCTCATCCAGGAGGCCCGCAAGCTCGGGCCGCCTTACGTCTTCCGCATGAACCTCAACCAGCAGTCCTCGGGTCCCACTTGGGAGACCCACAAGGCGCTGATGCAGACGACCTCGCCGATCGTCGATTGCGGCGTCCACTATGTCGACGTCATGTGCCAGATCACCGATGCCAAGCCGGTGCAGGTGCGCGGCATGGGCCTGCGCCTTTCCGACGAGGTGGCGCCCGACATGTACAACTACGGCCACCTGCAGGTGATGTTCGATGACGGCTCGGTCGGTTGGTACGAGGCGGGCTGGGGCCCGATGATCTCCGAGACCGCCTTCTTCGTGAAGGACGTGATGTCGCCCAAGGGCTCGGTCTCGATCGTCATGGATCCGAACGCGAAGTCCGACGACATCGACACGCATACCAAGACCTCGCTGATCCGGGTTCATACCGCCGAAACGGGCCCGGACGGGAAATTCCTGCGTCCGGACGAGGATCTGGCGATGGCTGGCGAACCGGGTCACCAGGATCTTTGCGACATGGAACAGGCCTATGTGCTCAAGGCCATTCGCGAGGACATCGACCTCGACCGCCACATGAACGACGCCGTGCAATCGCTGCGCATCTGCCTCGCCGCCGACCAGAGCGTGCGGACCGGCGCGCCAGTCATTCTCTAATGCCGCCTATCTCGTAAGGACAACGCCATTGGGTTCGCTGCAACTGACCTCCATCCGCAAGTCCTTCGGGACCCACGAGGTGCTGAAGGGGATCGATCTCGACGTGAAGGATGGCGAGTTCGTGATCTTCGTCGGACCGTCAGGCTGCGGAAAGTCCACGCTCCTGCGCGTCATCGCGGGCCTAGAGGACGCGACTGCGGGAAGCGTCCGGATCGACGGCGCGGAGGTGGTGAACACGCCGCCTGCCAAGCGTGGGATTGCCATGGTCTTCCAGACCTACGCCCTCTATCCGCACCTGACGGTGAAGGACAATATGGGGCTCGGGCTGAAGCAGGCGGGCGAGGCTAAGGCGGTGATCGAGGAGCGGGTCGCCAAGGCTTCCACCATGCTGTCGCTCGACGAATATCTCGGGCGTCGGCCTGCGGAACTGTCCGGCGGACAGCGCCAGCGCGTCGCGATTGGACGGGCGATTGTTCGCGAACCGAAACTCTTCCTGTTTGATGAGCCGCTGTCCAACCTCGACGCCGCGCTCAGGGTGCATATGCGGCTGGAGATAGCAGCACTTCATCGACGCCTGAAGGCGACGATGATCTATGTCACGCACGACCAGGTCGAGGCGATGACGCTTGCGGACAAGATCGTCGTGCTGAATGCCGGCGCCATAGAGCAGATCGGCTCGCCGATGGAGCTCTACAATCGCCCGGCCAACCTCTTCGTCGCAGGCTTCCTCGGCTCGCCGCAGATGAACTTCATCGAAGCCGGGCGAATGGGCGAGACGGGGGCGACCACGATGGGCATCCGGCCGGAGCATATCGGCCTCTCACGGGAAGCGGGCACCTGGAAGGGCAGGGTCGAGCATGTGGAGCATCTTGGGGCCGACACAATCGTCTACATCCAGACGGAGCAGGCAGGGCTGGTGACGGTGCGGCTTTTCGGCGAACACCCCTATTCAGCCGACGACATCGTCTTCGCAACGCCAGATGCGACCAGCATGCACCGTTTCGATGCCGATGGTCGGGCAATCGCCAGCTGAGGTCTGCCGGCGCTACTGCGCGACGGTGGAGATGACGGTGTTCTCGATGGACCGGCCCACCCGGTTGATCTGCTCGCCATAGGTGCGGCGGGTCTGCGGATCGAACACGGCAATCGGGGCGCTGACCGTGGCGCTCGCAACTCCGCCAACTGTCTGGGCGGTGCCGAGGGCGATCGCGCCGAGCCGCTCCCCGAGCGCGACATTGGTCGTTGCGATCTCCTGCCCGGCCAGAAGTCGGGTGCCGATGAGTTGGACGACCTGCGGGCTCTGCGCGAACTTTCCATGGTTGAGCGGGTCGCCGCTCTCGAGTGCGGTGAGGTCGATCACGCTGATGCCGGCGGCCTCGAACTGGGATCGGTAGGGCTCTGCCGTCGGGTCCACCTGTCCAAGACGGTCGACACTGCCGGAAATCCGTCGGGACAGTTGCAGAGCACGGTCATCGCGAGAGACGAACAGCGTGAAGCGAGGGCCGGGCGTCCCGATCGTCTTGAACTGCTGGGCAAAGACATCCACGTCGAGATCAGGCGAGGCAAGGATGACATTGCTGATCTTTCCGGGGACCCTGCCGTCACGGATCGCCATCTGCCGCAGGGCCTCCACCGTCAGCCAGGAACCCATCGAATGGGCAAGCACCACGACATCGGCCACCTGCGGATCGTCGGCGATCTGGTCCAGCACGCGCTCCAACCCGTCGCGCGAATAGTTGGCGCTTTCCTTGTCGTAGTTGTAGTCGAAGATGGAAGCGCGCGACGGCCAGGTGAACAGGACGGGCGCCGCATCGGCCTTGGAGTCGTGGACGATCTGCGCGAACCGGTAGACTGCCTCCTCGTAGCGGTTGTTGAAGCCGTGGACGAAGACCAGCACGCGCTTGGCCGGCGGAAGGTGGCGGGAAAGCCAGCGGTTGGCGTCCTTTTCCGTCTGGACCGGCTCGACCCGGACGGTCGCGAATTCCTTGGCGGGATCTGCCGGCAGGCGCTTCGGCCACTGCACTTCACCGATCTTGCGATTGGCGTCGGGCGGAATGGAAACGGTGATGGCGGTGGCTTCGAGATCCCGGCCGCGCTCGCCGGAAAACAGGATGCCCGGATCGCCTGAAGGCTGCCGCGTCGTCGCAACGAAAATATCCACCACTTGGCCCGGCGCTGCCGCAGACGCCGTCGGAATCAGCACCCCTTCCGGCCGCCCCGCGCAGCCGGCAAGGCTCAAGGCGAGAAGAAGGGGGAGAAACACTGCCCGCAGGCGACGTGGAGGATGAGCGGCGCCGGTGATCATCGCTCCATTCAGCGGAGATGGGGGCGGATGTCAATTGCGGAGGGTGGCGGGCGCCAAAGTCCCGACTGGCGAGGACTCTCGTTGAGAGCGCAACCTGACGTGATATGGGACGATTTTGGTGGAGCTAAGCGGGATCGAACCGCTGACCTCTTGCATGCCATGCAAGCGCTCTCCCAGCTGAGCTATAGCCCCATCAGGGTGGTCCGGCGTAGTGTCCGGTCCTGGGAAACTCAAGGCGTGTCGCCCGGAGTGGCGGCTTCTTACTTCCGGTTTTTCGAGAGTGCAAGCCGTAAATTCGTGGCCCGGCGAAATTTGTCGATCCGCCGGGCAGTTGCTGGAGGCTCAGACTTCGTCGTCGTCGCCGGTGACGCCGATGATGCCGGTCATGTCGTCATCGTCGTCGTCTTCGTCGGCTTCCAGGAAGGTGTCGTCGTCGTCGCCTTCGATCTCGACGTCGTCATCGCCCATATCGGGAAGATCGTCGCCGCTGTTATCGTCGCTGTCGTCATTCGAGACCAGTTCGACATCCGTGTTCTCGGTGTCGACTTCCTGGATCTCCTCTTCCTCGGCCTGCTCCATCTTCATCTGGGCCGTGTTCTCCTCGAAGAAGGAGAGCGGCCAGGACTTGCCGGTATAGGGAGAGACAACCGGGTCGCGGTTCAGGTCGTAGAACTTCTTGCCGGTATCCGGGTCGGTACGTTTGGTTCCGAGTTCCGCTTTTGCCACTGTGAAAGCCTCGTGAGTCTGGCCGATCAAGTCGGCTTGGCCGCCGGAGCGGCTGTCAACGGGTAAAAAACTAAGCCGGTCCCCATAAGGCCTGCGCTCTTTTCTGTCAAAGGTAAACTTGACCGCCCTTCAGGCCAAATTAGCCGGATGACCGGCTACCTGCTTTATGCTAACGACGCCCGCGAAACCAGGACAAGAACAAAAGGACTTGCCATGTCGCATGGTGTTGCGTTGAAGCCGGCCCGATCGCTGAAATCCGCCGATCTGAGGGGCACCGTCCGGATCCCCGGCGATAAGTCGATCTCGCACCGCTCCTTCATGTTCGGCGGCCTTGCTGCCGGCGAGACGCGCATTACCGGCCTGCTCGAAGGCGAGGACGTCATCAACACCGGCAAGGCGATGCGCGCCATGGGCGCCAGGATCGAGAAGGTCGGCGATGAATGGATCATCCAGGGCACCGGCAACGGGGCGTTGCTGGCTCCGGAAGCGCCGCTCGATTTCGGCAATGCCGGCACCGGCTGCCGCCTGACCATGGGCCTCGTTGGCGTCTATGACTTCGAAAGTACCTTCATCGGCGACGCCTCGCTCACGAAGCGGCCGATGGGGCGTGTGCTCAATCCGCTCCGCCAGATGGGCGTTCAGGTGAAGGCCGCGGAGGGCGACCGACTGCCGGTCACGCTGCGCGGGCCCGCGATCCCGAACCCGATAACCTACCGCGTACCGATGGCCTCTGCCCAGGTGAAATCCGCAGTCCTGCTCGCCGGTCTCAACACACCGGGCGTCACGACGGTTATCGAACCGGTAATGACCCGCGACCACACGGAAAAGATGCTGCAGGGCTTCGGCGCCAACCTGATGGTGGAGACGGATGCCGACGGCGTGCGGACGATCCGGCTCGAAGGCCGCGGCCAGTTGATCGGACAGGTGATCGATGTTCCGGGCGATCCGTCCTCGACGGCGTTTCCGCTGGTGGCGGCCCTTCTGGTGCCGGGTTCCGACGTGACGATCGAAAACGTTCTGATGAACCCGACCCGCACGGGCCTCATTTTGACGCTGCAGGAAATGGGCGCCGACATCGAGGTTATCAATCCGCGACTTGCCGGCGGAGAGGATGTCGCGGATCTGCGCGTGCGGCATTCAGAACTTAAGGGGGTTACGGTGCCGGCGGACCGGGCCCCTTCTATGATCGACGAATATCCGGTGCTCGCCGTTGCCGCAGCGTTCGCCGAAGGCGCGACGACAATGCTGGGCCTGGAGGAATTGCGGGTCAAGGAATCCGACCGGCTGTCCGCCGTAGCGGACGGACTGAAACTCAACGGCGTCGACTGCGATGAGGGCGAGGACACGCTGATCGTCCGCGGCCGCCCGGGCGGCAAGGGCTATGGCAATGCCACCGAGTCTTCGGTCGTCACCCATCTTGATCATCGGATTGCGATGAGCTTCCTGATCATGGGTCTCGTCTCCGAACATGCGGTGACGGTTGACGATGCCGGTATCATCGCCACCAGTTTCCCGGAATTCATGGATCTGATGACTGGCCTCGGCGCCCGCATCGAGCCGGTCGAGAGCAGGGCGGCCTGATGGGCTTCGTCGTCGCCATCGACGGACCGGCGGCAGCGGGCAAGGGAACGCTGTCGCGCCGGATTGCCGAAACCTACGGCTTCCAGCACCTCGACACCGGGCTGACCTACCGCGCCACTGCCAAGGCACTACTCGATGCGGGGCTGCCGCTCGACGACGAGCAGGTGGCGGAAGAGATGGCGCGCGAGCTGGATCTCGGAGGCCTCGACCGGTCCGTCCTGTCGCGCCACGAGATTGGTGAGGCGGCGTCGAAGATCGCAGTCATGTCTTCCGTGCGTCGTGCGCTGGTCGAGGCGCAGCAGGCCTTTTCGCGGCGCGAGCCCGGAACGGTGCTCGACGGCCGCGATATCGGCACCGTCGTCTGCCCGCACGCGCCGGTGAAGCTCTACGTCACGGCCTCGCCGGAAGTGCGCGCCAGGCGGCGCTTCGACGAAATCATCGCCGGCGGCGGCGAGGCGGATTTCGAGGTCATCTTCGCCGACGTGAAGAAGCGCGACGAACGGGATATGGGTCGCGCAGACAGCCCCTTGAGACCCGCGGACGATGCGCACTTGCTTGATACCTCGGAAATGAGTATAGAAGCCGCGTTTCAGGCTGCGAAGAGCCTTATCGACGCTGCCTTGACGAAAGATTGACGACCTGCCGGTGAGCCGGCACGTCAGACTAGCTCGCAGATCAGTCCTTGCGCCGGATTGCCTCCAAAGACGAGGCGGACTGACTTCGAGCGTGTTCAACACGAACCCCCGGCGCATATGTGTCCTTGAACGGACACCCTCAGGAGATTTCATGGCAGTATCTAACCCCACGCGGGAGGACTTCGCGTCGCTCCTCGAAGAATCCTTCGCACAGACCGATCTGGCCGAAGGCTATGTGACCAAGGGTCTGGTCACGGCGATCGAAAAGGACATGGCTGTTGTCGACGTCGGCCTCAAGGTCGAAGGTCGCATCGCGCTGAAGGAATTCGGCGTCAAGGGCAAGGACGGTTCGCTGAAGGTCGGCGACGAAGTCGAAGTCTATGTCGAGCGCATTGAGAATGCTCTCGGCGAAGCTGTTCTGTCGCGCGAGAAGGCTCGCCGCGAGGAAAGCTGGGTCAAGCTCGAAGCCAAATTCGAAGCTGGCGAGCGCGTCGAAGGCATCATCTTCAACCAGGTCAAGGGTGGCTTCACCGTCGATCTGGATGGCGCCGTAGCCTTCCTTCCGCGTTCGCAGGTGGACATCCGTCCCATCCGCGACGTCACGCCGCTGATGCACAACCCGCAGCCCTTCGAAATCCTCAAGATGGACAAGCGTCGCGGCAACATCGTCGTCTCGCGCCGTACCGTTCTCGAAGAGTCCCGTGCCGAGCAGCGTTCTGAAATCGTTCAGAACCTCGAAGAAGGTCAGGTTGTTGACGGCGTCGTCAAGAACATCACCGATTACGGTGCGTTCGTTGACCTCGGCGGCATCGACGGCTTGCTGCACGTCACCGACATGGCCTGGCGCCGCGTCAACCATCCGTCGGAAATCCTGTCCATCGGCCAGTCGGTCAAGGTTCAGATCATCCGCATCAACCAGGAAACCCACCGCATCTCGCTCGGCATGAAGCAGCTTGAGTCGGATCCGTGGGATGGCATCGCGGCCAAGTACCCGATCGGCAAGAAGATCTCCGGTACGGTCACGAACATCACCGACTATGGTGCATTCGTTGAGCTGGAGCCGGGCATCGAAGGCCTGATCCACATCTCCGAAATGTCCTGGACCAAGAAGAACGTTCACCCCGGCAAGATCCTGTCCACGACGCAGGATGTCGACGTTGTCGTTCTCGAAGTCGATCCGTCCAAGCGCCGTATCTCGCTCGGTCTCAAGCAGACCCTCGAGAACCCGTGGCAGGCATTTGCCTTCAGCCATCCGGCCGGCACTGAAGTCGAAGGCGAAGTCAAGAACAAGACCGAGTTCGGCCTGTTCATCGGCCTCGAAGGCGACGTTGACGGCATGGTCCACCTCTCCGACCTCGACTGGAACCGTCCGGGCGAGCAGGTCATCGAGGAGTACAACAAGGGCGACGTCGTCAAGGCTGTCGTTCTCGATGTGGACGTCGAGAAGGAGCGTATTTCGCTCGGCATCAAGCAGCTCGGCAAGGATGCAGTCGGCGATGCCGCTGCTTCGGGCGAACTGCGCAAGAACGCTGTCGTTTCGTGCGAAGTCATCGCCGTCAACGACGGTGGCGTCGAAGTGAAGCTCGTGAACCACGAAGACATCACCTCGTTCATCCGCCGCAACGATCTGGCACGCGATCGCGACGATCAGCGTCCGGAGCGTTTCTCGGTCGGCCAGGTGTTCGACGCGCGTGTTACCAACTTCTCCAAGAAGGACCGCAAGGTCATGCTGTCGATCAAGGCTCTCGAGATTGCAGAAGAGAAGGAAGCTGTTGCTCAGTTCGGTTCGTCCGACTCGGGCGCATCGCTCGGCGACATCCTCGGCGCAGCTCTCAAGAACCGCGGCAACAACGAGTAATCGCTGTTTCCGAAGACACGAAGGCCGCCGGATGCAAGTCCGGCGGCCTTTTTCGTTATGGGTTTGGCTCCTGCTTCAGGACAGGTCGGCCATACGCCAGTACAGATCCTGAGCATGGTCTGAAAGCTCGTCGCTTTGCACCGCCCCCCCGTCGTCGTCCTCGGGCGAGGGATCGTCCTCCGGATCGCCGTCCCCGCCCTGCGCATCCTGATGCGACGATCGATGGCCACCGTCCTCATCGATGGGCGAGACCCTTTCGACGTCGCGTTCTTCCTCATCCGGCGCCCGGGGCGCTGGCGGATAGGTCACCAGGACCTGCGCCAGACCTTCGCGTGCCAGCATGGGTGCTGCCAGAATATATGCGGCCGGATCAGCCACCAGATGGGGAGCCGCAGAGACGTTGGCCGTCACCTTGTTGCCCAACGCCGGCGCGGGGGCCGGAAGAGCGCTTTCGGTGTCTGCCGCGCGCGCCGCGATTGGCTCGCCCGATTGTATCAAGGGTGAGGCAGGCGCTGGGCGGGCAATCTGGGTCGCGCCGTCCTCGGCCGACTGTTCTGCCTGGACGGGAGCAAGGACCTGGGGCACCGGCGCCTTGCTGGCGCCTGTGCTCTCCGACGCAGAACCGCCCGGTGCGGAATTCTGAAACAGGACGTTCTGTATGAACCTGTTCTTCGGATCCTCTACCGCCATCTGGGCGAAACGTGCCAGCGCGGGGGCGTCATAGATGACGGGCGTTCCAACGTGGCCCGACATTGCCGGACGCGGTTCGACCACTACCTCGGCGCGGCTGGGGAGAGATTTTTCCGTGGCCACGGAGCTCCCGCCGGCTCTCGTTTCCCCCGGCCCTGGGAGTTCAGGGGATCGGGCTGCGGGCGGAGTGCGATCCGGATCGGAACCGTCAAGCTGCATCGGAGACATGCCGCCGCGCGTGACCGGCTGTGTCGATTGCTGTGGTCTCAGCGAAGGAACACCGGCGTCCTCTCCTCCTTCCGCAACCGCTCCCTGTGCGGGAGGTACCGCCGTGACGACGCTCGTAGGGGAGGTCGGACCAGCGGTGGCAGAGGCTGCGGCGCCCCGGACGTGCGCCGCCGGCACTGCGGCAGGCCCTTGATCGCCTCCGGCGGCCTTCGCAGGAAGCTCGGCTGGCGCTGGAGCCGCGCCCGCCAGCGGGGTGCGAACCGAGGCAGAAGCGGGAGAAGCGGAGGAGCCCACTGCAGCGTCGTTCTGGCGGTAGGAGCTGACGACGGCCCAGGTCGCCAAGTCGCGATCGGCTGCCGGTGCGCTTTCCAGATAAGCGGTGAGGCGTGCCGCCTCCGGTCCGAGCGGATTGTTCAGGATTTCGGTGAGGATGCGAAGCGTGACGCCGCGTACAAGCTGGGCGATGCTTTGCTCGAGTGCGGCCCGCTGCGACAGGCTCAGCGACTTCAGGGCTTCCGCCAGCCGGTTTGCATAGTCGACAAGGCCTTCGCCTTCGCGTCGGCTGATCTTCAGGAAGCTCCCGATGGTCTCGGCGAAGATGGAAAGGCCCTGTGCCAGCTGCACCTGGCCGGACAGGGAAAGGATATCGATCCGACCGCCGCCCAGGAGGTTTGCAGGCAAAGGGGTCGTGGCAGCTGAAACGCCAGAGGTGGCGGCGAGCGAGGCGCGCATCGCCTGCCGGCCCGCATCCTGATAGTCGACAGAGGCGCTCAACGCGGCGCCGATAGGCGGCAGCATGACCTGCTCCATGTCTTCGCGGTGGGCAAGACAGATCGGCTACTGCGGTTCAGTGTTTTCGCGACGTACGGCGCTGCGGCCGCGACGCCTCATGGCGCCACCTTTGCCGATTGATTGATTAGAATGCGACCAAGGTCGTTAAGATTTCCTTAATGACCAGAACCGACGGAAGCGCCTTGCCTTCACGGTCGTGGGCTACGCCGCGAACTTTCTCTTCAGGAGTTCATAGAGTCCGATATCGTCGACGAAGATCGGTAGAACAGGGGCGGCGTTCGCTGCGACGAGCGCCATCTCCTCGATCGCTTCAGCGGTCTGTTCTGTCACCTCTTCCGGCTGCTCGACGGCACCGGTCACATCCGAGGGAATTGCAGGCGGCTCCTCCGCTGCGGACTCCGCATCGGTCTTCTTCGCCTGCTCCGCATTCGCTCCCAGGATCAGGATCAGTTCGACGCCAGAAGCAGCGGCGTCTGCCTTCGGCTCGCCGATCCCCTCCGGCTTCAGAGCGCTGCCGTTCTGGGCCGCCACGACGTCCTGCATGTCCTGGACATCTTCCAGCTTTTCGGAGGCTTCCAGGGCCTGGATATCCTTCTGCCGTTCTGCCCGCGTTTGGGCATCCTCGACACGGGTCGGATCATATCCCTGCGGCCCGAGCTTCAGCTCTTCCAGTGTCTTGGGATCGGCGACATCCTCGAGGCGCTGCAGGACTCGGGCCACGTCGAACGCCGCACCGCCACCGTTGGCGGCTGCCGCAAGCCCTTCTAGAAGGCGTGCGTTGTCGTCACCATAGGGGTTCTTGATCGCCGCGATGACAGTCGCGAGAGAAACGCCGGCCGCCTTCAACCCGAGTTCGTCTTCAAGCCTGGCGATCGCGGTGTGATCGAGGCCGAGCTGCTTGATTGCCTCTTCGATTGCTCGTCCAAGCGAGAAATTCGACCGGTCTTCCTCAAGATCGATGCCGAGCTTCGCCGCCAGCCGCTCGGTCAGCTTCAGCTTCAGCTCGTTAGCATCCACATTGTTGATGCCGAACAACGCCTCAGCGATCTTCTCCCGTGCGCGCCGTATCTCGATGCTCGCGCTGACCTTGGCCTCGACGACAGGATCTCGCTTCTCGCCGCTCGCCTTCTCCTGGTCTTCCCGGCGCCGCTCGTCGATGCTGTCGAGCGTCGCCTGCATGACGTTCGTCGCCGCGAGCCCCGCTGTCTGCTGCGTCGGAAAAAGCATGATCCCACCGAGATGACCCAATCGCCGCCGAGGCTATGGCAGAGTGGTTAATGCGGGGATAACGATGGGGAGCAGGCATTCTGAGAAAAGGCGCATCAACTGTGCGCGAAGATGTCGGTCTCTTCCCAGCCCAGGAGGTCGAGTTTGGAGCGCGTCGGAAGAAATTCAAAACACGCCGCAGCCAGCTCCATACGGCCGTCCCGGCGGAGACGGTCTGTCAGCCGGTCGGCGAGCGAATGCAGGTAGAGAACGTCCGATGCGGCATATTCCATCTGTGCGGGCGAGAGCGTTTCGGCGGCCCAGTCCGACTGCTGCTGGGCCTTCGACACGTCGATGTCGAGGAGCTCCTTCAGGTTGTCCTTCAATCCATGACGATCCGTGTATGTCCGCGTCAGCCGTGATGCGATCTTGGTGCAGAAGACGGGCGTGGTGGTGACGCCGAAGGTGTGGAAGAGGACGGCGATGTCGAAGCGGCCGTAGTGGAAGATCTTGCGTCGTGAGGGATCGGCAAGCAGGCCCACGAGGTTCGGCGCTTCCTTCTGGCCGGCGGCGATGCGAATGACGTCCGCCGTTCCGTCACCGGGGGAAAGCTGCACAACGCAGAGGCGGTCACGACGGGGAACAAGTCCCAGGGTTTCGGTATCGATCGCAACGTCACCCGTATAGCGGGCGGCATCGGCCGCGGAAATATCACCTTCGTGGTAGCGAATGCTGCTCATCATCTGCCTCGTCGTTTACTCATGAGGCAATGCCACAGCGGCCGCTCCGCGGCAAGCTGGGCCAGCGGTCGCTTCGGAAGACATAGAAGAAGCTCTGCAAAAAACGCATTGCTGCAATGCAGCAAAGCCCTTGGCAATGCATCCGGCGCAGCCTATATCTCAATCATCGAAACGACGCACTCCTCCTCCCAGCGTCGTTAGATGAGATCGGCAATCTCCTCCTCCTCCCAATTGCCGATCATGTTTAAAGCCCGACGCACCTCCTCCCGCGTCGGGCTTTTTCGTTTCAGGACATAATCATCCTCAGTCGCAGCACGAGCCGTGCAAAAAGCCGGCAGGCCAATTGTCGCGCGGTAAAGGGCCGAACCCCGCAGGTCCACGTGCCGCTCGGTGGAGCGTCGAAGGGTGTCAGCTAACCCCGCTCATTCGCATCTCAGCCCCTGATCGAGATAGCTCGGGACGCCGGCAGGCGGGGCAGGGATGGGGGATGCGCGGCGCACGGCTGCGACGATGTAGCTGTCGATCGCCGAGTTCCCGGAGGAGCGCGAGAGTGAGACGTTGGTGATATTGCCGTTGCCATCGAAGCTGAATCGTACGGCGGCTGTGCCGGTGTCATTGCCGGGGCAACGACGCGCGTTGCGCGCGATCTTCGCCTGAACGCGCGACTTCCATTTCGCGGGCGTGACGGAGGGTTGGGACGAGCCGGTGGTGGTCTGATTGGCTGCCGTGCGCTCCGAAGGCTTCGCCTGAAGCTTGGCCTGCTGCGATGCCTTGGAGGCCTGCGGCTGCTTCTGGACGCGCTTGGGCGGCTGCTTCTTCGGCTCCGGCGGCGGTGGAGGCCTCGAGACTGGCAAAGGAACTTCGACATTCTCGAGTGCGGCGATCATCTGCTCTTCCAGCGGGTCGATCTCCTCCACCGGTTCCGGTGGCGGCTCGGGCACGGTCTTGGTGATCTCAGGCTCAGGTTCGGGCTGAGGCTCCGGCTCCACCGGCTCAGGCTCCGGTTCGATCGGCTCGGCGACTTCTTCCGGCGGAGGTGGCTCGACCGGATCAGGCAATGGCTCCGCCAGCGGCTCCTCGGCGGGCTCCAACTGCCGGCTGGCAACTTCTTCGGAATCGACCTCCTCGGTCGCGACCTGGTTTTCCTCGGTATCCGCCGCTTCCGGTTCCGCCGCAAGTTCGATCATGATCGCTGCAGGCGGCCCCGGCTCGGCCGGTGCGTCCGGCTCCTGGCGCAGAAGAACAGCGGCAGCGGCGATGTGCGCCGTCAACACCACCATCGCAGCGGACGACCATAGTGCCAGCTCTCCGAGCCGGCCGGCACGGCTGAAGCGGGGAGTGGAGAGCGTCACTGGCTCTCTCCGCTTGCTGGGGCGGCTGCTGTGGCTCCCTGTTCGGCGGAGGCAGACGGCGCTGCGCCGGACAGTGTCTCAAGCCCGACCAGGGCGATCTTCAGGTAGCCTGCGTCCCGCAGCAGGTTCATGACCTCCATGAACTGGCCGTATTCGATCGCCTTGTCGGCGCGTAGGAAGATGCGGGTCTCCTTGTCGCTCTCGGTGACCCGATCCAGCGTCGCCGCCAGTTGCTCGCGCTGCACCGGATCATTGCCGAGATTGAGGCCGAGGTCTTCCTTGAGCGTAAGATAGAGGGGCTCATCGGGGCGCTGCGCGGGCTGCGCCGACGAAGCGGGGAGGTCGACGTTCACGTCCACCGTCGTAAGCGGCGCTGCCACCATGAAGATGATCAGCAGCACCAGCATCACGTCGATGAATGGCGTGACGTTGATCTCATGGTTTTCGGCAAGGTCGTCGCCGTGCGTCTCACGAATACCGCCGGCCATGGATCATTCTCCTGCCACGAGAGAGACAGGCACGTTGCGGTTGCCGGGGGGCACTCTGCGGAAGTCGAGGTCGCGGCTGACCAGTCGTTCGACCCCGGCGGCGGCATCAGCCAGCAGCTGGCGATAGCCGGTGATGGAACGGGCAAAGACGTTGTAGATCACGACAGCCGGAATTGCGGCCACAAGACCGATCGCAGTCGCGAGCAGCGCCTCGGCAATGCCGGGTGCCACGACGGCAAGGTTGGTCGTCTGCGACTCTGAAATGCCGATGAAGGAATTCATGATCCCCCAGACGGTGCCGAAGAGACCGACGAACGGAGCGGTCGAGCCGATGGTGGCGAGAACGCCGGTGCCGCGTGACATGCGCCGGCCTGCATAGGATTCGATGCGGGAGAGCGCCGAGGCCACGCGTTCCTTCACACCGGCACTGTCTGCGTGATCGAGCGCAGCTTCTGAAAGCCGAATCTCGTCCGCCGCAGCGCGCAGCATAAGGGCCGCCGGCCCACCACGCTTCCCAAGCTCTCCGACGGCATCGACGAGCGTTGCGGAGTTTCGAATGACCCTCAGCGTCCGGCCCGCCCGCGTACGGGCTCCCGCGAGTTCCAGCGTCTTGGCCAACCAGACGGTCCAGGTGACCAGCGAGGCGAAGGCGAGACCAATCATCACGCCCTTGACCACCCAGTCAGCGGCCATGAACATGCCCCATGGCGACAGGTCGTGGGGGATGTCCGAGCGTTCGCCGGCAGGCAGGATGTCCTGCATCACTGTCGGGACATTCTCGATCAGCCCTTCCGAGGCGCGCGGCCGTTCGTCGATGGTATCAGCAGAGGGTGGAATGTCCGCAGGCGTTTGCTCGGTGGGCGGCAAGGTCTGCGGGGCGGGTTCGGATGGATTGGCCTGCGATGTTGCGGCTGGCGGCGGAGCGGCATCCTGGGCATTGGTCGCAGGTGCAGCACTCAGAAGCGCGCCGACCAGGAGGGGCATCATGAGATGGTGATGAAAAGGACGGGCGGACGCAATCGTCATGTCAGAAGCTCTCCGGAATGCGAGCCTGATCGTCGTACGACCCGGGCTCCGGACTGAAGACCGGCCTTGCCGGTCTCTCTTACGGCCTCTCGATAATAAACATGACTTTGGTTGGCAACAAATAAATCTTGAACCCGACAATCCGGATTAGATCTTGTCGGTGAACTTCGCTTTCCGTGCATGCCATTACCGCGTCGCTGCGGCAATGGCATGCCTTGGGCGGATCAGCGGGCGAGCCAGCCACCGTCCACCGGCAGTACAACGCCGTGGACATAGTCGGACGCCGAAGAGGCAAGGAAGACCGCTGCGCCGCCAAGTTCGTCGGGTTTGCCCCAGTGCCCGGCTGGAATGCGCCCAAGGATTGCGGCATTGCGGTCCGGGTCGTTCCGCAGTGCCTCGGTATTGTTGGTCTCGAAGTAGCCTGGAGCAATGGCATTGACGTTAATGCCCTTGCCGGCCCACTCGCAGGCAAGCAGCCGCGTCAGCCCCGCTAGCCCGCTCTTCGATGCGGTATAGGAGGGGATGCGGATGCCGCCCTGGAAGGAGAGTAGCGAGGCGATGTTGATGATCTTGCCGCCCTTGCCTTCCGCGATCAGGTGGCGGGCAAAGGCCTGGCTCAGGAAGAAGACGCTCTTCAGGTTGACGTCCATGACGTCGTCCCAGTCCGCCTCCGTGAAGTCCACGGCGTCGGAACGGCGAATGATGCCGGCATTGTTGACGAGGATGTCGGCACGGCCCGTCCAGGCCAGGGTCTGCCCAACAACGTCCTTCACCGGTTCGATCGTGGAAAGATCGGCCTTGATGAAGCGGCACTTGCCCCGGCCGCCAGCGGCGATTGCCGCTTCGGTCTCTTCCATTGAAGAGCGGCCGACCAGGGCAATGTCTGCCCCGGCTCCCGCAAGTGCGACAGCGATGGCTTGCCCGAGACCGGTATTTGCTCCGGTAACGATTGCCGTCTTTCCCGTCAGGTCGAATGAAATGGTCACGTCTGCCTCCTCCTCATGTGACAAGAAAAAAGCCGCCGGAAATCTCTTTCCAGCGGCCCTTGATGCTGTTCCCGTCGCTTACAGCGTCCGGGTGATATGCTCCACGCGGAAGCACTCGATGACGTCGCCGGCGCGAATGTCCTCGTAGTTCTCGAAGGCCATGCCGCATTCCTGGCCGACCGGCACTTCCGCAACCTCGTCCTTGAAGCGCTTGAGCGTCTTGAGCTTGCCTTCGTGGATGACGACGTTGTCGCGCAGAAGGCGGACGCCTGCACCGCGTTCGACCTTGCCTTCCGTGACGCGGCACCCGGCAACCTTGCCCACCTTGGTGATGTTGAACACCTCGAGGATCTCGGCATTGCCGAGGAAGGTTTCGCGCCGCTCCGGCGAGAGCAGGCCGGACATCGCCGCCTTCACGTCATCCACCAGGTCGTAGATGATGTTGTAGTAGCGGATCTCGATGCCTGAGCGCTCGGAAGCCGCACGGGCCTGCGCATTGGCACGAACGTTGAAGCCGATGATCGCGGCATTGGAGGCCTCGGCGAGCGAGATATCCGACTCCGTGATCGCGCCAGCACCGGAATGGACGATGCGGACCCGCACTTCGTCCGTCCCGAGCTTCTCGAGCGCGCCGGCAATGGCTTCGATCGAGCCTTGGACGTCGCCCTTGATCAGCAGCGGGAACTCCTTCAGGCCGGAGCTCTGGAGCTGGCTCATCATCTGCTCGAGCGAGCCGCGCGAGCCGGACTGGCGAGCGGCCGCCTTGTCGCGGGCAAGCCGCTGCCGGTACTCGGAGATCTCGCGTGCACGGCTCTCGCTGTCGACGACCGCGAAGCGATCGCCGGCGGCGGGCGTGCCCGACAGACCCAGAACCTCCACCGGCATGGCCGGTCCGGCTTCCTTCACATGCTCGCCCTTGTCGGTGACCAAGGCGCGGACGCGGCCCCACTGGTCGCCGGCAACCAGGATCTGGCCGGGCTTCAGCGTACCCTTCTGGACGAGGACCGTCGCGACGGCACCACGGCCGCGATCGAGCTGAGCTTCGATAACGGTACCCTCGGCCGTCCGGTTCGGGTTTGCCTTGAGGTCGAGGATTTCCGCCTGCAGCAGGATTGCTTCGAGCAGCTTGTCGAGATTGGTCTTGTTCTTCGCCGATACCTCGACGTCGAGAACCTCACCGCCCATGCTTTCCACGAAGACTTCGTGCTGCAGGAGTTCCGTGCGGACCTTCTGCGCATTCGCCGTCGGCTTGTCGATCTTGTTGATCGCCACGATGATCGGCACGCCGGCCGCCTTCGCGTGATTGATGGACTCGATTGTCTGCGGCATCACGCTGTCGTCGGCAGCGACCACGAGGATCGCGATGTCGGTCGCCTGCGCGCCGCGGGCGCGCATTGCCGTGAAGGCGGCGTGGCCGGGCGTGTCGATGAAGGTGATCTTCTGGCCGTTCTGCTCGACCTGATAGGCGCCGATATGCTGGGTGATACCACCAGCTTCCCCCGCGACCACATTGGCCTGACGGATGGCGTCGAGCAGCGAGGTCTTGCCGTGGTCGACGTGGCCCATGATCGTGACGACCGGCGGACGCGGCTCCAATACGCCTTCTTCGTCGGCGACGTCGAAGATGCCTTCCTCGACGTCGGACTCCGAGACACGCTTGACGGTATGACCGAACTCGACGGCGATCAGTTCTGCCAGGTCGGCGTCGATGACGTCGCCCGGCTTCATCATCTGGCCTTCCTTCATCAGGAACTTGATGACGTCGACAGCGCGTTCGGACATGCGCTGGGACAGTTCCTGGATGGTGATCGTTTCCGGCAAGGTCACCTCGCGCATGACCTTCTCGCGCGGCTCCTGCATCTGGCTGCGGCGGAACTTCTCCTGCCGACGGCGCATCGCAGCCATGGAACGGCCGCGGGCGTTGCCGCCATCGTCGTCGGTGCTGACGGTGGTGACCGTCAGCTTGCCGCGGCGGCGCTCATCCTCAGTTTTCGGACGTGCGGGCGCCTTGGCGGGCGCCGGGGCAGCTACGCGCCCACGGACGGGAGCTCCGCGTGGCGGACCGCGGTCGTCGTCTTCCTCGTTGCCAGCCTTGCGTCCGCGACCGATGACCGGTTGTGCGGGAGCAGCAGGCTGCGTGCGCGAAATGCCCGGGCGTGCATCTGCGGCACGCTCCGCTGGTGCAGGCGTTGCAGCCGGCGCCGGTGCTTCCTCGACGGGCACTTCTACGGGAGCCGGTTCGGCGGCGCGACGGGCAGCCTCTTCGGCTTCCTGCAACCTACGGCGTTCTTCTTCTGCCTGACGACGCGCTTCGTCTTCGGCACGCTGCTTGGCTTCGATGACTTCGCGGGCCTGCGCTTCAACCAGTGCACGGCGACGTGCATCCATTTCACTGGCAGACAGGTCATGCAGTACCGCACCCCGGGGGCGCTCGCCTTGCCGCTGCTGTGGGGCCGGCGCCGCAGGGCGTTGGGCCTGCGTTGGTTGATGAACGCGGGTTGCCGGCGGGTTCGGCTGCTGCGGGCGCGGCGCAGGTGCGGCAGGCTCTGCAGCACGGGGCGTCGGTGCCGTAAATGCCGGCTTGTCGTCCTCCGGGCGGATCGGACGGCGCTTGCGGGTCTCGACCACAACCGCCTTCGTACGACCCCGGCCCATATCCTGGCGCACAGTGCCCTGGCTCACTCCCGAAGGCTTCAGGGTGAGGGTCTTCTTAACCCCAAGCGTCTTGTCGTCTTTGTTGTCGGTCATTCCGTTCCTGTTCCTTCAAACGAGGACGGATGGCGTACATCAGACCTCGTTTCTCAATGCATGTCTCTCGGTGCGGCGGCCGGCTGCTGCCGGTGACCGCGTCATGTCTGTGGCCGGCGGGCGCCGCCACCTGCTCCCGATTGACCGGCACCGCGGTACTTTTCGAGCATGGTTGCGCGCTTCACTACACCCTCACCCGCCTGTCCGGCAAGCGCCGCGGCATGGATAAAAGCATTCTGGCCTAACAGTTCGTCCATTTCCGCCCCGGTGAAGAACGAAAACGATGGTATGTCTTCATCGGCATCGGTGCCGAGCCTCCAGGCCTTTCTGGCCTGGTCGATCTTGCGCACGCCGTCGGCCGCAGCATCGGCTGCATGGAAGACGGCAACCGCCGCACCTGAACGGACGGCGGCATCCACTTTCATGGCGCCGCTGACGAACTGCCCGGCCTTGCGGGCCAGGTTCATCATCCCGGCGAGATCGGCTGCGATCAACCGGTCGACGAGGGCGCCGAGGTCAGGGTCGGCCTGCACGTCCCGCTTCAGGGCACGCGAGAACAGCTTTCGCTGGACTGCCCGCTCAACGAGCGCCCGGTCCGTCTTGACCCAGCACCCGCGCCCCGGAAGCTGCCGCTTGAGATCAGGAACAACCTTCCCATCGGGGCTAGCAACGAACCGGATCAGCATCTCCGGCGCCACCGTCTCGCGGGTGACGATGCAGGTGCGATCGTTCACGACCAACTCCGCATCGTCCTGCTCCTGTCCGACTTCTCCGGCGATCATTCCTCGGCGACGGCTTCCGCCTCCTCTTCTTCTTCCGGCTGGTCAGCGGCGAGATCTTCCTCGGTGATCCAACCTGCAAGCAGGCGGGCCTGGACGATCATGTTCTCCGCTTCGGCACGCGACACGTCGAACTTCGAGAACAGACCTTCGAACTTCTTCGTTTCGCCGTCCTTGCGCTCGCTCCAGCCGACAAGATCGTCGGCGGCGCAGCCTGCAAAGTCCTCGACGGTCTTGATGCCGTCCTCGCCAAGTGCCACCAGCATCTGGCCGTTGAGGCCGTCGATCTGGCGCAACTCGTCCTGGACGCCCAGTTCCTTGCGCTTGGCGTCCATCTCCGCCTCGATCTTCTCGAGGTATTCGCGGGCGCGCGTCTGGATTTCCTGGGCGGTATCCTCGTCGAAGCCCTCGATGGAAGAGATCTCGTCAAGCTCGACATAGGCGAGTTCCTCGACGGCCGCGAAGCCTTCGGAGGCCAGTACCTGGCCAACCATCTCGTCGACGTCGAGCGCTTCCATGAACAGGTCGGTCCGCTCATTGAATTCCTTCTGGCGGCGCTCGGACTCTTCCTGCTCAGTCAGGATGTCGATGTCCCAGCCGGTCAGCTGCGAGGCCAGGCGGACGTTCTGTCCGCGGCGGCCGATGGCGAGCGACAGCTGCTCGTCCGGAACGACCACTTCGATGCGTTCTGCATCCTCGTCGAGAACGACCTTCGCCACTTCCGCCGGCTGCAGTGCGTTGACGATGAAGGACGCCGGGTCGTTCGACCACGGAATGATGTCGATCTTCTCGCCCTGCAGTTCGCCGACAACGGCCTGCACGCGGCTACCACGCATACCAACGCAGGCGCCGACCGGGTCGATCGAGGAGTCATTGGAGATCACGGCGATCTTTGCGCGCGAGCCCGGGTCGCGGGCAACGGAGCGGATCTCGATGATGCCGTCGTAGATTTCCGGCACTTCCATCGTGAAGAGCTTCACCATGAACTGCGGATGAGTACGCGACAGGAAGATCTGCGGGCCGCGCTGTTCACGACGCACGTCGTAGACATAGGCGCGGACGCGGTCGCCATAGCGCATGGTCTCGCGCGGGATCATCTCGTCACGGCGGATGATGCCTTCACCACGGCCCAGATCGACGATGACATTGCCGTACTCGACGCGCTTGACGGTGCCGTTGACGATCTCGCCGACGCGGTCCTTGAACTCGTCATACTGGCGGTCACGCTCGGCTTCGCGCACCTTCTGGACGATGACCTGCTTGGCAGACTGAGCGGCGATACGGCCGAAATCCATAGGCGGCAGCGGGTCGGCGATGAAGTCGCCGATCTTGGCGTCCGGGTTGCGGTCGCGCGCCAGTTCCAGGGGGATCTGCGTGCCGTAGTCCTCGGCCTGCTCGACCACTTCCAGCAAGCGCTGCAGGCGAATCTCGCCGGTCTTCGAATTGATATCGGCGCGGATGTTGGTCTCCGAACCGTAGCGCGAGCGCGCCGCCTTCTGAATGGCGTCGGCCATCGCGGCCAGCACGATCTCGCGGTCGATGACCTTCTCACGTGCCACTGCATCCGCGATCTGCAGAAGCTCAAGCCGGTTTGCACTCACTGCCATTGTCGTTCGTCTCCGTCAGTCGAAATCTGTGCGGCCGATGGGCCGGTTGTTACTCGTCGTCTTCGCCGTTCTGGTTGGCCGCCTGGGCCTTGGCCAGCTTGTCGGCGCGCAGCGCATCCCGGATCAGGTCATCCGTCAGGATCAGCTTGGCTTCCGAGAGCGCCGTAAAGGGAATGGTGACACTCAGCGCCTCACCATAGGCTACCTGGTCGCGCTCGATCGTGAAGCCTTCGTCATTCGTCTCGACGATCTTGCCGCGGAACCGCTTGCGGTTGTCGATCATGATCGACGTCTCGCATTTGACGACATGGCCCTGCCAGCGCGAGAAATCCGACTTGCGGACCATCGGCCGGTCGATACCGGGCGACGACACCTCGAGATGATATGCCTTATCTATCGGATCTTCCACATCAAGGACAGGCGAAATCGCGGTCGAGATCGTTTCGCAATCCTCGACGGTCATCGTGCCGTCATTCCTCTCGGCCATGACCTGCAGCGTCAGCCCGTTCTGGTTCATCAGCCGGACGCGCACCAAGCGGTAATCCATTGAGGCAATCACCGGCTCGATGATCTCGGCGACCCTAAGGTCAAGCCCGGTTTCGATGATGATGCGTGGTTCGTGTTCGGTATGCGACATGGAAACTTCCGGTCGTCGTTGCCAGATGAGCCTTGGCCCGTGTCGATCGCCTAACAAAAAAGAGCGGGTCCCGGTCAGGCCCCACTCTTCATCAAACGATCAAGAATATAGGCTGCATATACGTGGTCTAGCCGGCTTTTGCAAGGGCGGCGGCCAAGCCTCCTCCGGACTGGCTTCTGCCGGAAGCCGCCCTATACTTCGAGCCTCATCTGCAGCCGAGTTGGAATCCCGCGTGACAGACACCCGATCGCCGTTCGCGCCGCTGCGCCACCAGACCTATCGCACCATGTGGCTCGCCAGCCTCGCCTCCAATCTGGGTGGCCTGATCCAGGCGGTTGGTGCGGCCTGGATGATGACGGCCCTCACCACATCCGAAAACCTCATCGCTCTGGTGCAGGCGTCGACCGCCCTGCCGATCATGCTTTTCTCCGTGGTGTCGGGTGCCCTGGCGGACAGCTTCGACCGGCGCAGGGTCATGTTGGCTGCGCAGTTCCTCATGCTCGTCGCCTCTCTGCTGCTGGCGGTCTTCGCATCCTCCGACCTCCTGACGCCTGGGCTGTTGCTGATGTTCACCTTCGTCATCGGCTCCGGGACAGCCCTTCACAATCCATCCTGGCAGGCGTCGGTGGGCGACATGGTCCCGCGCCCGGACCTGCCCGAGGCGGTTTCCCTCAACAGCGCAGGCTTCAACATCATGCGCAGCGTCGGCCCGGCACTCGGCGGCGTCATCGTTGCCGCGGCCGGTGCGGCCACTGCGTTTGCCATCAATGCAGTCAGCTATTTCGCACTGATCTATGCGCTTTTGCGCTGGAAGCCGGATTATCCGAAGAACCCGCTCCCCCGCGAGACCCTCGGCAGTGCCATCTCGGCCGGCTTCCGCTACGTCGCCATGTCGCCGAACCTCGAAAAGGTAATGGTGCGCGGCTTTGTCTTCGGCCTGTCCGCCGGTTCAGTGCTGGCGCTTCTTCCCATCGTCGCCCGTGACCTCCTGGAGGGTGGGCCACTGACCTACGGGATCATGTTCGGTGCGTTCGGCGTCGGCGGGATCGCAGGAGCATTCCTAAACGCAGGCATTCGCCAGCAGCTGAGAAGCGAGCAGATCGTCCGAACGAGCTTCACGGGGTTTGCCCTGAGCGCAGCGACGATCGGGCTCAGTACATCGAGCGTGATCACCTTCCTGGCGCTGGTTCTCGCCGGAATCTGCTGGGTCGTCACCCTGTCGCTCCTCAACACCGTGGTGCAGCTTTCGACACCCCGCTGGGTGGTCGGACGTGCTCTTTCCCTCTACCAGACCGCCACGTTCGGAGGCATTGCTGGCGGCAGCTGGCTCTGGGGTTACTGGGCAGAGGAATTCAACCCCACCAACGCGCTGGTCATGTCCAGCCTGTTGATGCTGGCCGGGGCGGCGCTCGGATTGCGGCTGCCCATGCCCGATTTCCGGTCACTGAACCTCGATCCGCTCAACCGCTTCGTAGAGCCCTCGCTCGGCCTGGAGATCCAGCCCCGGAGCGGGCCGATCGTCATCCAGGTAGATTACGACATCGCCGATGAAGACCTGCCGGAGTTTCTCTCGCTGATGGCCGAGCGGCGCCGGATCCGCATTCGCGACGGTGCGCGCAACTGGGCGCTGATGCGTGATCTGCAGTATCCGGAAATCTGGACCGAGACCTATCACGTGCCGACATGGGTGGAGTACGTCCGGCACAACCAGCGTCGCACGCAGGCCGACGCAGAGACGACGGACCGGATACTGGCCCTCCATCGTGGCGAAAAGGTTCGGGTTCACCGGATGATCGAGCGGCAGACGATCCCGTCAACAAGGGACGATGTGTTCCATCAGCCGCATATCGATACGCACTGAGGAGGGCTATTTCAGCCGGCCTTTCAGCGAAGCGCTCGGAAAGCAGGTGGCAGCAAGTCCGTTCTTCGCCTGCCAGTCACCGATGGAGCGCCGCGTCTTGTAGCCTGCCAGCCCGTCGACCTTGCCGACGTCGTAGCCCTGTGCCACGAGGGCCTTCTGCATCGCGAGCACGTCCGACCGCTTCATTCGGCCGACATCTCCCCACGGCGCCTGGAAAGCTCTTGAGCCATAGGCGATCCGGTCCGCGAGGTTGCCGATGAAGAGGGCGTAGAGGTCGGAGTTGTTGTACTGCTTGAGCACGTAGAAGTTGGGCGTGACGATGAACTGTGGCCCGTGCCGGCCCGCCGGGACGAGCATCATGCCATCGGCCCGCAGTTCAGGTTCGGGGAAGCCGCGCCCGGAGACGCGCGAGATCCCCGCAGTTTCCCAGGAGGAAATCGGTCGCGCCAGATCCGGCCCTTCCTGCGCGCAACTGACATTGTCGGGGATGGAGACCTCAAACCCCCAGTCGCGTCCCTTCTGCCACCCCTCCCGCGCCAGGTAGTTGGCAATCGACGCTAGGCTGTCAGGCACGGAATTCCAGATATCGCGATGTCCGTCTCGGTCAAAATCCACCGCATATTTCAGATAGCTCGATGGCAGAAACTGCGGTTGGCCGAGCGCTCCGGCCCAGGAGCCCATCATCTTCGACGCGGTTATGTCGCCGCCCTCGATCATGTGCAGTGCTGCAACCAGTTCCGACCTGAACATCTCCTTGCGGGTCGACATGAAGGCCTTCGTCGCCAGAACTTCGATCGCGGAATGGGGGAGCTTGGCGCGTCCGAAGCCGGATTCGCGGCCCCAGATGGCTATGATGACCTCGCCGGGAACGCCGTATGCTGCTTCGATCCGCTCTAGGGTTGTGCGATGCTGAGCGGCCAGGCTGCGTCCGGTGGCAGCCAGGCCCTGCAGGCGCTTCTCCGAGAAATATGCGCCTGGAGACGAGAACTCCGCCTGGCTCTGATCCTGGCTGGGGGGCGGCGTGCTGCCGGGCGGCACAAGGTCGGGAAGGTCCCAGTTGAGCGATACGCCTTTGAATGCGCTGGCAATCGTCTTGTCCGAGATGCCGTTCTGCTTCGCTTCCGCCGACAGATCGCCGGCGATCCATCGCTGGAATTGCTTCTCCACCTCTGCACGCGAGGCTGAGTGCGCCGCAGCGGGGAGCAGGGAGAGGAATAGAGCGGCAGCGAAAGCAAATCGTCGCATGGAACCTCCTCAGATCGCGGTTCGTGCGCGAAGGGCAGCGGTCAGCGTCCCCTCGTCGAGATAGTCAAGCTCACCCCCTACGGGAACGCCATGGGCAAGCCGTGTGATCTTGACATCCAGGCCCGCGAGCTGATCGGTTATATAGTGTGCTGTCGTCTGTCCCTCGACGGTTGCGTTGACCGCAAGGATGATCTCCCGAACGCCGCCTTCGCTCACCCTTTCGATCAGCGGGCGGATGTTGAGATCATCGGGACCGATGCCGTCCAGCGGCGAAAGGGTTCCGCCGAGCACGTGGTAGGCGGCGTTCATCGCCCCAGCGCGTTCCAATGCCCAGAGATCGGATACGTCTTCCACGACGATGATCATCGACTGGTCTCGGCGCGTATCGGTGCAGACGGTGCAGGGATCGACGGTATCGACGTTACCGCAGCGCGAGCAGACCTTAACCTTGTCGTACGCCTCTCCCATGGCAAGGCCGAGCGGGCCGAGCAACTGATCCTTCTTCTTGATCAGGTGAAGTGCCGCTCGCCGCGCCGAACGGGGTCCAAGGCCGGGGACCTTTGCCAGCAACTGGATGAGCTTTTCGATTTCGGGTCCGGTAACACGTTTTGCCATGGGGGGCTTTTAGCTGATATCTCGACCGAACGGAATCGTAACAAGGGCCCCGGCCGATGAAACTTGCCGCCATCTGCCTGGGCCGGCCTGAAATCCTTCAGGGCAAGAGCTACAAGACCGGCATTAACAAGATGCCCGTCAAAGGTCCGACGCTGGTGGATAGGGCGGGCCTCGTCGGTGATTCGGTCTGCAACCGCAAACATCACGGAGGGCCCGACCAGGCAATTCTGCTGGAAGGCGAGCTGACGATGGCGTGGTGGTCCAGGCACATCGGTCGAGAGCTGCCGCCCGGGATCTTCGGGGAGAACCTTCGCATCGACGCGTTGGACGGACGCGACGTATGCATCGGCGACCGGTTTGTCTTTGCAGAGGTGGTCTTGCAGGCAACGGCGCCGCGAATTCCCTGCGCGACATTCGCGGCAAGGATGGGTGAGCATGACTTCGTCAGGCGATACTTGGCTGCCGGCCGCCCCGGCATTTATTGCCGCGTCCTGCGCGAAGGAGTTCTGGAGCCCGGGGAGGCGGTGCGGTTCGAGCCTTACGAAGGCGACAGGGTTCCAGTCGCGGATCTTCTTCTCGGGGCCGGCGAGCGGTTAAACCCGCCGGACCGGTTCCGGCTTCTGGCGCTGCCGATCGCGGAACGCTTGCGCAAACGGTACTCGACGGTCTGAGCCCTCAGAAAGGCAGCTTCATTCCCGGCGGGATCGGCAGTCCGGCCGTCAGTTCCCTGGTCATGTCCGCCGCGGTGCTCTCCGCCTTCTTCTTGGCGTCCTGATGGGCAGCGACGATCAGGTCTTCCAGGATCTCGACGTCATCTTCCTTGAAGAGCGATGGATCGATCTTGAGGCCGAGCATGTCGCCCTTGCCGTTCAGCCGGACCGTCACCAGGCCGCCACCTGACGTGCCCTGGACTTCCAGTGCCGCGATGTCCGCCTGCACCTTCTCCATCTTGGCCTGCATTTCCTTGACCTTGCTCATCATGCCCATGATGTCGCGCATCGTCTTTTCCTTCTCTTATAGCTCGATGTCGTCGCCGGGCAGGATGTCGCCCTCGGCGGATTCTGCGGCAGCCGGTGCCGCGAGGTCCTCACTCCCTGGATCGTCCTCGACGACACGGATGCGAACGTCGGTAATGCGAGCACCGGGAAACTGTGCGAGGATGGCCGCAACATCCGGATCGGCCCGGGCGTCGGTGAGCCGTGCCTCGCGGGCATTGGCGTCCGCTTCGACGAGTGTCGCCTCGCCGGCCTCGTTACTCAGGCTGACGACCCAGTGGATGCCGGTCCAATCCTTAAGCTTTACACCGAGTTCACCGGGGAGCGTCGCTGGCCCGCCCTCGCTCATGCGCATGTCCAGCCGACCCGGCTCTAGCTTCACAAGCCGCACGAAGTTCCGCACCAGAGCCTTCAGCCTCGGGTCGCGGTTCTTCGAGCAGAGGTCGACGATGTCCTGCAACGAGTTGACGGCGACGGTCGAAGCCGGCTTCCCCGCCGGCAGCTCCTCGGTTCGGCCCACGGGCAGTTCGCGTGGTTCAGAGCTAGGCACGGCCTTCAGCATTGCGGTGGGCCCGCCGGCCGGCGCGCGAGCGGCGGGCGACATGACCGAGCCCTGGGCGTTGAGCGGCGGTTGCAAGCTTGCCCGAACGCTCCCGCCGCCACTGCCGGAGGGTGCTAGACTGCGGCCTTCGCCATTGCCGAGTTCCCCGAGACGTCTCGCGGCGTCCTCGGGTGCGGGAAGATGGGCGGCATGCGTCAGCCGGATCAGCACCATTTCCGTGGCGCCGGCAGGTCTGGATGAGTTCTCGGCCTCCGGGATGCCCTTCAGCAGCATCTGCCAGATGCGCGACAGGGTGCTGACGGCAACCGAGTGCGCGAACTCTTGCCCGCGAACCCGCTCGACCTCGCTCAGCGACGGATCCTGCGCCGCCTCCGGGATGTACTTGATGCGGGTGACGAGATGCGTGAAGTCGGCGAGGTCCGTCAGCACCACGACCGGATTGGCCCCGGCCTGATACTGGGACTCGAACTCGCCAAGTGCTGCCGTCACGTCGCCGCGGATCACATGCTCGAAGAGATCGACGATGCGCGCCCTGTCGGCAAGGCCCAGCATTCCGCGGACGGTCTCGGCCTCGACCCGTCCACCCCCATGCGCGATCGCCTGGTCGAGCAGCGAAAGGCCGTCGCGCGCAGAGCCTTCGGCTGCCCGTGCGATCATCGACAGGGCTTCGGCATCTGCGACGATGCCTTCCTTCTCCAGGATGGTGGTGAACAGGCCGACGAGATCGGCAGCGCTGATGCGGCGCAGGTCGAAGCGCTGGCAACGAGACAGTACCGTGATCGGGACCTTGCGGATTTCCGTCGTCGCGAAGATGAACTTCACATGCTCCGGCGGCTCTTCCAGCGTCTTCAGCAGACCGTTGAAGGCCTGTGTGGATAGCATATGGACTTCGTCGATGATGTAGACCTTGTAGCGCGCCGAAACCGGCCGGTAGCGCACCTGTTCGATGATCTCGCGGATGTCGTCGATCCCGGTATGGGACGCGGCGTCCATCTCGATGACGTCCACATGCCGGCCTTCCATGATGGCCTGGCAATGCTCTCCCGGAATGCGAAGGTCGATCGTCGGCTGGTCGATCTCGGGCGTCCGATAATTCAGCGCGCGCGCCAGAATGCGCGCGGTCGTCGTCTTGCCGACACCACGGACCCCGGTCAGCATATAGGCTTGCGCGATCCGGCCCGTCTCGAAGGCGTTGGTGAGCGTACGAACCATCGGCTCCTGGCCGACCATAAGATCGGAGAAGTCCTTCGGGCGATACTTTCGCGCCAGCACCCGGTAGCCGCTACCGGGTGGAGGAAATGATTTGGAGATGGGCCCGGTGTCGTTCATGCGCCTGCCAGCCTTCGCGGGCCGTTCCAGCCTCTTGACCGGACCGGAAGCTGACCAAGATGGTAGAGGGTGGGAGGCTGGCACGGCGACCCGTGCCGGGCTCGTTAGGGCTGCTTCCTTCCGGACCTGACCCGGTTGGCGAGTGGCTCGTCCACCACCAACCTCCCGCCGCACATATCGGCAATAACACTCGCAAATGCAAGCCAAGCCTGTAAAAAACTGCTAGGGTTTAGATGTCGACGGAGGAACGCGACTTGAGGCAATTCACGCTGGACGAGAGGCTGGAGCGCGATTCGGAGCTGGTGACGGTTCTCGGCCTGTGCCAGCTTCGCCTGATGAAGGACCGTCGATGGCCCTGGCTTGTGCTTGTTCCGCAACGCGAAGGGATCAGCGAGATCTTCGAACTCACCCCGCTCGACCAGACGCTCCTTACCTTTGAGACCAATGCGGTGGCCGCAGCTTTGAAGAAGGCGACCGGCGCCCGCAAGATCAATGTCGGCGCCCTCGGTAACGTCGTCGCCCAGTTGCATGTCCACATTGTCGCGCGCAACGAAGGCGATCCCAATTGGCCCGGCCCCATCTGGGGCCAAGGCACTCCCGAACCGTATGAGAACGGCGCGGAAAACAGACTACTCCAGACGCTGATTGAAGCCCTCTGACATGACCGGTTCCCCTTTCGACACGAATGCACCGCATCCGGAAGCCAGCAATCTCACCGCTTTCTCCGGCAATACGCTGGATCGCAGGTCCGAGTACCGGGAGGAGAACTGCCTGGAGGAGGCTCTGAAGGTGGATGGCACCCATCTGCTCGCCTTCACCGGGAGCCGGCTGATCCTGAAGCATGACGGTCAGGTGCTGGATCCGCTGTTTGCTGCCTACGAACTCATGGAGTTCCAGCCCGATTTCGACAATGCTGTCCTGCTCGGCTATTGCGAGAATGGCGAGCCTCGGATCGCCGTTCCCGTCGGCGTGGCCGCGGACGACCTTGCCGCTCACTTCAAGCCGACAGAGGCGCGTGCGCTCTATCGGGACGGGCTTCTGGATGTGGAATTGCTCGGCCAGGCGGCCCAGGCCGCAGCCTTGATCAACTGGAATGCGACCAACCGCTACTGCGGCAAGTGCGGGGCGGCGACGGAGAGCCGGATCGGCGGGTATCGGCGCGTCTGCGGTGCCTGCGGGCACATGACCTTTCCGCGTACTGATCCCGTCGTGATCATGCTCATCATTGATGAGCAGCGCGACCAATGCCTTCTCGGTCGCAGCCACCATTTCCAGGAGGGGATGTACTCCTGTCTCGCCGGGTTCGTCGAGCCGGGTGAAACGATCGAACACGCTGTCCGCCGTGAGACTTTCGAGGAGTCGGGCATTCGCATCGGGCGCGTCCGCTATCATGCGTCGCAGCCCTGGCCCATGCCGCATTCGCTGATGATCGGCTGCTATGCGGAAGCAACATCGACCGAGATCAAGATCGATCAGCAGGAGATCGCCGACTGCCGGTGGTTTTCACGAGAGGACGTTGGGCGCATCCTGGAGGCTCAGCCAGGAGATGGTTTCTTTGCGCCTCCGGCAGGTGCGATCGCTCATCGGCTGATCCGCGACTGGGTCGACTGGCCTTAGGAGGTCAGTGCTTCTGCAGCGCCCCGCGCATCGGATGACCCTTGTAGACGCCGAGGATGCGGACCTTCTCGGAGAAGAACCGCAACTCCTCGAGTGCCCGCCGCACCGCCGGGTCGTCGGGATGGCCCTCGATGTCCGCATAGAACTGGGTAGCGACGAACTTGCCGCCCAACTGGTAGCTCTCCAGCTTCGTCATGTTGACACCGTTGGTGGCAAATCCACCCATGGCCTTGTAGAGGGCGGCCGGGATGTTGCGGACGTTGAAAACGAAGGTGGTGACGATGATCTCGGACTCGTCCTCCCGCTTCGCCCAGTGCTCGTCCCGTGAGAGGACGACGAAACGCGTCACGTTGTTCTCGGTGTCCTCGACATTCTCGGCCAGGATATCGAGACCATAGAGATCGGCGGCAAGCCGCGGGGCGAGGGCGGCCATGGTCCGGTCTCCCTTCTCGGCTACCAGCTTGGCGGCACCGGCCGTGTCGCCCGCGACGACTGCTTTCCAGCCGTTGGAGCGTATGATCTTGCGGCACTGGCCAAGCGCGTGGATGTGGCTGTGCACTGTCCGCACTTCTTCCCGCGTGACGCCCGGCAGCACCATGAGCTGGAAGCGGATCGGCATGAAATACTCGCCGATGATGTGCAGCCGCGATTCCGGCAGGAGATAGTGGATGTCCGCAACCCGCCCTGCGATCGTATTCTCGATCGGGATCATCGCCAAATCCGCCTCTCCGCTCTCCAGCGCCACGAAGGCGTCCTCGAAAGTAGGGCAAGGGAGCGGCTGCATGGACGGGAACATGTCCCGGCATGCCATGTCGGAATTGGCGCCGAAGTCGCCCTGGAAGGCGATCCTGTTGGTGGTCTGGGTCATGGAGAAAGCGCCTCAGGAAGAGCGACTCGAGAGAATTACACGAGCCTTTTCAAGATCGGCCGGAGTATCGACACCGAGCGGAACCGAGTCAACGATTTCAACGTCGATGCGCATGCCAGCTTCGAGGGCCCGCAACTGTTCGAGCGACTCACGCTTCTCGAGTACGGACGGTCCAAGCGAAACGAACCGCTCCAGTGCCTTCCGGCGGTACGCATAAAGCCCGATGTGATGGTAGAGCGGACCCGGCCCGTACGGTGCCGTGGCACGGGTGAAGTAGAGCGCCCGCAGCCGTGTCGGCGAAAGCGGCGAACCGACGACCTTGACCACATTGGCGTTTGTCTTCTCGTGTTCGTCGGAAATCTGGACCGTCAGCGTAGCGATGTCGACGCTGGGGTTCTCCAGGGGACGGAGGGCAGCGCGCACGGATACTGGCTCGATGGTCGGCAGGTCTCCCTGCACGTTTACGACCACGTCGATTTTTCCATCCGGGTCCGCCTTCTGGACGGCCTCGAAGATCCGGTCGGAACCGGACTGGTGGTCGCCTCGGGTCATGACGACCTCGAAGCCCGCCGCCTCGACTGCATCATATGTGTCCTGATGGTCCACCGCGACAATGATCCGGCCCACATCGGCTTCCCGCGCACGCCTTGCGACCTGGACGATCATCGGCAGGCCCGCGATGTCTGCCAGCGGCTTTCCGGGCAGCCGGGTCGAGGCCATACGCGCAGGGATGAGCACCAGCGTCCGCTCATTGGCAATGTTGGTCATGAAAGGCCTTCAAAAGCGCGTTGATCAGTGTCAAAAAGTCTCACGCACTGCCGTATAATCGTGTTGCAACCGTAAAGCAAAAGACATAGGTTCCGCGCGATTTCAAGATGGCCCGCCTGTACCCCGGCGGTTGCAAGGGAGCGTTTGCATGAACTCGTACGTGAACATGGCGGTAGGAGCCTTTCTTGCCACCGTTTTCGTGATGATGACGGTTTCGATTGCGTCCGAAGGAATCTGGCACTCGGAAGTTCCGGAACAGGCAGGCTTTGCCATTGTCGCCGCGGAAACCGGTGGTGAGGAGGGCGGCGCCGAGGAAGAAGCTGCCGTGCCGATCGCGACCCTCCTGGCCAGCGCCGACGCTGCAGCCGGAGAGTCTTCGTTCAAGAAGTGTGCGAGCTGTCACACCGCCGATCAGGGCGGCGCCAACAAGGTTGGGCCCGGCCTTTGGGACGTTGTAAATAGGCCGATCGCTTCGCACGAAGGCTTCAGCTATTCGGCAGCGATGAAGGATTTTTCTGAGGGCGGTTCTGTCGTCTGGGATTACGATCATCTCAACGGCTTCCTGCTGGCGCCGAAGCAGCACGTTCCTGGTACGGCCATGGGCTTTGCCGGCCTGAAGAAGGACGACGAACGGGCGAACGTCATTGCCTACCTGCGGTCGCTGTCTGACAACCCGGCTCCGCTTCCAGAGGCTGAAGCCGCTCCCGTCGAGGGTGAAGCCGCTGCTCCCGCTGCTGAAGGTGCTGCTCCTGCGGAGGAGGCTGCTCCTGCTGCTGGCGAAGGTGAAGCCGCTGCTCCGGCCGAGGCGCCTGCCGCTCCTGCAGCCGAAGCTCCTGCCGCTCCCGCTGCCGAAGCTCCCGCCGCCGAAGGTGCTGCACCTGCAGCCGAAGCGCCGGCCGCTCCTGCCGCGGAAGAGCCAGCCCCGGTAGGCCAGCAGCCTGCACCGGCCAACAACTAATTCTCTTTCACCAGAGATCAGTTTGAAGCCCGGCCTTGAGCCGGGCTTTTTCGTCGCAAGCCGATCTCCGCCCTATGATTGCTCGCCTAGGCGAGAAGCCATGCCCAGAAACTGACCGAAATGACCCCAAGCGCCGTGGTGACGCTGATGGTGGAGGCGGCGATGTTTTGTCCTGCCCGGAACCGTTGGGCGATCAGCCACGCATTGATGCCGGTCGGCACCGACGAGGTCAGCACGAGGGCCGCCGCCCATGCCGGGCTGAGGCCGAGCGCCTTGCCCATCAGGAACACGGCAGCAGGCAGGAGGAGCAGCTTCAGGGCAGCGATCGCGCCCGTCAGCCCGATATTGCCGCGTACCGGATAACGTGTGAGGGCCATACCGATCGAAATCAGCGCGGCCGGTCCTGCCGCGCTCGACAATTGCGTCACCACGGTCGAGAGGACCGGCGTTAGCGTCAGCCCGGAGAGGCTGAAGGCGAGGCCGGCGCCGAGTGCTATTACCAGCGGGTTGCGGACGAGGTTCCAACCGACCTGAGCGAGAATGGCCTTCAATCCGCGCCCCTTGCCCCCATCGACGATCACGGTGGCCCGTTCCATCAGGATGGTGCCGACGATCATCATCAGCGGCAGGTGGATCGCAAGGAGTATGGAAAGAGCGAGCAGCCCCTCGGCTCCGACGGAGCGACCAACGAGCGGCAGGCCAATGAACACGTTGTTCGCGAAGGCAGCCGACATGCCGGCGATCACGCCGATCTTGTCGTCTCGCTTGAAGACATGCTTTGCGACCAGATGACCGGCGGTCCAGGTGACCGCCACCCCTGCGAAATAGGCGGCCCACAGGCGGAAGGGGGAGACGCCATCGAAATGGGCGTTAGCCAGGGTGCTGAAGATCAGCATGGGCACCGCGATCTTGAAGACGAACTCTCCAAGGGCATCCCCCGTTGCCTCGTTCAGGACTTTCGTTCGGGCAAGAATCCAGCCGATAAGGATGAGCAGGAAGACAGGGGCTACGTTGATGAGAACTGCGGACAAGTCACTGGCTTTCGAGGGAATGAATATGATCTAGAGGCTGAGCCCCATCTATGCCGAAAAACGTCTGAGGCCGACAAGGAATTGACGCCGGGCTATGGGGTTTTTCCTTCGCCTATGCAAAAAGGTGCCGATGACGAGTTCGAGAAAGGTCTGGCAGCATGCCGCAGTTTGATGTTTTGACGGTAGGAAACGCGATCGTAGATATCATCGCCCGATGTGACGACCAGTTTCTAGCCGAGAATAACATCATCAAGGGCGCGATGAACCTGATCGACGCCGATCGCGCAGAACTCCTCTATTCCAGGATGGGTCCTGCGGTCGAAGCTTCTGGAGGATCGGCTGGCAATACCGCGGCAGGCGTTGCCGGTATCGGTGGCAGGGCCGCTTACTTCGGAAAGGTAGCCGAGGACCAGCTTGGCCGCATCTTCCAGCACGACATCCGCGCACAGGGCGTGCATTATGCGACGAAGCCGCAGGGGACCAATCCACCCACCGCGCGCTCGATGATCTTCGTCACCCCGGATGGCGAACGGTCGATGAATACTTACCTTGGTGCCTGCGTTGAATTCGGCCCCGGCGACGTGGAGCCTGCCATCGTTGCCGAATCCGCCGTCACCTACTTCGAGGGCTACCTCTGGGATCCGCCACGCGCTAAGGAGGCGATTCTCGAGTGCGCCCGGATCGCCCACGAGAACGGGCGGGAAGTATCCATGACGCTGTCGGACCCGTTCTGTGTTGATCGTTACCGCTCCGAATTCCTGGACCTGATGCGCTCGGGCACCGTCGACATCGTCTTCGCCAACAAGCAGGAGGCGCTGTCGCTCTACGAAACGGATGACTTCGAACTGGCTCTGAAGAGTATCGCTGCCGACTGCAAGCTTGCTGCCGTCACCCTCAGTGAGGAAGGCGCCATCATCCTTCGCGGGGAGGAGCGCGTGAAGATCGATGCCTACAAGGTCGACGACTTGGTCGACACCACGGGCGCAGGTGATCTCTTCGCTGCCGGCTTCCTCTATGGATATACCCAAGGCCGCTCGCTTTCCGATTGCGGCAAGCTCGGATGCCTCTCGGCGGCGATCGTCATCAAGCAGATCGGCCCGCGCCCCATGGTTTCACTGCGCGATGCCGCGGTCGGCGAGGGTCTGCTGTAGCCCGAGGCGGCTACCTGAACGCCTCTCCGGGATACGCTCCCCATATTTCCGCCTGGCTGACCCAGCCTTCGGCGCCATTGACCGACGCATGGCACCAGTCGCCATTGCACTCGTCGATCGAGATGACGACGCCGGGCTGGAGCTTTGCTGTCACGGTTGCGGAGGACTGTGGTTCGCGGCGCATATTGACGAAGACGTCCTCTGCCTTGCCGCGCATCCAGGGAGCCGCCACCGCCGTTCGTTCACCCGACAGGAGCGCCTGGTTGACCCAGCCTTCGGTACCATCGGCGTCCCGGACGCGCCGCCAGTTGTCGTATTCCTGGATGATCTCCATCGGCGTGCCCGATTTCAGATACATCCACGCGACTGCATAGTCGGTGCTGGGGCCGATGCGGATATTCACCCGCTTGGACTTCAGGCTGACAAAGCGGGGCAGGGGCAGGCCGCTTGGCCCCTTCGCGCCTTGTGCAAGGGAAGGAGTGGAATGGAGCGCCGGGATCGCTCCGATGGAGACTGCCAGCAGTAGGGTAAGGATGACGCTGCGCATGCGGGTTCTTCCGAGAGTGGGCGGTGCCTGCGGGCCGGCCGCCAGCGAGGTGGGCGACATCGACAACCCGGCTCCTGCGAGGTTTTGTTTGTCTTCGCCGACGGGTCTGGTAGAAACGCCCTCTATGCTCAGACTATCGCGCGACTTGGTTAAGGACCTCTGAATACAACGCCCATGACAGCGAAGAAGAAACCCAAGGTCTATATCACACGCAAGCTGCCGGATGCCGTTGAGACCCGGATGCGCGAGCTTTTCGACGCGGAGTTGAATGTCGACGATGTGCCGCGCACGCGCGAGCAGCTCGTCGAGGCGATGAGATCCTCGGACGTGCTCGTGCCGACGGTGACGGACAGGATCGACGAGGCCCTGATCAACGAGGCAGGGCCGGATCTCAGGTTGATCGCCAGCTTTTCCAACGGCACGGATCACATCGATATCGAGGCTGCCGCCCGCAAGGGCATTACGGTGACAAACACCCCGAATGTCCTCACCGAAGACACGGCCGACATGACGATGGCGCTGATTCTCGCGGTGTCGCGCCGGTTACCCGAGGGTGCGCGGATACTGACGGACCATCCGGGCGATTGGGCCGGCTGGTCTCCCACCTGGATGCTTGGTCGTCGCATCTGGGGCAAGCGGATCGGCATTGTCGGCATGGGCCGAATCGGCACCGCCGTCGCAAGGCGTGCCAAAGCCTTTGGCCTGTCGATCCACTACCACAACCGCAAGAGGGTTCATCCTGCGACGGAGGAGGAACTCGAGGCGACCTATTGGGACAGTCTCGACCAGATGCTGGCGCGCGTCGATATTGTCTCCGTCAACTGCCCGTCGACACCAGCCACGTTCCATCTTCTGTCAGCACGGCGCCTCGCGCTGCTGCAGCCCACCAGTCTCATCGTCAACACCGCGCGTGGCGACATCATCGACGAAGCGGCGATGATCCAGCTGCTGCGCGACGGCAAGATCGCCGGCGCCGGACTTGACGTCTACGAGAATGAACCTTCTGTGAATCCCAGGCTCGTGAAGCTGGCTAATGAGGGGCGCGTCGTTCTGTTGCCCCACATGGGATCAGCGACGATCGAAGGCCGGATCGACATGGGTGACAAGGTCATCATCAACATCCGCACCTTCTTCGACGGGCACAGGCCGCCGAACCGGGTTCTGCCGGGCCGAAGCTAGTCCCGCAGCAACTGGCTGGCTTCCGCTACCGGGGCGGCCAGCGTCTTTACCATCTCGATGAACGTGACGCGATCATAGCCGGGGTGAGACCTCTCCGCTGATTTGACGAAGCCCCAGCGTGAGAAGGTCGCGTGGGTGCCCGCAAGCTCGATACGCGTCTCCAGGCGAAGCCGGCTATGGCCGCTTGCAAAGGCGACACTTTCTGCGGCCTCCAGCAACTGCCGCCCCAAGCCTTGTCCTTGCATCTGCGGCCGTACCGCAAGCTTGCCGATGTAGAGTTCATCGGGTGGTTCGGGCCGACAGAAGATGCAACCCGAGATCTCGCTGCCCTGCATGGTGATGAAGCAGATTTCGCTCGCAGCCTTTTCCTTCAGAGACTGCAGATTGAGACGGTGTGCAGACGAGGGCGGATCGATGACGCCGTCCATGTAGAGGAACGCTGTCCGGATGAGGTGAAGAAGCTCATTCCAATGGTCGAACTCTTCCGGGATAATGCGGCGAACCTCGGTCATTCTGCAGCGCTCTCGGCTGGGCGCCGGTTGTATCGGATGGTGTCGAACCTGGCGGCGAGCGCGTCATACAGCAGAAGCCGTCCGATCAAAGGTTCACCGACACCCGTGATGACCTTGATGGTCTCCATCGCCATCAGCGTTCCGATCACGCCCGCCAGAGCCCCGATGATGCCGGTTTCTGCGCAGGCAGGTATCAGACCCTGCGGCGGTTTCTCGGGAAACAGGTCACGATAGCTGGGGTTCTGCATTCCATCCATGCCGACCTCATAGGGCTTCAGGACCGTCAGCGATCCGTCGAAGCGGCCCACGGCACCGGTTACAAGGGGAACCTGCGCCGCAAGCGCCGCATCCGCACATGCATAGCGGGTATCGAAGTTGTCCGATCCGTCCACCAGGAGATCGAAGAGCGGCAGATGCTCGCCGGCCCACCGTTCGGAAAAGCGCTCTTCGTAGGAGAGGACCCGGATGGTCGGATTCAACTGCGCGAGTGCCGCCCTCGCACTCTCCGTCTTCAGCTCGCCGATCGTGCCCGTATCGTGGATGACCTGCCGCTGCAGGTTCGAAAGCGAGACGACATCATCGTCGATGATGCCGATTGTGCCGATGCCGGCCGCCGCCAGGTAGAGGAGGATTGGAGCACCCAGGCCTCCGGCGCCGACGACCAGCACCCTAGCGTTCTTCAGCCGCTGTTGCCCATGGCCGCCGATCTCCGGGAGCAGGATGTGGCGTCGGTAGCGTTCGATCTCTTCAGGCGTCAGTTGCATGAGGGCAATCTAGCAGCCTAGGAGGAGGCGGAAAAGCGAGGATCAGCCGCGGATGCTGCCGCCCTCTACGCTGAAGAACTGCGCACGCTCGGCAAGCGCCGAAAACATCGCGCGGTCCGTGCCGGTCATGAAAGCCTGACCTCCCAATCCATCGACCAGGTCGAACAGGGCTGCACGCCGGCCTTCATCAAGATGGGCGGCAATCTCGTCAAGCAGCAGGACCGGCGCAAAGCCGGTCATGTTGGCAGTCAGACGGGCATGAGCGAGAATGAGCCCGATCAGTAGTGCCTTCTGTTCGCCGGTGGAGCAGCGTCCGGCATCCATATCCTTCTCGCGGTGGCGAACGAGAAGGTCGCTTCGGTGGGGGCCCTCCAGCGTACGGCCAGCCGCGGCATCGCGATGACGCCCTTCCTGCAGCGCCGCCAGATAGCGCTCTTCCAGCTCCGCTGCCGGCTGATCGGCCGCATCATCCAGGAAGCCTTCGAGGTTCAGCGCCGGCGAGGGAAATGGCGTCTCCTCCACGGCGGCCAAGCGGCGCAGCAAGCCCAGCATTTCCAGACGGGCTGCGGCCATGGCCACGCCAAGACCCGCCATCTGAGCTTCGACAGCCGAAACCCAGGCGGGGTCGTAGCGGCCCTCCGAAAGCAGTCGGTTGCGGCTGCGCATCGCCCGTTCGAAGTCGCTTGCGCGGCGGCCATGGGCGGGATCGATCGACAGAACCAGCCTGTCGAGGAAACGTCGTCGTTCCGACGCCGCACCCGTGAAGAGCCCGTCCATCGATGGCGTGAGCCATATCACGTTCAAGTGCTCGGAGAGCTCCTCGGTCGACCGTGCCGGGGTGCCATTGATGCGCAGCTTGCGGCTGACGGTTTCACCGAGGGTATCAATGCCGGTGCCCAGCGAGACCTCACCTTCCATGCCCTCCATGTCGACAAAGATGGAAAAGCCGCCACTCGCCCCGACGCGTGTCACGTCTGGGAGAACGGCGCGTCTGAGCCCGCGCCCTGGAGAGAGAAAGGAGACCGCTTCCAGAAGGTTCGTCTTGCCGGCGCCATTGTCTCCGGTCAGCACGACATGACGGCTGTCCAGCGAAAGGCCTGCTTCCGCATAGTTCCGGAAGTCGGTGAGCTTGAGACGGGAAAGGAATGCTTTCTGGGCCATGGACATCCGTGTCTGATAGGCAGGAGCTAAGGCTTCCGGGTGGCGATGGCAAGCAAAGTTCGACGCCTTGGAACCAAAGGGCGGTTGGGCAGTTTGTCGCGCGCGACAAATGAAGGAACCTGCTATCGTGTTCCTGTCGCCTGGGAGGCATCCATGCCCATACGCAAAGATGAAATGACGCCGGAGGAAGCTCGCCGAGACCATGTCGATATGCTGAGGTTCCTCGCCATCAATGCTGCCTTTGGCATCGCGCTTGGCATCGGCATCGCCTTTGCCCTCTATTGGTTCAACCTCTATGGCCTCGGCACCCATATCGGCCGATCGCAGACACCGATCCTGTCGTTCGTGATGATCGCCGCACCTCTTGCGCTGACCTTCGGGGGTGCGGTAACGGCATCGGCGATCATGCTGATGCCCTACAAGCGAAAGGGCGAGCTCTGAGGCTCGCTGCTTGCCGTAGGGCCTTGAGGGAGTGTGCGCGTTGGCCGCTGATGACGAACGTATCGTAAGGCTGGAAGAGACCGTTGCCCACCAGGCGAAAACGATCGAGGAGCTTTCCGATCAACTGGCCGAACAGTGGAAAGTGGTCGAACAGACCCGCGCCAGGCTCGAGCGGCTGACGGAGCGTTTCCTGACGCTGGAGGAAACGTCGCTTGATGCACCGGCCATCACCAGACCGCCGCACTATTGATACCAACGCCTATCCGCTTGATCGGTGTCAATTACAGATGACGCGCCTGTGTTAGCACGATCTGCCTCATCAGAGGGGCCGAACGGACCAACATACGATGCACATCCTGTCTTTCACAGCGGCTCTCCTTCTGCTGCTTCTGACGCCAGGCCCTACCAACACGCTCATGATGCTGGCCGGCTATGAACGCGGCTGGCGCAGTTCGCTCAGACTTATCGGGGCTGAGCTGACGGGATATTTGGCCGTCGTCCTGACGGTGCTTCTGGTGCTGGCGCCCGCCTTTGCGGCCTATCCCTCGATGCTCCTGTGGGTTCGCGGTGCGGCTTTCCTCTGGGTCCTCTTCCTGAGCTGGCGGCTCTGGGGTGCCTCTGCCCGCTCCCCCGCCGCAAACGGAGAATTGAGTGGCCGGCACGTCCTCCTCACCACCGTGCTCAATCCGAAGGCGCCGATCATCGCCTTGGTCATCATGCCTCAGGTGGAACTGAACGCTGCTTTGCCGTGGCTGGTGCTGCTGTCGGCGATCATTGTTCTGGCGGCCAGCTTCTGGCTGCTTGTCGGCGCGGTGAGCGCCAGGGGCGGGAGTGGGCGGCTGACGAACCGGACGATCAGAAAACTCGCGGCAACGGGCATGTTCGGGTTCGCTGTGATGCTGGCTGCCTATTCGGTCAATGCGATGATCTGACCCTCAAAAGGAAAAGGCAGCGGAATCCGCTGCCTTTCAATGCACACCTCGGAGGAGGAACCCAATTTTCAGCCTTCGAAAAACTCCTTCATCCGTGCAAAGAAGCCGGTCGACTCGGGATTATTTTCCTTCGAGGAGATGTCCTCGAATTCCTGCAGCAGCTCGCGCTGACGCTTGGTCAGCTTCTGAGGCGTCTCGATCTGGATCTGGATATACAGGTCGCCCGTCTGCGACGAACGCAGTACCGGCATGCCCTTGCCCTTGAGGCGGAACTGCTTGCCGGGCTGCGTGCCTTCCGGCACCGTCACCCGGGACTTGGTCCCGTCCAGCGTCGCAACGTCAAATGTTCCGCCCAGTGCGGCGGTCGTCATCGAAATTGGCACCGTGCAGAACAGGTCTGCGCCGTCGCGCTGGAAGAACTGGTGCGGCTTCACCGACAGGAAGATGTAGAGATCACCGGCTGGTCCGCCCCGCATGCCGGCTTCGCCCTCGCCCTGAAGGCGAATGCGGGTGCCGTCCTCGATGCCGGCCGGGATGTTGACCGACAGCGAGCGCTCTTCCGATACGCGCCCCTGACCATGGCACTTGGTACACGGATCGGTGATCGTCTGGCCGCGCCCGTGACAGGTCGGACAGGTCCGCTCGACGGAAAAGAAGCCCTGGCTGGCGCGCACTCGACCGGAGCCGTGGCAGGTACCGCAGGTTTTCGGCTGCGTCCCCGGTTTCGCCCCGGAGCCCGAACAGACATCGCAGGTGATGGAGGTCGGGACGCGGATCTGGGCGGTCTTGCCGCTGAAGGCTTCTTCCAGCGTGATTTCCATGTTGTAGCGCAGGTCGGCGCCGCGCTCGCGACCGCCGGAGGAGCGTCGTGCCCGTCCACCGCCCATCATCTCGCCAAAGATATCCTCGAATATATCCGAGAAGCCGCCGGCGCCTGCCGCACCGAAACCACCGCCCATGCCGCCAGGGCCCATGCCACCGGCTTCGAAGGCGGCGTGTCCGAACCGGTCGTAGGCGGCACGCTTCTGGGGATCCTTCAAGGTCTCGTAGGCCTCGTTGATCTCCTTGAACTTCTTTTCGGCCTCGGTATCGCCCGGATTCTTGTCGGGATGATACTTCATCGCGAGCTTGCGGAAGGCGCTCTTCAACTCCTTCTCGTCAGCGGACCTGCCGACACCCAAGGTTTCGTAAAAATCAGCTTTTGCCATGGAGGTAACGGCTCCCGAAAGGATTCCGGCTGCACGATGGCAGCCGGAGTTTCTAGTCGACTATCTTCATGAGGGTCGCCAACAGACGAGCCTCAAGCCGACTTCTTGTCGTCCTTGATTTCCTCGTAGTCGGCATCGACGACACCGTCGTCATTGTTGCCGCCCTCGGAACCTTCGGAAGCTTCCGCCTGCTGGGCCTCATAGATGGCCTGGCCGAGTTTCATCGACACTTCCATCAGCGTCTGGGTCTTCGCCTGGATGTCGTCGGCATCCGGCTCGGAGGCCTCGACGGCGGACTTCAGCGAGGCGATCGCGTCCTCAATGGACTTGCGATCGGTCTCGGAGACCTTCTCGCCATATTCCTGCAGCGACTTCTCGGTCGAATGGATCAGGCTTTCGGCCTGGTTCTTCGCCTCGACGCCTGCACGACGCTTCTTGTCTTCCTCGGCATGAGCCTCGGCGTCCTTGACCATCTTCTCGATATCGGCGTCGGACAGACCGCCGGAAGCCTGGATGCGGATCTGCTGCTCCTTGCCGGTGCCCTTGTCCTTGGCCGAGACCTGTACGATGCCGTTCGCGTCGATGTCGAAGGTGACTTCGATCTGCGGTACTCCACGCGGTGCCGGCGGCAGGCCAACGAGGTCGAATTGGCCGAGCAGCTTGTTGTCGGCAGCCATTTCGCGCTCGCCCTGGCTGACGCGAATGGTCACGGCCGACTGGTTGTCCTCGGCGGTCGAGAATGTCTGGCTCTTCTTCGTCGGGATCGTCGTGTTGCGGTCGATCAGGCGGGTGAAGACGCCACCGAGCGTTTCGATGCCGAGCGACAGCGGGGTTACGTCGAGCAGCAGCACGTCCTTGACGTCGCCCTGCAGAACGCCGGCCTGGATCGCAGCGCCCATGGCCACCACTTCGTCAGGGTTGACGCCCTTGTGCGGCTCCTTGCCGAACAGCTGCTTCACGGTCTCCTGCACCTTCGGCATGCGGCTCATGCCGCCGACCAGAACGACTTCGTCGATTTCACCGGCGGTCACGCCAGCATCCTTGAGCGCTGCCTTGCACGGAGCAACGGTGCGCTGGATCAGGTCGTCGACCAGGCTTTCGAACTTGGCACGGGTCAGCTTCATCGTCAGGTGCTTCGGACCGGAGGCATCCGCCGTGATGAACGGCAGGTTGATTTCGGTCTGCTGCGAGGACGACAGCTCGATCTTGGCCTTTTCCGCAGCTTCCTTGAGGCGCTGCAGGGCAAGCTTGTCGTTCTTCAGGTCGATGCCCTGGTCCTTCTTGAACTCACCGGCCAGATATTCGACGAGACGCATGTCGAAATCTTCACCGCCGAGGAAGGTATCACCATTCGTCGACTTCACTTCGAAGACGCCGTCACCGATCTCGAGGACCGAGATATCGAAGGTGCCACCGCCAAGGTCGTAGACGGCGATCGTCTTGCCGTCCTTCTTGTCGAGGCCGTAAGCGAGTGCAGCAGCCGTTGGCTCGTTGATGATGCGGAGAACTTCAAGGCCGGCGATCTTGCCGGCATCCTTGGTTGCCTGGCGCTGCGCGTCATTAAAGTAGGCAGGAACGGTGATGACCGCCTTCTCGACCTTCTCGCCGAGGTAGGATTCAGCCGTTTCCTTCATCTTCTGGAGGATCATCGCGGAGATCTGCGCAGGCGAGTAGCCCTTGCCCTGAGCCTTGACCCAGGCATCGCCATTGTCACCCTTGGAGATTTCGAAGGGAACGAGACCCTTGTCCTTCTCCACCGTCGGGTCTTCGTAGCGGCGGCCGATCAGGCGCTTGACTGCGAAGAGGGTATTGGTGGGATTGGTCACGGCCTGGCGCTTTGCCGGCTGGCCGACGAGGCGCTCCCCGTCATCGGTGAAGGCGACCATGGAAGGCGTGGTGCGCGCGCCTTCAGCGTTCTCGATGACCTTTGCGTCCTTGCCGTCCATGATGGCGACGCAGGAGTTCGTCGTGCCGAGGTCGATGCCAATTACTTTTGCCATTTTTCTCTCTCCTTTAAGCGAACCGTCGGAACCCCGGTCAGGCATTCCGCTGACAGTTCCTCGAATGGGATGGTCTTGTGTATTCCGGCAGCATTCGCTGCGTCATGCGGCGTATATAAGGACGTGATTTTTCGACTGCAAGGCGCGCCGCCATGCCGACGCCGGTAAAAAAACACGCAATTGTGAATGCGGCGCTATCGACCTCACTGGCCCATGATCAGGTCGTAGAGGGTTGTCTGCCGGGCCGATCCCCTCCCGCTCGGGGAACCGACTTCGCCAGGTGGTATCGGGCCTTCAGCATAACCCTCGCGCGGCATGGGTGCATCTTCGAACCCGTCGTAGGGACCACGGTACTCGCGATAATCGCGGACGGGAATTTCGCCCTCGGGTGGATAGGCATCGTGACGCGCAGCAGAGGGTGCGGCCGGATAGTCATCGGGCGCAGAAGATCCGGGGAGGACTCCGGATATAATGTCACCGATCGTCGTCGGCTCCCTCTCCGGCTCGGCAGCCGGTGGCAGCGCGAAGCCGCCATGGCTGCCGAACAGCGGCGTCGGCGAGTAGCCTGCATGGGCGGCCGTCATGTACTCCTTCCACGCCCTTGCAGGCAGGCCGCCACCCGTCACCTTTTTCATCGAGGTGCCGTCGTCGTTGCCGAACCAGATCCCCGTGGTCATGATGCTGGTAAAGCCGACGAAGATCGCGTCGCGGAAGGATTGGGTGGTGCCCGTCTTGCCGGCTGCCTGCCAGTTGTCGAGCCTCGCCGCCTTGCCGGTGCCTTCCTGGATGACCCGCGTGAGCATGCTGTTCATTGTGGCGACGATGGTCTCGCTAAGCACCCGCGGCGGGTTGTCATAGCTGCTCTCGTGAAGAACATTGCCGTCCGTGTCGAGGATGCGGCGCACGATGTGCGGGGTCGCCTTGTAGCCTCCGTTCATGAAGGGGGCGTAGGCGGCCGTTAGTTCCACGAGCGGCACTTCCGATGTGCCGAGCGCGATGGATGCGTTGGGCTGCATCTCCTGCTCTATCCCCATCCGGTGCGCCAGGCTCACCACCTCGTCCGGTCCGACCTCCATGACCAGTTGGGCGGCAATGGTGTTGAGCGACTGGGAGAGCGCCGAGGAAACTGTCACCTGACCCCGGTACTTCTGGTCGTAGTTCTCCGGCGTCCACTTGCCGATCCGGACCGGTGCGTCGTTGCGCACGGAGTCCGGCCGTATCCCGGCTTCGAGCGCGGCGGCATAGACGAACGGCTTGAAGGCGGATCCCGGCTGACGCTTGGCGGTCACGGCGCGGTTGAACTGGCTCTGCGCGTAATCCTTGCCGCCCACCAGCGCGCGAATGGCGCCCGTGGCATCCATTGAGACCAGGGCCGCCTGGCTGGCATTGAGCTTGCCGCCCTCGTCGTCAAGAATATCCGTGAGGGCCTCTTCTGCCTTGCGTTCGAGCGAGAGGTCGATGGTCGTCTCGACCACGACGTCCTGCTTCACCTCGCCAAGCAGCTTCTTGACCTCGTCCATGACTATGTCGGCAGCGTAGTGTTCCGCGCCCGACCAGTAGCTGCGGGCCTTTGTGGGCGGCTGGGACATGGCGGTCTTGATCTCGTCTTCCGTGACGTAGCCCTCCTCCAGCATAGCCCCGAGTACCACCTGGGCACGCTCTTCGGCCGCTTCCGGGTCGCGCGCGGGAGACAGGCGGGAAGGGGCCTTCAGCAGCCCGGCGAGAAGTGCCGCCTCGCCCAGGTTCACGTCACGAGCGGACTTGTTGAAGTACCGTCGCGACGCTGCCTCCACTCCATAGGCGTTCGAGCCGAAGAAGACCCGGTTGAGATACATCGCCAGGATCTGGTCCTTGCTGAATTTGTGTTCCAGCCAGAAGGCAAGCAGCACCTCCTGGATCTTCCGCTCGAAGGTTCTTTCGGGGGAGAGGAACAGGTTCTTGGCAAGTTGCTGGGTGATGGTGGAGCCGCCCTGGATCGGTTGGCCGGTAACATTGTTGATGAAGGCGCGCGTCAGCCCCAGCGGGTCGACCCCGAAATGCATGTAGAAGCGCCGGTCCTCGATCGCCATGACCGCCTGCGGGATGAAGGGCGACATCTCCTCGAGCGCCAGCGCTTCGCCGCCCGTGGCGCCGCGGTTTGCGATCACGGAGCCGTCGGTGGAGACGATCTTGATGTTCGGAGGACGGTCCGGGATGGCCCAGGTGCTCGCGGCGGGCATCTGGGCGCCGAAGTACAGCACGAGGCCGCCCACGCCGATCCCGACCCATATGCCGAGAACAAGGCACCAATAGAGAAGGGAACGAAGAGGCGCAAAAAAGCCGCGGGACTGCCGGGTCGGTTTGCCCTTGCGAGGCCGGCGCGGCGCCTCCTTCCTCGCTGGCGACGGCCGCTTCCTGCCGCCGCCGGCTATCCGGTCTTCGGAACGAAGCCGGAAATCCTCGTCGACATATTCACCGTCGTCAAAGGAGGGCTCGACCCTCTGTCCCGATTTTCGTTTCGCCGCCATGTCGCGTCGGTCACCCCCGCTGCGCCGGCCGCGACCGGCGGTTGCACATCGCCCGCGCATTCCGCTGGACTCTAAATGCGGCGATTTAAGGGGGGGTTAAGACCTCTGGAATGCGAGGCTGAGAGGTATCCTTTCCAGGAAATCCCGATGTCTCCTCATCCCGCCACTGCCGGCGGCCAATTGACGCGGTGCTACGGACACTGGCCCGGCGCGCCGGATGATAGACGCAGAAACGCGCGACGATCGCAGAGTGCGGGCACCTGCTTGCCATAAACTTGCCATGTTGGAGGAAGCCTCGTGAGGATGCCTATCTCAACGGTCATGATCACGATCTGTCCTGCATCGAGGATGAAGGCATAGCCTATTTTACGTCCGGAGCCGGAGCCGAGGCTCGTCCGGTTAAGCCCCATCCCCGTGCACTCTTCAGCGAGGCGCGCATTGGCTTTCTCGCAGCCTGCCTGAAGGATGAAAGCGCAGAGTTCGATTTCATTGGGGACGACGGTACCGTCCTGTTCAAGAAGACGATCGCTTAAGTCGATGTGACCCGGTCCCTCGGATCGCTGTCTCGAAGAACGGAGAAGGAAGATGAAGCGGCCGGCCCGATTGATCCAGACCGGCCGTCGACATCAGCAGTCGTCGATGTAGCGGTTTCCGTAGCGGTCGCGATAGTAGCAGCGGCCAGGTTGATCCTGCACGCTTCCGATCAGGGCGCCGGATGCGCCGCCCACAGCAGCGCCGACAGCGGCACCGCGAACATCTCCGGTCACGGCACCGCCCACGACGGCTCCGGTCGCCGCACCGATACCGGCGCCACGTTCAGTTGCCGTGCATGCGGCCAGCGAGAGGGTGACGCAGCCGATGGCGAGTATCTTTTTCATGAGTGATCTCCCTTGTTGTCACGAAGGGTGAACCCATGGCCTCCGCGGTGGTTTCATGGCGCAGGCAGGAAATTCGGCTCAGGGAGCGGATTTGTGATTTTGCCTTCTCACAGTTCGAGCGTACCCTGCAGCCGCAACCAAGGAAGGAGAATGCCATGAAGTTAATTCTCGCAACCCTTTCGGCGCTCGGCCTGATGGCATCTGCGGCGTTGGCTGACTGTGCGGGACACCCCAAGGTGACCGCTTCGACATCTGTCGACTACTCCACCACGACCGCAAGCGTCGCCTCTGACGATCAGACGCTCGTCGCGTCGAAGAAAAAGCCTGTCGAAGAGCAGAGCGTCGCAACCGAGTAGGTTCTCTGAAAGACGTGGCAGGTGACCGCCGTTTCCCTCCTTGGAGCGGAACAATGTCGCGCGCACTCCGTTGCGCTCCTGAACGATGAAAGGACTATGCCATGCCGAACAGAGATCCAATACCGACACCGGCGTCCGAAACTCCTCGGGGCCCGACCTCTACCCCCGGCATTCCGGACAGGACGCAGGGCAAGCCACCTCTGACGCCGGTTCAGGATCCAGGAGATACGAAGAACCCACAGGATCCGAATCTTGATCCGGCGCTTCTGCCGATCGGCGATCCTGCCGGCGCAGCGTAAGGCGGAGCCGTGAACGACCATGAGCGAGCGCCATCCCCCGGCGCTCGCTCAACGTCTTTTTCGGGCCGTTAGCCCCGCAGCTCCGTGCGCGCAACCTGCCTCGACGCAAGCCCTGCACAAGTCCGCCTTCATAAAGCCAAAGTTTATGCGATCAATCCCCTCTAGGGAACAGGGGTGGAACTTGATTTGGGCCGCAACAGCAGGGGAGGTTCGTGTGCCGACTAAGACGGTTCGCAATCCGGTAGGCCCGGACCAGCTGAGCATGTTGCAGAAAGTGTTCGACCAAGCATGTGTCGAGCACAACATCAGCAAGTCGAGCCCCGATGGGGAGGCGCTTGCCCTGATCCTTGTCCATTCCATGCAGAAGGGCCTGAGCGAGCAGGAGAAGCTCGAATCGCTCGCCCATATCCTCGCCGAAAGCCGCGGCACCTGAGCATCGCAGCTGGCTCCGGGACGGAACCTATTGCAGCGCGAAAAGTTGATCCGGCACGAGCAACGATGGAGGCTGCTATGGTCGAATCTGCAGGAAGCGTGAAGCCGATGGGCGAGACTGATTCCGATCGGAACGGAAAGATCGGCGAAGATATTGCAGGGTTGAGGGCTGAGGTCGCGGCATTGAGGGACCGCCTCGCGGACCGCGCCGGAAGCGCGGCATCCTACGTCCAGGAAGAAGCGAGCTCGGTCGCCGGAGCGATCCGCGAGCATCCGGCGACCGCAACCACGATCTTCACGCTGGTAGGGGCGATCGGCTTCGCCATTGGCTATCTCGTCGGGACTCAGGCACTCGAAAACCGTAGCCCCTGGTACCGCCGCTATTACTGACGCCCAGGCAAATCGTCAGGCCGTCTGGCAGACGTCGATCCATTTCGCATTGCTCAGTTCGGCCATCCGCTCCGGAGATATTCGGACGGCAGAATTCGCCGCGCCCGCTGCCGGGATGACTTCCGGCACCACACGGAGCGACGCGTCGCAGAAGACCGGCACGTCCGAGATCAGTCCGAATGGACAGACGCCTCCTACGGGATGGCCGGTGAGTTGCGTTACGTCTTCACCACCCAGCATCCGCGGCTTTGCGCCGAAGTGATCCCGAAATTTTCTGTTGTCCAGGCGGGCCGTTCCAGCCATGACGACCAATACTGCGGTCGGGCCTGCCTGAACGCCAATCGTCTTTGCGATTTGCACTGGCTCGACACCGTGGGCCGCCGCAGCGAGAGCAACCGTGGCGGAGCTCTCCTCGGTGACGATGACTTCTATATCGGGTGCGTAACGGGAAAAGAACTGGCGGACGGTGTCGAGGCTCATGTCGAATGAATAGAATTTAGCCGAGTCAGAGGCAACTCCATTTCTGCTATGCATATGATGCAATGCTGCGCTGCGAAAAGATCGCTGTTCTCCAAGCGCGGGCGGTGTATATTTCAATCATCGAAGGACGCACTCCTCCTCCCAGCGTTCCTTGGATGGGACCGGCAACACCTCCTCCTCCCAGTTGCTGGTCAGTATCGGAAACCCGGCGCTCCTCCTCCCGCGCCGGGTTTTCTGCTTTTGGAGGATAGTCGATCGGCCGCTCATTCTTGACAGGGATGGGTCCCGCTTCTATCTCCTTCGCGTCGCTATTTGTTTGATAAGCCTGCTCTAAGCGCCCCGGTGCTCTCGACCATCTTTCTGCAAATACGAACTTCCCCGTTCCGGCCTTGCTGGGACATCGCCGATATTTGCATAAGAAAGGCATCGATATGGCTACTGGTACTGTTAAGTGGTTCAACGCAACCAAGGGCTATGGCTTCATCCAGCCGGATGACGGCAGCGCCGACGTTTTCGTCCACATTTCCGCTGTTGAGCGCGCCGGCATGAGCTCGTTGAACGACGGGCAGAAGCTCTCCTACGAACTGGTTACCGACCGCCGCTCCGGCAAGGTTGCTGCTGACCAGCTGCAGACAGCCTGATTCAGGTTTGAATTCTGACGAGAAGGCCGGCCTGTCCGGCCTTTTTGTATTTTAGCTCTTGCAAATAGAGATCCTTCTTCCCATCTCTCGGTCTATCGGCATTTCCGGCGCAGTGAGCAAATGCGGGAAACCGCGCCATCGCGCCGATGGTTGGCATATTCGTTGTTTACGAAATGTTAACCAGCAGGGGCGATGATGATCGCCAGAGCCGCGGTTGGCCTCAAGCGCCTGAAGCGGACGCGCCGGAAATGCCAGTCCCGATTCCTGGGTGACCACGGATGTACTGGCACTAAAAGAATCGGGAATCAGAAAGGTCGGGCCAGCCCGACCTTTTTTGTGCGTAAAGTTCGAGCCGAGCTTCGGCTACCGGGCCGCCAGGGCAGCGATAATGCGCACCCATGACCGAATGCCCTTGTGGAACGACTTAAGGTCGTATTTCTCGTTCGGCGAATGAATCCGGTCATCGACGAGGCCGAAGCCCACCAGCAAGGATTCCATGCCGAGCATCTTCTGGAAGTCGCCGACGATAGGTATCGAACCACCCATGCCGATAACGACGGCCGGATTGGCCCACTCGTCCGACAACGCAGCCTTCGCCTTGGTAAGAACCGGTGAGTCATACGACAGCTGGATCGCCGGAGATCCTCCGTGCTCGTGGAACTCAACGGAGCAATCTGCTGGAACTCTGGAGCGGACATAGGCACGGAAGCTCTCGCGGATCTTCGCCGGATCCTGTTGTCCGACAAGACGGAACGAGACCTTGGCGGACGCCTTGGCGGCGATCACCGTCTTGAAGCCTTCCCCTGTATAGCCGCCCCAGATGCCGTTGACCTCGCAGGTGGGGCGCGCCCAGGTCAGTTCCAGGACGGATCGTCCCTTCTCGCCGGCAGGTATCGAAAGCCCGACGTCGCCAAGGAAGTTCTCCGCGCTGCGGCCAAGGCTCTCCCAGCCCGCCTTGATGTTTGAGGGCGTCTCCTCGACACCATCGTAGAAGCCCTCAAGGGTAATGCGGCCGGTCTCGTCACGCAGACCTGCCAGGATATCCGTCAGGATATGGATCGGGTTTGCTGCGGCTCCGCCGAACAGCCCCGAATGCAGGTCTCGATCTGCCGCCGAAATGATGATCTCTTCTCCGACCAAGCCGCGAAGGGCAGCTGCAATCGCCGGCGTGTCGCCATCCCACATGCCCGTATCGCAAACGAGCGCGCAACTCGCCCTGAGCTCTTCCGCATTCGCTTCCAGGAACGGCTTCAGCGAAGGCGAGCCCGATTCTTCCTCGCCCTCGAACAGGATGGTGACCCGGAGCGGCAGGCTGCCATTGACCTCCTTGTAGGCGCGGCAGGCTTCGACGAAGGTCATCAACTGGCCCTTGTCGTCGGCCGTGCCGCGGCCCGTGATCACCTTGCGCCCAGCGCCGATATCCTTGACCGAAGGAGCGAAGGGATCGTTCTCCCAGAGCTCGATCGGATCGACTGGCTGGACGTCGTAGTGGCCGTAGAATAGGACGTGCGGTGCGTCATCCGTGGCGCCCGCATGATGGGCAACCACCATCGGATGGCCGGCCGTATCACGGATCGATGCGTCGAAACCGATATCGGCAAGGGTCGCAACCAACCATTCGGCTGCGGCGCGGCAATCCGCCTTGTAGGCCGGGTCGGTGGAGATCGACTTGATGCGTACCAACCGGGAAAGGCGGTCGAGGCTGTCGTCGAGGTTGCGGTCGGCGCGGTCAAGTATGGGGGAAAGGTCTGTCATGGGAAAATCCTGTCTGGGAGAACAGGGGCGACCTTATTGCAAAGATGCGCTTGTTTCGAGCCCCGCCCGAGCCGCCCCTTCAGGCCTTGCGGGCATTCTCTATCGCCATTCGCATGTATTCCAGCATCAGTTCCCGTTCGAACTGACGAAAACCTTCGAAAAGTGCGGCATCGGCCTCGGCTGCCGCATCGATCGCACTTTTTTCAAGGTCCCTGGCGCTTTCCGTCAGTTGGATGATTTGTGCCCGCCCGTCATGGGGATGCGGCTCGCGACGGATCAGTCCGTCACGTTCCATGCGGGCAAGCGTATTGGCGAGTGTCGCCTGCTCGACCTCGAGTCGATCCAGCAATTGCTTCTGCGTCAGACCGTCTTCCTGCCACAGCTCCAGGAGAACCGGGAATTGGCCGGGCGAAAAACCGAGCCCCGCTGCCCGATTCTGCAGCGATCGCGCGAAGCACTTGGCGAGCTGGCCGGCGAGATAAGTTGCGCTATGGGAGCGGTCGAACGGCATGAAGGGAGCCCTGTCGGCAGTACTGCGCGAATATATAGCAGCCCATGCTTTCGCCAACCCTGTGGTGGGAGGCCTGACAAGAGAAAACCGCCACGGCCGGGAGGGGAACGGCCATGGCGGTTTCAACAGGAGGACAAAGGCCCGGAGAGGGGGTGAGGCCTTTGTCCGGTCCGGCGCGGCGGGGGACGAGCCAGCTGCCGGACTGCGGCGTGATCAGTCGCCGGTAAGCTGGAGATGATAAGTGAAACCGGGCTTTTCAAGGGAATGCAGAATTACAAATCGGTAACGTTCGGGTGATGCCGAGCCGCTAGGCGCGGCCTGATTTTCATGGACGACGCGGGTGCCCCACGCTATTCCATAGCCATGAAAAAAGGTGATCACCTCTTCCTTGTCGATGGCTCCGGCTTCATCTTCCGGGCGTTCCACGCCCTTCCCCCACTGACCCGCAAGTCCGACGGCCTGCCCGTGGGGGCGGTCTCGGGCTTCTGCAACATGCTCTGGAAGCTGCTCACCGATGCGCGCGACACCTCGGTCGGGGTGACGCCCACGCATTTTGCCGTGATCTTCGACTATTCCGCGAAGACCTTCCGCAAGGACCTCTACAACGCCTACAAGGCGAACCGTTCCGAGCCGCCGGAAGACCTGATCCCGCAGTTCGGGCTGATCCGCCAGGCAACGAGGGCATTCAACCTTCCCTGTATCGAGACCGAAGGCTTCGAGGCGGACGACATCATTGCCACCTATGCTAGGCAGGCGGAAGCGATCGGCGCTGACGTCACGATCATCTCGTCCGACAAGGACCTGATGCAGCTCGTGACCCCGAATGTCCACATGTATGACAGCATGAAGGACAAGCAGATAGGCATACCAGAAGTCATCGAGAAATGGGGTGTGCCGCCTGAGAAGATGATCGACCTGCAGGCAATGGTCGGGGATTCCGTCGACAATGTCCCCGGCATCCCCGGGATCGGCCCGAAGACCGCAGCCCAGCTCCTGGAGGAGTTCGGCGACCTCGATACGCTTCTCGCCCGTGCTGCGGAGATCAAGCAGGTCAAGCGGCGTGAGAACATCGTTGCCAATGCGGAACTGGCACGCCTGTCGCGCCGGCTCGTTGAACTGCGGACGGATGCACCCCTTGATATGCCGCTGGATGCTCTCGTGCTGGAGCCGCAGAACGGACCGAAGCTGATCGGTTTCCTGAAGGCCATGGAATTCGGGACGTTGACGCGCCGTGTGGCGGAGGCCTGCGACTGCGATGCCAGCGCGATCGAGCCGGCGCACGTGCAGGTCGAATGGGGAGCGGCGGCGCGGGGGCCGGATCTCGATGCCGGCACCAGCAGTGCCGAGCCCAGGGTAGCGACGCCTGCCGGTGGCAAGGCCGGCACAACTGACCCCTACGGCAACAGTACCCCGGCGGAACTTGCCAAGGCACGAGCTGAGGCCTTCGCGACGGCGAAGATCGACAAGAGCTGCTACGTCACGATCGACGATCTGGAGGACCTGGACGATTGGCTCCGGTCAGCCCGGGAAACCGGACTGGTGGCTTTTGAAGCCGAGGGAACGTCCATCGACCCGATGCTGTCGGATGTCGTGGGGATCTCGCTGGCGCTCGCCGACAATAGCCGTAATGCGTCCGGTCTCGACGTCCGGGCCGCCTATATCCCCTTCGGCCACAAGACTGGAAGCAATGATCTGCTCGGCAATGGCCGTGCCGACAATCAGCTGACCGCCGCCGAGGTGATGGAGCGGCTGAAGCCCCTGCTCGAAGATGCTTCCGTCCTCAAGGTCGGGCATAACCTGAAATATGCCTATCTGCTCCTCAAGCGGTACGGGATCGAAATCGCCGCCTATGACGACGTGATGCTCATGTCCTACGTCCTGGAGGCAGGCAGGGGCGGACACAGCCTCGATTCGCTCTCCGACCGCTGGCTTGGCCATATGCCGGTCTCATTCAAGGATGTCGCGGGGACGGGCAAGTCTGGCGTGAGCTTTGATATGGTCGAGATCGACCGGGCTACGGTCTACGCCGCCGAAAAGGCGGATCTCACCCTCAGGCTTGCCATGGTTCTGAAACCGCGGCTGGTCGCCGACCGATTGATGCGCGTCTATGAGCGGCTGGAGCGGCCGATGGTCTCCACGCTCGCCCGCATGGAGGAGCGCGGCATCACGGTCGACCGCCAGATACTCTCTCGGCTGTCGGGGGAGCTCGCGCAAAAGGCCGCGGCGATAGAGGACGAGATCTACGAGATCGCCGGCGAGCGCTTCACGATCGGCTCACCGAAGCAGCTGGGCGACTTCCTGTTCGGCAAGATGGGCCTGCCGGGCGGGGCAAAGACGAAGACGGGCCAGTGGTCCACCTCGGCGCAGGTGCTGGAAGACCTGGCTGCGGCCGGGCACGAGTTTCCGCGCAAGATCGTCGACTGGCGGCAACTGACCAAGCTAAAGTCTACCTATACAGACGCTCTGCCGGGCTACATCCACCCGCAGACAAAGCGCGTTCACACGTCCTATTCACTGGCATCGACGACGACCGGGCGTCTTTCGTCGGTCGAGCCGAACCTGCAGAACATCCCAATCCGCACGACCGAAGGACGGAAGATCCGCACCGCCTTCATCGCCACATCCGGCCACAAGCTTGTCTCTGCCGACTACAGCCAGATCGAACTGCGGGTACTCGCCCATGTCGCTGACATCCCGCAACTGCGCCAGGCGTTTGCAGACGGCATCGACATCCACGCGATGACCGCCTCGGAAATGTTCGGGGTACCGGTTGAGGGCATGCCAAGCGAGATCCGCCGCCGCGCCAAGGCGATCAACTTCGGCATCATCTACGGCATCTCCGCCTTCGGTCTGGCGAACCAGCTCTCCATCGAGCGCTCCGAAGCAGGCGAGTACATCAAGAAGTATTTCGAGCGATTCCCCGGCATCCGCGACTACATGGACAGCACCAAGGAATTCGCCCGCGAGCACGGCTACGTCGAAACCATCTTCGGTCGCCGGGCGCACTATCCGGAGATACGGTCCTCCAATCCGCAGGTGCGCTCCTTCAACGAACGGGCTGCCATCAACGCGCCGATCCAGGGGTCGGCCGCCGACATCATCCGTCGCGCCATGGTCAGGATGGAACAGGCTCTCCAATCTGCGAACCTGTCTGCCCGCATGCTTCTGCAGGTCCATGACGAACTGATCTTCGAAGTGGAAGACGCAGAGATCGAGAAGACGCTGCCCGTCATCACGGCGACCATGGAGCAGGCGGCTATGCCGGCGATCGCCTTGAAGGTGCCGCTGAAGGTCGATGCGCGCGCAGCGTCAAACTGGGACGAGGCGCACTAGCGACACGAGAAAGCCGGAAGATACCTCGTCAGGGCATCGACCATGGCCTGACCTGCTTCCTCGATCAATCCGCTGTTGTCGATCGTCAAAAGCTCGTAGGGCCCGACGAGCTGCGGTGAACTGCGCTGCAGCCGTCGGAGAATCTCGTCGCGCGTTTCCCGTCCGCGTGATTCCAGCCGGGTAGCCAGAACCTCAGGTCGCGCCGTGACATTGATGACGGTCATTGCCGGAAATGCGGCGCTGAAGTGGGGCAGGGCGGCACGCGAGCCGTTCGCCACCACGACATGGCCTAGGTCGATTTGATGTCGCGTCTCGATCGGGATTCCGTAACAGAGGCCGTGCGCTTCCCACCAGACGGCGAAGCCGCCAGATTGGGACATCCGGCGGAAGGCCGCATCGGACACAGCGTCGTGGTCCTCTCCACCGGAACCTCCGTCGCGCGTGATTACGCGCCGCACGAAGACCACCTCCGGCCGCTCCTTTAAGTGTTGAGCGGCATAGGACATCAGCGTGTCCTTGCCGGCGCCGCTCGGCCCGACGACGACGATCAGCCTGCCGGCAATGGTACGCCGGGCTGAAGAAGCGTCGCCCATCACGCCACCCGCCGGCCTTCCCGCCATGTCGCGCGTGCTACCGGCACACCATTGTCGCGCTTGACGCGAACGAGGTCGGCGCGAAGACCGGGTGCGATCCGGCCACGGTCATCCAGCCCCACGGTTCGTGCGGGCGTGGAGGTGACCATCGCGATCGCTCGCGGAAGCGAGATGGCATCGATATCGTCGGCGAGCACGAAGGGCGCGTGCAGCAGGCTGAGCGGCACGTAATCGGACGAAAGCACGTCCAGCACGCCGCGTTCAGCAAGCTCACGCGCAGCAATGTTGCCCGAGTGCGACTTGCCTCGAACGATGTTCGGGGCGCCCATCAGTACGCTCATCCCCGCCTTGTGTGACGCCTCCGCGGCATCGAAGCTGGTGGGGAATTCCGCCAGCCGCACACCGTGACCGATTGCCTCGTCGACATGATCGAGCGTCGCATCGTCATGGCTCGCGACGGTGATGCCGCGCTCGGCGCAGATGCGGGCCAATTCGTTTCGGTGGCCGGCGGCGTATTTGGCCGAAGCCGCCTGGCGCCGTGCCACGAAGTGAGCGAAGGCCTCGTCGCTCAGGCCGCGCTTCTCCTTGTAGTAAAGGATATACTGGTCCATCGACTGGAACTGCCGCTGGCCCGGCGCATGGTCCATCAGGGAGACGAGGCGGACATAGGGATCGTGCTCGAAGTCGGCAAAATGCTCGAGCACGTTGTCCGAGGAAACCTCGCAGCGCAGGTGGAAGAGGTGCTCTGCCCGTAGCCGTCCGTCGGCCTGGGCAGCCTGGATGGCATCGGCGAGGCTGCGCATCTCCCCCTTTTCGAATCCACCATCCTCGTCCGCACCCATGCGCAGGCAGTCGAAGACCGTCGTGATGCCTGAGGTCGCCACCTGAGCGTCATGCGCCTGTATGGCAGCCGTAGTGTTCCAGCGGACGCCGGGGCGCGGCGAGTAGTGCTGCTCGAGATGGTCCGTGTGCAACTCGATCAGTCCGGGAATGAGATAGTCGCCCTCGAAATCCTCCCCGGCCCGAGACGCCCCCGCGGAAATCTCGGCAATCCGTCCGTCGCGGATGACCAGAGATCCGGCAATGATCTCGTCACCGACGATGATGCGGGCATTCGACAGAACGGTTTCTACGCTCATGGGAGGATCTTTCTGTTGTCCTGCGGCATGCCAAGGGGCCGCCATCGATGGATCGTGAAGGGCTCGCCGCGGCTGCGTTCGACGAAGAGCGCAAGACCGTCGATGGCGAGCGGTGCATTTGCATAAGGTGCAAAACGCTGCCGCAACTCGGCATGAACATGCGGAGCAAGAGTGCCATCGACCGGCCGCGTCAGCGTCATGTGGAAGCGGAACTCGTCCATGACATAGGGATAGCCCCACCGGTCGAGGTTCTGCCGCTCCGCCAGGGTCAGGCGCTCCGGTCTGCGGCGTGCGACGTCGGCCTCGGAAAGGGGTGCCCGGAAAGGTTCGAACGCTTCGACCACGGAAGCGGCAAATGCCTGCAGCGGCGGATGAAGATCACCCGGAACGAGCGCGAAGAAGGGCCCGAGCTGCCCGACAACGATCCGCGGAATGGCAAGGGTCTCCGTGGCTGCCACGAAGCGGTCGAACGCATCGACGAGATCTGCCTCTGTGCGTCCCTCGCGAAGTGCGAACGGTGCCTTCAGCGTGGCGTGAAACCCATATCGCTGCGGCTCGGCAACCAGGTCCTGCCACTGCGCCACCGGCAGGGAAAGCGACGCCGGCGGATCGAGCATCTGCCCCGAAAAGGCATCGCGCCCCAGCCATTCGCTGGCCGTCGCGGTCAGCGGGTCATCGGGAGCGGGTGAGAAATAGATGGCGTAGCGCATGAACTCGATCTGCGTTCAGGTGAAGGCTGATGGGTTGCAGGTTGGGTCGGGCTCCCGACACCGGCCCTGCGCTAGGCGATTTGCGTGACAGAATGATGATGGCATTCTTCCGTTCATCCTGCCTCAAGCGTTTTCGCCGCCTGCGAATGGCTGCCATGCCGGCTGAGAAAATCTTCTGCCGTCAGACTGCGGAAATCATCCAGTGCAGCGCGCAGCTTGCGATGGTCCCAATCCCACCAGGCGAGTTCGTCCATCCGCTCGCCGATCTCCTTCGTGAAGCGCTCGCGGATGAGCTTCGCGGGAACACCGCCGACGATGGTAAAGGGTGCCACGTCTTTGGATACGACCGCACCGGCTCCGATGACCGCGCCATTACCGACGGTGACGCCGGGGAGGATGGTTGCGCCGTGACCGATCCATACGTCGTGGCCGATCGTGACCCTATGCTCCCGGCGCCACTCGAAGAACTCCTCCTCGTTCTCCGCATCGTCCCAGTAGTTGGCGGCACGATAGGTGAAATGGTGGAGCGTCGCCCGCCATGTCGGATGGTTGGTGGCGTTGATGCGAACCGAAGCTGCGATGTTGACGAACTTGCCGATCGTGGCGCACCACACCGCGCCATCCTGCATGATATAGGAATAGTCGCCGATCTCCGCCTCGTCGATGCGGCAGCGCTCCGCCACCTCCGTGTAGCGTCCGAGCACCGAGTTCCTCACATTCGCACTCGCGTGGATGGAGGGTTTAAGTCCGACCTTGACGCTCATGCGGCGGCCCTTCGTGGCGAGAACTGCATCACATCCAGAACGCGATCTGCGACGGCCTCGCGCACTTCCTCGTCGTGGAAGATGCCCAGGAGCGCCACGCCCTTTTCTTTCTTCTCGGCGATCATCTCCACGACGACACGCCGGTTGCGGGCGTCAAGCGAGGCGGTCGGCTCGTCGAGCAGCAGGATGCCGTGATCGGTGATGAAGCCGCGCGCGATGTTGACGCGCTGCTGCTCGCCTCCGGAAAAGGTTGCCGGCGGCAGGCTCCAGAGTTCCTTGGGGAGGTTGAGCTGCGACAGCAGTGCCGATGCCGTTTCCCTCGCCTCATCGGGACCGACACCACGCGCCAGCAGCGGCTCGGCGACGACATCAAGCGCCGAGACACGGGGGACGGTTCGCAGGAACTGGCTGACATAGCCCATGGTATGACGGCGCACATCCAGCACCGTGCGAGGATCGGCGCTGGCGATGTCGACCGTCCGGTGGCGGTGGGAGACCAGGATCTGGCCCGCATCGACGGCGTAGTTGCCGTACAGCATCTTGAGAATGGAGCTCTTGCCGATGCCTGAAGGGCCGCCAAGCACGACGCATTCGCCGCTGGCGACCGAAAAGTTGACATCATTGACGACGGGCAGGCGGATGCCGTCGCGCAGGTGCATGGTGAAGCTCTTGAAGACTTCCGAGACGACGAGGGGAGTTGCCATGATGCTCTCCTATACCTGCAGAATGGAGGAGACGAGGAGCTGCGTATAGGGCTCGCGCGGGTCATCCAGCACACGGTCGGTCAAACCATGTTCGATGACGTGGCCGTCCTTCATCACCATCATCCGGTGCGACAGGAGCCGCGCAACCGCCAGATCGTGGGTGACGATGATGGCGGCAAGCCCCAGGTCGTTGACGAGGCCTCGGACGAGGTCGAGCAGACGCGCCTGCACGGAGACGTCGAGACCGCCTGTCGGCTCATCCATGAAGACGAGGCGCGGACCTGTGACAAGGTTTCGTGCGATCTGCAGCCGCTGGCGCATGCCGCCCGAGAAGGCGCGAGGGGCGTCGTCGATACGGTCCGTGCCGATCTCCACTCGCGTCAGCCAATCAAGGGCGGTCGAGCGGATGTTGCCGTAGTGACGATTGCCGACGGCCATCAGCCGCTCCCCGACATTGGCGCCAGCCGAGACCGTCATCCGCAGCCCATCCGCCGGGTTCTGGTGGACGAAGCCCCAGTCGGTGCGCATCAGGAAGCGGCGCTCTGCCTCACCCATGTGGTAGAGGTCCCGGATGCTGCCGTCGCGCATGGCATATTCGACGCTGCCGGTCGATGGCATGAGGCGGGTCGAGATGCAGTTCAGCAGCGTCGTCTTGCCGGAGCCGGATTCGCCGACGATCGCCAGCACCTCGCCGGGCCACAGATCGAAGGAAACCGCCTTGCAGCCGATACGCTGCCCGTAGAACTTCGAGACCTCCCTGACCCTCAGAAGCGGTGTTTCGCTCATTCCGCAGCCTCCTGGTGAGCCAGCATTTCCCCGGCATGGCCCTGTTCGCGGCGTTTCTCGCAATGATCCGTGTCCGAGCAGACGAACATCCGGCCGCCCGTGTCGTCGAGGATCACCTCATCGAGATAGACATTCTCTGCGCCGCAGAGTGCGCAAGGCTTTTCGAAGCGCTGGATCTCGAAGGGGTGGTCTTCGAAGTCGAGGCTGACGACCTCCGTATGGGGTGGGATGGCGTAGATGCGTTTTTCGCGCCCGGCGCCGAAGAGCTGCAGCGCGTCCGACATGTGCATCTTCGGATTGTCGAACTTCGGCGTCGGCGAGGGGTCCATGACGTACCTGCCGGCGACCTTGACCGGATAGGCGTAGGTCTTGGAGATCCGGCCATTATGCGCAATGTCCTCGTAGAGCTTCACATGCATGAGCCCGTATTCCTCCAGCGCGTGCATCTTGCGCGTCTCCGTCTCGCGAGGCTCCAGGAAGCGCAGGGGCTCTGGGATCGGCACCTGGTAGACAAGTACCTGCCCTTCGGTCAGCGACTGCTCGGGAATACGGTGGCGCGTCTGGATGATGGTCGCCTCTCCGGTATGGGTCGTCACGGCCACGTTGGCGACCTTCTGGAAGAAGACCCGGATCGATACGGCATTGGTCGTGTCGTCGGCACCCTGGTCGATCACCTTGAGCACGTCATCCGGCCCGATGATGGAGGCCGTCACCTGCACGCCGCCGGTGCCCCAGCCATAGGGCATGGGCATCTCGCGCGAAGCGAACGGAACCTGATAGCCCGGTATGGCGATCGCCTTGAGGATCGCGCGGCGGATCATCCGCTTCGTCTGCTCGTCGAGATAGGCGAAGTTGTAGGTCGCCAGACCTTGGTCGGACGGAACCTCAGGAGACATGATGAGTTTCTCCAATGCAAAAGGAGACGATAGTCATGGATACTGGCCTTCTGATCACGATGTTCTTCTCGGTCTTCGCAGCGAGCGGCCTATGCTGTGCGTACTGGTACAGCGAAACCGGCCGCGACTGATCATCTATTCCGCAGCGTCTCGAATGGCGCTGTTGCCCCTTTCGGCTGCCGCGATGTCGGCGCGCATCTTCCTCACCAGCGCAAGTTCCGCCTGAAAATCCACGTAGTGCGGTAGCTTGAGATGCTCGACGAAGCCTGTCGCCTGCACATTGTCCGCGTGCGAGATTACGAACTCCTCGTCCTGGGCCGGCGCCGTGACATCCTCACCCAGTTCCTCCGCCCTCAGCGCCCGATCGACCAGGGACATGCTCATGGCCTTCCGCTCGCTCTGGCCAAAGACCAGGCCATAGCCGCGGGTAAACTGCGGCGGCGCCTTGGAAGAGCCCTTGAACTGGTTTACCATCTGGCATTCCGTCACCTGGATGGAGCCGAGGGAGACTGTAAAGCCTAGTTCCGGCACCTCCATCTCGACCTCGACTTCGCCGATACGGATCTCGCCGACGAACGGGTGGTTGCGGCCATAGCCGCGCTGCGTCGAATAGCCGAGTGCCAGCAGGAAGCCCTCGTCGCCGCGGGCAAGTGCCTGCAGTCGCAGATCGCGCCCCATGGGGAATTCCATCGGCTCGCGCGTGAGGTCCCCAGGAGGCTCGTCCTCCGGCAAGGCGCCGTCCTCCTCGATCAGCCCCTCGGTGGCGAGAATATCGGAGACGCGCGTCGTCGTGTCGGGAAGCGGCTCCTTCCGTGATGGTGTCGGAACCGGTTCATCCGACAGAAGCGAGGGATCGAGCAGGCGGTGGGTGTAGTCGAAGGTCGGCCCGAGTACCTGCCCGCCCGGCAGGTCCTTGTAGGTGGCAGAGATACGCCGTTCGATCGCCATCCGGGCGGTGTCTATGGGAACAGAGGCCCCGAAGCGGGGCAGCGTGGTACGGTAGGCGCGAAGCAGGAAGATGGCCTCGATCATATCTCCACGAGACTGACGTACGGCAAGAGCCGCCAATGCTCGGTCGTAGAGGGAGGCTTCCGCCATGACGCGGTCGACGGCGAGCGCCAGCTGCTCGACGATCTGGTCGATCGTTAAGGAAGGCAGCGACCGGTCGCCTCGGCGGCGGTCTGCGAGGAGGCTGTGGGCGGCGTTGATGGCAACCTCGCCACCCTTGACGGCAACATACATGGCGTTCTCCTCAGCCGATCCTAGTTGTGCGGGGAAGGCAGAGCAGGCGGTCGCCGGCCGTCAGGATGACGTCGACTCCGCGCGGGAAGATCGAGCGGTTCCCCTTCCAGATTTCGTCGAAAACATCCGGAAGGCCCGCAACACTCACGGTCCGCTGCTCCTTGATGCCTGGCCCGCGGAGAACGAGCTCGCTGCCTTTGCCGATCGATGAAACTTCGATCACGATGGTTGCCGAGCGGTCGGGATATTCCTGCGTCCCGGATGCAAAGAGGTCGAAGGAATAGAGCCCGGAGGCTGCCTGCAGGAAAACGAACCTTGCCTCGCTTTTCTCCTGCGCGAGAAGAGCACCGGTGTGGAAGCCGATCCAGTCGGCAACGCTTGCTTTGGCAAAGCAGGGCTGGAGCCAGACGGGAGTATCCGCGTCGCATAAGGCAAGTGCCACCGCCCCCGCAGCCTTCCCAAGGGGCGACGGTTGTCCGATCTCGCTTGTGATCGATTGAACCGTCCCCGGACGGGCCATCCCGTCCATCAGCGAGCGGAACACGGCTTGTGAATCGAACACCGGGGCGGAGAAGCCGCCGGACAGCGCCTGGACGTTCATGCTCATCAATCGTCTCCGCGGACCATGGTGAAGAAGTCGACGCGCGTCGCCGCCGTCTCTTCCGCCTTCTGCCGATCTTGCTGCGCGATCCGTGCCTCGATCGGGCCGAGGATTTCCGCCTCGACAAAGGCATGTGTCTGATCTTCCTGCCAAAGGGCATCGAAGATCGCTGCCATGCGGACCTTCGCCTTGTCCGTACCAAGGGAATGGGCGTGGCCGGCAGTGCCGGAGGCGAGCAAGACGGTGGCTCGCGTGACAGTCGCCTCGCCGAGGTTGAAGGGGTCGCCGCCGCCTCCGATCCGGCCCCGGACCATTACCAGTCCCGTTTCCGGTCCGCGGACCGGGTTGACCTCCGGCTTCTCGGCTATCTTTTGCCAGGCGGCGTTCAGTTCATCGAAGCTAGCGCGAGCAAGCAGTGCAGCGGTTCGCTGGCGGCCCTGGCGCGGCCCATCCGAAATGTCGGTCGAGGGGTTTGTCATCATCTTTCCATCAAATGTCTATTGTTATAGACAACCATACAAGTTACTCTACAGCTAACGGCAGGATGTAACAAGAGTATGACGATGGCGGCGGGATCTCAGGTTCAACGGCAGAGCGGCGTGGCCCTGTGGCGCCAGATTGCCGATCGCATCCGTGCGTCCATTGCAAACGGCGAATATGACGAGACGGGCAGGGTGCCGCCGGAAATCGTCCTGGCGATGCAATTCGGCGTCAATCGCCACACGGTGCGCAGTGCACTGGCGGCACTCGCCCAGGAAGGCATCGTCCGAGCTGTTCAGGGATTGGGTACGATCATTGAGCGGAAGGAACGGCTGAACTTTCCAATCTCGCGCCGGACGCGGTTCATAGAAGGTCTTGGTGCACAGGCGAGGGAGACGGAAGGACTGCTGCTGGAAAGTGGTGCGGAGCCCGCGTCGGAAGATCTGGCGCAAAGGCTCCGGCTTGCAGAAGGTGCGCCGCTCATCCGGCTTGAGACCTTGCGCAAGGCGGATGGCCGGCCGGTTTCTCGGGCGACGGCCTGGTTTCCGGCGTCACGCTTCGCCGGGATCGACGAAGCCTATCGCAACAGCGGTTCCATCACGGCAGCGTTAAACGCCCTTGGACTATCCGACTACCTGCGCGTCACGACGGAGATCACCGCCAGCCACGCGGAACGTGCCGACATGGAAGACCTTGGTCTGTCGGCAGGAGCAGTCCTGCTGGTGACGCGGTCACTGAACGCGGACACGAAAGGGACCCCGATCCAGTATTCGGTCAGCCGCTTCCCCGCCGACCGGGTTCAGTTCACGATCGAGAACTGAACATTCGCCGGACCTGTACCGGCTCAGTGCGCGCCGGACATGTCCCCGAGGATTTGCTTGGAGGCCACGGTCGAGTCCGCATTGAGCCTGTAGACCATCGGCACCCCCGTCGCGAGGTTCAGCTTCAGGATCTCTTCCTTGCTCAGCCGGTCGAGGACCATGACCAGCGCTCTCAGCGAGTTTCCATGGGCCGCGACAAGGACCGTTTCGCCGCGCAGGACGCGGGGCAGGATCTCGGTCATGTAATAGGGCCAGACGCGCGCGCCCGTATCCCGAAGGCTCTCGCCGCCTGGCGGCGGAATATCATAGGAGCGGCGCCAGATATGCACCTGCTCCTTACCCCACTTCTTGCGGGCATCGTCCTTGTTCAGGCCGGAGAGATCGCCATAGTCACGCTCGTTGAGCGCTTCGTCGCGGATCGTCTCGAGGTCCGGCTGGCCGACCTTGTCGAGGACGATCCTGAGCGTGTCCTGGGCGCGTTTGAGAACCGAGGTGAAGGCGATATCGAACTTCAGCCCGGCATCCGCAAGCGCTTTGCCACCGATTCCCGCCTCCTGGATGCCAAGCTCCGTCAGGTCCGGATCACGCCAGCCGGTGAAGAGGTTCTTCAGGTTCCATTCGCTCTGGCCGTGGCGAACAAGGACTAGAGTACCGCTCATGAAGTCAATTCCTCCGGATCGTCAGTTGTTGAGCCCGAGCACGTCGAGCATGTCGTAAAGGCCGGGCTTTCGCTCACGGCCCCAAAGCGCCGCCGTCACTGCGCCGCGTGCGAAGATGGAGCGGTCGAGGGCGTTGTGCGAGAGCGTGACCAGTTCGCCTTCGCCGGCAAACAGAACCGAATGGTCCCCGACGATGGAGCCACCGCGCAGCGTGGCGAAGCCGATCGTGCCGGCCTCCCGCGCGCCCGTATGCCCGTCGCGGACCTTGACTGCATTGGCCAACATGTCGATCCCACGTCCCTGCGCAGCAGCCTGACCCAGCAGCAATGCAGTCCCCGAGGGGGCATCGACCTTGTGCTTGTGATGCATCTCGAGAACTTCGATGTCCCACTGGGCGGGATCGAGCGCGCGCGCAGCCTGCTCCACGAGTACACCGAGCAGGTTCACGCCAAGGCTCATATTGCCGGACTTGATGATGCGCGCATGGCGGGCCGCAGCCCTGATCTTCTCCTCGTCGCCCCAAGAACACCCGGTTGTACCTATGACGTGGACGATCCGCGCCTGTGCCGCGAGCCCAGCGAACGCCACCGATGCGGCCGGGCTGGTGAAATCGAGGACGCCGTCGGCATCGACGAAAGCCTGCAGCGGATCGACGGTCATGGGAACGCCCAGATTGCCGACGCCGGCGATCTCGCCTGCATCCTTCCCGACAAAGGGCGAGCCCTCTCGCTCGATCGCAGCATGCAGCACGGCGCCGCCGGTTTCATGGATGACCCTGATCAGCGTCTGGCCCATGCGTCCGGCCGCGCCCACCACCACGAGTTTCATCGGATTGTCGCTCATGCCGGCAATGCTTTCATCTTTATGGGCTTGTATCCGGGGACTGCAGATTGTTGAGGCGAGCGTAGAGACCGTCCTCGCGCTGTGCAAGAGTCTCGTGGGTCCCCTCCTCGACAGCCCGTCCCTCATGCATGACGATGATCTTGTCGGCATTGACCACCGTCGAGAGCCGGTGCGCGATCACGATCACGGTGCGGCCGCTCATCGCCGTCTCGAGCGCCTTCTGCACCGCTGCTTCGGACTCGTTGTCGAGGGCGGACGTCGCCTCGTCGAGCAGCAGGATCGGCGCATTTCGAACCAGCGCGCGAGCAATCGACAGGCGCTGGCGCTGACCTCCGGAGAGCGTCACCCCGTTTTCCCCGACGGGCGTCTCGTAGCCGAAGGGCTGGGCGAGGATGAAGTCGTGTGCGAAGGCGAGCCTGGCAGCCTCCTCGACTTCCGCATCGGTGGCCTCGGGGCGGCCGTACTGGATGTTGTCGCGGATCGTTCCCTCGAACAGATACGGTTGTTGCGACACATAGGCGATGTGCCGGCGCAGCGACATCTTGGTGATCTCGGTAATGTCCTGCCCGTCGATCAGGATGCATCCTTCCGAGGGATCGTAGAAGCGCGGAATGAGATTGATGATCGTCGATTTGCCGGCGCCGGATGGCCCCACCAGGGCGGTCGTCTTGCCGCCGTCGGCCACAAGGTCGACACCGCGGAGGACCGGGTCGCCGCTCGCATAGGCGAACGATACGCCGCGGAACTCGATCCTCGCCTCTGTGACCTTGAGGTCCTTGGCGCCCGGCTTTTCCCGTTGCTGCGGCTGCAGATCGAGGAGGGCATAGATCATCCGCGCATTGACCACCGCCCGCTCCAGGTGCACCTGCAGTTTCGCCAGCCGGCGGGCTGGATCATAGGCCATCAGCAGCGCCGTGACAAAAGCGAAGAATGCCCCTGGCGGCACGCCGTCATAGATCGACCGGAAGGCGGCATAGGCGAGCACGCTGGAGATGGCGAAGCCGGCAAAGGTCTCAGTCAACGGTGCCGTCCGCTCCGTCAGCCGAGCTATCCGGTTGGCGCGGTTTTCAGCCTGGCTGATCAGCTTTTCGACCTTGTCTCCGAGTTCCTTCTCCATGGTGAAGGCCTTGACGATGGAAATGCCCTGGATCGTCTCCTGCATGGCGCCGAGCACGTGGCTATTCAACTCCACGGATTCGCGGGTCGCGCTCCGCAATCGGCGCGATACGTAACGAAGGGCGAGGATGAGCGGTGGCGCGACCACGAAAACGATCAGCGACAGGATGGGATCCTTGCTGACCATCACACCGATCAGCGCGATCAGCGTCAGGAGATCGCGCGCCGTTGAGGTCACGGTGAGATTGAGGACGTCGCGGACGCCATTGACATTCTGGCTGATCTGCGCGGCAAGATGCGCTGACCGGGCCTCGCTGAAGAAGCCGACCGACAACCCCATGAGATGGCTGTAGAGCCGGCGCTGGTAGCGCGCCACGATATTGTTGCCGATCTTCGAAAGGGTCACCGACTGGCCATAGGTGGCAAGCCCACGCAGGACGAATGCCACGAAGATCGCACCGCAGATGAGCCAGACAATGTCGGCGCGCTGATTGGCGAACGCCTCGTTGACCACCGCCTCCATGATCCAGGCGGTGAACGCCGTCGTCGCTGCCACGACGACCAGGCAAAAGATCGCGAAGGCGTAGCCTTTGATGTGGTCACGGCCGTTCTCCGCGATCACGCGCTTGAGCACGCTTGTCACGGTGCCGGAATCGAGATGCGGCTTCTTGTCTTTCGCTGAGCCCAACAGGCACTTTCCCGTGTGTGAACGGCCAAGGGCCAGTAGCCCTTGGCGGGTCTATAGCGAGCGAGGGCCGGCTTGGCTAGTGCGGGCGGACTGCGGGCAAGTCAGGAACGGTCAGCGCTGCCAGCGCCGGCCTTGCGTCGAAATCCCATAGGCCGCAGGTGTTCGCGCATAGCTCCCAAGGCCGGCGAGTGCCGCAAGCGGATGGGTGACGACGAAGGTCGGGATGTTGCGCATTAGCTCTGAATGCGGAGCCTTGTCTTCGAAGGCCACACGGAATTCCGGTTGCTTGAGCGCCGGAATGATCTTCTGGGAAATCCCACCGGCTAGATAGACGCCGCCCTTGGCCATGAAGACCAATGCAAGGTCGCCCGCCAGTCTTCCGAGGTAGGTCGAAAACAGCGAAACCGTCTCCATTGCCTGGCGGTTGCTGCCGGACTGCCAGCCCGCGGTGACGTCCGAGGGAAGAGCGAGTGTCGGCGAGACCCCGTCGGCCGCGCAGACAGCACGGTAGATGTTGACCAGGCCGCGACCACAGAGCAGTTGCTCCGCCGAAATCCGTCCCTCAATGGACTCCAGATGCGGAAAGATGTCGAAGTCACGAGGAGATCGGGGACCGATATCGACATGGCCGCCTTCGCCCGGCACGGGAAACCATGTGGCGCGGGCGTGGACCAGACCTGCAACACCAAGCCCCGTCCCGGGCCCGAGCACCACCCGCGACGCCGTCAGGGCCGTGGACGAAGGGCCGATGACATCGCGGTAGTCTTCCGTCAGGCATGCCACCGCCAGCGCCTGCGCCTCGAAATCGTTGAGCACCAGGATGTCGTCGAAGCCGAGTTCGGCAATCAGGGACATCGGCCTGACGACCCAGTCGCAGTTGGTGAGGTCGATCTCGTCACCCTCTATCGGGCCCGCAACGGCCAGAATGGCAGAGCGGGGTCGCACGGCAGTCTTCTCCAGCACATCCTGGCGGATTGCCTCGTCGATCGTTCCGTAGTCGGCCGTCTGCACGTTCGGAAAGCGGATCGGCTCGGCGTCCTCGTCGACCAGGATGGAAAAGCGGGCATTGGTGCCGCCGATGTCGCCGAGCAGGATCGGGAAGGGCAGGCGCTCGTTCTCGGTGGCGTGGTGCATGCTTGCGTCCATCTATTGGAAATCAATCAGTTTTTCCGCGGTCGCGCGATTGAGCGCCATGGGGATGTCATAGACCGTCGCCAGCCGGGTCAGTGCCTTGACGTCGACATCGTGCGGCAGGGCGGTGAGCGGATCGATGAAGAAGAGCAGCATGTCGACCTCGCCAGTGGCGACCATCGCCCCGATCTGCTGGTCGCCGCCCAAGGGACCGCTCTTCAGCCGGGTGACTTCAAGGCCGGGGCAGGCATCCTGGACCCTACCGCCCGTTGTTCCCGTCGCAATGATCCGGAAGCGGGACAACGCGTCCTGGTGCTGCCGCGCGAACTCCGCCATGTCGTCCTTCTTCTCGTCATGTGCGATCAGCGCGATACAACCGGTCACAGCCTACTCCCCCTGCCGGGCTTAAATCGATTTACATGGCTTCTACAGTGACTGCCGTGTGTTGAAAAGCCCGGCTAGGGGAAGGGTCGCGGCTGCGGTATCGGCCCATGGTCCGGAAGCACGGTTCCGTTGATGATGGCCTCGATGTCCTGAACCGGCGCCGCCACCGCCATAGGCGCGGAGTAGGCGGCCATGCCCGATCCGAGGACGGCCTCTTCCGCGGGCCTGGCCGGCGCGGCGAGGACTGCGGCGCATGCCTTCGGCAGATCCGAAAGGATCACCGGCCTTGGCTTGACCGGCTTCTTGTTTGGATCCTTCTTCGGTTTCGCCCAGGGCTCGTCGGTGAACCACCAGGCAAGCGACTTGTCGCAGCCGTCACCACTCGGAACCCGGGCCTGCGGCTTGCAGCCGGCTGCGCCCGTCGGGCAATGGATGCGGATGTGAAAATGCTCGTTATGGCCGTAGACAGGCCGCACCTTGCCGAGCAGGGACCGGTCGCCACGCCAGGTGTCGCAGAGCTTCCTCTTGATGGCGGGGTTCACGAAGACGCGCTCCACCTGCGGATAGCTCGCAGCCTGCATGACCACCCGTGCGTGGGTGTTGGTCCAGCGCCTGGAATCGACGGTGAGGAACTTGCTCTTGTCGAGCATGGAGGTGAACGGAAGATCCTCGCGCTGCTGCGGTGAAAGCGGCTGCGAGGGCTTCGGCGTGAACCAGATGTCCGCATCGAGGCCGATCTGGTGCGAGGCATGCCCGAAGAGCATCGGGCCTCCGCGTGGCTGCGAGATGTCGCCGACCAGAATGCCGGTTCCCCAGCCGAGGCTCGCCGCGTCGCGGGAGAAGCGTTCGAGGAGGGCGATCATCTGAGGATGGCCCCAGCGCCGGTTGCGGGAAAGGCGCATCGCCTGCCAGGTGGGCCCGTCGGTCGGGATGGCGACCGCGCCTGCTATACATCCCTTGGCATAGGAGCCATGGGGAGCGGGCTCGGTATGGCTCGGCAGCTTTGCTCCTCCAAACAGTTCCTTTGCCGGCGTCTCGGCCACCGCCTGGCCGGCGATCAGGAGAAGTCCCGCTCCTGCCGCGAGGAGCCGGGTCATGAATCGTGTCGTGCTGTGCATGCCTGCCGTCGTCCCCGCAAATCACTTCACCCAAATCTAGCGTGGAAGACGATTTTGTTGAAACGGAGATGCAGGATCGCATCGAGCCGATAATGCGGATGTGAGCGCTCTACGTCTGTATTTTGCCGCGCTTTGCCCTATGCTCCCGGTCAACAAGAACACAAAAGGGATCCCGCATGTTGGCTCGCCGGTTCGCTACCCTGATTTTCTCGTTGGCATTCGCGTCATCAACCCTGTCCGCAGGAGCGCTCGCGCAGGAGCCGGATCGTCGTTGGCAGCATGGCATCGCCACGGTCGGCGAACTGAAGTACCCGGAGGGCTTCCCGCATTTCGACTACGTCAATGCGGAGGCGCCAAAGGGGGGAGCATTGCGCCTGGCTGTGGAGGGAAGCTATGACACGCTCAACCCGCTGCTTGCCCGCGGGGAGCCTGCGAGCGGCCTTGGACATGTCTACGAGCCCCTGCTTGTCACAGCAGATGACGAACTCAACTCGATGTACGGGTTACTGGCCGAGGCCCTCAGCTATCCCGCGGACTATTCCTCGGTCACCTTCCGCTTGCGGGCGGAGGCGAAGTGGGCCGACGGAAACACGGTCACGCCGGAGGACGTTATCTTCAGCTTCGAAACCGCAAAGAAGAACGTCCCGCAGATGGAGTTCTATTATCGCCATGTGGTCAACGCCGAGAAAACCGGCGAGCGCGAGATCACCTTCACCTTTGACGAGCCGAACAACCGGGAACTGCCCCAGATCGTCGGCCAGCTGACGATCGTGCCGAAGCACTGGTGGCAGGGCACCGGCCCGAACGGCCAGCCGCGCGATATTACCCGCACATCACTTGAGCCGCCGATCGGTTCGGGGCCTTACAAGGTGGCCTCCGTGACGCCGGGCTCGGTCGTTTCCTACGAACTGCGCGACGACTACTGGGGCAGCAAGCTCAACGTGAACATCGGCCAGAACAACTTCCGCACCATCACCTACCGCTACTATGCCGACCGCGACGTGATGTTTGAATCCTTCCGCTCGGGCAACGAGGACTACTGGTGGGAGAATACCGCCCGCCGCTGGGCGACTGCCTATGACTTCCCGGCGGTGAAGGATGGCCGCGTCAAGCTCGAGGAGCACGAGAACGAGCTTCGCACGGTCGGCGTCATGGTCGGCTTCGTCTTCAACACGCGCCGTCAGAAGTTCTCGGATCCGCGGGTGCGTGAGGCGCTCAACTACGCCTTCGATTTCGAGGAATTGCGGCGCACCATCTTCTACGACTCCTACGACCGCGTCGACAGCTTCTTCTTCCGCACTGAACTTGCTTCGTCTGGGTTGCCGGAGGGAAGGGAACTGGAAATCCTGAACGAGGTGAAGGATCTCGTCCCCGCCAAGGTCTTCACGACCCCCTACGAAAACCCAGTAAATGGTGATCCGCAAAAGCTGCGCGAGAACCTGCGCAAAGCGGTGACCCTCTTGCGCGAAGCAGGCTATGAGCTTCGCGGCAACCGCATGGTCAACGCCAAGACGGGCGAACCGCTGAGCTTCGAGATCATGCTCGGCGGGCCGACTATCGAGCCTGTCGCGCTGGCATTCTCGCGAAACCTGAAGATGATCGGCGTCGAAGCGACGGTCCGCAGCGTCGAGCAGTCGCAGTTTACCAACCGCTGGCGTTCGCGGGATTTCGACGTCATGTACAATGCCTGGAGCCAGAGCATGAACCCAGGCAACGAACAGGCCGAGTATTGGGGTTCCGACGCCGCGAAGCGCGAAGGATCGCAGAACTACAGCGGCATCAGCGATCCGGGCGTCGACGCTCTCATCCGCAAGGTGATCTTCGCCAAGGACCGCGATGAGCAGATTGCCGCCGTGCGGGCCCTCGACCGGGTTCTGCTCGCGCATCATATCATTGTGCCGAGCTACAGCTCGAAGACATCGCGCATCGCCTATTGGGACACGATCGCACACCCGGAAGAACTGCCGGAGTATTCCCTGGGCTTTCCGGCGATCTGGTGGTCCACCAGGGCCGCGAACTAGCCCTCCGCCGGGCACTGTGGCATCACTAGTCGTGCGAATCACCAAACATGCGGCCCTGGCCGTGAAGGAAGGACGATATCGGTTGACGCTGACCATGCCGAGCGCTCGTGCTCCCGCCGTCTCCGGAGCTAGCTCCTGATGGGCGCCTATATTCTTCGACGCCTGCTGCTGATGATCCCGACCATGATCGGCATCATGGGCATATCCTTCCTGGTGGTGCAATTTGCGCCGGGCGGCCCTGTCGAGCAGGTGATTGCGCAGTTGACCGGTCAGGGGGACAGCGCCTCCGACAGGCTCTCCGGTGGCGGAGATCTTCTGGGCTCCCAGGGCGGCGGTTTTGAGGATAATTCGCGCTATCGCGGGGCGCAGGGACTGGATCCGGAATTCATAGCCAAGCTCGAGCAGCAGTTCGGTTTCGACAAGCCGCCGCTCACCCGCTTCCTCGATATGATGTGGGACTATATCCGTTTCGATTTCGGCGAGAGCTTCTTCCGCAACGCTTCGGTGATGGACCTGATCATCGACAAGCTGCCGGTCTCCATCTCGCTCGGCTTCTGGATCCTCATCATCTCCTATCTGATCTCCATCCCGCTTGGTATCCGAAAGGCTGTCAGGGACGGGTCCGCCTTCGACATCTGGACCTCAGGGATCATCATCGTCGGCTACGCAGTCCCGAGCTTCCTTTTCGGCATCCTGCTGATCGTCCTGTTTGCCGGAGGCTCCTTCTTCGACTGGTTCCCGCTGCGCGGGCTGGTGTCGGAGAATTTCGCGCAGCTTTCGTGGTGGGAGAAGATCATCGACTACTTCTGGCACCTGACGCTGCCGCTGATCGCCCTTTCACTGTCGGCCTTCGCGACGACGACGCTGCTGACCAAGAACTCCTTCCTGGACGAGATACGCAAGCAATATGTGGTCACCGCGCGGGCGAAAGGATTGCCCGAGCGGCGCGTGCTCTACGGACACGTCTTCCGCAACGCCATGCTGATCGTCATCGCCGGCTTTCCCGGGGCCTTCATCTCCGCCTTCTTCACCGGCTCGCTCTTGATCGAGAACATCTTCTCCCTCGATGGCCTGGGCCGCCTCGGCTACCTCGCCATCGTCAACCGTGATTATCCGATAGTCTTCGGCACGCTCTACATCTTCTCGCTCATGGGCCTCGTCGTCAGCCTTGTCTCCGACCTGATCTACACCTGGATCGACCCGCGCATCGATTTCGAGCGGAGGGATGTGTGATGGAGGCGCCCGCGACCATGCCGGCCGCAACGTCGCGCCCGCGACGCGATTGGCTGTCACCGACCAATCGCCGCCGTCTGCAGAACTTCAAGGCGAACGGGCGCGGCTACTGGTCCTTCTGGATCTTCATGGTCATCTTCACTCTCAGCCTGTTTGCGGAGTTCATCGCGAATGACCGGCCGATTGTAGCGTCCTATAAGGGCGAGATACTGTTTCCGGTGCTGGTGGACTATCCGGAAGAGAAGTTCGGTGGCTTCCTCGCCACCACCGACTACCGGTCCTCCTTCATTGCCGACGAGATCGAGGCGAATGGCTGGATGATCTGGCCGCCGATCCGCTATTCCTACCAGACGGTCAACTCCAACATCCCGCATTCTGCTCCCACGGCACCCTTCTGGTTGATGGAAGAGGAGCAGCGTTGCGCGGGCTATCCGCTCGGAGCGGAGGACCCGGCCTGCATCCTCGGCAATCTCAACTGGCTCGGCACGGACGATCAGGCGCGGGACGTCACCGCCCGCATCATCTATGGCTTCCGCGTCTCGGTTCTCTTCGGCCTGGCTCTGACCATCGCCTCCGCCGTGATCGGCGTGACGGCCGGGGCCATACAGGGCTATTTCGGCGGATGGACAGACCTCCTGTTCCAGCGCTTCATCGAGATCTGGTCGTCGATGCCGGTGCTCTACATATTGTTGATCATCGCCGCGATCCTGCCTCCCGGCTTCTTCGTCCTGCTCGGGATCATGCTGCTCTTCTCCTGGGTTGGCTTTGTCGGCATTGTCCGCGCCGAATTCCTGAGGGCGCGAAACTTCGAATACGTGAACGCGGCGCGCGCACTCGGTGTCGGCAACTGGACCATTATGTTCCGCCACCTGCTTCCCAACGCCATGGTCGCGACGCTGACCTTCCTGCCCTTCATTCTCTCGGGTTCGATCGCAACCCTGACGTCGCTGGACTTCCTCGGCTTTGGCATGCCACCCGGCTCGCCCTCCCTCGGGGAGATGATCGCCCAGGGCAAGAACAACCTGCAGGCACCATGGCTGGGGCTGACCGCCTTCTTCACCATGTCGATCATGCTGTCCCTGCTGATCTTCATCGGCGAGGCGATCCGCGACGCCTTCGATCCGCGCAAGACCTTCCGGTGAACCGATGACCGAACCTCTTCTCTCCGTTCGCGAGCTGTCGGTTGCCTTTCACCAGGGGAAGGAGACGTCGCGCGCCGTGGACGGTGTCTCCTTCGACATCATGCCGGGCGAGGTTGTCGCTCTGGTCGGTGAATCGGGCTCCGGCAAGTCGGTCACGGCCAATTCGATCCTGCGCCTCTTGCCCTATCCGGCCGCCAGCCATCCCTCCGGAGAAATTATCTTTGGCGGGCATGACCTGTTGAAGGCCTCTGATCAGATGTTGAGGCAGGTGCGCGGCAACGACATCACGATGATCTTCCAGGAGCCGATGACGTCGCTCAATCCGCTTCACACGATCGAGAAGCAGATCGGCGAGATCCTCGATCTCCACCAGGGCATAACCGGCCAGGCGGCGCGGGCGCGCATCCTGGAACTGTTGAACCAGGTCGGCATCCGTGAGCCTGAGAAGCGGCTGCAGGCTTATCCGCACCAGCTTTCCGGCGGCCAGCGGCAGCGCGTGATGATCGCCATGGCGCTCGCCAACCGCCCGAAGCTCCTGGTAGCCGATGAACCGACAACGGCGCTCGACGTCACCGTTCAGGCGCAGATCCTCGAACTCCTGAGCCGGCTGAAGGGCGAGCACGGCATGTCCATGCTCTTCATTACCCATGATCTCGGCATCGTCCGCAAGTTCGCGGACCGCGTCTGTGTGATGACCGGGGGGAGGATCGTCGAAACCGGCAATGTCGAGGACGTGTTCACACACCCGCAGCACGAGTACACGCGCCACCTCTTGGCGTCCGAACCCCGGGGCGAACCGCCGGTGGCGGATCCCACCAAGCCGATCGTGATGGAAGGGCAGGATGTTCGTGTCTGGTTCCCGATCAAGGCGGGCCTGATGCGGCGGGTCGTGGATCACGTCAAGGCGGTCGACGGCGTCAGCCTGTCGCTGCGGGCCGGCGAAACACTGGGCGTGGTGGGCGAATCCGGATCCGGCAAGACGACGCTCGGCCTCGCGCTGGCGCGCCTGATCTCGTCGGAGGGCAGGATCGCTTTCATAGGCAATGACATCGGCAACTACTCGTTCAAGCAGATGCGCCCGCTGCGTGATCGCCTCCAGGTCGTCTTCCAGGATCCCTACGGATCGCTCAGCCCGCGCATGTCCGTGGGGGAAATCATCGCGGAGGGGCTGAAGGTCCATGAGCCGTCGCTCTCCCCGGACGAGCGCGACGAACGGGTACGATGGGCCCTGACCGAGGTCGGGCTCGATCCCGACACCCGCTGGCGCTACCCCCACGAGTTCTCCGGCGGGCAGCGGCAGCGCATCGCCATTGCTCGAGCCATGGTGCTGAAGCCACGTTTCGTGATGCTGGACGAGCCGACTTCAGCGCTCGACATGACGGTGCAGGCGCAGGTGGTCGACCTTCTGCGCGACCTGCAGAAGAAGCACGAACTCGCCTACCTCTTCATCAGCCACGACCTGAAGGTTGTGAAGGCGCTCGCCAACCATGTCATCGTCATGCGCGGTGGCAAGGTCGTCGAGGAAGGGCCGTCGGAGCAAGTCTTCCAGGCGCCGCAGCAGGACTATACGAAGGCGCTGATGGCCGCGGCTTTCGATCTCAGGGCGGTCGACACGGCTGCCATCAGCCAGTAGCGCGACGAGGATTCCATGTCATCTTCCAAACCGGCCGTCGTCATTGATCTGAAGTTTGAGCGTCGGGAAATCGACGCCGCCCTCAGCCACGCCTTGCCGGGGCGCAAGGTAATGCTGGCGGCCGACAAGGATCAGGATCTGTCGTCGGCGCGATATGCAGTCGTGTGGAAGCCCGATCGCGACCTATTGCTCCGGGCGCCCAATCTCCAGGTGCTGTTCTCCGGCGGCGCCGGCGTTGATCACATCCTCACCATACCCGATCTGCCTCCGCTCCCCATTGTCCGCTTTGTCGACGAGAGCCTCACCACCCGCATGAGCGAGTGGGTGGTGCTGCAATGCCTCAGCCATCTGCGCCAGGCTCCGGCCTATAGGAGGCAGCAACGCGAGCATTTGTGGCGCGAACTGCCGCAGCCGGAGGCGAAGGATGTCACGGTCGGCATCATGGGCCTCGGTGTGCTGGGGCGGGATTCGGCGGCAAAGCTGAAGATGATGGGCTTCAATGTGATCGGCTGGTCGAGAAGGGCGAAGGACATCGAAGACATCGACACCTTCGATAATTCCGGGCTCGACGATTTCCTGTCGAGAACGGATATCCTGGTCGGGCTTCTTCCCCTGACGCCGGATACCCGCGCACTCTTCAACGCAGGCCTGTTTCGCAAGCTTCGGCGGGGTGGCCCCCTTGGCGGTCCGGTGTTCATCAACGCCGGGCGGGGCGGAAGCCAGGTGGAGCGAGACCTGCTGGAAGCCCTCAGCAACGGGACGCTATGCGGCGCCTCGCTGGACGTCTTCGAGGTCGAGCCGCTACCGGCGGATAGTCCATTCTGGAGCCTGGAGAACATCATCATCACGCCGCACGCCGCCTCTGCGACGGATGTGCGGGCACTGCTGCGTCACGTCGAGCAACAGATCGATCGTTATGAGACGAACCAGCCTATGCAGCACGTCGTCGACCGCACAGTCGGTTATTGACCCGACGGAACTTCGCTGGGCGCAGATCGTTCCCCTGCCAAGAGATCGGCCGAGCTCGGCCGCGCAGAGGAGCGACATAAGATGAACACCCGTTTTGATCCCAATGATCCCAGTACCGGCAGCCGACATCCTGGTACCACCGAAAAGCCGTTGAGCGGCACCGAGGCGCGGCAGGGGCGCGCGGGTTTTCCGGTCCTGAAGGTCCTGATCGCCGGCATCGTTCTCGTCATGATCGCCTGGGGCGTTGCCGAGATCTGGGGCCAGTCGACCGAGCCACCTGCAGAACAGACGGCGACGCCGCCTGCCGGAGACACGGCGCCCGCCACGCAAGAGGCGCAGCCGTCTGCGGATCCGGCGGCTGCTCCGCCGGCCGCCAACGCACCGGCCAACTGACGCCAATTCCATTCTGGTACCTTCGGCCGCGACCCGCCGCGGCCGAATTGGCGTGTGGACTTGCCGGTCATTTTTCCCTAAGTCTTGCGACCCGGAGGCGGTTCGCGGACTGGCCTTCGTTCCGATGAGTCGAGCCGGCCCTCTTGGGCCAAGGCAGGACAGGCATGACGAAGACCGATATCGCCACCCGGGTTTACAACCACACCTGGAAGCTCGACCCGATCATTCGCAGCCTGATCGATACCGATTTCTACAAGCTCTTGATGCTGCAGATGATCTGGAAGCTCTATCCGGACGTCGACGCGACCTTCTCCCTTATCAACCGGACGAAGACGGTACGCCTGGCGGAGGAGATCGACGAGGGGGAACTGCGTGAGCAGCTGGACCACGCGCGCAGCCTCCACCTGTCGAAGAAGGAGATGATCTGGCTTGCCGGTAACACCTTCTATGGACGCAAGCAGATCTTCGAGCCGGAGTTCCTGAACTGGCTCGCGACCTTCCAGCTGCCGGAATACGAACTCTCCAAGCGCGACGGCCAGTATGAGCTGAACTTCCACGGCCGCTGGATGGAAACCACGATGTGGGAGATCCCGGCGCTCGCCATCATCAACGAGTTGCGCTCTCGCGCAGCCATGCGGCACATGGGCCCCTTTGCTCTCGACGTGCTATATGCGCGGGCCAAGGCCAAGATGTGGGAGAAGGTCGAGCGTCTGCGGGCGCTCCCGGGGCTGCGGATATCCGATTTCGGGACGCGCCGGCGTCATAGTTTCCTTTGGCAGCGCTGGTGCGTGGAGGCCCTGAAGGAAGGGATCGGTGCCGGCTTCACCGGCACCAGCAACGTGCTTCTCGCGATGGACTCTGACCTGGAAGCGGTGGGAACCAATGCGCACGAACTCCCCATGGTGATGGCTGCCCTGGCGGATTCGGACGAGGAACTGCGGGCTGCGCCCTACAAGGTCCTGAAGGACTGGAACCGGCTCTATGGTGGCAACCTGCTCATCGTCCTGCCAGACGCCTTCGGAACCGCGGCCTTCCTGCGGGATGCGCCGGAATGGGTTGCGGACTGGACCGGGTTTCGACCCGACAGCGCACCGCCCATCGAGGGCGGAGAGAAGATCATCGACTGGTGGCAGCGCATGGGACGAGATCCGAGAAGCAAGCTTCTGATTTTTTCGGATGGACTGGATGTCGATGCGATCATCGACACCTACCGCCATTTCGAGGGTCGGGTTCGGATGAGCTTCGGCTGGGGTACCAACCTCACCAATGACTTTGCCGGCTGCGCGCCTCAATATGTGGAGAGCCTGAAGCCGATCTCGCTTGTCTGCAAGGTGAGCGAGGCGAACGGCCGTCCCGCCGTCAAGCTGTCCGACAACCCGCGCAAGGCGACCGGTGATCCGGCGGAGGTGGAGCGTTATCTTCGCTTCTTCGGTGCCCAGGATCGCGTCGATCAGGTCGTGCTGGTCTGACAAGATCTAAAAAAGAACCCCGCCGGTGAGCGGGGCTCTAGATCAATATTCTGATCCAGAACTTACTGGATGACCTGGACCACCGTGCGGGTCTGCGGATCGACGATCACGCGCTGCTCGTTGACCACGGCATAGGCATAGGTCTCATGCTCGGGCACCGGCGTCAGGACGACAGTCTCCGGCAGGGGCTTGCCGACCACGACTTCCTCTTCAACAACGACGCGCGCTGAAGGAGCCGGCTGCGTTTCGACGTAGCGGATGACTTCCTGCGGCGGCGGGTCGATCGCAGTGCCCAGGGCTGCACCGGCAATACCGCCGACGGCAGCACCGACAGGTCCGCCGATGATGGCGCCGGTTACGGCCCCACCGGCTGCACCGCTTGCGGTTCCTTCCTGGGCGGAGGCGCCGGTTGCAAACATGGCTGCGAGAATAGCGCTAGAAGCAATGAGGATCTTTTTCATGTCTTTCTCCTTTCGTTGCCCTTCCGCGCAGAAGAACCCCCAGGGAGGAAGCTTGTTCCGGTTTTTCTTATAACCGTTCTTAAACTGACGTCATTTTTCGCGAGGCCTTGGCTCGGCCGTCAGTGCAAAGTCTCGCCGCTGATTTCATCCTGCAATATCGCAAGCGCCTCCTCCAGCGCCTCGACGAGAACATCCGTCAACGTGTCGAGGTCGTTGTCTTCTAGGAAGAGGCTGAGCATTTGTTCGGAAATGGCGCCCAAAAGGTCGAGATCGTGAGACATGTTCATTGCCCTCTTTGGAACCCGTTCATCGGGCCACCAAAGCTATGCCCGCCCTTCCTTGCGCGGGCCTAGTCACGCCGCGCCATTCCTGGCCCGACATAGCCGGCCTTGACCCAAGAGCCACGAAAATGGGCCTGATGCCTGAACTAGAGCAAATGATCTCGTTGGGGAGTGGCGGACAGAGAGGGATTCGAACCCTCGATACGGTTTCCCGTATACACGCGTTCCAGGCGTGCGCCTTCAACCACTCGGCCACCTGTCCTTGGAGTAAGGGCTGCCTGCACAGACGCGAAGCAGCGGTCGGGCGCGATATATAACGAGGATTTCGCGTCGATCAACCGGAATTTACGTGGCTGCGCCAGAAGGCGCTCTGAGCGGTGCCTGTTGCGCCGTAAGTCGGCCCGCGTTATCGCTTGGCGAAACACTTTGTCCTCGCCCTTCCCGTTCGCGACTTCAGGAAAACAGCCGTTGATACGCAGCTTCTTCCGCCTTCTCAGCCTGTTGGCGCTCGTCGCGGCGATATTCGCAGGGACGCTCGATTCCATTCAGTCGGTGGCTTCCTCATCCGTAGTGGTGACGTCGCTTGGAAATCACTGGCAGAACCTCGACGTTGTCAGCCTCGCTATGGCGGAGGCCGCCTTCGCACACTATATCCATGCCGATGCCTGGCGGTGGGCCATCGCGCCGGTTCTCTCGCAGCCCGCCTTTGCCGTTTTCCTCGTGCTTGCCTTGCTGTTCTGGATGATCGGCTACCGGCGCCCGCGATTTGCCGGCCGCTTCTCAGCCTGATCGAACATCCGGTTCCCGCAGGCAGGCATTTCCTCTTACGCCAGGAGGCGATGATGTTCGTGATCGACATGTTCAACAAGAAGACTGCCATGCCGACGCCGGAGACGGCGCTCCCGGGCCGAGAGCAGCCCATTCCGACCTCCGACAACCACTTCGTCAATGGGCATTCACTCCATGAACCCTATCCCGACGGAATGGAGATTGCCTATTTCGGCATGGGATGCTTCTGGGGTGCGGAGCGCCTCTTCTGGAAGATCCCCGGCGTACATGTGACGGCCGTCGGTTATGCTGGAGGGATCACGCCCCACCCCACCTATCAGGAGACGACGACGGGGCTCACCGGCCACGCGGAGATCGTCAAGGTGGTCTTTGACCCCGCGGTTGTATCCTATCGAGTCTTGCTGAAGACGTTCTTCGAGGAACATGATCCTACCCAGGGCATGCGGCAGGGCAATGATATCGGTACTACCTATCGTTCTGCCGTCTACACGACGAACGAGGCGCAGGCGGCCGAAGCGAGGGAGGCAATGGCGGCTTTCCAGGCAGCGCTCGACTCGGCGGGAAAGAAGGGGCGCATCACCACGGAGATCGCGCCGCTCGACATCTTCTACTACGCAGAGGATTACCATCAGCAGTATCTGGCCAAGAACCCCGGCGGTTATTGCGGCCTGCGCGGCACCGGCGTGAGCTGCCCGGTCGGGTAGTCACCTCTGGCCTTCAGGACATCTTCAGGATGCCGCGCCCGTTTCGTGCGCGGCATTTTTTGTGTCATCGGGTGCCGGCACCAGAATTTTACCAGATGAAAAAAATCGGGTGAATTTTTCCACCACCCATGCAAAAGTGCTTAAAGCCAGTCTGTTGCGGGGAAGACCGGTTGCCGCAGCTTGCCATCGAACGGCATGCGGGAGGACCCAGCTAACAACATTCTGAAACAGGGCTGAACGATGAAGAAAACCCTTTTGACCCTCATGGCCGTTGCAGCAATGTCGGCGACCGCGCTGGCAGCGGAAATCAAGCCGGCGCTCGTCTACGGCACCGGCGGCAAGTTCGACAAATCCTTCAACGAGGCAGCCTTCGGTGGCGCCGAACAGTTCAAGAAGGAGACGGGGGTCGAGTATCGGGATTTCGAGCCTACGAGCGACACGCAGGGCGAGCAGGCGATCCGCAACTTTGCGAGCCGCGGCTTCAACCCGGTCGTGGCCGTCTCCTTCGCCTGGACCTCGGCCATGGAAAAGGTCGCAGCCGAGTTCCCGGACACCAAGTTCGTGATCGTGGATTCCGTCGTTGACCTGCCGAACGTCCGTTCAGTCGTCTACAAGGAAGAGGAGGGCTCCTACCTCGTCGGCCTCCTGGCCGGCATGGCTTCGCAGACCGGCAAGGTCGGCTTCGTCGGCGGCATGGATATTCCGCTGATCCGCAAGTTCGGCTGCGGCTATGTCCAGGGCGTCAAGGCGGCAAAGGCTGACGCGACGGTCTTCCAGAACATGGTCGGCACCACGGGTGCAGCCTGGAACGACCCGGTCCGCGCCGGCGAGCTTACCAAGAACCAGATCGACCAGGGCGCAGACGTCGTCTACGCGGCAGCCGGCGCCAGCGGCCTCGGAGTCCTTCAGACCGCAGCCGACAATGGCAAGCTCGGCATCGGCGTCGACTCCAACCAGAACCACCTGCATCCCGGCAAGGTGCTGACCTCCATGGTCAAGCGCGTCGACCTCGCCGTCTACAACGCCTTCAAGGACACACAGGACGACAAGTTCACCGCGGGCGTTGAGGCACTAGGCGTCAAGGAAGACGGCGTCACCTACGCCGTCGATGAGAACAACAAGGCGCTGATCACGCCGGAAATGTCCGAGGCGGTCGAGAAGGCCAAGGCCGACATCATTGCGGGAACCGTCAAGGTTCACGACTACATGTCCGACAATTCCTGCCCGAAGTAATCGAACCAAGGGCGCCTGCAGCAGTGCTGCAGGCGCCCTTGCCATATGCGCGATTTGAAAGGCGGACGCTTGAGCCTAGACCCTTCAGCCGTACCGGCGATCGAACTTGTGGGCATCGACAAGAGCTTCGGTCCCGTTCACGCCAACAAGAACATCAATCTCAACATCGCCAAGGGGACAATCCACGGCATTATCGGCGAGAATGGCGCCGGCAAGTCGACATTGATGTCGATTCTCTATGGATTCTATCAGGCAGACCAAGGCGAAATCCGCATTTCGGGAAAGCCGATACTGATCCGGGACAGCCAGGCTGCTATTGCCGCAGGCATCGGCATGGTTCACCAGCACTTCATGCTCGTCGAGAATTTCACCGTCCTGGAGAACGTGATGCTCGGTGTCGAAGGCGGCCAGTTCCTCGGACGGTCCGCCGACAAGGCGAGAGCCGAACTTGAGCGCCTGGAGAAGGAGTATGGGCTGGAAGTCGATCCGGATGGGATCATCGAAGAACTTCCCGTTGGGGCGCAACAGCGCGTCGAGATTCTCAAGGCGCTCTATCGTGGTGCGGATATCCTCATCCTCGACGAACCCACTGGTGTGCTGACGCCCGCAGAGGCCGACCACCTGTTCAACGTCCTGCGTGTTCTGCGGGAGCAGGGAAAGACGATCATCCTGATCACCCACAAGCTGCGTGAGATCATGGCCATCACCGACTCGGTCTCCGTCATGCGCCGCGGCGAAATGGTCGCGACCCGCAAGACGGCGGAGACGACTGTGGAGGAGCTCGCCGAGCTCATGGTGGGCCGCCATGTCCTCCTGCATGTGGAAAAGGGTGAGGCGAGGCCAGGGCCGGTCCTGCTGTCGGTCCGCAACTTGACGGTCAAGGATGCCCGCGGCGTGACCATGGTGGACAATGTTTCATTCGATGTCCGGGCTGGGGAAATCGTCGGGATTGCCGGAGTGGCCGGCAACGGCCAGTCGGAACTGCTGGAGGCGATCGCCGGGATACGCAAACCTTCTTCAGGCGAGATCATCATGGATGGCCAGCCGGTTGCCGGACTGGATGCGGCTCGGCGCCGCGATCTCGGCCTCGCCCACATCCCGGAAGACCGGCATCACATGGGGCTCGTCCTGAAATTCGAAGAATACGAAAACGCCATTCTCGGCTATCACCGTGACCCGAAATACGGCCGCGGTGCCTTCCTCGATCTCAACGCGATCCGCAAGGATGCCGAAGACAAGATTGCAAAATACGATATCCGCCCGCCCAATGCGCGTCTGAGGACGGCGAACTTTTCCGGAGGCAACCAGCAGAAGATCGTGGTGGCTCGCGAGATCGAGCGGGACCCAAAGCTGCTTATCGTTGGCCAGCCCACACGCGGCGTCGACGTCGGTGCAATAGAATTCATCCACCGCCGGATCATCGAGACGCGCGACGCAGGCAAGGCCGTCCTTTTGGTTTCTGTCGAACTGGACGAGATCCGCTCGCTTTCGGACCGCATCCTCGTCATGTTCGCCGGCCGCATCGTTGGCGAAAAGACCGGCGAAACCGAAGAACAGACACTCGGCCTGATGATGGCCGGTATTGCGGCGTGAGGTCGACATGACGACAGCATCCGTGCCGCTTCCCAACTGGATCAGCTATGGCCTGATCCCCCTGATCAACCTGCTCCTGGCTTTCTTCTTCTCCGGGCTGGTGGTCTGGTGGATCGGCGAGAGCCCTTGGGAGGCTCTGAAGTTCCTGATCCAGGGCTCGCTCGGTCGTGGCGACGCCATCGGCTTCACCCTCTTCTATGCCACCAGCTTCATCTTTACCGGGTTGTCAGTCGCCGTCGCCTTCCATGCCGGCCTCTTCAACATCGGTTCCGAAGGTCAGGCCTATGTCGGTGGACTTGGTGCCGCGCTGGCTGCGCTTGCCCTCGACCACTACGTGCCATGGTACGTGACAATGCCCTTCGCCGTCGCAGGGGCTGCGATCTTCGGCGCCGCCTGGGCCTTCATTCCTGCCTGGCTGCAGGCCAAGCGCGGCAGCCACATCGTCATCACCACGATCATGTTCAACTTCATCGGCGCAGCGCTGATGGTCTACCTGCTGGTCAACGTGCTGATCGTGCCAGGCAAGATGGCGCCCGAAACGCGCACTTTCCTGGAGGGTGGCCAACTGCCCAAGCTCGACTGGCTGATGGCACTCTTCGGTCTGAAGCTAGGGCCGGCGCCCTTCAACGTGTCGTTCCTGATCGCGCTGGTGATGTGTTACCTCGTCTGGTTGCTGATCTGGCGTACCAAGCTCGGCTATGAGATGCGCACGCTCGGGATCAGCCCGTCGGCAGCGATCTATGCCGGGGTTCCCTACGTCCGTACCGTCATCATCGCCATGCTGATCTCCGGCGCGCTGGCCGGCATGATGGCGTTGAATGCCGTCAATGGCGCTGCAGCCCGGTTGCAGGTGGAATTTGTCGCCGGCGCGGGTTTCGTCGGGATCGCCGTCTCGCTGATGGGGCGCAGCCATCCGGTGGGGATCATCCTGGCAGCCATCCTGTTCGGCATCCTCTACCAGGGCGGCGCCGACCTGTCCTTCGAGATGCCGACCATCACGCGCGACATGATCGTCGTCATCCAGGGCCTCGTGATCCTGTTTGCCGGTGCGCTGGAGCACATGCTGCGTCCCGCGATTGTGCGTGTCTATCAACAGATAGCCAGAGCCTGAGGAGGGACGGATGGAGTTCTTTGATATTCTCGTCAGCATCCTCGGCTCCGCCTTGCGACTGTCGATCCCGCTCCTGTTCACCGCGCTTGCCGGCCTGTTTTCCGAACGTGCCGGGGTCTTCGACATCGGCCTTGAGGGGAAGATGCTGGCGGCCGCCTTTGCTTCCGCCTGTGCCGCCTATGTGACCGGATCGGCCTGGCTTGGCCTGCTGGCCGGCATTGGGGTGTCGATCGTCTTCTCCCTCGTCCACGGTTTTGCCTCGATCACCAATCGCGGCAACCAGATTGTCTCGGGCGTGGCGCTGAACTTCGTCGCCATGGGACTGACGGTGGTTCTTGGCCAGGCATGGTTCGGGCAGGGGGGACGTACCCCGCAGGTGCCGGGCGACGGACGATTTTCTCCGATCATCCTGCCCGGGGCCGATGCAGTGCGCGACGTGCCGATCATCGGCCCGCTCTATGCCAATGTCATCTCCGGCCACAACATCCTCGCCTACATGGCGTTCCTGGCGGTTCCCATTGCCTGGTGGGTCCTGTTCCGCACCCGATTCGGCCTGCGTCTCCGTGCCGTTGGCGAAAATCCCGGAGCCGTGGATACGGCTGGCATCTCGGTGACATGGATGCGGTACCGCGCCGTCATCGTGGCCGGTTTCCTCTGCGGCTTCTCGGGCACCTATCTTGCCATTGCCCAGTCGGCCGCCTTCATTAACAACATGTCGGCGGGCAAGGGCTATATCGCACTCGCCGCACTGATCTTTGCGAAGTGGAAGCCGGTGCCGGTGATGTTCGCCTGCCTGCTCTTCGGCTTCCTGGATGCAGTCGCCAATTTCATGCAGGGCAAGTCGGTCCCGGGCATCGGCGAAGTGCCCGTCCAGATATTCCAGGCACTGCCCTACATCCTCACCATTGTACTCCTTGCCGGCTTCATCGGTGTCGCCCATGCGCCGAAGGCGGGCGGTGTCCCCTATGTGAAGGAACGCTGACGCATGTCCCACGAGCTCTTCGAGGTTGCCCGGGAAGCAATGGCGAGAGCCTATGCGCCCTATTCGAAATTTCCGGTGGGGGCGGCGATCCGTGCCGATGATGGCAGTGTCTATGTGGGCGCCAACATCGAGAACATTTCCTTTCCTCAGGGCTGGTGCGCCGAGCCGACTGCGATCGGCGCGATGATCATGGGCGGCGGTAACCGTATCGAGGAGATCGCGGTGATCGCCGAGAAACTGCCGCTCTGTACCCCCTGCGGTGGCTGCCGGCAGAAGATTGCCGAGTTCGCGTCGGCGGATACACGGATTTATCTCTGCGACGATCAGGGGGTCCAGAAGACAGTGACCATGGCTGAACTCCTGCCCTACGCCTTCGAGACGGACGTGATCGGATGAGGGACGTTGCGGATCTTCTCGTCGATCGGTTGAACGGGCTGATGCCGCGTTGCGCCGTCGTGCTTGGCTCTGGCCTTGGCTCGCTGGTCGAGAACATCTCCGATCCGGTTCGCATTCCCTATCGCGACCTGCCGGGTTTTCCGGTGAGTGGTGTGACAGGTCATGCGGGCGAACTCGTCGCCGGCCATCTGGGTCGGGAGCCGGTCATCATGCTTTCGGGCCGTGCCCACTACTACGAGAAGGGCGACCCGCGCGCCATGCGCTTCCCTATCGAGGTTTTGAAGGGGCTTGGCGTCCAGTCGCTTGTCCTGACGAACTCTGCGGGTTCTCTGCGTCAGGACATGCCGCCGGGCTCGGTGATGCAGATCACCGACCACATCAACTACTCTGGCATGAATCCTCTGATCGGGGAGGAGGGCGACCGGCGGTTCGTGGGAATGACCAACGCCTATGATGCCGAAATCGCAACCGACATGCGCAACGCGGCGATACGCTGCGGCATCCCGCTGTTCACCGGCGTCTACATGTGGTTTTCCGGCCCGAGCTTTGAGACGCCGGCGGAAATCCGGATGGCGCGGACTTTGGGAGCAGATGCCGTCGGTATGTCCACCGTCCCGGAGGTGATCCTGGCACGCTTCTTCGGTCTGCGCGTTGCCGCGGCTTCGGTGATCACGAATTTCGGTGCCGGCATGACCGGAGGGGAGCTCAGTCACGAGGAGACGAAGGATATGGCGCCTGTCGGCGGCCGCCGCCTAGCCGCCATCCTTGAGGAAATGCTGGCGGACAAGGGACTGTGACACAGACCGGTGCAGGTTTTTGGTCACCCTTGCATGGGATTGCGAAAATCGGCGGGTTGCGTCCGATCGTTTGAACGCCGATGATGAAGCCTGACGAGGAGGTATCAGCCATGGAGATCAACACTCCGCGGGAAGCCGCCAGCTTCGCGCTTTCTCTGCTCGACCTCACCAACCTTCGCGATGATTGCGATGCGGCTGCGATCGAGACACTGTGCCGGCGGGCGCAAACCCCTTACGGCTCTGCGGCCGCGATCTGCATCTGGCCGCGATTCGTGGCGCAGGCGAGGGCGCTCCTCGGGCAGGGGCATCCGGTCCGTATCGCGACAGTGGTGAATTTCCCGTCGGGCGACCTTCCGGTAATCGATGTGGTGGAGGAGACGCGGCAGGCGATCGCCGATGGTGCCGATGAGATCGACCTCGTCATTCCCTACCGACGCCTTCTTGATGGCGACGAAGCCGCCGTCACCGACATGGTCGAGGCAGTACGCATTGCCTGCCCACAGGCCTGCCTCAAGGTCATCCTGGAGACCGGCGAACTCAAGGACAGCGTCCTGATAGGCCGGGCATCCGAACTGGCGATCGCGGCCGGTGCCGATTTCATCAAGACCTCCACGGGCAAGGTGTCCGTCAACGCCACGCTCGAGGCTGCGGACATTATGCTGCGCACCATCCGAGCGTCCCGGAAGCGCGTCGGCTTTAAGCCCGCAGGGGGTATCGCCACGGTCTCCGACGCAGACCTCTATCTGCGGCTTGCCGAAACCATCATGGGGCCGAATTGGGTCATGCCGTCGACGTTCCGGTTTGGTGCGTCCGGTCTTCTCGACGACATTCTGGCGGTGCTGAGTGGCGCCGCCTCGCCGCGCGCAGCCACGGGCTACTGACGGCATGATTCCCCAGGAGATCATCCGCCGGAAGCGCGACGGGCAGGAGCTTGCGGCTGAGGAGATCTCGGCCTTCATCGAAGGGCTGACCCGCGACGATATCAGCGAAGGGCAAGCTGCTGCCTTCGCCATGGCTGTCTTCTTTCGGGGCATGTCCCGCGACGAAACGGTCGCGCTCACTCTTGCCATGCGCGATTCCGGCGAGGTCATGGATTGGCCGGGTGTGGGCCGGCCCGTATCCGACAAGCATTCTACCGGTGGTGTCGGAGACAACGTCTCCCTGATGCTTGCCCCCATCGTCGCGGCCTGCGGGCTCGCAGTGCCGATGATCTCCGGCAGGGGGCTCGGCCATACTGGCGGGACGCTGGACAAGCTCCAGTCGATCCCGGGCTACAATGTCATGCCGGATCCCGTGCTGCTCCGCCGGGTCGTTTCCGATGTGGGCTGTGCCATCATTGGCCAGACGGGGGATCTCGCGCCGGCGGATCGGCGCCTTTACGCCATCCGCGACGTGACCGCGACGGTGGAGTCCGTGCCTCTCATCACTGCCTCCATCCTTTCGAAGAAGCTCGCTGCCGGGCTCCAGACACTCGTACTGGACGTGAAGGTTGGCAATGGCGCCTTCATGGAAGCCCCAGAGGATGCCGCCAGGCTCGCCCGCTCCCTTGTCGATGTCGCCAACGGAGCCGGGACCCGTACGAGCGCGCTTCTGACCGACATGAACCAGCCGCTCGCCGATGCTGCTGGCAACGCGGTCGAAGTCAGGAATGCCATCGATTTCCTGATGGGGCGGAAGAACGGCAGCCGGCTGGATGAGGTGGTCGTCGCGCTTGCGGCCGAGATGCTCCAGCAGGCGCAAGCCCGCCGCAGCGCAGAGGAGGCCCGGGCCGCAGCCATTGCCGCACTCGACAGTGGCAAGGCCCTGGAGATCTTCGCCCGCATGGTCCACGCCCTTGGCGGACCTTCCGACTTCACAGAGAAGCCGGACCAATATTTGCCAAAGGCACCGGTTGTCATGCCCGTGCCGGCCCCGCACGGCGGCTGGCTTGCTGCCTGCGCAACGCGTGACGTGGGTCTCGCTGTCGTCGAGCTCGGCGGAGGCCGCAAACGTCCTCAGGATAGCATCGATCACGGGGTCGGCGTCGACCGGATACAGCCACTCGGGACAAAGGTGTCGGAGGGTGATCCGATTGCCTTCGTGCATGCAAACACCGAAGCACAAGCACAAGGTGCTGTGGCCGCGCTCACGCGTTCGTTCCGCATTGCCGATGCTGCGCCGGAGCCTACTCCGGTCGTGCTTGAACGGATCGCCTGATCACTGCGACAGTCTCAGCGTCCCGCGCTCTACCCTGAAGGACGTCAGCTTTTTCAGGAAGCTCATGCCGACCAGTGCCGAGGAAAGCGCCGTGTCGCGCAGCACGAACGCATCTACCTGCCGCACCCGTACGCCCTGGAGCTCAACCTCATCCAGCACGACATGCGCAGCCTCGGTCTTGCCATTGGCCGTGCTGACCTGGTGCTTGAACTGCAGCCGGCTGCCGGCGATGCCGATCCGTCGCGCTGTGCTTTCGTTCAGGGCGACCAAGGAGGCGCCGGTGTCGATCATGCCCTCGACGGGCCGCCCATTGATGCGGAAGACGGCGTTGAAGTGTCCCCGGTCGTCGGCAGAAATCGCCGCAAGCCGCGCAGGCGACGGCGGCGCCGAGGGCGCAGTGGCCTGCGTCGTCTCCACCGGCTCTGAGATGTCCGTCAGCCCGAGCAGTGACGGCACCTGCGACATGAGAACGGCGCCGACCGCGAACAGGAAGATGTTGCGTCCGATCATGCTGGCCCCCGCCACGTTCTCAACTCGGCACGACTTTACATCATTGCCGATGAAGAATGTGCTGAACGCGATGCCGCCGGGGCCTGAAACTCGTCTCGTCGTAAAGAGCCGGTTAAGGTGCCGCTATTTCGTTCCGTACATCCGATCCCCGGCGTCGCCGAGACCGGGGACGATGTAGCCGTTCTCGTTGAGGTGGCTGTCGATGGATGCCGTGTAGACAGGCACGTCCGGGTGATGCTTTCGGAAGCTCTCGATGCCTTCCGGTGCTGCCAGCAGGCAGAGGAAGCGGATGTTGTGCGCCCCGCGCTCCTTCAGCTTGTCGATCGCAGCGATCGCCGAATTGCCGGTCGCCAGCATCGGATCGACCACGATGATCAGCCGTTCCGCGATGTCATCGGGCGCCTTGAAGAAGTACTCCACCGCCTGCAGCGTCTCGTGGTCGCGGTAGACCCCGATGTGTGAGACGCGGGCGGAGGGAACCAGTTCCAGCATGCCCTCGAGAAGACCGTTTCCGGCGCGCAGGATCGATGCGAAGACGAGTTTCTTGCCTTCGAGGACCGGCGATTGCATCTCCTGAAGTGGCGTCTCGATGGTTTCCATCGTCAGTTCGAGATCGCGGGTGACCTCGTAGCAGAGCAAGGTGGAGATTTCGCGCAGCAGACGCCGGAATCCCGCCGTCGATGTCTCCTTCTTGCGCATGATCGTCAGCTTGTGCTGCACCAGCGGATGATCGATGACCGTGACGCCGTCCATCAGAACTGCCTTCCCCTGTTGTTGATGTTTCTCTTCTTTATTGGTTGGCGGAAAACCGCAAGTCCCTGGGCCTGGTTTGCCCGTGGTTGAGCCGCCAAAGTGTCGTCAGGCAACCGCTCAAGCAGCCGCTGGCGTGTTGCCTCGTCGACGAAGGCCGCCTCGATCGCAGTGCGGGTCATGGCATTGATCTCGGCATCCGAAAAACCCATTACGCTGGAAGCGATCTCATATTCCCGCTCAAGCGACGTGTGGAAGAAGGGCGGATCGTCCGAGTTGAGACACACCCGGACCCCCTCCTTGTGGAGCCGGCGTAGCGGGTGGTGGTGGAAGTCAGGGTAGACGTTGAGGGCAACGTTTGAGCCGGGGCAGACCTCCAGAACCGTGCCGAGATCGCGGAGACGCGCAACGAGTTCCGGATCCTCCACGGCGCGCACCCCGTGGCCAAGACGCGAGGGGCGCACGAGGTCGAGTGCATCGATGACGCTGAACGGGCCACAGACCTCGCCTGCATGGATCGTCAATCCAAGACCTGCGTCCCGGGCGATGTCGAAGGCACGGGCATAGTCGGCGACGCGGCCCATGCGCTCCTCGCCTGCCATGTTGAAACCGGTCACCAGCGGGTTTTGGCTGCGCGCGGCATATTCGGCAGCGGCGATGACGCTATCCGGGCCAAAGTGACGCTCGCCGGTCACGATGATGCGGGCCTCGATACCCGTCTTCTCACCCGCCCGGCGTATACCTTCGCAGATGCCGGAGAGATAGGCGTCGGCGCCAAGTCCGATCCGGTCGCCATGGTCGGGGGAAACGATGATCTCGCTGTAGATCGTGTTCGCCCTGGCCAGTTCCGTGAGGTAGCTCTCCGTCAGCAGCGCATAATCCGCGTCCGTGCGGAAAAGAGCCGCGACGCGGTCATAGCAGAAGAGAAACTCCGAGAAGTCGTTCCAGACATAGGCGCCATCGCGGAGGAAGCCGGTTGTGTCGACGCCGTATTTATCCGCCTGCTTCGCGGCAAGAACCGGCGGTGCTGCCCCTTCGATATGGCAGTGGATCTCGGCCTTCAGGAGATGTCGGGTCAAAGGAAACTCCATCCATGCGAGCCGGCGGGGATGCCGAGGTGCGCCGCCACCGACTCGCCAATATCCGCATAGGTCGGCCGGATACCGATGTCGCGAGAGCGGATTCCGGGACCGAAGGCCATGACCGGCACCCGCTCACGCGTATGTTCGGTGCCACGCCATGTGGGATCGCAGCCGTGGTCAGCGGTGAGGATCACCAGATCCCCCGCCTTGAGCCGTCGATGAATTTCCGGCAGCGCACGGTCGAAGCTCTCGAGCGCTGCTGCATAGCCCGGTACATCGCGCCGGTGTCCATACAACTGGTCGAAGTCGACGAAGTTGGTGAAGACCAAGTCTCCGCTCTCGGCGACCTCCATGGCCTCAAGGGTGGCGGCCATCAATGCGGCATTGCCGTTGGCCTTCACGACGCGGGATACGCCCTGGTGGGCGAAGATATCGCCGATCTTGCCGATCGCATGGACCTTGCGCCCCGCTTCGGTAAGACGTTCCAGCAGGGTCGGCTCGGGTGGCGGGACTGAAAAGTCGCGCCGGTTCCCTGTCCTTTCGAAGTCTGCCGGCCTCTCCCCGATGAAGGGACGGGCGATCACCCTGCCGATATTGAGCGGATCCACGAGACGGCGCACCGTCTTGCAGAGATCGAGCAGCCGCTCCAGACCGAAATGGGTCTCATGGGCGGCGATCTGCAGCACGGAATCGCTGGACGTGTAGCAGATGGGTTTGCCGGAACGGATATGCTCCTCGCCGAGGCGCGCGATGATCTCGGTCCCGGACGCATGGCGGTTGCCGAGGATACCGGGCACGCCCCCCTCGCTGCAGATCGCCTCCACCAGTTCCGGCGGGAAGGCCTCCCCCTCGGAAGGGAAATAGCCCCAGTCGAACATCACAGGCGTGCCGGAAATCTCCCAATGGCCCGATGGCGTATCCTTGCCCCGCGAAACTTCATCCGCGGCACCATGCAGGCCGAAGATCCGTTCGGGAAGCGGCATGCCTGCCGGATAGTCGCCGCTCGCCAGCCTCCCTATCTCCAGGAGGCCGAGTGAGGACATGTTAGGCAGCTTCAGCGGCCCCTTCCGCAAGCCTGCACGGTCGGCGGCGCCGGCGGCACAGAATTCCGCGATGTGGCCGAGTGTGTTGGAGCCCAAATCACCATAGGCTGCGGCATCGTGAGCGCCACCGACGCCGAAGGAATCCAGAACGAAGAGAAAGGCACGCGCCATCAGTCACCCGGGAAAAGGATCGCGCTGCCGAAGTCAGTCGCGCATCGGGTTACATATAGTTTAGCGCCTGCTTTGGCAAAGGGCGTGATGGAGCATCAACAGTCGGCGCAAGTGATCTCCTTGCCGCTCCGAGAGCGGAAGTAGTAGTCGCGCCGGATGGTAATGTCGCGTACTTCGCTCGGCAACAGCCCCGGCATGAACATCAGCAGCCGGTGAGGAATCGACAGTTCCGCATGGACGATGAAGGAGTCTGGCACCTTCATCTGGGCAGGAATGTTGATGACGCTTCCCGTGCCGTAAGGCTTGCCCCCCGCTTCATTCCACGACCAGGCGACCGTCGAACTGGAAGAGCCAACCTTGATCCCGGTGATATCGAGGGAGATGTCTGATGCCCCGTATGGCACGAAAATACTCTGGGCGACATTCATCATCTCTGCGAGCGAGCTCTTGGAAACGCTCGGCTGCTGGGTCACGAGATCGGCGATCGCTCCGGAGGCACGGGCAACCCTCTTCGAGACGCTCAGGCCGATCGTCAGTTCGAAGACGGTGATGTAGATCATCAGGAGCAGCGGCGCGATCAGCGCGAACTCGACGGCGCCCACGCCTCGGCGATCACGCCAGAAACATGAAATGGCCTTCCTCACGATGCCGCTCGGCCCTGCCCATCCCATCACTCGTAGTCCTCGTTCTGGAAGGAGGCAGTGGCAACGATCAGGAATTCCTTGGGAAGCGATCCGTCAGCCGGTCTCAGGCCGGAAATATAGGGACGCACGAGATCGGTAACGACACTCCACCGGTAATAGGCGCGCAGCATGTTGATGCTGGCTGGGCCGCCGGGGGCGAACGTGTCTGTGGCATCCAGATCGCCGTTCTTGCGCGGAATATCGTCGGGAATCTCGGCGAACTTGGAGAAGCTGCGCATGTCGAGGATCAGCTTGCTGCTGTCCTCTCCGCTGCATGTGATGAGGATGGATACCTCGTCGCAGAACTTGCCGCGAAAATCGGCCTTGGTGGTATTCGCGGCCGTAATCTGACCCGTCCGTATCTGGCGGGAGAGCGTATCGACCGCGTTGGAAACCAGTTGCTCACCGGTGAACGCGACAAAGGTCTCGATGATGGCAAAGACGATCAGGAAATAGGGGATTGCGAGCATGGCGAATTCGATCGCGGCAGCGCCGTCGCGCGAGCGGACGAAGCGCGCGCTCAAGCGCTGGCTACGGGCGCAGGATACGTCATCCGGGGCATTGTGTTTGTTCCGGCACATGATTGATCGACCCGCTGTCACGCAGGTGATGTTAGGGGTCGATTATTGACAAAGCGTTTCGGACGCCGCTGCATTTGCAGTCAAACGGCAACACGGAATGGCTACGGCGTGCCCTGCGGGAATTCCGCATGCTCTTCACACGTCGGCGTGCAAGAGAGGATCTTGCGGTCCGATGGGCGGAATACGCGAACCGTGTTCCCCTCATCGATCGACACGAGCACACGCTCGTCGGCGATGGCATTGCCGTCGCTGTCCAGTAGGACGAGGTTGGTGGTGCCGAAGCTGCGGCCCGTGACAACGATGGTCGTCGGGTCGGCCACGGTGGCGTCGGCGACCTTGGCATTGCCGACGATGACCTTGCTGACCGGTCGGTCGAGCCGCAGGACCCGGGCATGGTTCATGAAGACGCGAAGAATGTCCTCCTCCTGAGCCGATGCTGGCCATGCGCCGCCCGCAAGCGCGAGCAGGGCGAGGCCGAGACGAAGGGCGTGCGTGCAGAACATTTCCTGGCCTTTGGATGGATGATGCCTCGGCGATAATGCGGGATAGTGGTGAATGAAGCCTTAAGGAGAGAAACGGGAGCAGGAAGCCGCAGCGCCATGTTCATCACCGGCATTTCCCGGAGTGCCGCCCGGCTCGGCGGCGATCCTCTTGTTTTCTATCGGAATCCCAGGGGGTCTTTGAGAAGGGATGAGCGCTGCGGTATTAGCGCCCCATTAACGATCTTCTTTAAGTGGATCGAAATCGTCTCTCGCTACGGTGCCTGCATCCGAACAACGGAAACAGTTGTCGGGATTTGCTGATTCACCAACGTGTCGTAGGAGAGTTCCAATGTCGAAGTTTTTCGCTCGCTTCAAGAAAGATGAATCCGGTGCGACCGCCATCGAATATGGTCTGATCGCAGCCCTCATTTCCGTTGCCCTGATCGCCGGCGCAACCACGCTCGGCAACACGCTGAACGATACCTTCAGCTCGATCTCCGGCAAGATGCAGACTGCCAACAACAAGACCTACTGATCCGGCAGCAGTTCCGCCGGATAAATGACAGAACCGCTCCGAACGGAGCGGTCTGAACCTCTTGGCTAGGGGAAAGGGTGCGGCAACCACGCCGCCGGGAGAGGACGTATGAGTTCTGCAGCAGTCTTATTGGTTCTGCCCATGTGCCTGCTCATTGCGGCTGTCAGCGATCTCTTCACCATGACGATACCCAACAGGATATCGATCTTCCTCCTCGCATCCTTTGCCGTCTTGGCGCCGGTCTCCGGCCTTCCCTGGGCCGAGATCAGCATGAGCGTTGCAGCAGGCGCGGTGGTGCTCGCCGTCTGCTTCGGGTTCTTCTACCTGAACATCATGGGCGGCGGCGACGTGAAGCTCTTGGCCGCGTCGGCCGTCTGGTTCGGTTTCAGCGCCGCGCTCGGCGCCTTCATCGTTCAGACCGCTCTTTGGGGTGGTCTCATTACATTGCTCGTGATGTTGCTCCGCTCTCAGGCGGATCGCTTCGCAATGATCGGCCACATTCTCCCAGCCCCCGTCCTTGTATCCAAAAAGGTGCCCTATGGGGTCGCGATCGGCATCGCTGGCATGCTGACATTCTGGAGCTCGCCCATTGCGGTGAGCGCGCTGACCCTCCTCCAGAAGTGAAGGCTGGGGTTACAAGGTTTCGTTAACCAAGCGCGTAACGATATCATTAACCTTACTTACACCATTGGCAGCCATTCTGCGGGCAGATTGAGTCCCGCGAGGAATGGTGATGAAACCCGCTCGTATCCTGATTTTGACGGTTGCCGTCGTTGCAGCAGGCCTGGCCGGCGTGCTGGCCATGCGGCTGTCCGGCACGAGCGCGCCGCAGATCGCCGAGACGATCATTGAGAAACAGCCGAGCATCAATGTCCTTGTGTCGTCAGCGAACCTGCCGGTCGGAAGTCGCCTGAACGAGGAAAACCTGCGCTGGCTGCCCTGGCCCGAGGATGGTGTCGTCGAAGGAGTGATCACGCAGTCGGCGCGGCCCGAGGCCATCACCGAGCTGAGCGGCATGGTCGTCCGCCTGCCGCTTTTCGAAGGCGAGCCGGTCCGGGCCGAAAAGATAGCGGACTCTTCGAACCGGATCATGTCGTCGCTCCTGCCTGCCGGCAAGCGGGCCGTCGCCACGGAGATTTCGGTAGCGACGGGCGCAGGCGGTTTCGTTCTGCCGAACGATCGCGTCGACGTAATCATGGTTCGCCGCAGCGAGGAAGGGCGCTTCCTGACGGAGGAGGTGCTGACGAACATTCGAGTGTTGGCGGTCGACCAGCAGATCCAGGAAAGCCAGGATGGCCAGAAAACCGTCATCGGCACAACGGCCACTCTTGAGCTGACCCCGGACCAGGCGAAGGTCATCACCGTGGCCCAGCAGATGGCGGACCGCCTGACGCTTGCGCTCCGCTCCGTCGCCGATGCGCAGGAACCCGATACCATAGCGGCCGACTACCTGTTGAGCGGCGGCGGACGGGCAGAGATCCAGGTCATCAAGTCGGGCGCCATCGTCGGAAACCAGAAGGCGGCAGGGGCAAATGCACAGTAACGGAGCGCCGACGTTGACGATCTTGGTACGCATGGGGCGGACAACCGCCGCGTTGGGCCTGGCATTTGCCATGGCGGTTTCAGGCATTCCCGGAGTGCCGGAATCGGGGGCACTCTCCGTCTCGCGAGCCATGGCTCAGGAAAGCAGCATCGTCCGCATCAGCGAGATCGGCATGGGTGCGCGCAAGCGCCTCAAGATAGGCCTCAACAAGGCGATCGTCGTGGATCTGCCCGCCGACGCCCACGACATTCTGGTAGCAGACCCGTCCATGGCCGACGCGGTGACCCGCACCTCGCGGCGCATCTATCTCTTCGGCAAGACGGTCGGCCAGACGAATATCTTCATCTTCGGCCGAAACGGGGAAGAGATTGTCGCAATCGACCTCGAGATCGAGCGCGATATCTCGGGGCTTGCAGCCAATCTCCGTCGCTTCCTGCCGGATTCCAACATCAAGGTAGAGATCATCTCCGACAACATCGTGTTGAGCGGGACGGTACGCACACCGCAGGATGCAGCGCAGGCGACAAGGCTCGCGTCCATCTTCCTCAAGGGCGGCGAGGCGACGACCCGCAATACGGTGGCGACCAGCGAAAGCAGTGGCGATGGCGCCGTCGCCATCTATGCGGAAGGACGCCAGCAGTCTCAGGTGGTGAACCTGCTGACCATCGAGGGCGAGGACCAGGTCACGCTCAAAGTAACCGTTGCGGAAATCCGCCGCGAAGTGGTCAAGCAACTGGGATTTGACAACATCTTCCAGCGCAACCCCGCAGGGTCCGGGTCAGGCTTGGACATTCTCAGAGTAGCGACTGGTGCCGACGGAGTTGTGGGACGCGTAGCAGGCAATCTCGGAAAGCTCAGTATAGACACGGTGCTAAGTGCGCTCGAGCAAGCCGATGCCATAAGGACTCTCGCCGAACCCACGCTGACGGCGATCTCAGGACAGTCTGCAACATTTTCCTCGGGCGGCGAAACGCTCTATCAAACCACGGACGATGAGGGGCGCTTGGTCTTGACACCATACTCTTATGGTATCCAGCTCGCGTTCACTCCCACAGTGCTCTCGTCCGGCCGCATCAGCCTTCGCATACAGACTTCCGTGTCAGAGCCTACACCGTCTAACAGCGGGGTCGCGCAGTACAGGAAACGCGACGCCGAGACCGTCCTGGAGCTCCCCTCCGGAGGCTCTATCGCGCTCGCGGGCCTGATCCGAGACGACGTTCAGCAAACCGCCAGCGGAACACCCGGTGTCTCCAAGGTTCCGATACTTGGCGCAATGTTCCGAAAGAAGACCTTGGATCGGAGAGAGACGGAGCTGGTCATCATCGCGACGCCCTACCTCGTCCGGCCGGTTGCGCGCAACGAGCTGTCCCGTCCTGACGACAATTTCAATCCCGCGAGTGATGTCGCCAGTGTCTTCCTCGGCCACGTGAACCGCATTTACGGCCGAAAGGACGCTCCACCACCTGCCCTTCCGTATGAAGGCAATGTCGGGTTCATCTACAAATGAAGAGCCTGCACCCCGATCCCCTGACCAGCCAGAGGCAGCACGAAAGGCGCCGGACAATGAGCAATCCTGTCGCAACTGGAGTAGCCGATCCCGGAAGACGGACCGTTGCGACGGTCCTGCTCGGCATCGCCGTATTGATGTCCGGCTGCGCCAACCCGGACGGTGTCACGACCGGATCACTCCCGGACGATTACCGGACCCGTCATCCGATTACTGTGGGCGAGGCCGAGAAGGTCATAGACATACCGATCGCCGCGGGAGACCACGGCCTGACCGTCGGCCAGCGCGAGGTGATTGCCGGGTTCGCGCAGGAATACCAGCGGTCGTCGAAGGGCATCATCCAGATCATGACGCCACAGGGAGCTCTGAATTCCGGTGCCGCGGCCTATGCAGCGGGGGATATCCGCCGACTGCTGGTGCGAATGGGCGTGCCGAAGAACCGCATCCTGCAGACAGGCTTCGCGGCCCATGATTACGGTGCCTCGGCCCCCATCAGGCTCACCTATGTCGCTATCACTGCCCAGACCACTCCATGTGGTGAATGGCCCGAGGACATCACGCTCAACACCATCGAAAACCGCAATTACTACAACTTCGGCTGCGCCAGCCAGCGCAACCTGGCGGCACAGATCGCCAACCCCAACGATCTCCTCGGCCCCCGCCGCTCGACACCGGCCGATGCCGAACAACGCGGCCGCGCAATGGAGCGCTATCGGGGAGCCTATACCGAACTGAGGGACTTGCGATGAACCTCCTTTTCCCGGCACGGCAGGTCGGCTCATGAACCAGATAGACTACAGCATCCCGGCAGCGCCGGACGAGCAGCACGGAGCCGGACTCGAGGTCGAGGCCCAGTCCGATCTCGCCTCTCTTCGGCCCCTGCCGCGCATCTCCATTCACGCCTTCTGCGAAAGCGATGCCCTGCAGAGGACTGTCGAGCGCATGGCGCGCGACCGGCGGATGACGAAGGTCAACATGCGGATCACCAATGGCAGCATCGAGGCCGCTGCCAACATGTTCGCGTCTTCACCGACCCCGAACCTGATCATCATCGAGACGGATACCGCCCCGGGCCACCTCCTTGGCGAACTCGCACCGCTTGCCGAAGTCTGCGATCCGTCTACCCGCGTGATCCTCGTCGGCCAGTACAACGACATCGCGCTCTACCGCGACCTGATCCGGAGCGGCATTTCCGAATATCTCGTCGGCCCGGTCCAGATGGCCGATCTCCTGGCCTCGGTGGCGGCGATCTTCGTGGATCCCGAGGCGGAGCCGCTCGGCAGGTCGATCGCCTTCATCGGCGCCAAGGGCGGCGTCGGATCATCCACCATTGCCCACAATTGTGCTTTCGGCATTTCCAGCCTTTTCTCCACCGAGACGATCCTAGCCGATCTCGACCTGCCCTTCGGCACCGCCAATATCGACTTCGATCAGGATCCCGCGCAGGGTATTGCCGAAGCCGTCTTCGCTCCTGAGCGCCTCGACGAGGTATTCCTGGATCGTCTGCTGACAAAGTGCTCCGAGCACCTCTCCCTTCTGGCGGCTCCCTCCATTCTTGACCGCACCTATGACTACGGCGGCACCGCCTTCCAGCCGGTGGTGGAAATCTTGCAGCGGAGCGCCCCGGTGGCAGTTCTCGACCTCCCGCACACGTGGTCGGAATGGACCCGATCGTTGCTGGCGGAGGCCGACGAAGTGGTCATCACGGCTGTTCCGGATCTCGCCAATCTCCGCAACGCGAAGAACATGCTCGACGCGCTTCGCAAGCTCAGGCCGAACGATCATCTGCCGCATCTCGTGTTGAACCAAGTGGGTATGCCCAAGCGCCCCGAAATCGCCCCTTCCGACTTCATGGAGGCGCTGGAGATCGAGCCGGCCGCAATCCTGCCATTCGACGTGCAGCTGTTCGGCAATGCCGCCAACAGCGGCAGGATGATCACGGAAGTGGATGCGAAGTCGGCGGCAGCCGAGACCTTCTCGCAGATCTGCCACATCGTCACCGGCCGCACCGAGATGAGGAAGATCAGGAAGGGCGGGCTTTCCAAGGTGCTTGGAATGCTTCGCCGCAAGTAGAAGACCCTATCGAGGGACAGGTTGCACTGATGTTCGGAAAACGTGGACAAGACGGCTTTGGGAAGGCTTCCGGCGTGGTTGCGCCGGCAGCGCCGGCACCTGTGGCCCCCGCACCCGCGGCAAGCCAGGCGACCGGTCCGGAAGTCTTCGCCGAACCCCAGAGGGATACCCAGGCGGCCCGCCAGCAGGTCGCGCCGCCGCCGCTTGCTCCGACGAGCGGCCGCAAGAAGACCCCTCGGACCGAACTCTACTACGACACGAAGAGCCAGGTCTTCTCGGCGCTCATCGATACGATCGACCTCTCCCAGCTCGCCAAGCTCGACGGCGAAAGCGCACGCGAGGAAATCCGCGATATCGTCAACGATATCATCACGATCAAGAACTTTGCGATGTCGATTTCCGAGCAGGAGGAACTGCTCGAGGACATCTGCAACGACGTGCTCGGCTACGGTCCGCTCGAGCCGCTTCTGGCACGCGACGATATCGCCGACATCATGGTCAATGGTTCTGGCCAGACCTTCATCGAAGTGAGCGGAAAGACGATCGAGTCGGACATCCGCTTTCGCGACAACGCCCAGCTCCTGTCGATCTGCCAGCGCATCGTCAGCCAGGTCGGCCGACGCGTCGACGAGTCCTCGCCTATCTGCGACGCGCGACTTCCAGACGGCTCCCGCGTCAACGTGATCGCTCCGCCGCTTGCCATCGACGGCCCAGCGCTCACGATCCGAAAGTTCAAGAAGGACAAGCTCACCCTCGAGCAATTGGTCAAGTATGGCTCGGTCACACAGGAAGGAGCGGTGCTCCTCCAGATCGTCGGCCGCGTCCGCTGCAATGTCGTCATCTCCGGCGGTACCGGCTCGGGCAAGACGACGCTGCTCAACTGCCTCACCCGCTACATCGACGCGGACGAGCGGGTGATCACCTGCGAGGATACCGCCGAACTGCAGCTTCAGCAGCCGCATGTGGTGCGTCTCGAAACCCGCCCCCCGAACATCGAGGGCGAGGGCGAGATCACCATGCGCGATCTCGTCAAGAACTGCCTTCGCATGCGCCCTGAACGCATCATCGTCGGTGAAGTCCGCGGCCCGGAGGTGTTCGACCTGCTTCAGGCGATGAACACCGGTCACGACGGCTCTATGGGAACCATCCACGCCAACTCGCCGCGCGAATGCCTGAGCCGAATGGAATCGATGATCGCCATGGGCGGTTTCGGGCTGCCGGCCAAGACCGTCCGCGAGATCATCGCCGGCTCGGTGGATGTCATCGTTCAGGCCGCCCGACTGCGCGATGGCTCGCGCCGCATCACCCATGTGACGGAAGTCATCGGGATGGAGGGCGACGTGATCGTCACCCAGGATCTCATGCGTTACGAGATCGAAGGCGAGGATGCCAATGGCAGGCTGATCGGCCGGCACGTTTCGACCGGCATCGCCAAGCCGCATTTCTGGGATCGCGCCCGCTACTTCAATGAAGAGCGGCGGCTGGCGGCCGCGTTGGACGCGATGGAACAGGTCGCGGGGTAGGGGCTTGATGTTCGGTTTCGACCCCAATGTCCTGCTGGTCATCACGCTAGCCGCCATCGCTGCCGGCGCCCTCTGCTACGCACTGCTGTTCTCCCGCATCGAGACCGAGAAGAAGACGGACGCCCGCCTCAGCCGCGTCAAGTCGGCCGAAACCGACATCGGCAAGGTCAAGGCTGCGCGCGACCGCGTCCAGGAAATGTCGAAGCGCCGCAAGTCGGTCCAGGACAGCCTCAAGGAGCTTGAGAAGAAGCAGGAGGAGAAGTCACGGAGGATCGGCAATTCGAGCATAAAGTCTCGCCTGATCCAGACGGGCCTGCCCTTGCAGATGTCCCAGTTCTACATCATGAGCGCCGTCCTCGGGATCGTCGTCCTGCTCGTGGCCGTTCTGGCGGGAGCGCCGCCACTGCTCGCCATCGGTGGCGGTTTCGCGGCGGCCATAGGCATGCCGCGCTGGATACTGAGCTTTCTCGTCAAGCGGCGGCAGAAGCGCTTTCTCGTCGAATTCCCGAATGCACTGGACGTCATGGTGCGCTCCATCAAGTCAGGCCTGCCCCTGAACGACGCGCTGCGGCTCATCGCGGCGGATGGCCAGGAGCCGGTGAAGACCGAGTTTCGCCGGGTGATCGAATCCCAGCAGGTCGGTCTCAGCATTCCGGAGGCCTGCGTGCGGATGATGCAGACCATGCCGCTGCCGGAGGTGAACTTCTTTTCCATCGTCATCACCATCCAGAGCCAGGCAGGCGGAAATCTGTCGGAAGCGCTTGGCAACCTCTCGCGCGTCCTTCGTGAGCGCAAGAAGATGAAGGCCAAGGTGCAGGCCCTGTCGATGGAGGCGAAGGCTTCGGCAGCCATCATCGGCGCCTTGCCGTTCATCGTCGCAACGCTCGTCTACCTGACATCGCCGGACTACATGACCATCCTGTTCACGGATCCGCGCGGCCACATCATCATGCTGTTCTCGGGGATCTGGATGTCGATCGGCATTCTGGTCATGCGCAACATGATCAACTTCGACATCTAGGGGGCAGCCATGACCAGGGATATAGCCGCGACGCTGACCGATCCGGTTCTGCTCCTTGCCCTCTTGGTCGCCATTGCCGTCTTCGCCACCTTCTACTCGCTCGCGAGCCCGTTCCTGGAAAGGGGCGACCTGAACAAGCGCATGAAGGCGGTGTCCACCGAGCGCGAGCAGATGCGCGCGAGGGAGCGGGCGCGGATGAATGCCGAGGCGTCGAAGGCTTTACTGCGGACCCAGAACAACCAGTCCGCCCTTCAGCTCGTCGAGCGTTTCAACCTTCGCAAGGCGCTGGTCGACGACAATACCGTGAACCGCCTGCGCGCAGCGGGTCTGCGGTCACAGAACGCGCTGAACATCTTCCTTGCGGCACGCTTCCTGCTGCCCTTCGTCTTTCTCCTGCTGGCTATCGTCTGGATCTTCGTGCTCGGCAATCTGGCCGACCGGCCGATCGCGATCCGGATGCTGGTGGCGATCGTCTGCGCCTATGTCGGCTTCTACCTCCCGAACATCTACGTCAGCAACCGGGTAACCAAGCGCCAGCAATCCATCAAGCGGGCCTGGCCCGATGCACTCGACCTCATGCTGATCTGCGTCGAAGCGGGGATCTCGATCGAGGCCGCCATGCGAAGGGTGGCGGAGGAAATGGGCAACCAGTCGCCGCCGCTGGCCGAGGAAATGGTGCTGACGACAGCCGAACTCTCCTTCCTCCAGGATCGCAGGGTGGCTCTCGAGAACCTCGGCCTGCGGACGCAGCTCGATACGGTGAAGAATGTAACCCAGGCGCTCATCCAGGCCGAGCGCTACGGAACCCCCATCGCCCAGGCATTGCGGGTTCTTGCCCAGGAGGGGCGTGACGAGCGGATGAACGAGGCCGAGAAGAAGGCGGCTGCCCTGCCACCCAAGCTGACTGTTCCCATGATCCTGTTCTTCCTGCCGGTGCTGGTAGCCGTCATTCTCGGCCCGGCCGGCATACAGGTTGCCGACCGCTTCTGACCGAGAACGGATGAACACGGCGCTGCAGGAGCCATCGGTTCCCCGACATCCACCTCCGGCTATGTAATGGAAAACGGTAGCAGAGACCCTTTAGTTGGTTGCCTTCTGCTGGCTGTCCTTGTCGGCGAGCTTCGCCCAGGAATTCTGCTGCGACAGCATCGAGCGCAGATAGGTGACGTTCGCGTCCGCCTGCTGGGCGGATAGCTCGCGCCGCGCGATCTCCTCGGCTTCCTTGAAGCGGCCCTGCAGGCCAACCACGAGCGCGAGGTTCTGGCGCACGCGGCTATCGGCGGCGGGCTGCTGCGCGGCCGAGCGCATATAGGTCTCCGCCGTCCGCAGATCGCCGCTCAGCACATAGGACATGCCGAGATTGGAAATTACGGTCGGTTCATTCGGCTGTGCATCGAGTGCCAGTCGGTATTTCTGCCGCGCTTCGTCCGAGCGACCCAGTTGGTCGAGAACCGCCCCTTCGGCGGAGTAGAGGCGCCAGTCCGGGCGATCCGGCGTCTGGGCGCGCTGGATGGTCGTGAGCGCCTGCTCGAGCTGGCCCGCGGCCGCCTGCGCCTTGCCATAGGCGGCCAGTACGTCGCGATCCGTCGGATGGGCAATAACCACCTGCTGCATGACGGCCAGCGCCTGGGCGTGCTTGCCGGTCATGCCGAGCACTTGCGCATAGCGAAGCCCTGCATTGCGGTCCCTTGGGTTGCGCTCATAGGCGGCGCCGATCGAACGTTCCGCATTCTCGAGCTGTGGGGCGCTCATGCTCTCCAGAGGCGCGCCCGAGATCGGGATCGATCCCGTCGTTGTCTTGTCCGGCCTTGTGGCGCATCCCGCCAGCGTCGCTGCCAGAAGCAGCATGGCGGTCGCCTGTGCGAGGCGGGCCTTGCGATGCGTCGGGGATGCGATAGCTGCCATGGTCGGTCTCGTGCCTTCTGCTGCGCCTTGCCCGTGGCGAAGGTCCCGCCGATGGCGCATTGCTTGCTCCAGCAATAGACTGTTAACCCTAATAGACCGTTAAGGCGCTGATTCACCACGAGAAGGCTTTCCATGAACAGCTACAGCCACATCGACCGCCCATCCCCGTTCACGCAGCACTCCCCTGCGTCCCGTCCTGTCTATCTCGTTGCGCCATCGGACATCGAGAAGGGCACGATCGAGGCCTCGATGCTTGGTTGGGCGCGCAATGCGGGTTACGCGGCCGAGCCCGGCAGCCTGCTCCTCGTTCCCGGAGCGGACGGCGAGCTTGCTGCGGCACTCTTCGGCTTCAGCGGTGAAACGGAAGAGGCATTTGCAGCCGGTAGGCTCGCCAAGCTCCTTCCTGCCGGCGACTGGCATGTCGAGAGCGCGTTGGCACCGGAAAAAATCGCGCTCGGCTTCGGCCTGGGGACCTACCTGTTCGGCCGTTACCGGAAGGATAAGCAGAGGCAGGTCCGGCTTGCGCTTGCCGACGACATTCGGGTCGATGTCGAGCGGCAGGTTGCCGGTGTGTTCCTTGCCCGTGACCTGATCAACATGCCGACCAACGACATGGGGCCCGAACAGCTGGAGTCCGCGTTGCGCGCTCTCGGCAAACATTACGGAGCAAGCGTCACATCCATCATCGGCGATGAACTCCTGGCGCAGGATTTCCCGATCATTCACGCTGTTGGTCGTGCCAGTGCGCAAGCACCCCGGCTCCTCGACATGCGATGGGGCAGGGAGGGTGCACCGCGCATCGTCCTGGTCGGCAAGGGCGTCTGCTTCGATACCGGTGGCCTCGACATCAAGAGTGCAGCCAACATGGCCATCATGAAGAAGGACATGGGCGGCGCGGCGAACGTTATGGGTCTGGCATTGATGATCATGGATGCCGGTCTGAACGTGGAGTTGCGGGTGCTCATCCCTGCGGTCGAGAATTCGATCGCCGGCAATGCGTTCCGCCCCGGTGACATTTATCGCAGCCGCAAGGGGCTCACGGTTCAGATCGACAACACCGATGCGGAAGGCAGGCTCGTGCTTGCCGATGCTCTTGCGTTCGCCGACGAAACGCCCTGTGACCTCCTCGTGGACATGGCGACCCTGACCGGCGCCGCGCGTGTTGCGCTCGGGCCGGACGTGGCGCCATTCTTCACCGGTGACGATTCCCTGGCGGCGCGTCTGTCGGCCATCTCGTCCGAGGAAAACGATCCCATGTGGCGACTGCCACTGTGGAAAGGCTATGACAAGGACCTAAAATCGCGTGCCGCCGACATCACCAACGCGCCTTCCGGCGGAATGGCAGGGTCCATCACCGCCGCGCTCTTCCTCAAGCGCTTCGTCCGCCCGCAGACGCGCTGGGTGCATTTCGACATCTATGGCTGGACTCTTTCGGAGAAGCCGCATGCCCCGGTCGGTGGCGAGGCCTTCGCCATCCGGACGCTCTACCGGTATGTCCGGGAACTCGCCCGGCAATGATCCGCTAACCGCTTCGCACTAGCATGACGCTCCTGTACTCTGAGGCGCATGTCGCAGCGGCTGAACCCTTCTGTTGATCTGGTTCACGGCAATGTGGGTCTACCTGAACATGGAAGATGCGATGACATTGGACAGACGGCTCCACGCCTTCCGGGCGGATCTGGCAGACGAGGCCCTGCGGGGGCAGGTGGAGGCTGCGCGCTTCGTGACCGGCGTCCCCGCGCAGGTCGGCGTGCCTGTCGTGCCTTTGAGGCCCAGGCCGGATGCAGACTGCGGCATAGATACCGAACTCCTGCTCGGTGAAGCAGTCCGCGTCTTCGAGCGGGCTGACGGTTGGACATGGGTGCAGTCCTGCGAGGATGGCTATGTGGGATATCTGCCGATGGACGCGCTGAATGAGCCCGAGGAGGCGACGCACATCATCTGTGTCCAGCGCACCTTCCTATACCCGGGCCCCGAATTGCGCCATCCTCCCGTCTCTGCCCTGTCCATGGGAAGTCGCGTCAGGATCGTGGGAGCGGCGGAAACCCGCGGCACGGCATACTTCGTCCTGCCCGACGGGACAGCACTCATCCGATCCCACTGCCGGCCGCTCGCCGAGGCACCTCCGGAAGACTACGTCGATGTGGCGGCGCGCTTCCTGGAGACGCCCTATCTCTGGGGTGGCCGCTCGGGTTTCGGCATCGATTGCTCCGCGCTCGTGCAGTTGTCGCTGATGATGGTCGGCCAGTCGGCGCCGCGTGATTCCGACATGCAGGCGGCGATCGGAACGGAAATCACGAGGGAGGAGCTTCGCCGCGGCGACCTCGTATTCTGGAAGGGTCATGTCGGCATCATGGAAGATGCCGAGACAATGCTGCACGCCAATGGGCATACGATGACGGTGGCGCGGGAAGACCTCGATGCCGCGATCGAGCGGATAGGCTGGCTCTACAGCCGCCCGACCGGCTTTCGCCGCCTCGCGCCGTTCACGCGATCGTAAACATGGCGGCGTGGCACCTATCGAATGAAGCGCCTATCTTTCCTTCGATTCGAGGGATGAAGATGCTGAAATGCGCCTGGATATTGCCGCTTCTGATGCTGATCGCCATAGGTTTCGCAGCGCTCGTGCCGGCGAGGGCCGCAGCCGACGACGAGTTCCGGCGCAAGCCGTTGAACGTCTACAAGGATCTCCCAGGCGTCGTTCCGGAGGAGGAGCGAGTCCGGCGCGACAGCTACAGCTGCACGACCAGCATTGAGGATGTCTATGTCGGACGGGGGCGCTATGACATCCTCTATGGCGATGTCGCACCGCGTCGCGTCTACCGATGCGAGAGCGAGAGCGGACTTACCTATTCCGGCACCCGCCCGCCCAACACGCACTGGGTCCCCGGTCTCAATCCGCTTCATCTGCCCGAGTAGGCAATCTTTTTGCCGCATCGCACTTGCGGGCGACCTTATCTTGCGAAGTCGTGAAGGATCATTGACGCCGCGCGGGGCGTGCCCCACAACCATGTTCTGACAGAGGCACGTCCGGGAGGAGACCGGTGTTCCACGCATCGATGAAATTTGCAGTTGGCGAGGACGTCGAGGCTGTCCGCGACACGGTCCACCGGTTCGCCCAGGAAAGGCTTGGCGCCCGCGCGGACGAGATTGATCGTACGAACGAGTTTCCGCGCGATATCTGGCCGGAACTTGGCGCCCTCGGCTTGCTCGGCATCACCGCCGATCCGGAATTCGGGGGCTCGGGGCTGGGCTACCTTGCCCATGTCATTGCCGTTGAGGAAATCGCCCGCGCCTCGGCCTCCACGTCGTTGAGCTACGGCGCGCACTCGAACCTCTGCGTCAACCAGATCAACCGCAATGCTTCCCCTGACCAGAAGAGGCGTTATCTGCCGAAGCTCTGCTCGGGCGAGTATGTCGGGGCGCTTGCCATGTCGGAGCCCGGCGCGGGTTCCGACGTCGTCTCGATGAAGCTGAGGGCCGAGAGGCGCGGCGACCTCTATGTGCTGAACGGCAGCAAGATGTGGATCACCAATGGCCCGGATGCCGATGTGCTGGTTGTCTACGCCAAGACCGGCCCGTCGGCGGGGCCCAGGGGCATCACGGCCTTTCTGGTGGAGAAAGGCTTCAAGGGCTTCTCCACGGCACAGAAGCTCGACAAGCTCGGCATGCGGGGGTCCAATACCTGCGAACTCGTCTTCTCCGATTGCGAGGTCCCGGCCGAAAATGTCATGGGAGCCGAAGGAGAAGGCGTCCGTATCCTCATGTCCGGCCTCGACTATGAGCGCGTCGTGCTCGCCGGCATTGGAGTCGGGATCATGCACGCCTGCCTCGATGTGGCGATGCCCTATGTTCACGAACGCAAGCAGTTCGGCCAGGCGATCGGCGAATTCCAGCTGATCCAGGCGAAGATCGCCGACATGTACACCGCCATGAATTCCGCGCGCGCCTATGTCTACGCCGTCGCAGCCGCCTGCGATCGTGGCGAGGTGACGCGCCAGGATGCTGCCGCCTGCTGCCTCTACGCATCCGAGCAGGCCACGCAACAGGCGCTTCAGGCCATCCAGGTCCTCGGCGGCAATGGCTACATCAATGATAACCCCACCGGCCGCCTGCTGCGGGACGCGAAGCTGATGGAGATCGGTGCCGGTACGTCCGAAATTCGCCGCATGCTGATCGGTCGCGAGCTCTTCCGCGAGACGGCCTGACGCACCTGCTCGCTGCACGGGATCTCGGACGTCAGCATGTCAGGTTGCCGAAGCTGGCCATTTCCGCAGAAGAAATGGCTTGTGTATACCGCCGGCATCGCCGATGACTGTCGTCCGCCGGCGGGGCCCGAGAGCATCCGGTCGGCTGAAGTCGTGTCCGCGAGGAGGTAGCACATGTCCACGAAGCTCATCATTCCCGACCTTTCCGAAAAAGCCGTGCTGATCACCGGCGCCTCGACCGGAATCGGTGCGGCGCTGGCCCGGGAATTCGCCGCGCAGGGGGCGCTTGTCGGCCTTCACTACAATGCAAGCGTAGACGCCGCGAAGACCCTGGCGGAGGAGATCGAGGCAGCCGGAGGGCGGGTCCACCTGGTCCGCGGCGATGCTTCCAAATCGGGAGAGATGGCCCGCGTGGTCGAGGAGACGGCGGACGCCTTCGGTCGCCTCGACGGGCTCGTCAACAATGCCGGTGGCATGGTCGCGCGCGTGGCCTATGCCGAGATGACGGACGAGCATTATGATGCGGTGATGGACCTCAACGCGCGTTCCGTCCTGGCAGCGTCCACCGCCGCGATACCGCACCTGAAGAAGAATGGTGGTTTCATCATCAACACAACCTCCATCGCTGCCCGCAACGGGGCGTCGAACGGGGCCGGCATCTATGGTTCGTCGAAGGCCTTCGTCTCCAACGTGACGCGGGGCATGGCGAAGGAATTGATTCCGTTCGGGATCCGCGTCAACGGCGTCGCGCCGGGCACTATCACCACGCCCTTCCACGAGCGCTACTCGACCCCCCAGCACCTGCAGGCGGCGCTGGCCACCATTCCGCAGGGCCGCCTTGGCATAGCCGAGGATTGCGTTGGCGCTTACCTCTTCCTCGCCTCCGAAAAGCTGTCCGGCTACATCATCGGGCAGGTCATCGAGGTCAATGGCGGGCAACTCATGCCGTGAGACAGGTGGTGCTGGCGCACCGCCACTCCACCGAACGCAATGGCGGCCGCTGACTGTGCGGCCGCCGGTTTCGTGGCGCTGCTGGTCGCCTCAGCTGCGCTCCCAGTACCAGGCGGCATACATCATCTTCCGGTCTTGCCCGCGGCTCTTGAGAAACTTCCGGATCGAGCGGACGTCCTCCTTTTCGCAGGCCACCCAGACGAATGTCTGGCCGTCGGACTTGGTGATTGCTTCCTTGCCCGCCTCCGCCAGCACGTTGGTAGAACCGGCGACATAGCTGTTCCGGTGCAACCATCGGATATCGATGGAGCCGGAGGTCGCAAGCGGTTGTTCTTCCGCCGCATCGGCCACCTCGATGATCGCCTTCATCCGGGTCGTGGAGGGGACTTCCTCGGCGATGCGGGCAATTGCCGGCAGGGCGCTTTCGTCGCCGATGAACAGGATGGAACCCGCAGAAGGAGCATCACCGCCCCCCGGTCCCAGCAGGCCAACGAGTTGTCCCGGTTCTGCGTCGCGGGCGAAATCCGCACCAGGAGTGGCGACGCCATCTGCGGGGTGTTGCAGGAAGTCGATCCACAACTCGCGCCGGTCCCTGTCGACCCGTCGGATCGTATAGACCCGGACCAGGAGCTCGTCTTCTCCCTCCGGCCAGGCAACCCGGCCGTTTTCCTGCAGGCCCGGCCAGACCGGTGCCCGCCCCTTTGGCGGCACCAGGATGCGGACATGCATATCGCCACCTGTGAACGGTTCGATATCGGGGCAGGAAAACCTGACGCGACGCATGTGGGGCGTGACGTCCTCGGCGGAGATGACGGTCACCTCGTGGATGTTTGGCAGCCGGGCGAGGGTGGTGGGGTTCGACCAGGTCAACTCCAGCGGGTCGTCACCGGCGAAGTAGAACAGGTGTTCGGCAAGCATGACCCGGGTACCCTGCAGCGTTTCCTCGGTCGTGCAGGCAAGATCGATCAGCAGCTTGCCGTCCTCGAGACGGATGCCGGCCGTGCCGTCCTCGTTCTTAAGGACGACGAGGTCGCCGTCGCGCTGGACTTCCGAATGTTCGATGAAGTGCTCGCAGACTTCCTCGAGCATGCCGAGGGCATCCTTCGGCAGCGCAACGCCGGAGAGTTTGAACTGCTGGGCTGCATTCATGAATGGTCTTCCTTTTGGGGATTGTCGCTTGAGTATGGGAGGGGGGCTCCAGTGCCGGTCGGCTCCGCCGTCACCCTGTGACGGCCGATCGGCAACATGATGGGACGCCCCGAGATCGGATCGGAAATGATGCGGCTGTCCAGGCCGAAGACGTGGCGAACGGTCTCTTCCGTCAAGACCTCTTCCGCAGGTCCGGAAACATGCAGGCGCCCTCGCGCCATGGCGACAAGATGATCCGCGTACCGCGCCGCCAGGTTGAGGTCGTGCAGCACCATCACGATTGTCGTGCCGCGCGAGTGGTTGAGGTCGGTGAGGAGATCGAGAACCTCGATCTGGTGGCTGACATCCAGGAAGGTGGTCGGCTCGTCGAGCAGGAGCAGGTCTGTCCGCTGCGCCAGCGCCATGGCGATCCATACCCGTTGCCGCTGCCCGCCGGAAAGCTCGTCCACGGGTCGTTCGGCGAGCCCGGCCGTCTTCGTCATCTCCAGCGCCGCCGCAACCGCCTCGTCGTCTCCGCGGCTCCAGCGCGAGAACATGCCTTGGTGAGGATGTCGGCCCCGGCCTACGAGATCGGCTACGGTGATGCCTTCGGGGGCGATAGGCGATTGCGGCAGGAGGCCAAGCATTTTAGCCAACTGCCGCGGTGGCATGTGGTGGATCGACTTGCCGTCGAGAAGGACCTGCCCGTTGTGAGGCGAAAGAAGCCGGGACATTGCGCGCAGCAGGGTGGATTTCCCGCAGGCGTTGGCACCGACGATTGCAGTGATCCGGCCGGGGGGCACGTCCAGGTCCAGACCGTTCAGGACGACGGTATCGCCATAACCGGCGGAGAGGGCCTTGGCAGCCAGGGTGTGAGTGATCATAGGGACCCTCCGCTGCGATTGACGCGTATGATGAGGTAGATCAGGTAGGGCGCTCCGAGCGCACCGGTGACGACGCCCACCGGATATCGGCTGGGCAGCAGGAACTGCCCGGCATAGTCAGCGAGCATCACAAGGACTGCACCGACGAGGGCGGCCGGCAGCAGTGTGGACCCGTTCCCGCCGACAAGACGGGCCGCGATGGATCCCGCCAGGAAGGCGACGAAGGACACCGGTCCGGCCACTGCGGTTGCGACGGCGATGACGCCCACCGCCGCGATCATCACGATGATGCGGGTGGCGGCCACATTCGTCCCGAGTGCAGCAGCTGTGTCGTCCCCGAGCCTCAGTGTGTCGAGGTCGCGGGCGCGGCTGAGCAGGAGTCCGCCGAACAGGAAAAGCGCGAGCAGCAACGGCAGGGCCTGGCTGGTCTGCGTGCCGTTCAGGCTTCCGGCAAGCCATCGCATGGCCTCCTGCAGGCTCCAGGCAGGCGCGCGCGAAAGCGTGTAGGCGATGAAGCTCTCCAGCATTGCGGCAACGCCGATGCCGATCAGGATCAGCCGCGTTCCCGCCACGCCATGCCGGAAGGAGAGGCCGTAGATGGCCATGGCGACGCCTAGGGCGGCAATCACCGCGAACACCGAGACGGCCGGACCGTTCATCTGCAGGACGACGATCGCAAAGACGGCCGCCGCGCTGGCGCCGAGGTTGATGCCGATGATATCAGGACTGGCGAGAGGATTGCGAAGCATGATCTGGAAAGCGGCTCCCCCCAGGCCGAAGCTCAGCCCGGTCAGCACGGCAAGCACTGCCCGGGGCAGCCGTAACTGCCCTACGGTGAAGCTTGCCCCCTGAACCTCCTCGCCGAACAGCACCCGGAGAACCTCCCCGGGCGGCGTGAAAGTCTGCCCGAGCATGAGCGTCAAGGCAAAAAGCAGCACGACCAGGGTGAGGAGCGAGCCGATCACCAGTCGCCGCCGCCGCATGCGGCTCGCGCGCCCGTTCCCGATGATGTCGATCGAAGATGCCTGCATGGTCACAGTTCGCGAACCCGTTGCCGCCTGACGATCCAGATGAAGAAGGGCGCGCCGATGAAAGCTGTGACAACGCCGACCTCCAACTCGTTGGGGCGGGCGATGATGCGGCCCATCACGTCTGCCGCAAGAAGCAGGCAGGCCCCTGCAAGGGCCGAGAAGGGCAACAGCCAGCGGTGGTCGACGCCGACCAGCAGGCGGCAGAGATGCGGCACGACGAGCCCGACGAACCCGATCGGGCCACACACGGCGGTGGTGGCGCCGCACAGGAGGATTGCCGAGAGCGCTGCGGTGGCGCGTGCGAGGGCCACGCGCTCGCCAAGGCCGGTTGCGATCTCGTCGCCGAGCGCCAGGGAATTCAGTCGCCGCGCCGACAGGAGGGCGAGGAGCACGCCGCCAACGAGGAAGGGCGTGACTTCACCTATTGCCCCGAAGGTTGCCCCGCCGACACCGCCGATCCGCCAGGACTGGATGCCTCCGGCAATGTCCGCGCGTGGCAGGATGATTGCCACGACCAGCGATGCGAAGGCGATGGATGTTGCCACGCCGGCAAGGGCAAGCTTGAGCGGCGTCGCGCCGCCACGGCCCAGCGACCCGATGGTGTAGACGAAGACCGCCGTGACACCTGCTCCGAGGATCGCGACCCAGATAAAAGCCTGTGAGGAGGTGATCCCGAACCATGCGACCCCAACCACGACAGCGAGCGATGCACCGAGGTTGACGCCCAGGATCCCCGGATCTGCGAGCGGATTGCGGGTGACGCTCTGCATGATGGCTCCGGCCAGTCCCAGGGCGGCCCCGGCCGCGCCTGCCAGAAGGGTGCGCGGAATACGCACCGTCACCGCCGCCTGGTCGATCGTCCCGCTGGCGCCGCCCAGCGCAGCTACGACTTCGCTCCAGCCGACGGATCGGGTGCCGACCGCGACGGAGAGGCCAAGCAGCAGCGTGAGGCCAGCGATTACCGTCGCCAGCCAGAGCAGTCGCATCCCCTCCGCGCCCGTCGTCATTCTGTTTTTGCTGCTGCCTTTGCCAGCAGCTCCACGTAATCATCGAGAACCCAGCGTATGGAGAGCGGCGTGGGATTGGCCGCCGTGCCGAGCGGATTTCGTCCCAACATGACGATCGCGTCATGGGCGACAGCCGGCATTCTCGACATCAGCGGATCGGCCGCCAGCGCTTTCTTCAGATCCTCGCCGCCATAGGTGACGACGATGTCGACATCATCGAACGCATCGATCTTCTCCGCGCTGATGCCGCCAGAGAACTGGCCGGGACGGGAGGCCTCTGCCACGCTACTGGGCATGCTCAGACCAAGGTCCTGGAAGAACTTCACCCGCGTGTCGTTGGTCGTATAGAAATTGATGACGCTGAGGTTGGTCGTGTCCAGATGGGTAACGAACATTGCCGATTTGCCCTCGAGCTCGGGATGCTCGCTTCTCGCCTTGGCGATGTCAGCCTCGATCCGCTCGATCAGCGCCTGTCCTTCCTCCTCCATGCCGAGGCCGGCGCTGTTGAAGCGGATCATCTCCCGCCAATCCGTCGCCCAGGGCGATTCCGGATAGGCGATGACCGGCGCGATCTGGCTCAGCGTCTCGTAGTCTGCTCTCGACAGTCCAGAATAGGCAGCAAGGATCACATCGGGATTGGTGGCGGCCACACTCTCGAAATCGATCCCGTCGCCCTCGTCGAAGAGCACGGGCGTCTCTGCCCCTAGCTCGTTCAGCCTCTCCTCTACCCAGGGAAGCAGCCCGTCGCCGTTATCGTCACCGAAATTGGCTGCCGCAAATCCGACCGGAACGATGCCGAGCGCCAGCGGGACTTCGTGGTTCGCCCAGGCGACGGTCGCCACACGTTCCGGCTTGCTGGCAATGGTCGTCGTACCGAACGCGTGCTTGACGGTGATCGGATACCTCGCCTGCTGGGCCGACGCCCCCGTGGTGGATAGCGAGCAGGACGCAATCGCGAGTGCGGACAGGAGAACGAAACGCAGCAACGGGAGAGATCCTCCTTGGCAATAACTGGAGTGTCCGTCTCATCTTAGATTGCGTCCGTCAAGTCCTCCGCAGGTTTGTCTCCATGCCCTGCGGAAGTTTCCGGGGCTTCGTACAAGACCGCAGGAATCGACAATACTGGATTAAAGCTATCAAGTTATGGGCGGATGAGGTACAGGCCGATCGCTGCCATCGCCAGGGGTTTGAGGGGGAACTCCTGCAGGCCGCAGATGCAGCTCGTGCCAACCGGCTGCTGCTGCGGCCGGGCTCCAGCAACATAGTGATCAGTTTCCGGGTTGAATGATGAAGATCCATAGGCGAGGCGGTAATCCCACGGGGGGCAACATGGCAGGGTGGCAGGCGATCCTGCTGAGTTGCACGGCATTGGCGGCCATCTCGGCCACGTCAGCCGTGGCCCAGGACGGGTCAGAGGCCGCCGGCGGCACCCAACTTGAAACCATCGTCATAGAGGGCAGCGGAAACGGCGACGATGACGCCCGCACGATCGTGGCGAGGAAGGCCACTGGCGTCGGCAAGATGCCGACCGAAGTCCTGCAGACGCCCGCTTCGGTTTCGGTCATCACCTCCAAGGAGGTCCAGGAACGTGGTGCCTCGACCGTCGAGCAGGTCGTCCAGTACACGGCCGGCGTCGTCACCGACTTCTACGGGTCGGACGACAGGTTCGACTACTTCGACATTCGTGGCTTTTCCCCCTACACCTATCGCGACGGCTTGCCGATCGGCCGGACCTTCGGCGCAGCACGGGAAGAGCCCTATGCGTTCGAGCGGATCGAGATACTGAAGGGCGCCAGCTCAGCGGGCTTCGGCGCGGCAGAGCCCGGCGGCTCGGTGAACTACGTGACCAAGCTTCCCAAGAGCGAGCGCTTCGGGGAAGTCTACGGCACCGTGGGCTCCTTCTCGCACAAGGAAGCGGGGATCGATTTCGGCGACAACATCACCGAAGATGACACCCTCTCCTATCGCCTGACCGGCATCTATCAGAATGCCGATGCCGAATATGATCATTCCCAGGACGACAAGAAGTTCATCATGGGTGGTCTGACATGGCGTCCCGCAGACCTGACAAGCCTGTCGTTCCTCTTCGATCACCTGAACACGGATGGCGTTCCCGGCAGCGGCGGCCACCCGATCGGGTCCGATTTTGACCGCGACCGCTTCTTCGGCGAACCCGACTACTATTTCCGGACGACCAACCGGAACACCTACAGCGTGATGCTCGATCATGACTTCGGCAACGGGCTGACCATCGGCTCCAATGCAAGGTACATGAAATCGGCTGACGCATTCGGAGGGGCCTACCTGTCGAATACCCGCACCGACGGTTCCAATCTGGCGGACCGCTATTACTTCGGCAGCGACAAGTCGAGCGAGCAGTTCGTCATCGACGCGAACCTGATGTACGAAACCCGCTTCAACGATGTCGAAAGCCGCACCCTCGCAGGCGTCGACTACAACAACTTCAATTCCCAGAATTTCGGCCTGTATATCCCCGGGGCACCGAGCATCAACTGGATGAATCCGGTCTACTCCGGGGGGCCTGCCTCGACAGCGCCCAATTCAGGCACGCGCAACGACCAGACAACCAAGGGCATCTACGTCCAGCAGGACCTGACGTTCTTCGACAGGCTGACAGCGAGCGTCGGTCTGCGGAACGACTGGCTCGACCTGCGTGAAACGAACCTCTTCACCGGCGTCGTCAAGGAGGGCGATTACAGCGAGTTCACCAAGCGCGTCGGCCTGAGCTACAAGATCACCGATGAGCTGGCCGCCTATGTGAGCTACGCAGAGTCTGTCGCGCCTCCGGGTGCAGGCAACGAGCCGACGACCGGCAAGCAGTACGAAGCCGGCATCAAGTATCAGCCGGAGGCCTTTCCGGCGCTCTTCACGGCTTCGGTGTATGACCTCACGAAGGGGAATATCACCGTATACGACAGCGTGACCTACCTGCCGACCACGGTCGAAGAGGTACGTCATCGCGGCATAGAGCTCGAGGCCAAGGCGGAAATCACCGATAACATCGGCCTGATCGCGGCCTATACCTATATCGACTCCGAGATCAAGGAGCCGGGCGGAGCGAATGACGGAAATCGCCTGATGCGGGTGCCTGAGCATATGGCGTCCATCTGGGGCACCTACACGCTGCCAGGAAACGGCATCCGAGGTGACATGACGTTCGGTCTGGGAGCGCGCTATGTGGACTCCTATTTCACGAACATCACAAACACCATAGCCTCGGAAAGCGCCGTGGTGTTTGATGCTTCGTTCACCTATGAGATCAGGGAGAACACCACGCTCCAGCTGAACGCCAGCAATATCTTCGACGAGAAGCATGTTGCGAGCCAGGACAGCGGCGGCGTCTACTACAATCCCGGCCGCGCAATCTACGCCACGCTGCGCCAGACCTGGTGACAACGCAAATCCCCGCCCGGGTCAGTTCGGGCGGGGAACTATCGGTAGCGCTGCAGGCGGCGCCAGGACGCAGGGGTATCGCCGGCGACCTGGCGGAAGGCCTTGGTAAGATGGGCCTGGTCCGCAAATCCAAGCTGCAGGGCAATGTCGGCAACCGTCAGATCGGTCTCGGTCAGCAGCTTCTGTGCCAGCGCAACCCGGCGCGTGCGCTGCCACTGCTGCGGCGTCTCGCCGGTCGTCTGCTTGAAGACGTGGGTGAACCAGCTCTCCGACAGCCCCACGGTCTGGGCCATCTCGGCAACGCTGAGGCGCCCGTCGGTGCGCGCATCGAACCGGCCATGCAGCTTTTTAAGCTGCGCCTGCGTGAGCCGGCCGCCGGCCGGGGCCTTCTCTTCCGCCGGAAGATCGAGAAGTGCAGTGGCTATGCTGCCGACGAGGCTTTCGCCATAGACGGCGTGCCTGGTGGGTGCGGCAAGCTCCTGGACCAGCAGACCCGCCAGCGTCTCGATCGGTCCGACATTCTCGATCTCGACAGGCCGGCGCAGGATGGAACGTGCGGCCGCTCCTCCCAGGGCCGGGGCGATGAAGCGCAGAAGCCGGTCGCTGTGGAGGTGGATATCGAGATGCGAGAAGCGATGCGAGGAGGTGAAGGCCGTCCAGAGCGGGACGCCTGCCGGCACGTAGACCGCTCGTGTCATTGGCCGCGCGTCGCGTCCGATGCCGCCTTCCCGGTTGGTCATTTGGATATGCGGCGATACGTCGTTGAAGAAGATGACGATTCGCGGGTCGGGAGAGAGGTAGTAGGCCTTCGCTCCCGACTGGCCCTCTGCATCCCAGTAGACGCCGACGATGCCGTCGAAACTCCTCCACTGCGCAGGCACGAGCGGGCGGATACCCTCCGTGTAGCAGGTCATCGAGTGTCGGTAGCTCAATGGCGTTTCCTGAAGGCGGCGTAACGTCGCCGGGTATGAGAATGATGACGGGCTGGCACGGCTGGACATCTCGGTGATGCCCTATCGTTCAGGCCATTGGGTAGACCTGAAACGACCGTCCCAATTTAACCTGAACATTCTCGTCATGTTTGTCCATGCCCTGAGCGGATTTTCTACCGTCTGCCGTCCGTCGAGGACACGGCTGGCACAGAGGCACAGGCCTCGTCGCAATTGTCGTTCGCGGCAAGCAAACGGTGTCGCCGCTACGCACTGCCCTTTATGCGGTTGCATTCCCCCTTCTGATGCCAGCCTTCGTACCGGATGACGCATCGAACAAAGCTTGCTAGTCTTCGAAGGCAATCGGCTCCGGAATAGGCTTTTCGCGAATGCTGGCACCCAATTACGATCTGGTCCTGGTGTTTGCCTCGATCGCGGTATCGATCATGGCTTCCTTTACGGGCCTGACGCTTACGAGGGGCATCAACGCTCTGCCGGATGTGCGGCGGAAGTTCATGATCGTCATGGCATCGATGGCGCTCGGCGGCGGCATCTGGTCCATGCACTTCGTCGCGATGCTGGCGATGAGCCTGCCCGTCCCCATCAGCTATGATGCGATCAGCACCCTTGGCTCGGCGCTGATCGCCATCCTGATGTGCGGCATTGCCATCCTGATCATGCACTATGTCGGGCGCACCTGGATCCATACGGCGGTCGCCGGGACGATTCTCGGAAATGGTATCGTCGTCATGCACTATGTCGGCATGTCCGGCATTCGCGGCTGCTTGCCGACCTTCGAGCTGCCGGGCGTCGTGCTGGCCGTCCTGGGCGCGACGGCTATGGGGATTGTGGCGCTGCGGATTTCCTATGTTCGCCGCTCGACCGGCCATATCTTCCTGGGCGCCATCATCTTCGGGCTGTCGGTCGTCCTCGTGCACTTCGTCGCCGTCGGCTGGACCGGTTTCCGTGTGGGCGAAGGATCAGGCGACGTTGCGCCGCTGATCGACAATGGCATTCTGGCACTGCTGGTCATGCTGTCGGCCTTCGTGATCTGCGGGACGTTCCTGCTAACGGCGACCAACTTCGTGCTGGTAGGCACGTCCGAGGCATCGCCTTCCGTTTCCGCCTCCGCTCCGGTGACGAACACGCCCAAGCCGCAGCCCGAAACGAACGAGGCGCAACTGCCGGAGCATGGTCGCCTGCCCTACGAGCGCGACAAGCGCATTTATTTCGTTGAACCGTCGAAGGTCGCGGCCATTCGGGCGGAGGGGCATTATTCCATCATCTACACCTCCGATGAAAAGCTCTTCTGTCCCCTCTCGATATCCGTGATCGAGAAGCGGCTCGACCCGCAGCAGTTCCTGCGTACCCACAGGAGCTACCTCGTCAATATCGAGCAGGTGGCGGCCTTCGAGCGCGCAAAGGACAACGGTCGATGTCTGTTCGAGGGAGTGGCCTCCCTCAAGTCCGCACCCGTCAGCCGCGCCTTCGTGCCGCGCGTTCGCAGCGCCTTGAGCATCTAGCGAGCTCAATCGGCCTTTTTGCGCGTTTCGTGCAGCTATTTCGCATTTCGTGCAGAACCGTTCGCCGCCAGGGTCTTCGACGTTGCGGCGGCAGATGTCCCCTTCATCCTTCCATTAGAGGCGTGCCTGCCGGCTCGCTTCGTTTCTGGGAGGAAATCGATGATACCGGCACCCTTTGAATACCACCGCCCGGAGTCCGTCGAGGCGGCGGTGAAACTCATCGCCGACTTCGGCGACAGCGCCCGCGTGCTCGCCGGCGGCCACAGCCTTATCCCGATGATGAAGATGCGCATGACCGACATCGCGCATCTGGTCGACCTGCAGAAGATCGGCACCCTGAAGGGCATCCGGATCGACGGACGCAGCGTCACCATTGGTGCCATGACGACGCAGCACGAACTGATCGAAAGTACAGCGCTCGCGAATGTCGCTCCGATCCTTCGCGAGGCCGCGCTGCAGATCGCCGATCCGCAGGTGCGCTATGTCGGCACGCTCGGCGGCAACGTCGCCAACGGCGATCCCGGCAACGACATGCCGGCCCTGATGCAGTGTCTCGACGCGAGCTACCACCTGCAAGGTCCAGATGGGGCTCGCACGGTGAAGGCGCGTGACTTCTATGAGGCTGCCTATTTCACCGCTCGCACGGACGAAGAAATTCTCACCGCGGTCAGTTTCGAGGCGCCGGCCGGCGGCCACGCCTATGTGAAGCAGAAGCGCAAGACCGGCGACTATGCCACGGCCGCGGCCGCGGTGGTGATCGCAAAATCCGGCGGCGCCTGTTCCGCCGCATCGATCGCCATGACCAATCTTTCCGACACGCCCGTCTGGTGCGAGGCGGCGGGCGACGCGCTCGTCGGCACTGCACTGGGCGCCGCCGATGTTGAAAACGCGGTCAATGCGATGCTCGAGGTCATCAACCCCCAGGACGACAACAAGGGTCCGGTGGCCTTCAAGCGCCACGCAGCCGCCGTTGTCCTGCGCCGCGCGATCGAACGCGCCGCGTCCCGCGCCTGAAGGAGTTTCCCATGAGCAAGACGCACATCAAGATGACGGTCAACGGAAAGGCCGTGGAACTGCTCGCAGAACCCCGGGAACTGCTGATCCACGTGCTCCGCGAGGAGCTTTCGATCACCGGTCCCCATATCGGCTGCGAGACCACCCATTGCGGCGCCTGCACCGTGGACATGGACGGAAGGTCGGTCAAATCCTGCACCGTCTTCGCTGCCCAAGCGAACGGCGCCAGCATCACCACGATCGAGGGCGTTGGAACCCCGGACGGCCTGCACGTGCTGCAGACGATGTTCAAGGAGCATCACGGCCTGCAATGCGGCTTCTGCACCCCGGGCATGATCACGCGCGCCTATCGGCTGCTGCAGGAAAAGCCTGATCCGACCGAAGAGGAGGTCCGCTTCGGCATGTCCGGAAATCTGTGCCGCTGCACCGGCTACCAGAACATCGTCAAGGCGATCCTCGCCGCGGCGGCTGAACTCAATGCGGTCAAGGAGGCGGCACAATGAACGAGATGACACCCCCGAACACCGAACGCGCTGCAGCCCTCAAGGGCTTGGGTTCCTCCCGCAAGCGCGTCGAGGACGCCCGCTTCACCCAGGGCAAGGGCAATTACGTCGACGACATGAAGATGCCCGGCATGCTGTTCGGCGATTTCGTCCGAAGCCCTTACGCACACGCCCGTATCAGGTCGATCAACTCGGACAAGGCCAAGGCGCTTCCCGGTGTGATCGCGGTGCTGACTGCAGCTGATCTCGCGCCGCTCAACCTGCACTGGATGCCGACGCTCGCCGGCGACGTCCAGATGGTGCTGGCCGACGGCAAGGTACTGTTCCAGGGGCAGGAAGTCGCCTTCGTCGTGGCCGATAACCGCTACATCGCCGCCGACGCCGTCGAACTGGTGGAGGTCGACTACGAGGAGCTTCCGGTTGTCGTCGATCCGTTAGCGGCCGAGGCTCCGGATGCGCCGGTTCTGCGCGAGGATCTCGCGGGCAAGACCGAGGGCGCGCACGGGCCGCGCCGGCACCACAACCACATCTTCACCTGGGAACAGGGCGACAGGGACGCGACCGAGAAGGTGCTCCGCTCGGCGGACGTGGTGGCCGAGGAGATGGTCTACTATCACCGCACCCACCCCTGTCCGCTGGAGACCTGCGGCTGCGTCGCGTCGATGGACAAGGTCAACGGCAAGCTGACGGTCTGGGGCACCTTCCAGGCGCCGCACGCGGTGCGGACGGTTGCCTCCCTCATCTCCGGTATCGCGGAACACAATATCCGCGTCATCTCGCCCGATATCGGCGGCGGCTTCGGCAACAAGGTCGGCGTATATCCGGGCTATATCTGTGCGATCGTCGCCTCCATCGTCACCGGGGTTCCGGTAAAATGGGTCGAGGACCGGATGGAGAACCTGATGGCCACCGCCTTTGCCCGCGACTACTGGATGAAGGGGAGGATTTCGGCGACCAGAGACGGCAAGATCACGGGCCTGTCATGCCACGTCACGGCCGATCACGGCGCCTTCGACGCCTGCGCCGACCCGACCAAGTTCCCGGCCGGATTCTTCAACATCTGCACCGGCTCCTACGACATCCCGGTCGCGCATCTGGCGGTGGACGGGGTCTACACCAACAAGGCGCCGGGCGGCGTCGCCTATCGCTGTTCGTTCCGGGTGACGGAGGCGGCCTATTTCATCGAGCGGATGATCGAGGTTCTGGCGATCAAGCTCGGCATGGATGCGGCCGAACTCAGGCGCAAGAACTTCATCCGCAAGGACCAGTTCCCCTATCACTCGGCGCTGGGCTGGGAATATGACTCCGGCGACTACCACACCGCCTGGGATAAGGCGTTGAAAGCTGTCGACTACGACGGGCTGCGCAGGGAGCAGGTCCAGCGGATCGAGGATTTCAAGGCCGGCAGGACGCGCAAGCTGCTCGGTATCGGCCTCACCCACTTCACCGAAATCGTCGGTGCGGGCCCGGTCAAGAACTGCGACATCCTGGGGCTCGGCATGTTCGACTCCTGCGAGATCCGCATCCATCCGACCGGATCGGCGATCGCGCGTCTCGGCACGATCAGCCAGGGGCAGGGCCATGCCACCACCTTCGCCCAGATCCTCGCCTCCGAGATCGGCATACCCGCCGACGACATCACGGTGGAGGAGGGCGACACGGACACGGCGCCCTATGGTCTCGGCACCTACGGCTCGCGCTCAACGCCGGTCGCCGGGGCGGCGACCGCCATGGCGGGCCGCAAGATCCGCGCCAAGGCGCAGATGATCGCCGCCTATCTGCTGGAGGTCCATGACGACGACGTCGAATGGGATGTCGACCGCTTCGCGGTCAAGGGCGCGCCCGAGCGCTTCAAGACCATGAAGGAGATCGCCTTCGCCGCCTACAACCAAGCGATCCCGGGTCTCGAGCCTGGCCTGGAGGCGGTGAGCTACTACGACCCGCCGAACATGACCTATCCCTTCGGCGCCTATATCTGCGTCATGGAAATCGACGTTGACACCGGTGAGCACGAGATCCGGCAGTTCTACGCGCTCGATGATTGCGGCACACGCATCAACCCGATGATCATCGAGGGCCAGATCCATGGCGGCGCGACCGAGGGTTATGCCATCGCCATGGGCCAGGAGATTGCCTACGACGACATGGGCAACGTGAAGACCGGAACCCTGATGGACTTCTTCCTGCCGACGGCCTGGGAGACGCCGCACTACACGACCGACTTCACCGTCACCCCTTCGCCGCATCACCCGATCGGCGCCAAGGGCGTGGGCGAAAGCCCGAACGTTGGTTCGGTGCCTGCCTTTTCCAACGCCGTGCATGACGCGTTCCGTGCCTTCGGGCTGACACAGACGCACATGCCCCACGATCACTGGCGGATCTGGAAGACGGCGCACGAACTCGGCCTGCACGGCTGAGGATGCGGAAAGCGGGCCGGTACGCGGCCGGCCCGCTTCTTGCCGGATGGATGCGATGACCTGGAAGACGTTGAAGCAGGACCTTGCGGAGCATGGCTATGTCGCCTCGAACGACCTCGCCATGGCGCTGCATCTTGCCGTGACAATCGGCAAACCACTGCTGCTCGAAGGAGCGGCGGGCGTCGGCAAGACACAGCTCGCCAAGACCCTGGCCGAACTGTTCGACACCCGCCTCATCCGCCTGCAATGCTACGAGGGCCTCGACGCGGCTGCCGCCATCTACGAATGGAACTACCAGCGCCAGCTCCTTTCGATCCGGGCCGCGACTGAAAGCGGTGGTGGTGCCGCCGACGACATCGAGGATCGGATATTCTCCGAGAAATACCTGCTCGCGCGGCCGCTTCTGGAAGCGATCCGTCAGGACAAGGCGCCGGTGCTGCTTCTCGACGAGGTCGATCGCGCCGACGAGGAATTCGAGGCCTATCTGCTGGAACTCCTTTCGGATTTCCAGGTGACGATCCCCGAACTCGGCACCATCACCGCGAAGACGCGGCCCCATGTGATCCTGACCTCGAACGGCACGCGCGACCTGTCGGACGCCCTGCGCCGCCGCTGCCTCTATTCCTATGTCGATTACCCCGACCGGGTGACCGAGCTTTCGATCCTCGCCGCCCGCCAGCCGGGCCTGGAGGCGCGGCTTTGCGAGCAGATCGTCGGCGTCGTTCAGGCGCTTCGCAAGGAGGATCTGGAGAAGAAGCCGGGCGTCGCTGAGATGCTGGACTGGGCGGCGGCGATCGCCGGCCTCGGCATCAACGACCTCGCCGACGATCCCGTCGAACTTCAGGCGACGCTCGTCTGCCTGCTGAAAACCCAGGCTGACCGCGCCGCCGTGCCGATCGAGGTGCAGCAGCGGCTTGTCGGAAAGGCGGCCTGATGCGCGCGACCCGCTTTCCCGAACGCCAGACGGTCCCCGAACGCATGGCGGGCTTCATGGCCCATCTGCGGCTGAACGGGCTCAATGCCGGCATGCCGGAGGGCGAGATGGCCCTTGCCGCGCTTCATGCCATCGATGCGACGGACCGCGACGAGGTGCGGCTTGCGCTGAAATCGGTCTGCGCCCGTGGCGCGGATGGCTTTCGCGCCTTTGACGAACTCTTCGACGCCTATTGGCTTGCCGATGGCAGGCGGCGCGAGCGGCCGGGGCGGGAACGCCAATTCGAGCGCCGGCCGCCGCGCCAGACCTCCAATATCCGCGAGATGATCGAAAGCCGCGCCAGCGGCGGCGTGGCGGACGTCCCGGACAGCGACGGCGAAGGTGAAAGCGAGGCCGGCGGGACCGGACGCCTGCTCGCCTCGCGCATCGAGGCCGTGCGCCGTGCCGACCTTCGCGGTCTCGTCACGCCGGACGAACTGGCCAAAGCCGAGGCCGTCGCCCGGCAGATTGCCCGTGCGCTGCGCGACCGGCGCTCGCGGCGGCGCATGGCCGCGCGCCGCGGCGCCATGCTGGATCTCCGCCGCATCGCCCGCCGTTCGGTCGCCCATGGCGGCGATCCCGTCGAACTCCTGCGCCGGCGCCGGCCGGACCGGCCGGTGAACATCGTCGCGATCTGCGACGTGTCGGGCTCCATGAGCGTCTATGCGCGCATCTTCCTCGCCTTTCTGCAGGGGCTCGTCAGCGTCGACAGCCGCACCGACGCCTTCCTCCTGCACACGCGGCTCGTGCGGATATCCGACGCGCTGCGCGACAATGATACCTTGAGGGCGGTGGAGCGGCTGTCGCTGATGGCCAACGGCTTTGGCGGCGGCACGAGGATCGGCGCCAACCTGAAGCAATTCAACGATCAATATGCGCGCGGCATGGTGACGGGAAGAACCGTAGTGGTGATCCTCTCCGACGGCTACGACACGGATCCCGCGGATCAGATAGGCACCGAACTCGCCCGGCTGAGGCGGCGGGGCTGCAAGATCGTCTGGCTCAATCCGCTGAAGGGCTGGGGGGGTTACGAGCCGGTGGCGCGCGGCATGGCGGCGGCGCTGCCGCATCTCGATCTCTTCGCCGCGGCCAATACGCTTGATGCGCTTGCGGCGCTTGAACCGCATCTTCGAAAGGTGTGAGCGGAGGAGGCTCGCATGATGAGGAAACCGAAAATCGACGAGATCGCACAGGCGCTGAAACGCGCCGGAACGCCCTTCGTCATGGCGACGGTCGTGCGCACCGTCGCGGCGACGGCGGCGAAGGCCGGTGCCAAGGCCGTGATCGTCGAGGACGGCACGATTGCCGAGGGCTGGATCGGCGGCGGCTGCGCGCGCGGCGCGGTGCTGCGGGCGGCAAGGGACGCGATCGCCGATGGCGAGCCGCGCCTCATCTCCGTCCAGCCGGAGGACCTGCTGTCCGAACTCGGCGTGGCGCCGGGCGAAGTCCGAGACGGCATCCGCTTTGCCCGCAACATGTGCCCGTCCAAGGGAACCATGGACGTGTTCATCGAGCCGGTGCTGCCGGTCCCGCATCTCTACGTGCTGGGCGCAAGCCCGGTCGGCATCGCGCTCGCCGATCTTGCCCGCCGCTTCGGTTTCCATACCGTCGCCTGCGCGCCGGCGCCCGATCAGCCGGCCTTCGCCGAGGTCGACGATCGGATCGAGGGCTATCTTCTGCCGACCGATGCGCCGGGCGAGCGCTATCTGGTGGTGGCGACTCAGGGGCGGGGCGACGAGGCGGCGTTACGCGCGGCACTCGGTTCTCCCGCCGCCCATGTCGCTTTCGTTGGCAGCCGCGCCAAAGCCGCTTCGCTCAAGGAGGAGCTGCGCTCGACCGGGGTGGTTGAGGAGGATCTGGAGCGCGTGAAGGCGCCCGCGGGCCTGGACATCGGCGCGGTGACGCCGGAGGAAATTGCGCTCTCGCTCGTCGCCGAACTAGTGGAGGTGCGGCGGCGCAGCCAGCGGCGGGTGATGCGCGAAGGCCCGGCCGAAAAAGAACGGCTTGGCGCGGGGCCGGAAAAGGACGATGCTCCGGAGGCTGGTCCGGCTGATGCTGCAGCCAGACCGGGCCTGTTGAGGAGGGCAGGAGATCGTCTTCGCGAGAAGATGTTCTCGACTATGCCGGCCGAAGAACAGCGGCAGGAGGAGACATCTGATCTCTCTCTGCTTCTGCATCGTCGGTTTTGTTGCATGTAAGGGTGGAGACAAGATGGAACTGAAAGACGAAATCCGCATCGAGGCGCCGAAGCACGAGGTCTATGCCGCGCTCAACGATCCCGAGGTGCTGAAGGCTTCGATCCCGGGCTGCCAGGAACTTGAAAAGGTGTCCGACAACGAGCTTGAGGCGAAGGTGACGTTGAAGGTCGGTCCCGTGAAGGCGACCTTCGGCGGAAAGGTGACGCTCGATACCGCCGGGGCACCGGATCGTTTTTCCCTCTCCGGCGAGGGAAGCGGCGGCGTCGCCGGCTTCGCCAAGGGCGGCGCGGATGTCGAACTGGAGGCGGACGGTGACTCGACCATCCTGCGCTATGCGGCCAAGGCCGATGTCGGCGGCAAGCTCGCCATGCTCGGCAGCCGCCTCATTGCGAGTACGGCGCAGAAGCTGGCAGGCCAGTTCTTCGAGAATTTTTCCGAAAAGGTCGCGCCGAAGCAGGAAGTCAGCTGAAGGTTGGACTCTCCCGCGGCCAGCCTGAGGAACTGTCGCGGTAGTCTTTTACTGGCCGAGTTGACCCGTGCTCTGAGAAGTGCCGCGGGACGAACTGCCCCGATCCAAGGGTTGGGATCGGGGAAACCCTGCTGTTCCAGGCGATCGGTGCTGAGGGCTGAGATTCAGCGTAGTGGCAGGGCCACGCGTGACGTGACCAAACTGAATGGGATCAGTTATTTAGTGGGAAATGGTGCCCAGAAGAGGACTCGCTCATCAGGAGATGTTACATCCGTAACCCCCTGAATCTGCACGATGAAGTCCGAACTGCTAGCGACTCGACTATCACAGAGACTGTCACATATGCAAGAGGTTATTGAAGGTTGGGTCTGAGGCGGCCAAACCGAATGTGGAACGTGATCCGAATGCAAGTGGAGGAAGTCCCTTACCGGGCCGATGGCGCTAATGGGGGATACGCAGTCTTTCCGCAAAATGCTCGATTAACGTTACGGGTGTCGCTCCTGCGTTCGACCTAGGCTCAGGTTCTTTCGAGCGACGTTAGTCGTCAAGTATTACACAGATGCTAGGTCGTTGCGGATAGCAAGGGGCAGCGAGCCTAAAGTATAGGTGGGATTCGCTGAGGCAAAAGTCCTCGTCATTGTAAAAAGTCGGCAAGCAATAGATGACGATAAGCATTACTTATCACCGGTGAACCACCGGGGGCTTCTTTATGTCATGTGAGGAACTGTAGAGGCGCGATGGCTTTCGCTTAGCAAATCGTTTACCATAAAATCAATGCTTTACGATCTCGCCAAACTGCCCATCTCAAACTTGCTGAGACCCGTCGCCGACGCCAGCAGCGCTCTCGCCCGTCTCGACGAACGCATCGCCCGCTCCCCCGTCGGCGCCGGCTTCCTTGAACGCCAGAACTTCACCGACGCCTGCGCCTCGCTGTGGATCGACGGCGAACTCGCCCACCTCGAAGACCTCGTCCTCCACGACGCTCTCCGCGACATCCGCACCCCAACCCACGAACTCACCATCGCCCGCGACGTTTTACGAACCCGCCGGCGCATCGCCGACCATTCGCCTGGCTGGGCTCTGTCTGAGGAAGGCCTGCGCGGCCTGCGCCGGCCGTGGGCCGGGCCCGGTCCCGCTTAATTATCCGGGTTCTCCTCCCATGGCTGCCGAAAGTCGGCGGGCAGCCATTTGAAGATTTTCGAGATTTCTGTTGATCGCTTCTTCAGTGAAGCGCGCTGGCGGGCCAGTCAGGGCAAGCGACCCAAAGAGGTTCGTGCCATCGCGGAAGATAGGTACCGCGAGGCTTGCCACCTGAGGGTCTCGTTCACCGAACGTCGCGTAGAACCCTTTCTGACGGATTTCGTCGTAGACAGTTCCTGTCTTGCCTGTGAACGCGAGGATGACGCGCCCTGGTGCACCGAGCTCGAGTGGCATCAGGTCGCCAACACGTGCCGAATGACGAATTGATTGATGGGAATCGTGGCGGAACAGGCAGAGCCGTTCTTGTCCTTCGCGCACATAAACGGCCGCGCTTTCCCCCGTCTGATCCACCAACTGAGCCAGGAGCGGCTCGATGATATCCGCTGCTCTGAAGGTTGATTGGTAGATGTTACCGAGCTTCATCAGCTTCGGTCCCAGTCTCCAACTTCCGTCGTCATTGCGAATGAGCAGACTGTGCTTCGCAAGGGAACGAGCAATCCGAAGCACGGTGGACTTGTCTAATTCCACGCGACGCGAGAGCTCGCCCAGCGACAGAGAGAAATCGCGGTCGGTGAAAGCCTCAAGCAATGATGCGGCGCGCTCTACCGCGGCGACGCCGGCTGAATTTCCAGGCATTGACTCCTCCGAAAGATGCTGTACGTTGTACTAAGTACAACACCTTTTCATTTAGTACAATACGCGATAAATGAGTTTCGTCAACGGCCCATTCCTGGGCACGTTAGTAGTCGTTGGAGTCGAAGGAGGAGTAGATGAGCGCAGGAGCCGAATCCGGTGCGATGCGGCCAAGGCGGGTCATGGTCACAGGCGCGGAGCTGGTTGAAGAGGCAAGGGATCGACTGGCCGCGCATAGGATCGAAACCATCTACGCGCCGGCCTATTCAACCTCCGATGATCTTGCCGCTCTCGCGCATGACAAGGAGGTAGATGCAATCCTGGTGCGCCAGGGTCAGATCAACCGTTCGGTGATCGAAGCCTCTCCCCGTCTGAGAGTGATTGCTAAGCACGGCAGCGGCGTGGACAACATCGACCTTTCTGCTGCCACTGGACGTGGCGTGCCGGTACTGCGTGCGCTGGCGGCCGACGCACAATCGGTTGCGGAACTAGCTATCAGCCTCACGGTCGCGCTAATGAAGGACGTCGTTCCGCTCGACACGGCGGTCAAGGGTGGAGCCTGGCCGAAGACGAAATATGTTGGCCGCGATTTGGCTGGCGCAGTGTTCGGGGTGATCGGGTTCGGCGAGATTGGGCAACGTGCTGCCGCTCTTGCAAAAGGCATCGGTATGGAGGTGGCGGCCTATGACCCCTTCGCTGGTGATACACCTGATATTGCGGTCAGCCGCAATCTCGAAGCTATATTGAAAGCCGCCGACGTCGTTAGTCTTCACTGCCCCTTGATCCCACAGACGCACCATCTCATTAACGCGGAGCGCCTCGCACTGATGAAGCCAACTGCATTCCTCGTAAATACCGCCCGTGGCGCTGTTGTCGACGAGGGAGCTCTGGTTGCTGCATTGCGTTCACAGTTGATAGCGGGCGCGGCCCTCGACAGCTTTGAAACAGAACCGCCGGACAACGACAACCCGCTTTGGTCGCTGCCTAACGTCATCGCCACACCGCATATCGGCGGCGCAAGTCGCTCGGCTCTCCGCAACATGGCGGTTCAGAGTGTTGAGCATATTGTCGGCGTGCTCGAAGGGCGAGGCTATGACAGCCGCGCGCTGGCGAACAAGGAACTCGTAGCTGCCGCTTGAATTGGCGCTGGCTCAAAAAGGAGGAATAGAATGATCGGATTTCGAGTCTGCCGCCGTGAGCGTAGCGTCGATGCGCATTGGGTAGAGGCATTTCGGAAGCTGCCTGTGGCGAATGTTAGTGATGTCATGAGCCGGATGACAGCGGCTGGGGCCGCCCTACGCCCCTACTATACCGGCGGCACGATGGTTGGTCCGGCTGTGACTGTTAAGTCTCGTCCCGGAGACAACCTGATGGTCCACAAGGCCCTCGACGTAGCGGAACCCGGCGATATCGTCGTCGTCGATGCAGGAGGTGATCTCACTAATGCGATCATTGGCGAGCTTATGGTAGCACACGCTGCCCAGCGCGGCTTAGGCGGCATTGTCATCTATGGAGCGATCCGCGACAGTGCTGAGTTGAGCGCCGGCTCGTTCCCAGTCTTTGCCTGCGGAGTCACCCATCGAGGCCCCTACAAAGATGGACCTGGCGAGGTGAACGTTCCGATCTCAATCAGCGGGATGGTGATCAACCCTGGAGACCTGATTTGTGGTGATGCAGATGGTCTTTTGAGCGTGTCCATCAACGATGTCGAGAACGTTTTCAACGCTGCCAGCAAAAAGCATGAGGCGGAGACGAAGCAGATGGAGAACATCCGCGCAGGAACGAACGATCGGACTTGGGTCGATGCCGCTCTGAGAAAACAGGGTTGTCTCATAGAGACGTGAACGATAGAGGCGGCCGCTGACCGCGGCTGCCTTACTTAGACCAGATGGAGTCCTGTTGGCGGGCCCGCCCTACGCGGGCCCTCTTTTCGTGGTCTTCCTGTATCTAGGAAGTTCAATGAGTTCAGGCTACCTGCTTGTCAGATTCAATCTGTAGCGGCGGGGCCGCGGTCCCATTGCCTATCTCGATCCGCCGGGGCTTCATCGCCTCCGGGACTTCCTGCTTCAGGACAATTCGCAGGAGACCGTCGGAGAGCGACGCCGTCTCGACGTGAACATGGTCAGCCAGTTCGAAGCGACGCTCGAACGACTGTCCGCCAATGCCCCGATGTAGGTACTCCCCTTCCTTCTTCTCTGCTTTCGTCCCTTTGATGATCAGGACGTTGCGCTCCTGGGTGACGTCGAGATCGCTCTGGCTGAAACCTGCGACTGCCATGGTGATCGCATAGTCGTCATCGCCAACTTTGACGATGTCGTAGGGTGGCCAGAGGTCAACTGCCTGCAGGCGCTGCGCGTTATTGAGAAGGTTGAACACACGGTCGAAGCCAATGCTGGACCGGTAGAGGGGTGCGAAATCAAGTTCCGTTCTCATTACCATATCCTCCGTAAAGCAACATGGATTGGAGACGCCACCGAAAACCTGCGTCTCCGGCCTATCGGCCCCTACTAAGGCTGCCGATGCAATGAATCTGGTTGGCGAGAAATGCCGGTTCAAGAACCTCGGATGAAATTTTTCGCCGCCGCGTAATCCCGTTCAGGTAAGGGGCAACAGGTACGCCCACCTGCTTTTATGTGCAGTAAGCGCCTACGTTCGCGCCCTACGACATATACGGTTTTCCTATCAGATTTAGTGACCTGAGTGGTGTTCCGACTTGAACGGAAGGACGCGGCAAACCACATCGATAATCGGCGTTGGCCACAGCGCCTTCCTTGTTGATCACAAACAGAATCAGTGAGGTGGAAATGATCTCGAAGCTCTTTGATCGTCCGGTGTATCTGAAGGAACAAAAGAACCTCGTCCGCGAGATTACGGCCGTGGAGGAGGCGATTGATTACCTGGAGGATTGGCCAGAACGGGAGCGCGACCTCATTCATGAGGCGGTCTTGAAGACCTGCTATATGGCCCATGATGGTCTGAAACCTCTTCGGGCAGCACGCGATGCGATACGTTCTTTTGCCAAGAAGAAGGGTATCCTTGCCAAGGAACCTGCTGTGAAGCCTTGGATGATCAGGCCTGTTGGCGGTAGTGGCAGGGCAGCGCACTAGGCGCGTCGAGGCGGGAGGTTGCAGATGCTGCCTCTCGCCTTCATCGACAAGAATTGTTCGTCCCTAACAAAAGGAGATCGAAGGGACGCGGCTTTACCGCGCCAGCAAGAGGGACTGTGATCGCTGCGAACTGAAGCCTCGCTGCTGCCCTAACACACCGATGCGCGAGGTGCCGCGCGATCTCAACGCAGATGCCCGTGATGTCGCCCGAGCGATAGCCGCGACACCGGAATACCTGCAGTCATGGCATCGCCGAAAGAAGGTCGAGATGCTCTTTGCTCACCTCAAGCGCATCATGCGCATGGCCCGGCTAAGGCTCGAGGCCGTGTGGTGCGCGAGACAAATCCTGCTTTCCGCAACTGCCCAAAACCTAAAAAGGCTGGCCAAACTCAGGCCATCACACAGCGTCAATGCCGCCTGAGAGCGGCATCGGCTACCACCCTACGCTGAGGCTCTGGGCAGAGGGACATGCTGGATCTGCCTAAAGGCAGAAATGGGCGGATGAGCAGCCAACCCTACGAGTTTTTCAACGATATCCGCCGACAGCGGAAATCATTTCCGCTTTGCGCCTTCATTTCTGTCGTTGAGACTGTCGACATAACTGCGCGAAAGCCGACATTGCACGCCAACCGGGTGCGCTAGGGTTCAGACTCAATCATAGCTAGAACGCGACGAGGGTGGCCAAGGCGACTGCGGAGAGGAAGTTTCTGGCAAGCTTGTCGTAACGCGTTGCGACGCGTCGGAAGTCTTTCAGTCGGCAGAAGGCGTTCTCGATGAGGTGGCGGCTCTTGTAGCGTTCGGCGTCGTATCGGATCGGCCTTGTGCGATTTGAACGGCCAGGTATCACGGGGACGATTGCGGACTGGCGCAGTCGCTTTCGCAGACTGTTGGCGTCATATCCCTTGTCCGCAAGGAGATATCGCGCACCCTTCAGACCAGCCAGCAGGTGTGGCGCGACCGGGCTGTCTGCCGCATTGCCACCGGTCAGCATGAATGCGAAAGGGCGACCGATCACGTCGGTGAGGACGTGGATTTTGGTGGTTTGCCCGCCGCGCGAAGGTCCGATAGCCTGATTTTTCGCCCCCCTTTGCCGCCATGGCCGAGCGGTGCGCCTTGACGTAGGTGCTGTCGATGGAGGTGCTTTTGGTGACCGCGCCAGACGTCGCGAGCGCCTCGACCAATTCAGTCCAGAACCGTTTGCGAGACCAACGATTGAAGCGGTTGTAGACCGTGGTCGAAGGGCCATAGTCGCCCGGGCAATCGCACCACCGGCAGCCGACCTTGAGAACGTGGATGATGCCTGAGATCACTCGACGATCATCGACCCGGCGAGCCCCACCCTTGTTCCTCGGCAACAGGGGCTCAATGACCGCCCATTGCTCGTCCGACAGCCAAAACAAGCGACTTAAAGCCTCCAATCCATTGATTGGGAATCTTGAATCTGATTTGCCGCAGCAAATCAACATGATCAATGGGTTTCGACCCTAAGCTCCTAAGAGATAGAATAGCCCCCGTCGACTGGGATTATAGTCCCTGTCATGAAAGCGGCCTGGGGGCTCGAAAGGAAGAGTGCCAAACCCTGTATGTCTTCCGGGCTGCCCCAACGCCCCATCGGCGTACGCGCCAGTATCGGGCCCGCTCGAGCCGCATCATCCTGTAGCGCCTGGGTAAGTGGCGTTGCGATCCATCCTGGCGCGATGGCATTTACACGAACGCCCTTGGGAGCATAAGCAATGGCTAACGATTTGGTGAGTTGAGCAATGCCACCCTTGGAGGCAGAATAGCCCGGTACCAGACCGCCGCCGAAGAAGCTCAGCATTGAGGCGATGTTGATGATGGAGCCCCCATTGGCTGCAAGCTTCTCCAAAGACGCTTCGCACACGCGCATCGTGCCATTGAGGTTGATGTCGACCACCGTATCGAAGACCTCAGGATTCCGCTCTTCGCCACGGCGTATGACGCCCGCGCAGTTGACGACAACATGGACATCATCGAGCCCACCGATAAAACGTGTGACTGCATCATTCGAGCGAACATCCAGCACGCTGTAGACAATTGAGCCGGAAGGATCGGCAGCTTGAGCCGTTTCACAATCTTGTTCTGTTGCGCCTGTTGCATGGACTGTTGCCCCGGCTTCCATGAAACATCGGGCAATCGCGCCGCCAATGCCGCCGGTCCCGCCAGTGACTAAAACGCGACGTCCCTCGAGCCAGCCTCGAGCCCACTCCGCGGAGCTAGCGGATGAATTGGTCGACATAATCCGCTCCCAGGCCGATCTTGTCATAGTGGGCACGGCACATGTCGATCTTGGTGAAGACGTCCTCGTAGCCTATCTGCCTGTCGTCCTTGTCCAGGTAGACCATGCAACCGGAAATGTTGAAGAAGGTGATCATCTCCTCGCAGTCTTCAGGGACATTCAAGGTGTGTATCTCACCCGGCGGTTCGAAGACAAAGGAACCCTCTTCGGCAACCCAGTCATGTTCGAAGTAGTGCCATTTGCCCTTCATCACCATCCCGAACACCGGAGCCGGATGAACGTGCCGGGACAGGATGCCGGAGCGGGTGACCTTCAGCAGATTGCACCACTGGCCGCCGAGAGTGTTCAGGAACATCGGACGGAAGTAGACATTAGGAGCCTGCGGAACCCACACGCGCGGGTCATCCGGGATGGCCTTAATGGCGATCTCCAGTGACGCAAGCTCATGGGTCGAGCCCTTCATGTAGCTGTACATATGTGAATCACCTTTCGTCTTTACCGAAGAGGTTTCTTGGCGCCTGCACGGGTCCAGGTGTCCCAGCAGGCATGAACTCGTCAATCGGATTCCTCGCTAACCGCTTCGTCGTTCCGCCGAGGCGCCTTGATCCACGAGATGATGATCGACACCCATACCAGGCAGAATATCGCAAAGATGCCGAAGGCGATCGGGCGGTTGATAAAGTCCAACAGATTGCCCTGCGACTTGATCAGGGTGGTGATCAGGTTCTTTTCCAGGATGGGGCCGATGACGATGCCGAGCACGCACGGCGCTATCGGAAACCCGTTCTCCTCCATCAGATAACCGACAACGCCAAAGACGAGCATGATCGTGACCCCGTAGACCGCGTTGTTGGAAGCAAATGCGCCCACGATGCAAAAGATCAGGATCAACGGCATGAGAACCGCTTTGGAGACCCGGAGGATATTCTTGGAAAATTTGATCAGCGCCCAGCCCAGCGGAATCATGATCAGGTTGGCGAGAATGAAGATAAGGAAGACCGCATAGATCGTCTGCGGATTGAAGATGAACAGGGTTGGCCCGGGGTTCATCCCCTTCACGTAGAGCACGCCGATCACGATCGCAGTCATCGTGTCTCCGGGAATCCCAAAGACCAGTGCGGGCACCCATGCGCTCGAAAGGGAGGCATTGTTGGCCGCTCCCGCTTCAACAACACCCTCGACATGACCCGTTCCGTATTTCTCCGGCGTCTTGGAAAACCGGCGGCTGATCGCATAGCTGACATAAGCCGCGACATCCGACCCGGCGCCGGGGAGAATGCCGACCGCAGTTCCTGTGATGTTGCCCCGGAGAAGCTGTCTCCAATAAGTCTTCAGCATGCCGCCCCAGTCGCGGAAGATGTTCCCGACAGCCGCTGGCGCTTGTTGCCAGCTCTCGCCCCCGCTCAAGACCGTCCGCAAGACCTCGGAAATGGCAAAGATGCCGATCATGACTGGAATGAAGTCGATGCCCGCCATCATTTCGGTCGAGCCAAAGGTGAGCCGCGGAACACCGGCGGGATTGTTCAAGCCGACGGACGCGATGGTGAGGCCAATGAATAGGCTGAGAAGACCCTTGGCCGGATTGGAAGCTCCCATGAAGACGGCGCAGGTCAAGCCGAGGAGCGCGATCCAGAAGTATTCGGGAGAAGAGAACTTGACGGCGAATTCGGCCAGTGACGGTGCCGCGAAGATGAGGACGATGGTGCCGAAAAGGCCGCCGAGTGCCGAAAAGAGCACGCAAGCCCCGAGACCAAGTTCCGCCTGTCCCTTTTGGGTAAGCCTATAAGTGTCTTCGACATAGGCCGCAGAGGCGGGTGTGCCCGGTATGCGGAGCAATGCTCCCGGAATATCGCCTGCGAAGATCGCCATGGCCGAACAAGCGACGATGGCGCCAACGGCGGCTACCGGTTCCATGAAGAAGGTGAGGGGAACGAGCAGAGCTGTGGCCATTGTGGCGGTAAGGCCTGGCACGGCGCCAACAAAGAGCCCGAAGATCGATGCGGCGATGATTGTAAGGATGACATTGCCATTTGCCACCAGCCCGACCGCCTGAAGGATGACATCCATCTCTATCTCCTACCAGGGAAGCCGCGGGACTATCCCGAACGGCAGGGGAACGAGCAGCATCGTCCTGAAGATGAAGTCGCAAGCAAAGGCGGCAAGGATCGCTAGAATGACTGCCTTGGCAGGGCGTACCTTCAAGATGAGGAACATGGAAAGCGTTATGATGATCGCGGTCGGGATGAATCCCAGGATCTGCACGAAGAGAATGTAGAAGAGAACGAGAAGCAGCGTTGCTACGACGCCGGCGAGCCTGCGTGGGTTCCTCACCTCGTCCGAGAGGGACATCAAGGGCTGATTTCCTTGACTGATGCCGGTGTACAGCAGCCGGGCAGAGCAGCCGATAAGCCCCATCGCAATAAGGAGCGGGAACGTGGCTGCACCGTAGTTTTGACCCGGGATCGCGGGCAGATTGAAGGAATACCAGGCAAGTGAAATGCCTGCGAGAAGGAAGATTGCACCAAGCGTGGTATCGCTGAATCGCATGAAAGCACCTGATTGATGATGGTCAGGCAGGCCCGGAAGTAATCAGGCCTGCTTGATCGCTCCTCGCGGCTACTTGGCCAACCCGATCGCCTTCATCGTTTCACCGAAGTTCACGTCATTGGTCGCCATGAAGTTACCGAATTCCTCACCGGGTAGGAAGTTCGCCCCAAAACCCTGTGCGCTCAGGAACTGGTTGTATTCCTCGCTATTGTAGACCTTCTCCAAGGCAGCAATCAGCTTGTCGCGAATGTCGTCCGGCAAGCCCTTCGGTGCCACGATCCCACGCCAGGCGCCAAATTCCCAGTCGGAACCCGTCTCCTCCTTCAGGGTCGGCACATCAGGGAAGAGTTTGGAGCGTTCCTTGCTCATGTAGGCAAGCGACTTCACTCGACCTGCCTCAATGAGAGCACGGGCTTCGACCAGTGACGAGGGTACGATCTCGGTTCCCCCTGAAAGGAGTTCCTGTAGGCCGCTCGCGGCACCATCGCTTGGCACCCAGGTGACGGTGGAGGCGTCAATGCCCTCGGAGTTGAGCAGGCCGGCGATCGCCACGTGCCAGCTTGATCCCTGGCCACTGCCGGTAGCGCGGAAGGTGCCGGGTTGCGACGTCTTGATTGCCTCCAGCAGTTCGCCCAGGTTCTGATATTCAGAATCCGCGGATACCTGCACGCCGGCTGGGTCCTGGTTCATCAGGGCGAGGGGCGTGTAGACCTTGTAGTCCAGCTCCGTCAGCCCGAGCCAGTGCATCAGGTTGACCTCCGTGGTCGCCAGGCCAAGTGTATATCCGTCGGGCTCGGCGTCTGCCATGGCCGAGTGACCGACGACGCCGGAACCACCGGTGCGATTCACCACGTTGACGGACTGTCCGAGTTCCCTTTCAAGCCCCACGGCGACTACGCGTGCGACGGCGTCTGTACCGCCGCCGGCACCCCAGGCGACCAGCAGAGTGATCGGGCGATCGGGATATTCTGCCCATGCGGGCATTGCTGTTGCCGACAGCATGAGAGCTGCAATGATACCTTTTGCGAATTTCATGTTGTTCCTCCCAAGGTTTCGCAAGTGATGGTGTCGTTCAGGTCAGCGATGTCATCAATATCGTCGTTCCTCCTCGAAGCTTTTTGGCAGCTTAGCGCCTATTGCCATCGTCATAGTCCTCCTGCCACCGTAATGACGGTACCGGTGATGAAACCGGATCCGGGTGATGCAAGCCACAATGCGGCTCGAGCAATGTCTTCTGGTTCGGCGATGCGCCCCATCGGCGTCAGTGCCGCAATTTTTGCCGGGCGCTCAGGATTCCCACCTTCGAGATGGATCCGAGTGTTGGTCGTCCCGACGCGAATGGCATTCACGCGAATGCCCTCCGGCGCCAGTTCCTTTCCTGTTCCCGCCGTTAACGTTTCGACCGCACCCTTCGAAGCCGCGTAGTGGATGTACTCATTCGGGCTGCCGAGAGCTGCCGCAATGGAGGACATGTTGACGATTGTCCCCCCCTTGCCTCCATGCCGTGTCGACATTCGTTGCGCAGCCTCCTGCGTGCAATAGACGACGCCGTAGGTATTGACTGCGAATGTTTTCTCGAGTTCTTCAGGTCGAAGCTCCTCCAGACGGCAAGCTCGCCCGATGATGCCGGCATTGTTCACCAGGCAGGAAACGCGGCCCAGTGTTTCGTCACATGTCGCAAACAACTGTCTGACGTCCTCGCGATCGCCGACATTACCACGCACCGCTACCGCTCGAGCACCCGCAGCCTCGCAATCTGCCACCACTTTGGCGGCGGCATCTGCGTCACTCAGGAAATTCACGCAGACATCGAAGCCCTCGGCTGCCAGCAGTCTTGCAGTTGCAGCTCCAATGCCGTGGCTTGCACCGGTGACCAGTGCAACGGGCCTTCCTCGTTGTCCGTCTATAGACTGCGCGGCCTCCATCACATGACGCTCTCAAGTATTTCCGCATACTCTTCACTCGTGAGGTTGCGCGGATTGGTTTGATGGCTGTGGTCGGCGAGCGCGCGTTCGCATGTCCAGGCAAAGACGTCGCGAGTGACGCCAAGGGTGGACAATTTTCGGGGCACGCCGAGCTTGCGGTTCAATTCGTCGAGTGCATCTGCAAGTGTAGTGCCTTCGATTCCCGCAGCCGCTTCCAGTCGACTGATCTTGGCAGCCGTGGCGGCATGCGAGGCGTTGGCACGCAGAACCGGTGGCATCAATATGGCATTCAGGGTGCCATGGTGGAGCTTGAGTTCCTTCAATCCACCCAATGCGTGGCTGAGAGCGTGAACGGCGCCCAGCCCCTTCTGGAAGGTCAAACCGCCCTGCAGCGCTCCCATCATCACCTCTGTGCGGGCGGACAAGTTAGCTCCATTGGCGTAGGCCTTTGGTAGGGCCTCCCAGATGCGCGCGAAGCCATCCACAGCGATTGCCTCCGCCGGCGGATTGTAGCGCGGCGACAGATAGGTTTCGATACAGTGAGACAAGGCATCCAAGCCCGTCGCAGCGGTGAGAGCAGGGGGAAGCCCCAGCGTCAGCTCGGGGTCGCAGATCGCGCGTCGGGGAATCAAGAACGGGCTGATGAAGCCAAGCTTGCGGCCATCGTCCAAGGTGATGAGCGCTGCTCGGCCGACTTCCGACCCTGTCCCGGCCGTGGTGGGCACCGCCACCAAGGGGGCAACTGAACTGGTGATTTTCGGTATGCCACCAAGAATGGCTGCATACTGCTCCAATTCCCCCTCGTGTGTCGCAAGGAGCGCAACGCCCTTGGCCAGATCGATGGGGGAGCCGCCGCCTATTGCTACCACGCCATTGCAGCCGTGCTGCCGATACGCCACCAGTGCTTCCTTGACTGCAGATTCGGTGGGATTGGTCGGGACATCCAGGAAAGCCGGAGCCGATGAAAGCACCTGCATTGCATCACTACCCAGCAGCCCTGCAGCCTTTACGCCGTGGTCGCTGATGACGAAGGGTCTGGTGATGCCCAGTTCCTCCAAAGTTTGACTGAGAGAAGAAACTGCACCTGCGCCAAAATGGATCGTTGTCAGGTATTGGATGATGTTCATGTCTGCTCCCGGGAGAATGCTGGTGCCCAAGGCCGCGGCGCGGATATGGCTGCGGCAATCGGGCCAAAACAGGATGGGAAAAGGTGACGGAGGTTCTCAGGCCGCATCACGCGCGAACTGATCCGATCGATCGCAGTCATTGCCACCTCCCAGTGTCAATCCGGCATAGACCGCCTCCTCAAAGCAAGTCCTGCCTGTCCACAATATGGACGTTCTGTCCACTTCATGGTTGCTGAGCCGGACGCCTTTGTCAATCGCAAAGCTGGTCCTGCGTTATCTGGAAGTGCATTCCCGCTGACCCACCCGATCTGCCGTCACCATCATTGGTGGCGCCGGTGTGCTTGCGAAAGTGACCTTAGCCGCGCATCATGACGCTAGCGTTTGAAACAATTTGTCCGGCGATCGACACCATGAACAAGCACACAGCTGTATCTACAGGAGAGGCGTTTGGCCCCACCGTGCAAGGTGCAGCCTCCTTCTCGAAATTCATGACTGTGCTGCAGGTAATTGCCGACAACCCGGGGAAGTTCGACATCGCGCGGCTCACCGCCACCGCTCGGTTTCCCCGCGCAACGACCTACCGGATCGTTGCGGGCCTCGCCGCTGAAGGGCTGGTAATGCAGAACCGTGACGGCACCTACACGCTGGGCTACCGGCTCATTCAACTTGCATCGAAGAGCTGGGAAGCTTCCGATATCCGCACCGCGGCACGCCCCTTTATCGAGGCGCTTCGCGATGCCACCAAGGAGACCGTTCACCTTGCGGTGCCAAGCGGTAATGGTATGGCGTATATCGACAAGCTGGAAAGTCCAAACGCGGTACGCATGATGACCAGGATTGGCGCGCGCGTTGAATTTCACTCAACCTCGGTCGGCAAGGCCTATCTTGCCGCACTTCCAGAGGAGCGGGCCCTGAAGATCATCGCGGGGCTTGAACTGCGCCCGTTCACCGAGTTCACCTTCACCGACCCAAATCTCTTCCTTGATGAGGTCAGGAAGACCCGGGATCGGGGGTATTCCTATGATCATGAGGAAAATGAGCGAGATATTCGCTGCTTTGGCAGCGCCGTCTACGATCGATCCGGCGAGCCGGTTGCAGGGGTAAGCATCAGCATACCGCTCTATCGCTACGACGAAGGCAAGCACGCGGACTATGCCAGGATGATCCGGGAAACGGCCAAGTCGATCACGCAGTCATTGCAGGCGGTAGTTAAATAGACGGCAGTGGCCGCGGCGAGGGAACGCATAGCGGGCAACCAGTGAACACTTTTTCAGTCTACCTCGTCCGTTGAGCAAGATTGCGAGCCGCTACTAAGCGAACTCACGAGCAGTTCATCACATCGTAAGCGCTTGCGTCGCTCAATCTGGCCTACCTCCGTCATTGGTGACGTGGCTGGTCGCGAAGGAGGCGGCGCCGCCCACTGTATCCCGGACTTCACCAGCGCCATCGGCAACATGCTTGACACTACGCTGACGCTCCCCAACACGCAATCATTTGTTGGCTAAGGGTCGAACTCTGAGCACATCGGCGATGTCGGCTTTTACCTTTCGGCACCCAACATCGGACTGTCTGATGTCGGCCCCGTACCGGAAATAATTTCCGCTTAGCGCGTGTATCTCAGTCATAGGAGCTGGCTTCGGGTGCACCCGAAAGCAGACCCTTCAGGGCGAGGTAAATATTGTCCGCCGTCGTTCCCTGACTCCGGGTGAGATGGGTGCGCCGTCGGAGTCCTAAGACATGTGATGGGCGGGAACGACGGCCATAGGAGCCTGACGTCGCGCTTCCGCCCAGATGTCAGTGTCATCTTTTCCTAACGTTGTATTCAGCCGGAGCGCCACGCACTGGTGTCGGCTCGCCCTTGACCAAGCTGCACGGCCAAGGCAAAGCCTGTTACAATTAATAGTACAAGGTTTACAAGTATGCGGCGTTGATGAGCCACATACTAACTCCGCTTCCCCTTCAACAAAGCCGCGTCATCCGAGCCTAACGATTCATCGGCCAATGATGCCGCCGGTCCGTATAAGCCAGCGCCCACCCCTTCAACCGAGGTGAATAGCACCCCGGCGTCTTCAAACGTACGCCTCAACTGCGCGGCCGTTGAGCGGTGGAGACCGTGCCGGTGACCTTCAAAATCGCGGATCGTGCTGCGAGATATGGAGGAACGGTCCGAAAGCTGCTGTTGCGTCCAGTTGAGCCAGCCTCGAGCGGCGCGACACATTGCCGGTGTGATGGCTGGCTCTTTTGTGGCTTGACCCATTGCGGCACCCCCGTCTGTGGCGATATACGTCATTTAGGGCGATTTGCGAAGGCCCCGGAAGGAAATACGGCATTGGGATAATCACGCAGCAGCATCTTCTCCTTCTGGTGGTCTTCCTTCCCTTCGCGGGAAGCGTCGTTGTTGCGCTGGCGCTGCGCACGCATTCACGACTACTTCCCGCCTCGATCGCGGCAGCGGTCTGCGGCATTGTCATAGCGGCCATTGCGGCGCTCTATCCCGCCATAGCCCACGGTGGAATTGTTCGCTTCGCGGTTGATTGGCTGCCGCAACTGGGCCTCAGCTTCTCATTGCGAATGGACGGGTTCGCATGGCTGTTCGCTGCACTCGTTGCGATCATTGGCCTGCTCGTGGTGCTCTATGCCCGCTACTACATGTCGGAGCAGGACCCGATCCCGCGCTTCTTCTCATTCCTGCTGGCGTTCATGGGTTCGATGCTTGGCATCGTCATCTCCGGCAATGTCATCCTCCTGTCGATCTTCTGGGAGCTGACGAGTCTCTCATCCTTCTTCCTGATCAGCTACTGGCATCACAATGCCGCTGCGCGTGATGGCGCTCGCATGGCACTGACCATCACGGCGACGGGTGGCTTCTGTCTGCTGGTAGGCCTGTTGATGCTCGGCTCTATCGTCGGGAGCTATGAACTCGATGCTATATTGGCAGCTGGCGACCAGATCCGCGCACACCCGCTTTACCTGGCGAGCCTGATCCTGATCCTGGTCGGTGCCTTTACCAAGAGCGCGCAGTTTCCATTCCATTTCTGGCTTCCAGCCGCCATGGCCGCGCCCACGCCGGTATCGGCCTACCTCCATTCGGCAACGATGGTGAAGGCAGGTGTCTTTCTCCTGGTGCGCCTCTCGCCCGCCCTGTCGGGGACCTATGAATGGTTCCTGCTGCTCGGCCTTGCCGGGATCAGTACGCTCGTTCTTGGTGCCTATTTCGCCATGTTCCAGCAGGACCTGAAAGCACTGCTGGCCTATTCGACGATCAGCCACCTTGGCCTGATCACCACGCTCCTCAGTCTTGACAGTCCGGTCGCAACCGTTGCCGCCATCTTCCACATGGTCAACCACGCGACGTTCAAGGCGTCGCTGTTCATGGCTGCCGGCATCATCGACCACGAAACTGGCACCCGCGACATGCGCCAGCTCAGCGGACTGCTGAGATACCTGCCGATAACCGGTCGGCTGGCGATGGTCGCCAGTGCTGCCATGGCTGGCGTGCCTCTCCTGAACGGCTTCCTGTCGAAGGAGATGTTCTTTGCGGAATCGGTGGAGACACATGCCGATTCGTGGCTCGATACCGCTCTGCCTTATCTGGCCGTCACCGCCAGTGCGTTCAGCGTTGCCTATTCACTGCGTCTGATCCACGCCGTTTTCTTTGGCCCCCCGGCCCTCGATCTTCCAAAGGGGCAGCCGCATGAGCCACCGCATTGGATGCGATTCCCCATTGAATTTCTCGTCTTTGCCTGTCTTGTCGTCGGTATCGTACCGAACCTCACGATCGGTCCCTTTCTCCGGGAAGCTGCCGTCAGCGTTCTTGGTCAAGCGACGCCGGAGTACAGCCTGTCTGTCTGGCATGGCTTCAATACGCCGCTCCTGATGAGTGCTCTCGCACTTGTTGCGGGGACCGGAATCTATTTCGGGTTTCGCCATTACTTTGCACGCTGCGATGAGGGCCCTCCATGGTTCCGGCACCTCAGGGGGCAGCGCATTTTCGAACGTGTCCTCGTGACGGTGTCATGGCGCTGGGCAAGGGAGCTCGAGGCCCGTCTCGGGACACGCGCTCTGCAGCCGCAGCTGCGTTGGGTCACCTTTGTCGGCTTCATGGCCGCCTTGACGCCCTTGTACCTGCTCGGATTCCAGTCGCGGATGATCGAGCCGTCCCGCATCGATATCGCCTTCTCGGGCCTGTGGGTCATCGGTGCCTGCCTGGCGGTCGGTACCGCGTATCTTGCTAAATATCACCGCCTGGCCGCGCTGGTCATGCTGGGCGGTGTTGGCCTGATCGTCTGCCTGACCTTTGTCTGGCTCTCGGCCCCGGATCTGGCGATCACCCAGTTGCTGGTCGAGATCGTCACGACGGTTCTGATCCTGCTCGGGCTTCGATGGCTGCCGAAGAGGACTGAGGAACTGAAGGATGAACTGACCTTCCGGGCGAGGTTCAGACGCTTCCGCGACCTCATCCTCGCCATGGCCTGTGGCGTGGGAATGGCGTTCATCGCTTACGCAGTGATGACCATGAGCGTACCCGACGCGATCGCCAATTACTTCATCAGCAATGCCTATAGCCAAGGCGGCGGGCGCAACATCGTCAATGTGATCCTCGTCGATTTCCGCGGGTTTGACACGCTGGGCGAGATCACCGTTCTAGGAATTGTCGCGTTGACCGTCTACGCGCTCTTGCGCCGCTTCCGTCCGGCAGCAGACAGTATGGCGCCCCCGGAACAGCAGCGAGTCCAGACAGCCTTTGACCAGCAACAGCCTGACCGAACCGTCGGAGATACGGCCCGAGATTATCTCGCCGTTCCCTCCGTCATCATGCAGTGGCTGTTTCCTGTCGTGATCACATTCGCGATCTATCTCTTCATTCGCGGGCACGACTTGCCGGGAGGCGGCTTCTCCGCAGGTCTCGCCATGTCAATCGCTTTCCTCCTCCAGTATCTCGCGGGAGGGACGCGTTGGGCGGAAGAACGTATCCGCATCCTACCGCTGCGATGGATGGGATCAGGCCTGCTAACCGCGACTGCGACGGGCGTCGGGGCGTGGCTTCTGGGGTATCCCTTCCTGACCTCCCATTCCCGATATCTGGACCTGCCACTGATCGGCAAGGTTCCCGCCGCGACCGCCATGCTCTTCGATCTCGGCGTCTTTTTGCTGGTGATCGGTTCGACCGTTCTCATTCTCGTAGCCCTTGCGCACCAGTCGATCCGCATCAACCGGCTGAATGCACTGGAGAAGAAGGCGGAGGAGGTCGGCTGATGGAAGTTGTGCTTTCGATCGCCATCGGCGTCATGACCGGCTGCGGCGTGTGGCTGATCCTTCGCCCGCGCACCTACCAGGTGATCATCGGTCTTTCCCTGCTTTCCTACGCCGTCAACCTGTTCATCTTCGGAGTGGGCGGCGTCAAGTCGGACGAGCCGCCGCTTCTCATCGACGGAGCCTCTGTGGCCAGCATCAGCGATCCGGTTCCGCAGGCGCTGGTCTTGACGGCGATCGTCATCGGTTTCGCGACGACCGCGCTCTTTCTGGTCGTCCTTCTGGCCGCCAGGGGGCTGACCGGTAGTGACCACGTCGATGGTCGGAGCGATTCCCGATGATGGACTGGTCAAAGCATCTCATCGTGGCGCCCATCCTCATACCCCTGGTATCGGGCGCACTCATGCTGTTCATCGCGGACCGTCAGCGCGTCCTGAAGTCGATGGTCGGCCTCGTCAGTTCTCTGCTGCTGTTGCTGGTATCGCTGCTGCTGGTCGGCATCGCGGCAGCCGACTACGGTGCGAGCGGGGTCTATCTCGTCGCCAACTGGGCGTCTCCCTTCGGGATCGTGCTCGTGGTCGACCGCCTCTCCGCATTCATGGTGGCGCTGTCGGCGGTTTTATCCGTTCCTGTCCTTGTCTTTTCGATGGCCCGCTGGCACTCGGCGGGTGCTCATTTCCATAGTCTCTTCCAGTTTCTGTTGATGGGCCTGAACGGCGCCTTTCTGACGGGTGACCTGTTCAACCTCTTCGTATTTTTCGAAGTCATGCTGGCGGCCTCGTACGGTCTGTTGCTGCACGGGTCAGGACCGCTGCGGGTCAAGGCGGGGCTTCATTACATCGCCGTCAATCTGGCGGCGGCGCTGCTGTTCCTGATCGGCGTAAGCCTGATCTACGGTACCGCCGGCACGCTCAACATCGCCGATCTGGCCGCCCGCATTCCCGGGATCGAGCCGGACCGAAGGATGTTGATGGAAGCCGGAGCCGCAGTGCTCGGGGTTGCCTTTCTGATCAAGGCAGGCATGTGGCCTCTCTGCTTCTGGTTGCCCAGTGCCTACAGCGTTGCCGCGGCACCAGTCGCCGCCATCTTTGCCTTGCTCAGCAAGGTCGGGATCTACATCATTTTGCGGCTGACCATGCTGTTGTTCGCCGAGGGTCCCTCTGCCGGTTTCGGGTCAGCCCTTCTCCTGTACGGTGGAATGGTGACGCTTGCCTTCGGAATCATAGGGGTCCTCGCTTCCCAGGCACTGGCACGGATTGGTGCCTATTCGATCCTCGTGTCCTCCGGCACCTTGCTGGCCGTCATAGGCCTCAACGATGCGGCAGCCACGTCAGGCGCCCTTCTTTATCTGGTCAGCTCCACCCTCACTCTGGGTGCCTTTTTCCTGCTTGTGGAACTGGTCGAGCGATGCCAGGGGGCAGGAGCATCCGTGCTTGCCGTCACCATGGAGGCCTATGGCGATGCAGATGACGATGTCCCGGAAGAACTGGATGGGGTCACGATGCCGGCAACGCTTGCAATGCTCGGTGTCTGCTTCGCGGGCTGCACTATCCTGCTTGCGGGCCTACCGCCCCTTTCGGGCTTCATTGCCAAGTTCGGCATTCTCTCGGCGATCATAGGCACCGGATCGATCGGCGTTCCGCCTACAGGGCCGGCGCTCGCCCTCGCCGCCTTGATCATCATTGCCGGGTTGGCGACCCTCATTGCGCTGACGCGTGCGGGAATTCGAACCTTCTGGAGCTCCCTCGACGTCGCAGTGCCACGGGTGCTGGTCGTCGAAGTTGCTCCCGTACTGGCCTTGTTGGCACTGCTTGCTGCACTGACCATCCAGGCCGGTCCGGCGCTATCCTACATGGAGGCTGCCGTCCGCTCCACAGGCAAGGGTGGCAGCTACCTGAATGGCGTCATGGAGGAAAAGGCGCTGCCCTCCTGGCGCGATCTGCAGCCTCAAGCGAGCGGGGACTAAATCATGTTTCCGTATCCGCTCCTGACACTCGCGCTTCTCGTCATGTGGCTGCTCCTCAACGGGTTTACGTTGGGCCATCTCGTGCTCGGCACCATCGTGGCAGTCGTGGCTTCATGGACCATGGTTTCCTTACGTCCCAGCAAGCCACGCCTGCGCAAGTGGTATCTGATCCCGAAGCTGCTGATGGTTGTGATGACTGACATCGTCCGGTCCAATCTGGCGGTCGCGTGGGTGATCCTGCGCGGGCGCGGCAGCGGTCGACATTCAGCGTTCATAGATCTGCCGCTCGATCTGGATGATCCGACCGCCCTTGCCATCCTCGCCGTGATCGTGACCAGCACACCAGGATCAGCTTGGCTGGAATATGATTCCCATCAGCGTTCGGTTCTGATCCACGTATTCGACCTGGCCAGCGAGGACGAGTGGCGCGATCTGCTGAAAAATCGCTATGAAAAGCTGTTGATGGAGATCTTCTCATGAGCGCGATCATAATCTTCACGGCCGTCAGCCTGGCGCAGATCATGTTGATGATCGCCATGGCGATTGCCTCGGTCCGGATGTTTTTCGGCCCGCGTGCTCAAGACCGGATCATTGGCCTCGATGCGCTCTACGTGAATGCCATGCTTCTACTGGCTGCCTTCGGCATCGGAACGGGGAAGACGGTCTATTTCGAGGCGTCTCTGGTCATCGGCCTTTTGGGTTTCGTCGCCACCGTCGCGCTTGCGAAGTTCCTGATGCGCGGGGAGGTGATCGAATGATCTACTCGGCAGCCGACATCCCGATTTGGGCGGCCATTCTGGTCGCCTTCTTCCTGCTGCTGGGCGCCGGCCTGGCTCTCATTGGAGCAATCGGCTTCCTGAGGCTTCCAAACTTCTATGAACGGCTTCATCCCCCGACCTTGTCGACGAGCTGGGGCACGGGCGGCATCATGACCGCCTCGATCCTGTTCTTCAGCTTTGCTGGAGGGCGGCTTGTTGCTCACGAGCTGCTTGTCGGGCTCTTCATCACCGTCACCACGCCTGTGACCTTTATGTTGTTGGCAAGAGCAGCGCTCCATCGGGATCGGTTCGAGAACAACCCGGATGTTCCTACCAAGGTGACCGTTCAGGGCCTGGCCGAGGACGTCTGATCCAGACCTAGCCGCATAGTCGCCTCCGCAGGGCCTGCTCTTCCCAGGCGCAGTGCTCGGCCGCAGGTCACCAACCGGTGCCAATCACGATGTAAATGGACCTCGGCTACAGACCAAGCATCCTCCTTACAATGCGATCTGGCACCGTTTGGAAGAAGCGTTCAACGTTGCGCACGTAACAAGTCGAGGCCGAGCAGGTCGATCAGGCGTTTCATCATGGTGGCGGTAGTATCGCAATCGAGTTCGACCACCCGCACGCCACGCTGAGATGCACACGCTCGTATCCTCGGGGATTGGCCAGTGTCGCACGAGTTGCTAACATTTATTTAGCAGATGCCGTAACCAATGAGGACTACATGCCGAAGCTCTACCTCAAGCTGGCCATAGCGCTGTCGGCTTCCGGGACTGCTATCTTCCTGTTCCGATTGATAGGCATGATCAGTGCAGGCAATTTGGGTTCTTCAGGCAGCTTCTCGTATGGTGCGATCGGCGTAGAACTGATGAAGGTTGCTGGCTGCATTGCTGTCCTGGTTATTGCTGCACGACATCTGATGCGATCTCCACAACGAGGTTCTCCCTTCGATGAGCTTTGAAAAGTGCCGCGAGACGGTTCGATCCCGCATAGCCTATGCTACAGCGTCAATCGGCGAGGCACTCGGCCTTGGTTCTTCGGATGACTGACAAGCGGTCGAAGGGAGGTGTCGATGATCTCTGCCGCCCAGTGCCATGCGGCGAGCGAAGTTCAGACTTTACTGGAGTTCTGGCGAAGCTCGCCCATCTTGAAGTCCCGATGGTTGAGGGTCTGATGTGGGGTTGCTGCGGACTGCAGGCCTCGAAATCAGACGCGTCATGATCCAAATCTGCTTGTGCTTGGCCCGTAGCTAACCCCGGGATGTCTTTCGCGTGGGCACCCGTACGACCTGCTAATTTAGCTGCTGCGATGACCAAGCGAATCCTGTATTCATCCGGACGTGAGGCCGGTGAAGTGGGAGTTCAGCATGACGCCTGAACGGCGCAGGGAAATCTTTGATCGCGTTGTCGATCGTTGGGCTCAGCGGGGTTTTCAGTTCGAGACCAGTCCGATATTCCGCGCCAGCGTTGACGACTGGATCGAGGGCCGGATTTCAATCCAGGAACTGAAACAGCGGTACTCCGAGTTCCTTCGCACTAAATTCCATCGGGGTGCTGGTCTCACGGTGACGGAAACGGAGTTTTAGGGGGTACGTTCAAGCGGGTGATTACTCCTCCGCGAGCAAGCCGTCAAAAACCTCGAGCAGGGCGTCGACAATCGCCTGTCCGAGTGCATTGCCGGTCTCGGCAATCTGTCCCTCATCCATGTCGCGTGCCGCCATCGCCAGGTTGCTCCCTTGCTCCGCGACGATGACACGGGAACGTTCGATTGCCCATTGCGCGAATTATGCGCGGTTGCTGATCGTGGTGGTTTCCATGGGAATCCAATCTCTAGCAAATCGTCAATGATTGCCGGTTATCGTCTCTTTGCGCGAGGAGTTGTGCGTTCGCGCGTCGTTACCTTGGTCGATACCTTCTGAACTGCAGCGAGCGCAAGCGGCTGCGGCCGCAAGAGTGTTGTTCAAGGGCTAAAGCCAGCGGCCACAGGGTTCTCCCGCGGCTGTCAATCGAGAAGACGCATGGAGTGTCCAGTCCGCCCGTGAGCGTTGTTGTGATAGCTTGCTGCACGGAGAGATGGCGTGACTGCTCCATATGGGTTGGTTTTCGCGACAGGAGCAGCCAATGGCCCCGTGCTGGAAGATGCGTCGCGCACGGCTTTGTTGACGAAACCCCATGGGGTGGAGCAACTAAGGGCGGCGCTGAGAGCGGTGGTGAACCATTAGCTCAGGCGGCGTGAGGTGCGAACATTGCTCAACGTTGATCAAGTTGCCGTTCCTCTAAAGAAAACTCACCACCAGGCAGGATCGGGATGTCCATCCCGGCGGGTGCAGCAACCTGCACTTGCCAACCCGGTTAACGGATGGCACTGCAGCGTCGCTGCGACTGTACAACCAACATGAGGATACTGCCGTGGGAGCGGAGATTTGGTCAACGGTGGTCAGTGAGTTCTCGGATGTTCCAGACGTGTCTACCATTACACGCATCACGGTGCGCCTGGTACTCGCGGCGGTGCTCGGCGGGATCCTCGGATATGAGCGGGAACTGAAGGGAAGAAGCGCAGGCGTCCGGACGCACATGCTGGTGGCCGTCGGTGCAGCACTTTTCGTACTAGGTCCGTTGCAAAGTGGCATGGAGATTGGAGATCTATCTCGCGTGCTGCAGGGCATTGTACAAGGGATCGGCTTTCTCGGTGCGGGCGCGATCATGGTTCGTGCAGCGCGGCGGGAGGTCGAGGGTTTAACGACGGCAGCGAACATCTGGGCGACGGCAGGAATTGGAGTGATAGCGGGCCTGGGATTGGAAGCAACCGCCGTCCTGTCAACCTTCGTGGTCTTGATCATTCTCGCGGCAGTACCCGCTATGCTTCCAAAGCTGTCCGCGAAGAAATCAGGCCCGAACGAGTCTGATCCAAGTTGAGCAGATACATCGTCCCGATATCGCACTCCGTCAGCTAGGACCTCGAAGCCGGATTAGGTGCTTCGAAAGCAAATTCCTCCCGCTTCACCATTCAAGGTCGCCTGTGACATCTCCGGGGGAGGGATGCTTTAGTCCTTCAGAACGCCCATGACTATGAGTCCTGCCGCAGTCACGAGGGCGCCGAGGATGACCGGGGGAGCAACCCACCCGTGCCCCAGAAGCCCCTCAAGCACGATCACGAAGCTGGGCGTCAAATATCCATAACCAAGGACTTTGGCAGCCGGTAGACGCATGGACGCGTACTGAAGCAGTAGGAAGGTAAAGGCAGTCGTCACGATGGAAAGGTAGGCAAGGGTGGCCCAGACCGACAGTGGCAGCGCTCTAAACTCCAGCGAGGCCAGCTCGCGTGCACCCGTCGGCACCAGCCATGGCACCGTGAACACGATAATCCAGAAACCGAACAATACGGGGTTCTCCCCCCGGGATAGTTTTCTCAGCAGCGGCACGTAGGCAGCATGGCCGATCACACCAGCCAGGAAAATCAGCTCGCCGCGTCCGATATCGAACGAAAGCAGTGCCTGAACGTCGGCGCGAAATATGACCCAGATGGCTCCAAGCCCCGCCGTGACAAGAGCAGCCAGGACGTCTGGTCGTGTCCGTTGGCCGATGAACATCAGCGCGAACCCTGCGCTGATCAGCGGCATGAGGGTGAAGACTGCTCCTGTCTGGACCGGGCTGGTGAACTCCAGCGCGATGAACATCGTGAGCATGTACGTTGCTATGAGACCGCCGAGGACTGCATATCTCCAGATGGCTCGAGGCAGCGCGAACGGGACCCTCATGATCCAGAACGTCAGAACGCCCATCACTGCCACCGTCATGAGGTAGCGCATCAATGTCAGCGGCCCGGAGTCCAGATGTTGCGCCGCCATGCCGCCGAACGAGAATGATCCCGCGATGAGTGAGGCGAACAACAGCATGGCGAGATGAGCAAGCAGCTTCTCACGTCCTCGAGCATGGACGTTGGAGAGCGCAGGAGCGGGGGAGGGACCGGGCGGGGGCATGACCTGAGCAGATA
>NZ_JBIOKZ010000007.1:0-247898 GCF_044142885.1 Pseudorhizobium flavum
ATCATCTCGAGCAGGATCTTGCCCGGGTTGGCGAGGCGATGGACCTCGCCCTGCGGGATGTAGACGCTTTCGTTCTCCCGCACTGTCTTCACCTCGTCGCCAATCGTGACCTCCGCCGTGCCCTTTACACAGATCCAGTGCTCGGAACGGTGGTGATGCTTCTGCAGAGACAGCTTCTTGCCCGGCGAGACGAACAGGCGCTTCACCTGGAAGCGGTCGCCGTTGAGAATGGAGGTATAGCCGCCCCAGGGGCGGTAGGAGGTAGGGTGGGTCTCGGTGAGTGGCGACGTCGCCTTGTCGGCAGCGAGCTTCTTGACCATGCGGCCGACATTCTGGCTCTCCTCCAGCCGCCCGACATAGACCGCATCCTCGCTGGCAATGACGACGACGTTTTCCAGTCCCTGCACCGCAAGGTGGCTGGTGCGGGACATGACGAGGGAGTCTCGCGTATCCATCAGCGTCGCGTTGCCGGAAACCATGTTGCCGGCCTCGTCGCGCGTGCCAAGTTTCCATACTGCATCCCAGCTGCCGAGATCGGACCAGGTGAAGGACGAGGGGACGACAGCGGCGTTCGAGGTCTTCTCCATGACGGCGTAGTCGATGGAGATGTCCGGGCTCCTGATGAAGGCTGCAGCATCGAGACGGATGAAATCGAGGTCCGTGACCGCGTTCGCGACGGCTTCGCGAGCCGCTTCGGCCACCTCCGGCGCGTGAGCCTCCATTTCCTCCATCAACTTGCCGGCCGTGAACATGAAGATGCCGGAGTTCCAGTAGAAGCCGCCATCCGCCAGCATGTGCTCCGCTTCCTTTAGCGGCGGCTTTTCGACGAAGCGTCTGACGGCATGGGCGCCGCCTCCGAGGGATTCGCCGGCTTCGATATAGCCATAGCCGGTGGCGGGTTCGGTCGGGGTGATGCCGAAGGTCACGAGCCTGCCGGCAATCGCAGCGTCCCGTGCAGACCGGATGGCGTCGAAATAGCGCTGATCAGCAATTATCTCATGGTCCGATGCGAGAACCTGCATGACGGCATCAGGACCATGGCGATCAAGGATCAGGGCGGCAGCGGCGGCGATTGCGGCGGCCGTGTTGCGGGCGACCGGCTCCAGCAGCGTGCCCGCCAGTTCGACGTCGAGTTCTCGGGCCTGCTCCGCAACGAGGAAGCGGAAATCCTCGTTCGTAACGACGATCGGCGCCTCGTAGAGCGTGGGGTCGGCAAGGCGTGCCAAGGTCGCCTGGTAGAGCGTCCGGTTACCCACGAACTGGATGAACTGCTTCGGAGCACTTGCGCGCGACAGCGGCCACAGGCGCGTTCCCTTGCCGCCCGCCATGATCACGGGGATGATCTTCTGAGTCATGTCCGTCCTTGAATTCACGTGCCGATGCGCAGACTGTCAGTCTATATCTTTAGCGGCTGCCGGCGACAGGACAAGATGACGACAGTGTTGGACGAACAAGAGAAGATGGACGCGAAGACGGCGCATTGCGCCGTGTGCGGTCGCAACCTGCCCCTTCGGCAGATGCATGAAATTCACGAGCTGAGGCCGGCCCTGCAGGCGATGATCGCGGAGCAGGTCGGTGACATTGACGACCAATCGCTGATCTGCGAGCGCGATCTTTCCCGCTACCGGCGGCTTTATGTCGAGAAGCTCCTGAACGATGAACGAGGGGAACTGTCGGAGCTGGACAGGCGGGTACTCGACAGCTTCGTGACGGGCGGCTCAACGGTGCAGTCGAGTGCCGACCTGGTGCTGGAACCGCCGCGCAGCTTCGGGGAAAGGGCCGCCGATGCGGTGGCATCCTTCGGCGGCTCCTGGAGCTTCATTCTCCTTTTCTGCGCCGTTCTTCTCCTCTGGATGAGTGTCAACATCTCGGGCCTGTTTGCCGAGCCGTTCGATCCCTATCCGTTCATCCTGCTCAACCTCGTGCTGTCCTGCGTAGCCGCATTGCAGGCGCCAATCATCATGATGAGCCAGAAGCGGCAGGAGGCGAAGGACAGGCAGCGGGCCGAGAGCGACTACATGGTCAACCTGCGGGCCGAACTGGAAATCCGCCAGTTGCACGAGAAGATCGACCACCAGATGGCGAAGCAGTGGGAACGGCTGACCGAGCTCCAGCAGATCCAGATCGAGCTGCTGGAGCGAAACGATCCATGGCAGGGCGAACGGAACTGATCGTCGCCTACCGAGTATCCGATCGAATCAGAAGACCAGGCTGCCGCCGATAATGGCGAGGACCAGGAAGATCACGAACACAAGCAGTGCAAGGAAGAACAGTACCTTGGCAATCGACGCGGTCGCCGCCGATACTCCCGAGAAGCCCAGGAAGCCTGCAACAATCGAGATGACGAGGAAGATCAGTGCCCATTTCAGCATGGCGTGTCCCTTTCGCTTGAAGCCGGAAAACGCAGGCGAGAAACGAATGTTCCGCGGTCTTGTAAGCAGCGGCGGGTCAATCCAGTAGATGGGCCAGAAGCGGTCGCGGCGACCAGCGCGAGCCATGCTCGCGTCCGCAAGTATCTACCAAGGTGAGGGATTGGATGGTGGGCGTGACAGGGATTGAACCTGTGACCCCTACGATGTCAACGTAGTGCTCTCCCGCTGAGCTACACGCCCATCCGATGTCGGCGCATAGACCATAAGGTGGCCGGGCCGTCAACTGGTTTTGATGCGGAATGCGAAGCTTTTTCACCGGCTTCGCATCATCCCGAAAATGCCGTCACGCGGCGGCGAGCATCTTGTTCACTTCGTCCACCAGATCGCGCAGATGGAACGGCTTGGAAAGGACTTTCGCATCCTTCGGTGCCTTCGAATCGGCGTTCAGGGCGACGGCGGCGAAGCCGGTGATGAACATCACCTTGAGGTCGGGGTCGAGCTCGGTGGCGCGACGGGCGAGTTCGATCCCGTCCATCTCCGGCATGACGATGTCGGTGAGAAGGAGCGAGAACGGTTCCTCACGCAACCGGTCATAGGCGCTCGCGCCATTGTCGAAGGAAGCGACGTTGTAGCCAGCCTTCTCGAGCGCCTTTACGAGGAAGCGCCGCATGTCGTTGTCGTCTTCGGCGAGAAGGATTTTTTGCATCGTTCGGGGGCCGTGTTCCATATTTTCGAATTTTCGGAGCGTCAGCCTAGCCAATAGCTGGTAAAAACCCATTTAACGGCGGCAGGCGCGGATCCTGGCAGGACATAGATAGTATGGACTTCGGCGGGGGCAACTGGCAACATGCCCGTTCTGGAAGTTCATGACATGGTAAAGGCTAGATGGACCGGGCGACAGGCGAATTCGAGCAGTTCGAGATCAGAGAGCCCACCTGCCAGACCATTCCCTTCGTCTATAATTCCCCCCATAGCGGGCGCTGCTATCCGACAACTTTCCTCGCCGATTCGAGGCTTGATTCGGTCGCCATCCGCCGCTCCGCCGATCACTATGTCGATGAGTTGTTTGCACCCGCGCCTGAACTCGGCGCACCTCTCCTCGCTGCCAATTTTCCGCGCGCATATCTCGACGTGAACCGCGAGCCCTACGAGCTCGACCCGAAGATGTTCGACGGACCGCTTCCCTCGTTCGCCAATATCAGCTCGCTCCGGGTGGCGGGCGGGCTAGGGACTATTCCGCGAATCGTTGCCGAGAACATGGAAATCTATCGCCGTCGCCTCAGCGTCGAGGAGGGACTGGCGCGGATCGAGAGGATCTACAAGCCGTATCACACGGCGCTCCGCCGGCTGATCGCCCGTACCCATGCGCGGTTCGGCACGAGCATCCTGATCGATTGCCACTCGATGCCCGGCAATATTCGCCTTTCCGGTTCCGATGTCAGGCCCGACTTCATCATCGGCGACCGCTATGGCACCAGCGCATCGGCGGATCTGTCGCGGGCGGCAATCTGCATCCTGAGCGAACTCGGTTTCACGGCGGTGCGCAACAAGCCCTATGCCGGCGGCTTTATCACCGAACATTACGGTCGACCGACACGCGGGCTGCATGCGCTGCAGATCGAGATAAACCGGGCGCTCTACGTGGATGAAGTGACGCTCGAGAAGAGGCGGGACTTCGAGGCGGTCGCCGGAAATCTCTTCACCTTCATGCGGCAGTTGGCGGAAGTCGCCGACGAGCTTGCCGGCACCACGGCTCTCGCGGCCGAATAAGCTTGCCGGAACTGATAGGCAAAAAAAAACCGCGCCGAAGCGCGGCTAGTCTAGGGAGGAAACACCCAAGGAGGGCATTACAGTCAGAGACTGTAATATGACACTATTATTGCAGTGCACAATTGTCAAGCAGATCCTGACGTTGTCCACATTTTGATCAGGCGCTGTTGCACGCTTCCCACATTGCTTCCTGCGCTCTTGCGGTTACAAGCAGCTTTCAGACCCTGCCGCCACGAGGTTTCCATGCTTCCCGACCGTGCCTTCTTCTATGCGCTTGCCGACGCCGCCAAGGCGGAGACGCTGCCACGGTTCCGGACCGGCGGCTACGTGACCAACAAGCTCGAGGGTGGATTTGATCCGGTCACGGAAGGTGACCAGGCCGCAGAGGCTGCGATCCGGGGGCTCATCGAGGATCGCTTCCCCGAACACGGCATACTGGGGGAAGAGCACGAGAACATCGGTCTGGATCGGGAGCACATCTGGGTGATCGATCCGATCGACGGCACGCGTGCCTTCATCTCCGGCGTGCCGGTCTGGGGCACACTGATCGGTTTCCAGAGCGGTGGGCGTTCGGTGATGGGGCTGATGGACCAGCCCTTCACCGGCGAACGATACTTCGCCGATGGGAAACGCTCCTGGTATAGCGGGCCGGACGGTGAGCGGCAGATTAGGACGCGCGACTGCGAGCGGTTGTCGGACGCCATCCTGTTCACGACCTCTCCACACATATTCACGGGCGAGGATGCCGAGCGCTATCATGCGGTGGAGCGGCATGTGCGCCTGTTCCGCTACGGCACAGACTGCTACGCATATGCGCTTCTCGCGTCGGGTCATGTGGACCTGGTGATCGAGAATTCGCTCAAGCCCTACGACGTGGGCGCGCTCATACCGCTGATCGAACATGCAGGCGGGATAATCACCACCTGGGATGGCGGTCGTCCGGAAATGGGTGGCAATATTATCGCCGCTGGAAGCCGTGCGCTGCATGAACAGGCGATGAGCATTCTCAACGGCGCCTGACGGGTCAGGCTGCGGTCTCGGACAGGTCAAGTCCGCCATCCAGGCCCGGCATGAAGGCTTCGATCGCAGCCAGCGCCTGGGCGCGATAGATGTCGCGCTCCTGCAAGAGTTCGTGCCGCGCGCCGTTGATGGTCACCAACTGGCCGGCCCGGAAGTTGCGGGAGAGTTCTTCCTGCTCGGCATAGGGGATTATGCCGTCGAGCACAGGCGCGAGGATGAGGGTCGGGATGGTTATGCGGGTCAGGTGCTCCTGACGCCTGACCCGGTCAACGCCTTTCAGCGTCTCATGCAGCCAGCGATAGGTGGGTGGCCCGACCGTCAGTTCCGGGTGAGCCGCGATAACGGCTGCGTTCCGGGCGAAGCGGGCGGTGTCCGAGGTCAGCGGATTACCGGGGAAGGGTCTGTCGATGCGTTCCTGCTCGGCCGATAGCCGACCAAGCCCGGTCCAGCACGCAAGCGCGGCGACCTGGCGGATTACGGCGACCGGCCAGGTATCGTGACGCAGCCCGACATAGGGCGCCGACAGGGCCATGCGGCTGATGCGGTTCGACAGCCTGGGTGCCGCGGAAAGCGCGATCAGTGCACCCGTCGAGTGGGCGACGAGAAAGAAGGGCAGGCGCGTATCCGGCAGCACGATCTGCTCCAGGAATATCTCCAGGTCTCGCTCGTAGTCGGACATGCGGCGTACGTGACCCTTGCGGGGATCCTTCAGCAGCCGGTCCGAGCCGCCCTGGCCGCGCAGATCGAAGGTCGCCACCCACAGCCCCATCGCATTGAGGTCGCAGATCGTCTCGAAATACTTCTCTATGAAGTCATTGCGCCCCTGCATGAGGACCACGGTTCCGCGCGCCGGCGAGATCTGCGACCGGAAGATCGCATAGCGCAGCTTCGCGCCCCTGTAGCCGGTGAAATGACCGGCGGTGTAGTTCTCGGGCGCGGGGTTTTCGGGCGTCGGATAAAGTATGTCGGGCATGGTCCCACGGGAGCGTTGGCGATCCCACAGCGATAGGTGCTCATGCTGCAAGGTCAAGGAAAAAAGCCGGATCGACACCTGAGGACAAGCATCGACCCGGCCAGTAGACTGAAGAGAAGGGACGTGCTTCAGTCGTCGACGGTGCTTATGTCCGCCGATGGAAGGAGGTTTACGCGCCCCATCATGAACCCGCGTGAAACCTCGTGTTCATGGGAAGTTCATGCGGTGAGGAGGTGGTTGCGCAGGGCTCTTGAAGCGTCGCGGCGGAATTCCCATCTTCATTTTGCGGGCGCCGGAAGGGCCCGTTAAACCCCTGCCTCATCGCCATTCCGGGACGAGGCAGGAGAACAAAAAATCGCAACACGTCGCTTCCCAGGAGGACAATAATGCGTCACGTCGATTTCTCCCCCCTCTATCGGTCTACCGTCGGTTTTGACCGCCTCTTCAACCTGCTGGACACCCGCGGCCAGCCGGAGCAGGCGCAGACCTATCCGCCCTACAACATCGAGCGTACCGGCGAGAACACCTATCGCATCACCATGGCCGTTGCCGGTTTCGACGAGAAGGAACTCTCGATCGAAGCGCATGCGCATGTGCTGACGGTGAAGGGTGAAAAGACCGAGGAAGACAAGGCCGAACAGAGCGAATACCTCTATCGCGGCATCGCCAAGCGCGCCTTCGAGCGCCGCTTCCAACTCGCCGATCACGTCGAGGTCCAGTCTGCCTCGTTGAAGAACGGCCTGCTTCATATCGACCTTCTCCGGAACATCCCGGAAGCGATGAAGCCGCGCCGCATCGCCATCGCCGCCGAGGCAGGCGAGGCGCCAAAGACGATCGAAGCGCAGGTGGCGCCGCAGCAGGTCAACTAAGGCCTCTGCCTCTCCCAAGGCTTGGACGGCTCCTCCTTGCGGAGGGGCCGTATTCGTTTAGGTCAGCCTATAGCCGCCAAAAAGGCGTCGACGTCGTCGGCCGTGCTTGCGAAGCTCGTAACGAGGCGGATCAGCATCTCGCCTTCGCCCGCCGGTTCAGACATGTCGCGCGGCTCGAGCCAGTCGTAGAACTTGGCACCTTTCTCATGAGCCTTCTTCATCGTGTCAATCGGCACGATCGCGAAGACCTCGTTGGATTGGGTGGGCCAAGCGAGGCGGGCGCTGTTGGAGCCGGAGATACCGTCGCGAAGGCGGTCGGCCATGGCATTGGCGTGGGTGGCAAGCTCCAGCCACAGCCCATCCTTAAGATAAGCTTCGAATTGTGCCGCGATGAAGCGCGACTTGGAGAAGAGCTGTGCCGTCCGTTTGCGAATGAAGGGCAGTTCCTTGGCCATTTCTGGATTGAAGAAGACGATGGCTTCCGCACACCAGCAGCCGTTCTTCGTGCCTCCGAAGGAGAGGATGTCGACACCGCGCTTCCACGTCATCTCAGCCGGAGTGGTGTCGAGCGCAACGAGCGCATTGGCGAAGCGGGCGCCGTCCATGTGCAGCGGCAGTCCGTGCGCCCGGGCCGTCTGCGCAATCGCCGCAATCTCGTCCAGCGTGTAGACGCTGCCAACTTCCGTCGCCTGGGTCATGGTGATCGCCGCGGCTCGGCCGTGGTGGACAGCGTCCTCGGGGTAGCGGGCCATCCTGGCCTCCAGGTTCTTCATATTCATCTTGCCGAGCGGTCCCTCCACCGGAACCATGCGCATGCCGCTGAAGAAATCCGGCGCGCCGCATTCGTCCTCGATGACATGCGCCTCGGAATGGCAGAAGACGACGCCGCCGGGGCGGGCGACGCTTGCAAGGGCCAGCGAATTGGCGGCCGTGCCGGTGGCGACGAAGAAGACCGAGACCTCACGCTCGAAGATTTCGTTGAAGCGCGCCTCGACGGCACGGTCGAGGTCGCTCGTTCCATAGGCGGCGGCAAAGCGGGTGGATTCGTGCAGCAGGCGCTCGTTGATGGCCGGGTGAGCGCCGGCCCAGTTGTCGGAGGCAAAGAACATGAACGGCCCTTTCGTATGCCACCGAAACCTATCGCTTTTCGGCCGCCACTCAATCGAGCGCATTTCCAAATTCTCAATTGGCAAGCAAGAGACGAAATCGACATCCTTCTGACAACTAAGTTTCGCAGATTGCCTGCCTGGCGAAAGCTTCGGTCGCGAACGACACAATTTGTGAGCCGGCGGGTCTTGTGAGGCGGGGGCGAGTATGTCATACCACGCGGGAATTAGGTCAGAACAGTTGACCTAATTTCGGATCTCCCCTCTCTTTGAGGAGGAGGCTTGAAGCGAATTCCGCAAGAACAACCACCTTGTCCGCCGGACCGAAGGAGGATGACGATGACGAAGATTGTTGAAATGCGCGCCGCTGCTCGCGAAGCTGCGAAAGCGCCCGAGAAACGCACGTCTGTCGCAGCCTCCGGTCTTCCGCCCGCGCAGGGCCTTTACGACCCGCGCAACGAGCACGATGCCTGCGGCGTCGGCTTCATTGCCCATATGAAGGGGCAGAAGTCGCACCAGATCGTCAAGGACGGGCTGTTCATCCTCGAGAACCTGACTCATCGCGGTGCTGTCGGTGCCGACCCGTTGATGGGCGATGGCGCAGGCATTCTCGTCCAGATCCCGGACCGCTTCTTCCGCGAGGAGATGGCGAAGCAGGGCGTAACGCTGCCAAAGGCCGGTGAATATGCCGTCGGCCACTTCTTCCTGCCGCGCGATGCCGAGCAGATCGACCACTTCAAGAAGGTGATTGTCGACGTGATCGCCGAGGAGGGGCAGCAGTTCTTGGGGTTCCGCGAAGTGCCGGTGGACAATTCCTCGCTTTCCAAGGCGCCCGAGATCGCCGCGACCGAGCCCTATCACCTGCAGGTCTTCATCGGCGCGGGCCGCGATGCCGCGACGAACCACGAGTTCGAGCGCAAGCTCTTCCTCGTCCGCAAGGTGATCTCCAACCGCATCTACGACCAGTTCGGCGGACAGGAGACCGGTTTCTATCCCGTGTCGCTCTCGTCCTCGACCATCGTCTACAAGGGAATGTTCCTCGCCTATCAGGTGGGCGCTTATTACAAGGACCTGTCCGACCCGCGTTTCGAATCGGCCGTGGCGCTCGTCCACCAGCGGTTCTCGACCAACACCTTCCCCTCGTGGAAGCTGGCGCATCCCTACCGCATGGTCGCCCATAACGGCGAGATCAACACGCTGCGCGGCAACGTCAACTGGATGGCGGCCCGCCAGGCTTCGGTCTCCTCGCCGCTCTTCGGCGACGATATCTCCAAGCTGTGGCCGATCTCCTACGAGGGGCAATCGGACACCGCCTGCTTCGACAACGCGCTCGAGTTCCTGGCCCGCGGTGGCTATTCCTTGGCGCACGCCGTGATGATGCTGATCCCGGAGGCATGGGCCGGCAACCAGTCGATGAGCCCCGAGCGGAAGGCCTTCTACGAATATCATGCCGCCCTGATGGAGCCGTGGGACGGGCCAGCTGCGGTCGCCTTCACCGATGGCAAGCAGATCGGCGCGACGCTCGATCGCAACGGCCTGCGCCCGGCGCGTTACGTCGTGACCTCCGACGACCGCGTCATCATGGCCTCGGAAGCGGGCGTGCTGCCGGTGCCGGAAGAGACCATCATCAAGAAGTGGCGGCTACAGCCGGGCAAGATGCTGCTGATCGACATGGAGAAGGGTCGCATCATTTCCGACGAGGAAGTGAAGAGCGAACTTGCCACCAAGCATCCCTACCGCAACTGGCTGGACCGCACACAGCTGATCCTGGAGGACCTGCGACCTGTCGAGCCGCGGGCGCTGCGCCGTGACGTGTCGCTGCTCGATCGCCAGCAGGCCTTCGGTTACACGTCCGAGGACACGAAGATCCTGATGTCGCCGATGGCGACGACCGGCCAGGAAGCCGTCGGCTCAATGGGGACCGATACGCCGATCTCGGCGATGTCCGCCAAGTCGAAGCTGCTCTATACCTACTTCAAGCAGAACTTCGCCCAGGTCACCAATCCGCCGATCGACCCGATCCGCGAGGAACTGGTGATGAGCCTCGTCTCCTTCATCGGGCCGCGGCCGAACATCCTCGACCACGAGGGCATGGCGAAGGCGAAGCGCATGGAAGTGCGCCAGCCGATCCTGACAAATGGCGACCTCGAAAAGATCCGCTCCATCGGTCACATGGAGGATCACTTCGACACCAAGACGCTCGACTTCACCTATGACATTGAGCGCGGCGCCGAAGGCATGCCGGAGATGCTCGACCGGTTGTGCGAGCGGGCGGAGGCTGCCGTCCGCGGCGGCTACAACATCATCGTGCTCTCCGACCGCCAGATCGGCCCGGACCGGATCGCGATCCCCGCGCTGCTTGCGACCGCTGCCGTCCACCATCACCTGATCCGCAAGGGGCTCCGGACTTCGGTCGGTCTTGTCGTCGAATCCGGCGAGCCGCGCGAGATCCATCACTTCTGCTGTCTCGCGGGCTTCGGCGCCGAGGCGATCAACCCCTATCTGGCCTTCGACACGCTGACCGACATGCATGCCCGCGGCGAATTCCCGAAGGAAGTCGACGCGAGCGAAATCGTCAGCCGCTACATCAAGGCGGTCGGCAAGGGGATTCTGAAGGTCATGTCCAAGATGGGCATCTCGACCTACCAGTCCTATTGCGGCGCGCAGATATTCGATGCGGTCGGCCTGTCGTCCGAGCTGGTTAACCAGTACTTCTTCGGCACCGCGACGACCATCGAGGGCGTCGGTCTGACGGAGATCGCCGAGGAAACCGTGGCGCGCCATCAGGCGGCCTTCGGCAAGGACCCGGTGCTGGCCCGCACGCTCGATATCGGCGGCGAGTACGCCTATCGCATGCGCGGCGAAAGCCATGCGTGGACGCCGGATGCGGTGGCATCGTTGCAGCATGCAGTGCGCGGTAACAGCCAGGATCGCTACCGCGAATTTGCGCAGATGGTGAACGACACCGCCTGCCGGATGAACACCATCCGCGGGCTGTTCAAGATCAAGTCGGCGGAGGAGATCGGTCGCAAGCCAGTGTCGATCGACGAAGTCGAGCCGGCGGTGGACATCGTCAAGCGCTTCTCGACCGGCGCCATGTCCTTCGGCTCGATTTCCCGCGAGGCGCATACGACGCTGGCGATCGCCATGAACCGTATCGGCGGCAAGTCGAACACGGGCGAGGGCGGCGAGGAAAGCGATCGTTACACGCCGCTGGCGGACGGGTCGCAGAACCCCGAGCGTTCGGCGATCAAGCAGATCGCGTCGGGTCGCTTCGGCGTCACAACCGAATACCTCGTCAATGCCGACATGCTGCAGATCAAGGTGGCGCAGGGGGCGAAGCCCGGTGAAGGCGGCCAACTGCCCGGTCACAAGGTGGATGCAACTGTCGCCAAGACCCGGCATTCGACGCCGGGCGTCGGCCTGATCTCGCCGCCGCCGCACCACGACATCTATTCGATCGAGGACCTAGCACAGCTCATCTACGACTTGAAGAACGTCAACCCGGAGGCGGACGTCTCGGTCAAGCTCGTGTCCGAGGTCGGCGTCGGTACGGTTGCCGCCGGTGTCGCCAAGGCACGCGCCGACCATATAACGGTCGCGGGCTTCGACGGCGGCACGGGTGCGTCGCCGCTCACCTCGCTGAAGCACGCCGGCAGCCCGTGGGAGATCGGTCTCGCCGAGACCCAGCAGACGCTGGTGCTGAACGGATTGCGTTCGCGTATTGCGCTGCAGGTCGATGGCGGGTTGAAGACCGGCCGTGACGTGATCGTGGGTGCGCTGCTGGGCGCCGACGAGTTCGGCTTTGCCACCGCGCCGCTGATCGCGGCCGGCTGCATCATGATGCGCAAGTGCCACCTCAACACCTGTCCGGTCGGCGTTGCGACCCAGGATCCGGTGCTGCGCAAGCGCTTCAAGGGCACGCCGGAACACGTCATCAACTACTTCTTCTTCGTTGCGGAAGAGGTGCGTGAAATCCTCGCCTCGCTCGGCTTCACCAGGCTCGACGACATCATTGGCATGTCCGAGCTTCTGTCCAAGGACGAGATGATCGCGCACTGGAAGTCGAAGGGCCTCGACTTCACCAGGATCTTCCACAAGGTCGAGGCGCCGAAGGAAGCGACCTACTGGACCGAGCGGCAGAAGCACCCGATCGACGACATTCTCGATCGCAAGCTGATCGAGAAGTCCATGCCGGCGCTCGAAAGCAAGGAGCCGGTGGTCTTCGAGGTGCCGATCAAGAACGTCGACCGCTCCGTCGGCGCCATGCTGTCGGGAGCGCTCGCCAAGCGGTGGGGCCACAAGGGGCTGAAGGACGACACGATCCATGTGACGCTGCGCGGCACGGCCGGCCAGTCCTTCGGTGCCTTCCTGGCCCGCGGCATCACCTTTGACCTGGTGGGCGACGGCAACGACTATGTCGGCAAGGGCTTGTCCGGTGGCCGGATCATCGTTCGTCCGCCCGAGAACTCGAAGCTGAAGGCGGAGCAGGCGATCATCGTCGGCAATACCGTGCTCTATGGTGCGATCACTGGCGAGTGCTATTTCCGCGGCGTCGCGGGTGAGCGCTTCGCGGTCCGCAACTCCGGTGCGATCGCCGTCGTCGAGGGCGTGGGCGACCACGGCTGCGAATACATGACGGGCGGCATCGTGGTCGTGCTCGGCGAGACCGGCCGCAACTTCGCGGCCGGTATGTCGGGGGGCGTCGCCTATGTGCTCGATGAGGAAGGGACCTTTGCCAAGCGGTGCAACATGGCGATGGTCGAACTCGAGCCGGTGCCGGAAGAGGACGACATGCTGGAGAAGCTGCACCACCACGGCGGCGACATCATGCACAAGGGCCGGGTCGACGTGTCCGAGGATATGACGCGCCACGACGAGGAGCGCCTCTACCAAATGATCTCCAACCACCTGCACTACACGGGTTCGGAGAGGGCGAAGGAAATCCTCGACCGCTGGACCGAGTTCCGGCCGAAATTCCGCAAGGTCATGCCGGTGGAATACCGCCGTGCTCTGGAAGAGATGGAACGTATGCGCATGGGTGTCGCGGCGGAGTGAGCCGTCTTCGCCTTATTCATAGGCTGCTTGCCATGGGAGTAGCAGCCGCCGTGCCGGCGGTTGTGTTCGTGGCAAATGGCACTATCGCAGCAGAACATTGGGTGCTGGGGGCGGTCATCGGTCTTGCCTACTGGTACTGGGGGCCGACAGGCGCCTCACTTTGAAAAGGGACGATACATGGGCAAGGTAACGGGTTTCATGGAAATCGACCGGCAGGTCATGAAGTACCAGCCGGCATCGGACCGTATCCGCCATTTCCGGGAATTCACCATTCCGATGTCGGATGCGGAAGTCACCAAGCAGGCGGCACGCTGCATGGACTGCGGCATCCCCTACTGCCACGGCCCGACCGGCTGTCCGGTGCACAACCAGATCCCGGACTGGAACGACCTCGTCTACAACAACAAGTGGGAAGAGGCGATCCGCAACCTCCATTCCACCAACAACTTTCCGGAGTTCACCGGCCGTGTCTGCCCGGCGCCCTGCGAGGAAGCCTGCACGCTGAACCTCGAGGATGCGCCCGTCGCGATCAAGACAATCGAACAGGCGATCGCCGACAAGGCATATGAGCTCGGCCTGGTCGGCCCGCAGCCGGCGACTGAAAAGACCGGCAAGAAGGTCGCCATCATCGGCTCCGGTCCCGCCGGCATGGCGGCGGCCCAACAGCTCGGCCGCGCCGGACATGAGGTGCATGTCTACGAGCGCGAGACGAAGCCCGGTGGCCTGCTGCGCTACGGCATCCCGGACTTCAAGCTGGAGAAGAACTTCATCGACCGTCGCGTCGAGCAGATGAAAGGCGAGGGCGTCACCTTCCACTGTGGCGTCAATGTCGGCGTCGATATGCCCGTTGAACAGTTGCTCGCGGAGCATGATGCGGTGCTCTACTGCGGTGGGTCGGAGACGCCGCGCGCCGCCGGAATCCCTGGTGTCGACCTGCAGGGCGTCTACGATGCCATGCCCTATCTCGTGCAGCAGAACCGCCGCGTCGGCCGTGAAAACATCGACAGCGTCGGCTGGCCGGCCGAGCCGATCCTGGCGGGCGCCAAGCACGTCGTCGTTGTCGGCGGTGGCGATACCGCATCCGACTGTGTCGGGACTGCATTCCGCCAAGGCGCGGTGAAGGTCACACAGCTCGATATCCGCCCGCAGCCGCCTGAAAAGGAAGACAAGCTTGCCGTCTGGCCCTTCTGGGCCACGAAGATGCGCACATCGTCCTCACAGGCCGAAGGTGCGGTCCGCGAGTTCCAGGTCGCCACTCTAGAGTTCGTCGGAGAAGACGGGCATCTGACGGGCGTGCGCTGCTGCGAGGTGGACGAGCGCCGCCAGCCGATCGCCGGCACCGACTTCATCATCAAGGCCGACCTTGCCTTCATCGCCATCGGCTTCTCGGGACCGCTGAAGGACGGCGTGCTCTCGGAAATGGACGGCAAGCTCGAACTCAATGTTGACCGGCGCGGCTCCGCGAACGTCGTCGCCAATGACCGCGACTACAAGACGTCGGTGGACAAGTTCTGGGTCGCGGGCGACGTTCGCCGTGGCCAGTCACTGGTGGTCTGGGCGATCCGCGAAGGCCGCCAGGCTGCACGCGCGATCGACGAGGCCCTGATGGGCAGTTCGGTTCTTCCGAGGTAAAGCCTGCAATCCTGGATTAAGGCGGCGCCTTCCTCATCCATCATGGCAGATGAGGGAGGCGACCCTTGCGGTGAAAGCCTTACTGCGTGGTGCTTCGCTGATAGTCGTCGATGCGCCCCTTCGGGGCTGGAGGCAGTTCGCCACGCTTCACCAGCATGTCGCGCGGGGTTTCCACGAGCGGCGGCGGCGGTGGGGAGGCACCCAGCAGCTCGGCTCCACCGTCGAGCTCCGGGTCCATCACGCTGATGGGCTGGACGGGCACGGCCGTGGTCAGTGAGGGGGGCAGGACCTGCAGTTCCGGCAGGTTGCTGGCATCGAGCTTGACCAGTTCCGGGCTTGCCATCTCTCCCAGATGCCGCCGGGCATATTTCTCGACATAGAATGCAAGCTTGCGCTTGCCGGCCTTGGTGAAGTTGATCCCGTCGGAGCCACGCAGGCGAGCCTGCTGGCCGTTCATATCGGATCCGGTGACGATGAAGCGGCCTTCCTCGTCGACGAAACCATCCCAGATATCGACGAACTCGCCGCCGAGCTTCGCCACTTCCGTCCGGTAAAGGCCGTTCAGCTTCACGGCGTCGCGCATCAGCGACGGCGACTGGAAGGAAGGCAGGCCGACCCAGAGCAGCGGGATCTTCCGGCTGGTGACGATGGTGCCAAGTTCGCGGATGCGTCGTTCATATTCACTGAACCAGCCGTCGCTCGGGAAGTCGAGGCGCGCATCGGCCGTTTTCATCTGCTGGCGGTCGTTGGCACCGATCATCACCACGACCAGTGCGGGCTTCACCTCGTCGATCAAGGTGGGAAGCTGTTCCGGCCAGTTGTAGTAGTCCTGGCGCACCAAGCCGGAAGAGCCATTGCTCCGTTCCGCGACGACGACGCCGGGCGATTCCTCGAAGGCGGTGGAGAGTTCGTCGCCCAATCCTCCGGCGAGGAAGTCACCGACCACGAGGATCTGGCGTGCATTCTCCAACTTGGCCACCGGCTCCGGCTTCGGCGGTGCGGCTGGAGCGGCTGGCCGTGGCGCGGCTGCCCGTGCGGCCGGCGCGCGGCCGCGGGGGCGCGGCTGCTGTTGCCTCAGTTGCCTCTGGCGCCGCGGCTGCACGTCGATGATGGACGGTTCCGGGTCGATATAGCGACGCCCGCCGCCGAACAGCATGTCGAGCAGATTGCGGCGCTGGACGCGTTCCTGTGCCTCTGCCGGCGCCGGTGACGCCGGCACGACAAGAGCCACGGTGACCAAGATCACCAGGAAACGGCCGATAATGCCTTTGCCGCCGACCACATCAAACCTCATGTCCGCGCGGGGCTTCCCGCCCGCCTGCTCATGCAGGCGATGTGGGACGGAATGCGCGAGTTGTCAACGCAACGCGTTGAGCAGGGACTGCGACGGCTGACCGTCCGCCTGCATGCCAAGCCGCTGCTGGATTGCGGTGATCGCCGCCTTGGAGCCGGAACCGAAATTGCCGTCGATCTCGCCCTCGTAGTAGCCAAGCTGCTTGAGCTTTGTCTGCAGCTCGAACTTCTCGACGATGTCGAGCGTGCCATTCGGCCGTGGCCAGCGCTGATGAACGCCACCGTATCCGGCGATCTGGTCTGCAAGAAGGCCGACGCCGAGGGCATAGCTGTCAGCGGCGTTGTAGCGCTTGATGACAAAGAAGTTGCGGGTCATCAGGAAGGCCGGACCATTCGCACCCGCCATGAGCTTCAGCTCGGCGCGATCGCCGCCTCGCGGGAACGGCTTGCCGTTGGGGCGCGTGAAGCCCAGCGCCGCCCATTGTGCCAGCGTCTTGGTCTGTCCGTCATACTTCGCCGCGCCCTGCGGCAGCACCGCCTCGTAACCCCAGGTCTTGCCGGTCTGCCAGCCGTTCTTCTTCAGGAGGTTGGCGGCCGTGGCGAGCGCATCCGGTACGGAGTTCCAGATGTCTGCACTGCCGTTGCCGTCGGCATCGACCTTGTAGAGCAGATAGCTTGTGGGAATGAACTGGGTGTGTCCCATGGCGCCTGCCCAGGAACCAGTCAGGTGGTTCGGGGAGATCTCGCCCGACTGAAGGATCTTGAGGGCGGCAATGAGCTGGGTCCGTGCAAACTTGGCGCGCTTGGGATCGCCCCAGGCGAGGGTAGCCAAGGCCTGCGGGACATGATGCAGGCGATCCCGCTTCTCCAGCACCGCACCGTAGTTCGATTCCATGGACCAGATGGCCAGGAGAACGTGCTTGTCGACGCCGAAGTGGTTTTCAAGAGCCGCGAGCGTGCGGCCATGGCGCGCCAGCATCTCTTGGCCGACCTTCACGGTGTAGGGATTGACGCGCGAATCCAGGTAATCCCAGATCTGCGACTTGAATTCGGGCTGATAGGCGGCCTTTTCGAGGACTGCCCGGTCCGGTGCAGAGACGCCGGCGAAAGCCTTCTCATAGGTCGAACGGCTGATGCCAGCCTTGGCGGCCGTTGCATAGAAATCGGAGATCCAGGACTTGAAACCGGCATCGGCTCTGGCATCTAACGGATTGGTCGCCAGGGCTGCTCCTGCGGCCAGGGCGAAAATCAAACCGCGAAGGCGATAGGTGCGAAACATGGTCATCGGCAAATCGTGTCCGTCGTTCTTCAGGTTCATCCTTCATCGAACGTGATGTTCGACTTAACGAATGGATAACAGAACAGAGTCAACAAACCCTTTACCATATGAAGCAGCTCGCGTCATCGGTGAGGAAATCGTAGCAATTCTTGACTAGATGACGCGATTGTGAGTTGGCTCCCGACGGAGTACTTCAGGAGGTGTGCGTGGCACAGAAGAAGATACGCAAGGCAGTGTTTCCGGTAGCCGGGCTAGGAACGCGGTTCCTGCCGGCCACGAAGGCCGTGCCCAAGGAAATGCTGACGGTCGTCGACAAGCCGGTGATCCAGTATGTCGTCGATGAGGCGGCGGAAGCGGGGATCGAACACTTCGTCTTCGTCACCGGTCGCGGCAAGGGTGTCATCGAGGACTATTTCGACATCCAGTACGAACTAGAGCAGATGCTGCGCGAGCGCAACAAGAACGCCGAGCTCAGCCTGCTTGCGGATCTGCTGCCGACCGCCGGCACGGCGAGTTTCACGCGCCAGCAGGTGCCGCTCGGACTTGGCCACGCCGTCTGGTGCGCCCGCGACATCGTCGGCAACGAGCCTTTCGCCGTGCTGCTTCCCGACATGATCATGTCGTCCGAGAAGAGCTGCCTGAAGGGCATGGTCGAGCTTTACGAGCAGACCGGCGGCAACGTGCTGGCTGTCGAGGAGTGCGACCCGGAGATGGCGCACAAGTACGGCATCGTCGGTGTCGGCGACAAGGTGGGCGAAGGCTTCAAGATCACCGAGATGGTCGAGAAGCCGGCAAAGGGCACGGCACCCTCCAACTACTACATCAACGGCCGCTATATCCTGCAGCCGGAAATCTTCAGCATCCTTGAGACGCAGGAGCGGGGCGCGGGCAACGAGATCCAGCTGACGGACGGCATGCTGGCGCTTGCCCGGCAACAGGAATTCGCGGCCTATCATTTCAAGGGCGAGACCTTCGATTGCGGCGCCAAGGACGGCTTCATCCTCGCCAACCTGGCATTCGCGCTCCAGCGCGGCGACATCCGCCCGGCGATCGAAGGACCGCTGAAGGACATGGTGGCGCGTCTTACTTAAGGACGCAGAGCCTGAAGCTACAAGACCGAGATGCCCGGTTCGCGCCGGGCATTGTCATCTGCGGAGGGTGAGGCCCATGCCGGCACGCCAGGTGTCGGTATCGTCGCCGCTGCGGAGCGTACGCTCGTATTCGAGATCACCGGTGAGATCGAGATAGGGGTTGATGCTCCAGGCGAGGCCGGCGCCGGCAAGCCAGGTGGTCTCGCTCTCGCCCTCGGGAAAGTCCCGCAGGGTGGCGCCACCGGTGAGGCGCCCGACCAGCCTATGGCGCAGCTGGTGCGTCACCACCGCGGTGGCATCATATTCCGTCCAGCCGCTTGCGCCGGGGGCCGTTGCGTCCTGGAGCGTCGTTCGTAGTGCCAGTTCGACATCGGTTCCCCGCTGCGGAGACCAGACGGTCCGTCCATCGAAGGTCACGCCGCCAAGGTCCTCAAGCCGCGCGTCATCATAGTCGGCGCGCGTGTATCCGGCGGCGAGCTCACCGCGCAGCTTTTCGCTGAGATCGAATTCCACGCCAGCCCGACCGGCGTAACGCCAGGACGAGCGCTCGTATCCTGCCGAGTCGTAGCGATCGTCATAGAAGCTGCGCCCGCCGGCCACGTCCACAAAGGGCACAAGCGCCGGCGAGAGTTCGTAGCCGAGCCTCAGCCTGCCATCGACCGTCGTTCGATTGCGGTCGCTGAGATCGAGGGAGGAGCCATCCTGCAGTTCGGCGTCCGAATAGAGTTCCCGGCTGACGCCGACGCCGGCGAGCCCGTGGATCAGGCCAGCATTCCGTTCGAGCGTCAGGCCGCCGTCAAACTGGTGAACGCCGGACTGGACGCTGGCACCGCCGATGGCGTTGGGGTCGTTATTATCCTCGCGCTCAAAGCTGTAGCCGGCGCTGATGTTGGCAATGGTCTCGTCGGCGAGATCGAGGCGCAGGTTCGCATCCACTCGGCCTTCGGGCTCGATGTCGTCGCGGCCGCCGATATCGCGCTCGAATGTGCCCTCGCCATTCACCGTAAGTTCGTGGCGTGACCAGTCAGAGGTGAGGGTGCCGCGAATGGCGGTTGAGAGATAGTCGCGCTGGGTCTTCGTATCACCGGTGCGGATCGTCTCGCGGTTCACCGTATTGCTTACGGACGGGCGGAGCATGAAGGTGCCGAGGCGGATGCCGGTCGGATCGCCAGGAGGAAGAGGCGCCTCACCCGGGTCGATGGCGGCGCCTACGTCCAGGTTCTCCTCGTAGGAGAGGGACAGGTCTTCCTCGTAGGGAGGATCGAGAGGCGCCGGTGTGGGGATCGAACCGGTCGCAAGCATCTCTGAATTCGCCGAAGGATCTGCGCCGCCGGCCGGAGCAGAACCAGTCACGACGCCATAGGCGGAGGGGGCCGCCGAAGCCCCGGAAGGGAGCGCATTGGCAGAGGTTGGTAGCGGCTCCGGATTGGCATTGTTTGTTGCGGAGCGTGCCGGATCGAGCGTTTGCGCACCCGTGGTAACAGGCACCAGCAGGGACGTGCAGGCAAGCAGCACGGCCAGCGCCGGCAGGCGCGGCACAGGTCTTTCGCCTTGCTTGTCCATTCTCTCCATCCAGATGCCCGAGTGCGCAGGGGTTACGCAAACGTAAAGCCATGTGGTTAACACTTGGTTCTAGCGGGGGGCGGCGCTATCGTCCCGATGGACTTCGCCCGGCAAAAGCGGTAGATGCCGCGCCATGACACAGGAAGCACTCAAGGTGAGCGAGACGGCCGTCATCGAGTCCGCGCTGCGCACGATCTCGGTTGAGAGGCAAGGGCTGGAGGCCCTGGAGCAGGCCCTGCAGAACGGGCTTTCCGACCCTTTTCGGCAGGCTGTCGACCTGATCCTCGGGCTGAAGGGGCGGGTGATCGTCTCCGGCGTCGGCAAGAGCGGGCACATCGGCGCGAAACTCGCCGCTTCGCTGGCGTCGACCGGTACCCCTGCATCCTTCGTGCATGCTGCCGAGGCAAGCCACGGCGATCTCGGGATGATCTCCAGGGACGATGCGGTCATCGCGGTTTCCTGGAGCGGCGAGACGGCCGAACTGCAGAGCATTGTCGGCTATTGCCGGCGCTTCTCGATCCCGCTGCTCGCCCTGACGGCGGGCGAGGCTTCGACGCTGGCGCGAGAGGCGAGCATCGTGCTTCTCCTGCCCAAGGCTCAGGAAGCATGCCCGCACGGACTGGCGCCCACTACCTCCACCCTGTTGCAGCTGGCACTCGGCGACGCGCTTGCGGTGGCGCTTCTCGAGGCTCGCGGCTTCACCGCGCTCGATTTCCGTGTCTTCCATCCCGGCGGCAAGCTGGGCGCCATGCTGAGCCATATCGGTGACATCATGCATACCGGAAGCCGTGTGCCGCTGGTGAAGAAGGGGACACCGGTTCCGACGGCGGTCATGACGCTTGCGGAGATGCGTTTCGGTTGCGTCGGCATCACCGACGAGGATGGTCGCCTCTGCGGCGTCGTCACCGATGGTGACCTCGCCCGCGGGCTCAACCTCAATCTCGGTGCAATGATCGTCGACGACATCATGACGCGCGATCCGAAGACGGTGAAGGAAAGGACGCTCGCCACGAGCGCCATGGCCCTTCTCAACCAGCACAATATTTCGGCGCTCATCGTGGTGGACGACGAACGCCATCCGATCGGCATCGTCCACTTCCACGATCTTCTGCGCGTCGGCGTCGCCTGATCTAGGCGGCCGCCTCTACCTTCAGATCACGCCCGTCAGCGGAGACTACCGTCACGCGCGTTCCTGCCGGCAGGTCCGGGCCCATGACGGGCCACCAGGTGTCGTCAAGGCGGATGCGGCCGCGGCCTTCGCGGATCGGTTCATGGAGCGTTGCGGTGCGGCCGACCAGGCTTTCGCCGCGACGGTTGAGATATGGCTGGTCGCTGGTTTCGTGCCGGCCATAGAAGCGGCGTCCGGCGACCGCGAAAGCGCCGGCCAGAACCGCAAACAGCACGAACTGCAGCTGCCAGGACCAGAAGGCGGCATCCCAGAGCAGGAGCGACAGGAGGCCGATGACGACGGCGGCCGCACCGATCCAGATCAGGAAGACGCCGGGCGCGACAAGTTCGGCGGCAAGTAGAACGATGCCGATGATCCACCAGCTCCAGGGGCCGAGATTGGCGGCGAGCGTCTGCAGCATGGTCAGGTCTCGTTCCGCGGAGCGAACGGATTGACCGGCGTCGTCGTGCGGGGTGAGGGCGTGGTCGCCGGTCGCGGGGAGGAGGGCGTGGCCGGCTGTTGCGGCACTGACGAGCGAATGCGTGTGGGGCCGTCGCCATCACCGAAAACCTCCCTGGCGATCGCGCCGATGCCGCCAAGCGAGCCGATGAGCGAAGAAGCCTCCATCGGCATCAGGACGATCTTCGAGTTGGGAGCCTTGCCGATCTCCGTCAGGGCTTCCGTATATTTCTGGGCGACGAAGTAGTTGATTGCCTGAACGTCGCCGAGGGCTATCGCCTGCGACACGGATTGTGTGGCCTTTGCTTCTGCCTCCGCCAGACGCTCCCGGGCCTCCGCCTGACGGAAGGCTGCTTCGCGCTCGCCCTCCGCCTGCAGGACGGCAGCCTGCTTCGCGCCTTCCGCCCGCAGGATCTGCGCGTTCCGTGCACCCTCGGCTTCCAGCACCTGGGCGCGCTTCTCGCGCTCGGCCTTCATCTGCCGGCCCATGGACTGGACAAGGTCAGCCGGCGGCTGGATGTCCTTGATCTCGACGCGGGTCACCTTGATGCCCCACGGGCCAACGGCCTCATCCACCACGCGGAGCAGCCGCTCGTTGATCACTTCGCGGTTGGAGAGGAGTTCGTCGAGGTCCATCGATCCCATGACCGACCGGATATTGGTCATCGTCAGGTTCTGGATGGCATTCTTGAGGTCGGCGATCTGATAGGCGGCCTGAGCCGGATTGAGGACCTGGTAAAAGGCGACGGCGTCCGCCGAGACGCTGGCATTGTCCTTGGTGATGACTTCCTGGGTCGGTACGTCCAGCACCTGCTCCATGACGTTCATGCGCGCGCCGATGCGCTCGATGAAGGGCGTGATCAGGTTCAGTCCCGGATCGAGGGTGCGGGTGTAGCGGCCGAACCGTTCGACGGTGTAGCGATATCCCTGCGGCACTGTCTTGATCCCGGCGAACAGGACCAGGATGACGAGTAGAACGATGGCAATAACGACAATATCGAAGCCGCCCAACATGGCTGACCCTCCAGCTCAAGAAGTCTGAGACTGGAGTATCATGTTCCCGCCGCGGATCAAACGAAAGAGGTCAGACCCAGCCCTGAAGCTCGCGGCGAACGACCTTTTCCAGCACGCCCATGCCCTCCGGGCTGTCGTTGAGGCAGGGGATATGCAGGAACTTCTCGCCGCCGTGGTGCTGGAAGATCTCTCCGGCCTCGCCAGCGATCTCCTCCAGGGTCTCAAGACAATCGGAGACGAAGCCGGGGTTCATGACGGCGATGCGCTTGATGCCTTCGTCGCCGAGCTTCTCCATGGTCTTGTCCGTATAGGGTTGCAACCATTCCTCCGGCCCGAAGCGGGACTGGAAGGTGACCATGAACTTCTCTTTCGGAAGGCCGAGGCGCTCGCGCAGCAGGCGGCCGGTCTTCTGGCAGTGGCAGTGATAGGGGTCGCCCTGCTTGAAGTAGGATTGGGGAATGCCGTGGAAGGAGGCCACCAGCATTTCCGGCTCCCAGTCCACCTGCGCCAGCGCCTTCTCGACGGAAACCGCCAGCGCCTCGATATAGGCCGGGTCGTCGTGGTAGGGCGGGACAGTCCGGACCGCCGGCTGCCAGCGCATCTTCATCAGGTGCTGGAAGGCCTTGTCGTTGACGGTCGCCGTCGTCGAGGCAGCGTATTGCGGGTAAAGCGGGAAGAGCAGGATCCTCTCGCAACCCTGGGCATGGAGCGCGTCGATCCTCGAGGCGATGGAGGGGTTGCCGTAGCGCATGGCCCAGTCGACCACGACGTTCGGCAGGTCCTTCAGGCGCTCGGCCATCAGTTCACCCTGGTTGCGGGTGTAGGTCCGCAGATAGCTCTCGTCGAGATCCTTGTTCCAGATTTCCTCGTAAGCCTTGCCGACCTTCTGCGGGCGCTTGTTCAGGACGATGCCGTAAAGGATCGGGTACCAGTAGAGGCGGGACCATTCGATCACGCGGCGGTCTGACAGGAACTCCGCCAGGTAGCGGCGCATTGGCCAGTAATCGGTGCCGTCGGGTGTGCCGAGATTGACGAGGAGGACCCCGACCTTGCCGAACTTCACTGGGGGATGACCGGCCGGGAGGTGGCTCGTGATGGCGTCCATTTCAATGATCCGATTGCTGTTCAGCGGTTTATACGGCACCGCAACACGTTTGGTTCTATCTAGAAACAAAAAACGGTCCGGGGAAGCCCCGGACCGTCGGCATTTGCGAGACAAATCGTCTTAGCGGGGCGGCAGGCGAAGCTCGGTCCCGACCGTCAGGACATTCGGATTGCGCAGTGCGTTTTCCTTGGCGATCCTCTTCCACATCGTCCCGTCGCCATAGACCGACTCGGCGATCTTCCACAGAGAGTCGCCACGGGCAACGGTATGCGTCTGCTCTTGCGGCGAAGCCTCCGTCGCGGCAGGGGCAGCGGTTTCGGCGGCCGGTGCCGTTTCCGCCGGCGCAGGCGTCGTTGGTGCCGCCGTGTCAGCCGGAGCAGCGGGCGCCGGCGTGGCCGGTGTAGCAGCTGCGGGTGCCTCGGCTGCGGGTGCCTCGGCTGCAGGTGTTGCCGGAGCCTCGGTGGCCGGCGCCTCCGGCTGAGCGGCCTCGCCAGCAGCGGCCACTTCGGTTATGCGGCCGTCCGTGTAGGGCTCATAAGGGCTATTGGCGCCCAGATAGTCAGCCACTGCCTGCTCGAGGTTCGGGCCGAAGTCGTAGGGATTGACGGCGTTTGTCGCGAAGATCTTGTAGCCGTCGCCGCCGCCGCGAACATAGTTGTTGGTAACCACGCCGTAGGTCTTTTCGGCATCGAGCGGTACGAAGGCATCGCCTTCCTTGACCTGAACGTCGGTGATCCGCTCGCCAGCCGGCTTCGACTTGTCGAAGGAGTACTTCATGCCCGCCACCTGCGGGAAGCGGCCAGCGACCTCCTCGATCTGGCTGACGCCGTTCTCGAGTGCGGCGCGAAGGTCGGATCCCTTGAGCTGGAAGGTGGCAATGGTGTTCTGGAACGGCAGGACGGTCAGGACCTCGCCCATCGTCACGTCGCCAGAATCGATCGAAGCACGCAATCCACCGCTGTTGGCGATCGAGATGGTGATGCCCTGATCCTTGACCCGATCGAGCTGTGCATCGGCAACGAGATTGCCCATGGAGCACTCTTCGACACGGCAGACATCGCGATCGCCGACGATCGTGTCCTGCGTCGAGCCAACCACCTTCTGCTTCAGTTCCTCCAGTGGCTTGCCGAGCTCTTCCACCTTGGCGGCATAGCCTGCGTCGGGGACGACGGAGGAGTCGAGCAGTTGCGGCGCGCCTTCGGCCGACGTCACGACGCCGTTGTCGTCGAAGATCACCTTCAGGTCGCCCAGATACTTGGAATAGGCATAGGCCTGCACGATCGGCACGTCCGTGCCGCCGGGGTTCTTCACCAGGGTCGGGTAGGGACCGGCAGCCTTTTCGTCGGTGCTGGAAAGGAGAGTGTGGCTGTGGCCGCCGACGATGACGTCGATGCCGTCCACGGCTGCGGCGATCTCCTGGTCGCGGTGATAGCCGACATGCGAGAGAAGGACGATCTTGTTGATGCCCTGGCCTTCGAGGTCGGCAACCGCCTTCTTCAGGTATTCCACCTCGTCCTCGAAGCGGATCTGGTCGCCGGGCGAGGACGTCTCGTCGGTGTCAGTTGCAAGCACGGAGACCACCGCCACCTTCTGCCCACCGATGTCCTTGATGATGTAAGGCTCGAACTTGCCTGCGACCGGGCTGCCCTCGGCGGCAATCGTGTTGCCGGAGATGATCGGGAATTCCGATGCCTCGATGAACTTCAGCAATTCTTCCGGGCCATCGTCGAACTCGTGGTTGCCGATCGCCATGGCGTCGAAGCCGATGCCGTTCATGAAGTCGGCGATCGGGCCGCTCTTGAACATGCTGTAGAAGAGCGAGCCTTGGAACTGATCGCCCGCATCGAGGACAAGCACGTTGGCGTCGGTGAGTTCGCCGCGACGGGTGTCGATGGCGGTCTTTACCCGCGCAATGCCGCCGAAGCACTCGTTCTTCGATGCTTCTTCAGCCGAGCAGGTGGAATCGTACTTGTTGATCGCCTCGATGCGCGAATGGAGATCGTTGATGTGGAGGATATTGAGCTCGTAATCGGCCAGCGCGCTGCCGGCAAAGAGGGCAATCGCCGAGGCGGTCATCAGCCCCAGTCTCAACGTTTTCATCATTGTGTCTCTCTCCTTTTGTCGCGGTCGGATCACGATCCGGTGGCGTCCGATCCCATTGTCCCACGATCGGCGACGGGGCATGGTTTCATCAAGGCAGGGCGACTGCAAGGGGAAATGTGCAGTGCGGGAGGCACGGACTACGCCTCCTCCGGAACGAAAAAGCCCCGCCATGGGCGGGGCCTTACGGAAGGTATCAAGAGTGTGTCAGCTGCGGCGGGTCAGCGAGAACTGGGCGCCGCTGTCCTGCGTGCAGTTCAATTGGCTCTGGGTGGCCAATGCGCAGTTTGACCGCGAAGTTGTCTGCTTAAGGTTCGAGAAGAGCGTGATTTCAATCAGCCCATTAGGTTGTGTGACATACGTGCCGGAAGCGAGAACGGCATTGGAACCGTCACTTGCTCGAGTAGTCATTGTTCCGCCCTGGAAGGTGGAGACGATTCCATTGGGGTCCACCCACACACCTTCGACGCCCTGAGGCTGCGCCTGCGGCGGCGGAAGCCGCGGCGGCGGATTGGAGACGCAGGCAGTCAGCGTGGCGGCGGCAATCAGCACGATGCTCGCTTTCAGTTTCATGTCGGTGTCTCCCGCGGTTCGGCCGATGGTGATGTACTTTGTGAACCGTATCTAATGCAGATTCGAAAGTTTCGCAGCCCTTTTCCGGCTCTTTCAACAAGGGAGAGGCGAAAACCACGGCCTCCCCCCTGCGCAAGCACCGGTCAGCGCACCAGAATGTTGCGGAACTGCCAGGGATCGGAGGTGTCGATGTCCTCGGGGAAGAGGCCCGGGCGTCCCTCCAGAGGCGTCCAGTCCGTGTAGTGGCCTTCGACCGGGCCGAGGTAGGGCCGCTGTACTTCGAGGCATCGCTTGTAGTCCACCTCGTCGGCCTCGACGATGCCGGCCTTCGGATTCTCCAGCGCCCAGACCATGCCGGCCAGGACGGCGGAGGTCACCTGCATGCCGGTGGCATTCTGGTAGGGAGCGATGCGGCGGGTCTCCTCCAGCGACAGGCGCGAGCCGTACCAGTAGGCGTTCTTCTCGTGGCCGTAGAGCAGGACGCCGAGTTCGTCGACGCCATCCACCAGTTCGTCCTCATCGAGCACGTGCTGGACGGGCTGCGCTTTGCCGCCATTGCCGAACATCTCGTGCAGCGAGAGGACGGCGTCGTTGCAGGGATGGTAGGCGTAGTGGCAAGTGGGGCGGTAGCTCACCTCGCCATGCTTGTCGCGCACCGTATAGTAGTCGGCGATCGAGATCGCCTCGTTGTGGGTGACGAGGAAGCCGTATTGCGGGCCGGGTGTCGGGCACCAGCTGCGTACGCGTGTGTTGGCACCTGGCTGCTCGAGGTAGATCGCCGCCTGGCAGCCCTTCTTGTGCTTCTTGGCGTTCTTCGGCATCCAGTTTTCATGGGTGCCCCAGCCGAGTTCGGACGGCTGCAGGCCTTCGGCGATGAAGCCCTCAACGGACCAGGTGTTCCAGAAGACGTCGAGCGGCTTGGGGTTTTTGGTGCGCTGCGTGTCGCGCTCCGCGATGTGGATACCCTTGACGCCCAGCTTCTTCATGAGCTTGGCCCAGCCTTCGCGATCCTCGGCAGAGGGTTCCTCGAAACTCAGCCCCGTCTCGTTTGCAAGGTCCACCAGGGCCTGCTTGACGAACCAGGAGACCATGCCGGGATTGGCGCCGCAGGTGGAGACGGCCGTCGTGCCGCCGGGGTTCTTCGCCTTCTCGCGGCGGACCGTTTCGCGCAGCGCGTAGTTGGTGCGTTCGGCGTTTTTCACCGAGGTGTCGAAGTAGAAGCCGAGCCAAGGTTCGATGACCGTGTCGATATAGAGCACGTCCAGCTTGCGGCAGAACTTCATCAGGTCGAGAGACCCGGTGTCGACCGAGAGATTGACGCAGAAACCCTGGCCGCCGCCATTGGTGAGAAGCGGCTTCAGGAGGGTCTTGTAGTTGTCTTTCGTGACATGTGCCCGGACATGTCTGACGCCGTGCCTGGCAAGGATCTCCGCTCCGTCGTCGCGCGGATCGATAACCACCATCCGGCTCTTGTCGAACTTGAAGTGACGTTCGATGAGCGGCAGGGTTCCGCGACCGATGGAGCCGAAGCCGATCATCACGATCGGGCCCGTGATTTCGCCATGCACCGGGTAGTTCTGTTCAGACATATCTCTCTCCTTCGCCGCCTCGGCATCACGCCGCTGCGCCGCTTGGCCGACAGGGAACGGATGGGAGCGCTGATCGCAATGCCGGCGCTCTAGATCATAAATCCCCGTCACAATAAAGAGGTTGCGAACGGAGGCTCAAAAAGCCGCATCCGGTTGCGGACCGTAGGCCTGACGGACCTGAGAAACGGGGGTCAGCCCGCCCGGTTTCGTCGCAAATGATCAACGAGTGCCCGCAGCTTGGGTGCCATGTTGCGGCGGCCTGGATAGTAGAGATAGAAGCCTGGAAAGCGCGGGCAGTAATCCTCAAGAAGCGTCACCAGTTCACCGCGTTCGATGAAGGGCCGGAAGCTTTCCTCCATGCCGAAGCTGATGCCCGCTCCGGCAACCGCGAGCCGGACCATCAGAGCCATGTCCGTCGTGGTGATGTGGTCACCAACGGCGACCGTAAACTCCTTTCCGTCTTCGGCGAATTCCCACCGGTAGGAGGCGCGGCCTGGCCCGGTACGCCAGCCGATCGTGCGGTGGTTCGTCAGGTCCCTCGGATGCTGCGGGGTGCCGCAGCGCGCGACATAGTCCGGCGATGCTACCGCCACCTGCCGCTGGTCGCCGGAGACCGCAATGGCGATCATGTCCTGGGCGATCACCTCGCCAAGCCGCACGCCGGCGTCATACCCCTCTTCGACAATGTCAAACTCGTCATCGGTCACGGTGACGTGGATCTTTACCTGCGGATTCGCTTCGGCAAAGGAGGCCAGCAGCGGCCCGGACAGGAAGCTTTCGGCGATCGAGGAAACGGCGAGATTCAGCTGACCGCGTGGACTGTCGCCAAGATTACCCGCCGCCTCGATGGCCGCACGCATTCCAGCGAGCGCGGGCGCGGCCTCGGCGTAAAGCCGCTCTCCCGCCTCCGTCAGCGAGACGCTGCGGGTGGTGCGGTTGACGAGGGCAATGCCCATCGTTTCCTCCAGCTTTCTCATGATCTGGCTGACGGCGGCGCGGGTAACGCCGAGCCGATCCGCGGTGGCACGGAAGTTCTTTTCCTCAGCGACCGTGATGAAGACAGCCAGGGCGTTTAGGTCGGGCGTCATTGGTTAGCGTTCCTTACCAATCTGCAAAGCTTGAGGTGGCTACCGACAACAATGGCAGGGGCCTACCTTCCGTTCAAGCCTGGACTTCGGGCGAAACAGGAGAAAGCAACATGAACAAAATCGTTCTCATTACAGGCGCTTCCAGCGGCATCGGCGCCGGCATCGCGCGCGAACTGGCCGGTGCTGGTGCGACGGTCATGCTCGGCGCGCGCCGGACGGACCGTCTCGAGGAACTGGCAGAAGAAATCCGCAGTGGCGGCGGGACCGTCGCCATCCGCCGGCTCGATGTCGCGGATCGTGCCGATGTCGCCGCTTTTGCGGATGCTGCGCGCGAAAAGTTCGGCCGCGTCGATGTCATCGTCAACAATGCCGGAATCATGCCGCTTTCGCCGATGGCCTCCATGAAGGTCGAGGAATGGGATCGTATGGTGGACGTCAACATCAAGGGCGTGCTGCACGGTATCGCCGCGGTCCTGCCCGAAATGACCGAGCGCGGCTCCGGCCACATCATCAACATCGCCTCGATCGGCGCCCTCTATGTCGCTCCGACTGCGGCGGTCTACTGCGCCACCAAGTTTGCCGTCCGGGCGATTTCCGACGGGTTGCGGCAGGAGCGCGACGACATCCGCGTTACCTGTATCCATCCGGGCGTGGTGGAAAGCGAGCTCGCCTTGACCATCACCGATCCGACCGCCGCCGAGGCGATGAAGGACTATCGCGCCATAGCGCTGACGCCCGACGCCATCGGCCGCGCCGTCCGGTTTGTCATAGAGCAGCCTGAGGACGTCGACGTCAACGAGATCGTCGTGAGGCCCCTGCGTTCTTCAAATTGAGGAGACTGACGTGCCACGAAAGCACGCCATCCTGATCACAGCCGCGCTTGCAGGCGCGGCTCTCGGTACCGTCAAGGCGGAGGACAAGATGACCATCACGACTGAAAGACAGACGCATCCCTATGTCGGCATGTGGGTGACGGACGACAATCGTGTCCGACACGAACTCCTGCCGGATGGCCGCTACGACGAAGCCCGCGGCACGCGCGAGAACGCCTACCAAGGCCGATATGTCGTTTCCGGCAATCATATCGACTATTGGGACGATACCGGCTTCACCGCGGACGGAGAGTTCGTCGATGACAATACGCTGCACCATGGCGGCATGATCCTGCGGCGGAAGCGCTAGCTGCCTTCCACCAGTTCCGCAGGGATCAGCCCGCGCAGGGCATTGCCGACGAAGAGCCGGCGGTTCGCAAGGGCCGCCGGCTTCAGCACCTCGGAACGAGCCTTGCCTTCGCGGATCAGCTCGGCGCGCAGGATGCCGGGCAGGAGGCCGCTCGACAGGGCAGGGGTCAGCAGCATGCCGCCATCGGCTTGGACGAAGAGATTGGTGATCGTGCCTTCGCAGACTTCGCCGCGCTCATTCAGAAGCAGCACCTCGTCCGCCTCATCCCGAGAGAATTCGGCGCGGGCGGTCTCGTAGAGGTCGCGGCGGGTCGTCTTGTGGCGCAGGAAGGCGTCGGAGGAAGAAAGCCGCTGCGCGGCTATGCGCAAGCGCCAGACCTTGTCCTCCGGTTCCGGCCCGAACGGTGCGGTGGTGACCTCCGTCCGTCCCCGGTAGGTGACGGTGAGCCGGACCCGCAGCGGGCGGTCACCGCTGACGGCAAGCTTCAGCGCCGTTTCGGGCTCGGCCGGGGAGAGGAACCCAAGGGCATCGGCGGAGCGCTTCAGTCGGCGAAGGTGCTGGTCGAGGCGCAGAAAACCCTGTTCCGGCTCCCAGCGCAGAGTTTCGATCAGCGAGAGATCGCCTGATTGCCGACTGCGAACTGCGCCTTGAGAAGACATTCCTGATATTCCGCCTCGGCTGTCGAATCGAATACGATTCCTCCGCCGACATTGAAGACGGCATCGCCGCCGTTGAAAAGGGTGAGCGTGCGGATGGCGACGGAAAACTGCATGGGCCCCTTGGGATCGCACCAGCCGATCGCGCCACAATAGGCATCGCGCGGACGATCCTCCAGTTCGTGCAGGATGCGCATCGCCCACATTTTCGGGGCTCCGGTGATGGAGCCGCAAGGGAAGAGGGCGGCCATGATCTCCGGCAGGCCGATCTCCGGCCTCAGACGCGCGCGAACGTGGCTCACCATCTGGTGCACGGTCGGATAGGTCTCGATCTCGAAGAGCTTTGGGACGGAGAGGGTTCCGACCTCGCTGATCAGCGAGATGTCGTTGCGCAGGAGATCGACGATCATCCGGTTCTCGGCCTGCGTCTTCTCGTCTGCCAGCATGGCGGCGAGGATTGCTTCGTCTTCCCGGGGGGAGGCGCCGCGCGGAGCGGTGCCCTTCATCGGATGCGTTTCGATCCAACCATCGTCATCGATCCTGAAGAACAGTTCCGGCGAACGCGAGACGATGACGGGTCCCCCTAGATCGACCAGCGCGCCGTAATGGACCGGCTGGCGCGCGACGAGAGACCAGAAGGCCGCACGCGGATCACCCCGCCAGCGGGCGGTGACGGGCATGGTGAGGTTTGCCTGATAGATGTCGCCGCGGCGGAGGTGCCCGTGCAGCCGGTCGAAGCGCTCCCGGTAGGTGTCGAGATCCCAGGCGGCGCGGGGCTCTGTCAGCCAGTGTTCTTCTTGGATCTCAGGGGGCTCCGCCAGAGGATGGCCGCCGCTGGCCGGGCCATCGAAGATGCCCATGGCCAGAAGCGGTGTCTCGCGGTTGTCGACGAGCAGTGGCCTCAGCTTCTCCTCGAAGACGAAACCCGCCTCGTAGGAGAGATAGCCGGCGAGCCAGTAGCCCTCCTGCCGCGCCTTTTCCAGCCGGGCGAGTGCCGGCAGCACCTCGTCCGCCGTCCGCGCCACGACGAGGTCGCTCGGTTCGCGGAACAGCAGGCTTTGCGACCGTTTGTCGTCGCGGAAGAGGACGTAGGACCCGTGCTTCGTCATGTGGCTACGTGTGCCCAGGCTGCCCGACGCGCCTCACGCCTTGTCAAGCGCCTCCAACTCGTCGATCAGTCCCTCGATCATCGACAGGCCCCTGGACCAGAAGGACGGATCGGTGGCGTCGAGGCCGAAGGGGGCGAGCAGTTCCGAGTGGTGCTTGGTGCCGCCGGCCTTCAGGAGTTCGAAGTACTTCGCCTGGAAGCCGGGTTCTGCGTTCTGGTAGACCGCGTAGAGCGAGTTCACCAGGCAGTCACCGAAGGCATAGGCGTATACGTAGAAGGGCGAGTGGATGAAGTGGGGAATATAGGCCCACCACGTCTCGTAGCCTTCCGAGATGCGGATCGCCGGCCCCAGGCTTTCTTCCTGGACCGATAGCCATAGCTCGCCGATCTGCTCCGAGGTGAGTTCGCCTTCCTTGCGGGCGGTATGGAGCTTGCGCTCGAACTCGTAGAAGGCGATCTGTCGCACGACCGTGTTGATCATGTCCTCGACCTTCTGGGCAAGCATGGCCTTGCGCTCGCGCTTGTCCTTCGTCTTGTCGAGAAGGGCGCGGAAGGTCAGCATCTCCCCGAAGACGGATGCGGTTTCGGCCAGCGTCAGCGGCGTCTGCGCCATCAGCGCACCCTGTTCGCCCGCCAGCACCTGATGCACGCCATGACCGAGCTCATGGGCGAGCGTCATCACGTCGCGCGGCTTGCCCATGTAGTTGACGAGCACGTAAGGGTGGGCCGAGGGCACGGTGGGATGGGCAAAGGCGCCCGGCGCCTTGCCGGGACGGACTGGCGCATCGATCCATTCCTCGTCGAAGAAGCGGCGGGCGATGTCGGCCATTTCCGGGGCGAAGCCGGCATAGGCGGAAAGCACAGTTTCCTTCGCATCCGGCCAGGAAATGAGCGCCTTCGGTGTCTCCGGCAGCGGTGCGTTTCGGTCCCAGAAGTTCATCTCGTCCATGCTGAGCCATTTCGCCTTCATGGCGTAGTAGCGGTGCGACAGGCGCGGATAGGCGTCGCGAACGGCGGCGGCCAGCGCATCGACCACGTCGCGCTCCACCCGATTGGCAAGATGGCGGCTGTCGGCAATATCCTCGAAGCCGCGCCAGCGGTCGGAGATTTCCTTGTCCTTCGCGAGCGTGTTGGTGATCAGCGTGAAGACGCGGATGTTCTGCTGGAAGGTCTTCGACAGGGCTTCGGCGGCCTTGTGGCGCACCGGTTCTTCCGGCTCCTGCAGCATGTTGAGGGTGATCTCGAGCGGCAGCTTCTCCCCGTCGACCTCGAATCGAAGCTCCGCCATCGTCTCGTCGAACAGACGGTTGAAGGCAGCTGCACTCGTCATCGACTTTTCCAGGAAGAGCTGCTCGATCTTGTCCTCCAACTGGTAGGGCTTGTCCTTGCGCAGGTCGACGATCCAGGGACGGTAGTGTCCCGCCTGCGGGTCGCGCTCCATGGCCGCGTCCACGACTGCATCGTCGATCCGGTTGAGTTCCAGCGCGAAGAACAGGAGATGGGCGGACAGGTCCGTCAGCTTCGACTGCACGTCGCCATAGAACTTGCCGTTGGCGGGGTTGGATGTGTCGGAGAAATAGGTGAGGCCGGCAAAGGAGCCGATCCTGCCGAGCAGGTCCTCCAGCGTCTCGTAATCTGCGAGCGCCTGCCCGAGCCCGTCGGTACCTGTCTTCGAAGCGGCGTCGGCGAGCTTGCCCTTCCACTTGGTTTCAAAATCGCTGCAGAGCATGCCGGCCCGCTCCATGTCGGCCTTGAACTCCGGGGCCTCACGGGACGGATAGAGATCGGAAAGCTTCCAGACCGGCAGCAATCCGAGGGCCGGATCGGTGGCCGCATGTTCTGCGGGCGTCTGCAGGGCCGTGGGTAGGGTGTGACGGAGCATCGACCAGTTCCTTTTCATTCCTCGTGTCGCCGCCCTGTTTTCCGTGGCGGCCGTTAAAATGCAAGACTTTCTCAAAAGAGGATGTTCAAGCCTTTCTGGCACAACCCCCGGCATACGAAGCCCTTGTTGGACATTATGAATGATGTCGGGAGCCGAGCATGATTGCCCAAATCCTTGTAGTTGACGACGATCCCGTTCAGCGCCGCCTGTTGAAGAACGCGCTCGAACGTCATGGACATGTGGTTCATACAGCCGAGAACGGTCTGGGTGGCCTGGAGTTTCTGAAGCATGGCGGCGACCAGATCAATGTCATCGTCCTCGATCTGATGATGCCGGGCCTCGACGGGCTCGGCTTCCTCAAGGCGATCCGCGAAGTTGGCATCGAGACGCCGGTGATCGTCCAGACAGGTCATGGCGGCATCGAGACGGTAGTGGAGGCCATGCGGGCCGGCGCGTTCGATTTCGTCGTCAAGCCCGTCTCTCCCGAACGCATTGCAGCCTCTGTGGCCAATGCGCTAACGGTCGACCGCAAGGAAGGCCGCAGCCGAACTGCGCGCCGGTCACGGAGCGGCGCCGTGACCTTCAGCGACATCGTATCCGCAAGCCCGGAAATGCTACGCGTCATAGAACTGGCGCAGCGGGCTGCCCATTCGTCCATCCCAGTCGTCCTGGAAGGCGAATCGGGTGTCGGCAAGGAAATGGTCGCGCGGGCGATCCAGGCTGCGAGCGATCGCGCCGGTAAGCCCTTCATCACCGTCAACTGCGGAGCCATTCCGGAGAACCTGGTGGAAAGCATCCTTTTCGGCCACGAGAAGGGCGCGTTCACGGGTGCAACCGATAGGCATGCCGGCAAGTTCGTCGAGGCCGATGGCGGGACGCTCTTCCTCGACGAGATCGGCGATCTCCCGCTGGACGTACAGGTGAAGCTCCTGCGCGCCGTGCAGCAGGGGGAGATCGAGACGGTCGGATCGGCCAAGGTTCAGAAGGTCAATGTCCGCCTGATCTCGGCCACGAACAAGGACCTTATCGAGGAAGTCAGGGAAGGACGCTTCCGGGAAGATCTCTACTACCGTCTCAACGTCTTCCCGATCACGATCCCAGCCTTGCGCCGCCGCAAGGAGGACATCCCGCATCTCGCCCGGGTCTTCGCCGACCGGTTCTCGCTCGAACAGAAGCTGCCGCGCCCGGTGACCATCGGGCCGACGGCAATGGCTCTGCTCACCGCTCATGACTGGCCGGGCAATATCCGGGAGCTGGAGAACGCCATCTTCCGGGCGGCCGTCCTGGCACAGACGGACGAACTGACAGACGCGGATTTCCCACAAATTGCCGCACAATTGCCTGAGTTCCGATCGGAGGAATTGCGGCATGCGGAAACGGTTGCGACGGCTGCGCCGAGGGCGGCTGAAATGCCCCAGCCCGCGTCCTCGCCTGTGGTGCTGCCCACCCCGGACGGCTTCATCGGTGTGCCGATCCAGCCGGCCCGTCCGGACCCCCGCGCCCTGCTGGCTGCCGCCTATCCCGCTTCCGCCAACGTGATACCGACGACGGATACTGCCGGAGAGGTCCGCAAACTGGCCGAGGTTGAGGAGGAACTCATTCGTTTTGCACTGAAATTCTACCGCGGCCAGATGAGCCAGGTGGCGAGGAAGCTGGGCATCGGCCGCTCGACGCTCTATCGCAAGCTGAAGGACTACGGCATCGATCCGGACAACCCGCTGAAGGAGGCCGCCTGAGCCAAGCTCCATTAGAGATCGTTAACCTTCGCGCAAGGATGTTCTGTCACCCTCTGTCAATCTCTTGGTAGCGATTTGTTGACTCTTCGAGAGATGCTTGTGATTGTGTGGCAAATTTGCCATCGTCTCACCGCAATTGACAGTCATCACGACAACGAGGGAAGTTGTCGACAGGACGGGGACAGCCTTGCAGGATCTGAATGCGAACAAAACGCCCCATGGCGCCGGCAAGCACGGCTACGTGAGCGCTTTCGTCAAGTCTCTGATCAAGGGTGCCGCATCCCTTGCCGTCGCAGCCTGTCTCGCGCTGCCGCTACTGTCCGTTTCCGCCACGCAGGCGGCTGCCGAGACCCGCAGCCTGAAGCTCTATTTCGTTCATACGAAAGAGCGCGCGAACATTGTGTTCAAGCGCAATGGCAAGTTCGATCCGAAGGGCCTGCAGCAGGTCAACAACCTGCTGCGCGACTGGCGTCGCAACGAGCCGACGAAGATGGACCCGCGCCTTCTCGATCTCGTCTGGGAAGTCTATCGGCGCAGCGGCGCCAACGACTATATCCATGTGGTCTCCGCCTACCGCTCGCCGGCAACGAACGGCATGCTTCGTTCGCGCAGCAAGGGCGTGGCCAAGAACAGCCAGCACATGCTCGGCAAGGCGATGGATTTCTATATCCCCGGCGTCAAGCTCTCTACCCTTCGGGCACTGGCCATGAAGATGCAGGTGGGCGGCGTCGGCTACTATCCGACATCCGGTTCACCCTTCGTGCACCTTGATGTCGGCGGCGTGCGGGCGTGGCCGCGCATGAGCCGACAAGAACTGGTCAGCCTCTTCCCCGACGGCAATACAGTCCATCTTCCGGCTGACGGAAAGCCGCTGCCTGGTTACCAGCAGGCTCTTGCAAGCTACAAGAAGCGCCTGAGCTCGGGTCAGCAGATCGAGATCGCCAGCACGTCGGGCGGCGGTTCCGCCAAGAAGCGCCCGAACCTGCTCGCGATGCTCTTCGGTGGTGGCGACGAGGACGAGGATGCCGATGCAATCGCAGCACCGGAACCCGTCGAGCGTCCGGCGCCTTCCGTGCCTGCGGCTCGTGCCCAGGAGCCGGTCATGGTCGCAGCCGCCGAGCCACAGGATCTTCCTGGCGTAGAAACGATAGCGGCTCCCGTGCCGCAGAACCGTCCCTCCTTCCGCAACGACGGCGGACCGGGCGGACTGGCGACGGCGCTTTATTCGCCGGCTCGCAGCACCGCACAGGAGGCGCTCGCCGCAGCGCTGCCGACCCCGACGATGCCTGCCACGCAGCCGGAAGGGGAGGCGTTCGCTGACCTGCAGGAATATGCGATCCCGGTTCCCACGTTGCTTGGTCCCCGGGGCCTCAAGGGTGACGCTGAAGCTGGCGTGATGACCGCCTCGATCGACAGTGCGCTGCCCGAAGCCGCGCTGTCCTCGGTCCCGCTTCCCGCGGCCCGGCCGTCGGGTGCGGAGGCCCTGCTTGCATCCGCACAGATTGAACCCGAGAGCGAAGGCGATCTTGGCGAAGAGCAGGCGCTTGCGCCGGCGGTGGTCGCCGCCCTGGCAGAAAGCGGCGCCTATGCCCGCTCGACGCTTGCTCCGTCCGCGCCTGTTGCGGCGGAAAGGTCCGTCGATGTCGCTGCCCTTCCTGCCGGAGCGGCCGATGTGTCAGCTGCAAACCGGCGTTTCGGCGACGGTTTCGACGCGCCGACGCAAGTTCCTGTTCCGACGAAGGGCGGCCGCAATGCCGCGCTCGGCAACCGCGATGTCCAACAGGACGTCGGCCCTGCCTTGACGGGAGAGATGCTGGCAAAGTGGGCCGTGAGCAATAACCGCGTGGCCGAGGTGGCTTCGGTGAAGGCGCCGCGGGTCGTCAGCCGCACGTTGAGCACCGCCTACACCACGGCCTATGCCTCAAGCGGCTTCAAGCCGGTCACCAAGACCGCCTCGATCGACCCAAGCCGGTTCAGCCCGAAGAAGCCGATCAGCCAGTAGCTCAGAATCACCATGTGATAGAAAGGCCGCCTTCAGGGCGGCTTTTTCGCGCTCGGTTTTTGCCAGTCGTAGAAAAAGCGAAAGCCCCGACGCTGGGTTACAACGCCGGGGCCATGAGGCTGCATAGGATCGGAGAAGTTGCGCTTAGGCGGCGTCGGCTTCCGGTGCGCCTTCGATCATTCCGAGGGCCTGCAGGTAGGTGTCGAGGATAAGCTCCTCCTCCATCCGCTCCTGATCGTCCTTCTTGCGCAGCGCGATCACCTTCTTGAGGATCTTCGTGTCGAAGCCCATGGACTTGGCTTCGCCGTAGACGTCCTTGATATCATCGGCGATCGTCTTCTTTTCTTCTTCCAGTCTTTCGATGCGCTCGACAAATGCGCGGAGTTGGTCGCGGGCGACGCCATGAGCATCAGACATCGAGGTCTCCTGTAGTGCGGGTTCTGCAGATTGGTTCGTCACCTGCCGCGAAGGGCGGCCGAGGTCAAGCCGAATCGACGGCGGCCTCAGTGATCAACAGGCTTGTTTCTCTCAAATGCGGCTTTTTGATCGCGGGATGCTTCGTTCTGGTGGAGCTTCTTCCACTCCTCGTAGGGCATGCCGTAGATGGTCTCGCGCGACTGGTCCTTGCTCATTTCCACGCCCGCAGCGATGGCGGCGTCGCGATACCAGTTGGAAAGGCAGTTGCGGCAGAAGCCGCCGAGGTTCATGAGGTCGATGTTCTGTACATCGCTGCGTTCGCGCAGGTGCTGGACGAGCCGGCGGAAGGCGGCTGCCTCGAATTCCGTCTTCTGCTGTTCCGTCAGTCCGTTCATGGTGTTCTTCCTTTAAATATCAGCTTCCATAGGGGCCGGTCCGCGAGGCAAAGACCCGGTATTCGTGCAGTGCCGGATCGTCGTTCAGCGCTGCGAAGATCGGAGCGAGACGACCGGCCCACTCATCGATGCCGGTCTCGTCGCCGATCAGGTCCTGCCGCACCTCCAGAAGGGCATGCGGCAGGCCGGACGTCATGCAGTGACGGTACATGGTGTCACCACGAAGCGCGCCATCATAGGGCTGGTTGTCGCCGATGACGAGGCCTTCCTCCCGGCGCAGCATTTCGAGCAGGGGCCGGACCGCCCTGTCATCACTGTCCCAGAGGACGGCGGCGTGCCAGGGGCGGGGGACGCCCTTCCAGGCCGGCGTGAAGGAATGCAGCGAGAGGACGAGCGGCGCGCGTCCACCCGCGCCCGCCTTTGCGATCGTGCGTTCCACCGCGCGGTGGTAGGGACGGTGGTAGGTATCGAGGCGCTTCGACCATTCCTCGTCCGTGATCGGGTAGTTGCCGGGGATGATGGCGCCGTCGGAGATCTTCATGATCAGCGTCGGATCGTCCTCGCCCCGGTTGGGGTCGATCAGCAGCCGCGAGAAACATCCGAGCACCGCGGGGACGCCCAATTTCGCCGCCAATTGCCGGGTCAGCCCTTCGATGCCGATGTCGAAGGCGATGTGGCGTCGAAACGCACTGTCCGGCAGTCCGAGGCTTCCATACTCAGGCGGAAGGCGGTTCATCGCATGGTCGGCGAGCAGCACCATGGCGGCGTCATAATCGCCTTCTATGATCTCGAACGGTACGAAGTCTGGCATGGCAGTTGCGGGTCCCGGCATCGTGCTGGAGGTAGGCTCCGGTTGATCGCATGCAGGCAGCGAGGGCGCAAGCGTGGGCTCGCCGAACGATGAGTCCGGCCGCTATAATCGATTAGAGTTGCGTTGACTTTCCACCCTCGAAGGGCGAAGAAAGTGCTTCGCGAATAACCATGGGGTTCCATCGGAAGCCGTGTCGACATCATCCCGCCTTTCCCTCACCTTGCCGCTGCGTTACGTCCCCGCTGCCGCATTCCTCGCCTCGCTGTGCATCCCGCTGTTTGCCGCCGGCGCCGCCAAAGCGGACTTCCGGGTCTGCAACGGCACGCAGAATCTGGTCGGCGTCGCGATCGGTTATCGGGCGGAGGAAGGGTGGACGACGGAAGGCTGGTGGCAGGTCCCGGCCTCGACCTGCGCCACGCTGATCGAAGGCGAACTGCAGTCCCGCTACTACTACCTCTATGCCGAAGATGCGGCACGCGGTGGCCGCTGGACCGGTGAGGTCAACATGTGCGTCGCCGAGAACGAGTTCAAGATCGTCGGCGTCCAGGACTGCTTCGCCCGCGGCTACCAGCGCATGGGCTTCAAGGAATACGATACCGGGCGCCAGGGCAGCTGGATGGTACAGCTGTCGGACGCGCCGAGCACGCAGGAAGGCCAGAATTGATGAAGCGTAACCGCAAAGTTAAAATCCTTGCGACACTGGGGCCTGCGTCATCCGAGGAAGACACGATCCAGAAGTTGCATGAAGCGGGCGCAGACCTCTTCCGCATCAATATGAGCCATGCCAGCCACGACACGATGCGCATGCTGATCCAGCGTATCCGGGCGGTCGAGACAAAGTGCGGCCGACCGATCGGCATTCTGGCCGACCTCCAGGGGCCGAAGCTGCGCGTCGGGAAGTTCGCCGACACCAAGGTGGCGCTGGAGCCGGGGCAGACGTTCACGCTGGATAATCGTGACGAGCCGGGCGATGCCACGCGCGTCTTCCTTCCGCATCCGGAAATCCTGTCGGCCGTGAAGCCGGGCGACCGCCTGCTGATCGACGACGGCAAGCTCATGCTGCGCGCCGAAAAGACTGACGGCAAGAAGATCGTCTGTACCGTCGTATCCGGCAACAAGATCTCCGACCGCAAGGGGATCAGCTTGCCCGATACGCTTCTGCCGGTGGGCGTGCTGACCGACAAGGATCGCTCCGATCTGGACGCTGTTCTCGCGACGGGAGAAGTGGACTGGGTGGCGCTCTCCTTCGTGCAGCGGCCGGAGGACCTCGCGGAAGTGCGCAAGATTGCCCGCGGCCGCGTCGGCCTGATGTCGAAGATAGAGAAGCCACAGGCGATCGAGCGGATCGACGAAATCATCGAACTGTCCGACGCGCTGATGGTGGCCCGCGGAGACCTCGGCGTGGAGATGCCGCTCGAGGCGGTGCCAGGCCTGCAGAAGCAGCTGACCCGCGCCTGCCGCCGGGCCGGCAAGCCGGTGGTCGTCGCAACGCAGATGCTCGAATCTATGATCAGTTCGCCGGTGCCGACACGTGCGGAAGTCTCCGACGTTGCAACCGCGGTCTTCGAAGGCGCCGACGCCGTCATGCTCTCGGCAGAATCCGCCTCCGGCGATTATCCGGTCGAAGCGGTGGCGACCATGGCCTCGGTTGCCAGCACGGTCGAGCAGGATCCCTATTATTCGAACATCATCTACGCGCAGCGGCCGACGCCGGAAGCAACGGGCGCAGACGCCATCTCGCTTGCGGCCCGGCAGATCGCCGAGACGCTGAGACTATCCGCCATCGTAACTTATACCTCGTCCGGCAATACGGGCCTGCGCGCCTCGCGCGAACGGCCGCAGGTTCCGATCATCGCCTTGTCGCCGATCGTCCAGACTGCGCGAAGGCTTTCGGTCTGCTGGGGCCTGCATTGCGTCGTCTCCCATGACGCAGAGGATCTCGACGACATGGTCAATCGTGCCTGCCGGATCGTCGTGTCGGAAGGCTTTGGCGCTCCGGGCGACCGCATCATCATTTCGGCCGGTGTACCGCTCGGCACGCCAGGCGCGACCAACATGCTGCGCATCGCCTATATCGGGGCGGACGGACAGAGCGGCATCTGATTCCGGTCAGGAGCGAGGGGCGCTCTGGCCCCTTAAGCGAGCCTCGGCCGCGCGGGCGATAGCCTCGAGATCGCGGTCCTGCCCCGCCAGCTTTTCCAGCGCTGCCACGGCCACATCCGGTACGACATAGTCAGGCTTATGTCCGAGGCTATCGATCCAGACGAGGTCGGCATGCTCGATATCTCGCTTCAGGCCGACCGAGTGAATCTCCTCGGCGACGATGGCGTCGCGGTTTCCGGTAATCACAACGGTCGGTGCGGTGATCGAGCTGTATCGGGCCGCCACCTGCTTCACGTATTCGTTGAGATTGGCGACGTCGATCGCGTTGTTGCGGAAGTTGCGGGGGCGAAGGACGAGCGCCGGCGCGCCTTCCGTCACGTATTTCTCCGGACGGGGGTTCGGATGGAAGACGGAGTGGGTCGCTCCATCGATGCGCACTAAGCCGGCCGGCAGGGCCACAAGGCGGCTGAAAAGCCATCCAATGTAGGGCTTCTTTGCCAGGTCATAATACCAGTCGACGCCGCCCGGCCAGGGATGGGTAGCGGGCGCGAGGAAGAGCAGTCCAGCCGTCTTTTTGGGGTGCTCCAGTGCGAAGCTCGCAGCGATCGCGCCGCCGAAGGAGTGACCCACGATGATGGCACTCTCGATGCCACGCAGTTCCATCAGCCGCGCAATGGCATTTGCCTGGCCATCGGGCCAGGCATTCCGTTCGCTGCCGCGCTCCGAATAGCCGTGCCCGGGACGATCGACGAAGAGCAGGTCGGCGCGGCCCTCAAGCCGACTGCGGAACGCCGTCTCCTGATCGCGCAGGTTGCCGCTTGCCCCATGGATGAAGACGATCGGCGGCAGGTCCGCATCCTCGCCCGCAGGGACGAACAGCGAGTTCATGCGGAAGCCGCCGACATCGATCAGTTCGCCGTGATTGGGATAGCTTTGCTCGATGGCGCGCGCCTTCCAGGCGGTGAACCCGAAGGCGGCCGCGAACAGTCCGGCAATGGCGAGGGGAAGGATGACCATCGGGCGAGGAATCCTCAGGTGCGGCTGCCGGCAAGCTTTTCCTCAAGCTTGATCGCCGCCTCCTGGGCCTCCCGGTCTGCAGGATAGACCGTGAGGTATCGCTGCCACGCCTTCAGCGCCAGTTCGTCCTGACCATTCTCGGCGAGTATTCCCGCAAGCCCTGAAAGAGCACCGAAATGACGCGGCTCCCGGATCAGGACCTGGTTGATGTCTGCCATTGCCTTGCGGCGATCGCCCATGGTGAAGTGAAGGCCGGCGCGGCGGTTCCAGACCTCCGCATAGTCGGGCTTGAGGATGGTCGCCTGGTCGAGGAAGTCGAGGGCGGCGGCATTGCGCTTCTCGTTTGCGGCCTTCGTCGCCCACTGCATCAGAAGGTTGACGGTGGCGCTGCCCGAATCATCCCACTCGGCCAGTATCTGGCTGGCGATGCCGCGGGCCCTGTCGGGGTCGCGTTCGCGCTTCAGCGAATCGAAGAGACCGGCTAGCCTGGCTTCCGGTGAGGCCTGCGTGGCCGGGGCGGCGGCAGGTTCGGAAGGCTGCGCCGATGCCGCAGAGGCCGCGGCAAGGACGGAAACAAGGAGCAGGCTGAAACGAAAATGGCGCATGCGGAAATATGTAATCCGCATGCGCCGAAGGTCAAACCCGAATAAGCCTGCGCTCGACAAATTGAACGGTACCGGCCTGGCCGATGCCGCAGTGTCGATCAGCCCTGGCGGGCCTTGAAGCGCGGGTTCTGCTTGTTGATGATGTAAACGCGGCCCTTGCGGCGAACCAGACGGTTGTCGCGATGGCGGGCCTTCAGCGCTTTCAGCGAATTCTTGATCTTCATTGCTCTTGTCCGCAGGTTTACGAGCGTTTGGGCCCGCTTGTCATTACAATCAAAAGCGCGCCGCTTTTTCCCGGGAAGAAGGGCGCGCTCTCAAGGTTGGCGTGCAGATACCGCGACGCATCGCGCCTGTCAACCATTCCGCTGCTTTTTGGGGCCGGTGAGTTGCGTCACGTGACCCATCTTGCGGCCCTCGCGGGCCTCCGTCTTGCCGTAGAGGTGCACCAGAACGTCCCGTTGCGCGAGCCATTCTGGAACATTGCGGATGTCGTCGCCGATCAGGTTGGTCATCACGCAATCGGAATGGCGCTCAGGATTTCCGAGTGCCAGGCCGGAGACGGCGCGAATGTGCTGTTCGAACTGCGAGACGACGCAGGCGGCCTCCGTCCAGTGGCCGGTGTTGTGGACCCGGGGGGCGATCTCGTTGGCGACGACGCTGCCATCTGGCATGACGAAGAATTCGATGCCGATGACGCCGACATAGTCGAGGGCTTCGAGAAGCCTGCGAGCCGCCTCGACGGCATGGGCCGCGGTCGCGTCCGATATGCGGGCGGGCAGGGTCGAGGTGTGGAGGATGCCGTTCAGATGGACGTTCTCGGCAGGATCGTAGCAGGCGACGGTACCGTCCCGGCCGCGAGCGGCGATGATGGAGATCTCCCGCTCAAAGGCAACCAGGCTCTCCAGAATCAGTGGCACCCGGCCGAGCGAATCGAAGACACCCGCCGGATCGTACTCCTGCGAGCGGAAGAGACGCTGGCCCTTTCCGTCATAGCCGAGGCGGCGGGTCTTGAGCACGCCACGATCATCGAAGTCCGCGAGTGCCTTCTCCAAGTCGTCCTGGCTGTCGACCGCTCGGAAATCGGCGGTGGCTATGCCGCAGTCGTTCAGGAAGCGTTTCTCGGTCAGCCGGTCCTGGGCGACCTCGAGCGCTCTCGGCGGTGGATAGACCGGCACGAACTGCTGGAGCCTCGCTGCCGCCGCGACCGGCACGTTCTCGAACTCATAGGTGACGATCTGGCAGGCGCGGGCGAGCGCGTTGAGCGCATCCGGATCGTCATAGGGAGCAACGATCTGTTCGCTGGCAAGCTGCGCGGCCGGACAATCGGATTGCGGTTCCAGCACGATGATGCGGAAGTTGAGACGGGCAGCTGCCATGGCCAGCATCCGGCCCAGCTGCCCGCCGCCGATGATCCCGATCGTGGTGGCGCTCATCAGCCTTCGTCCATAGGGTATTCGGCAACGCTGGCGCTCTGGTCGGCGCGCCATTCGTCGAGCCGGTCGGCAAGATCCTCGTCGCCGAGCGCGAGGACCGCGGCGGCCAGCAGCGCAGCGTTGACGGCGCCTGCGCGCCCGATCGCCAGTGTGCCGACGGGGATGCCCGCGGGCATCTGGACGATGGAGAGAAGGCTGTCCTGCCCGGAGAGCGCCTTGGATTGCACGGGAACGCCAAAGACCGGAAGGGGTGTCATGGCCGCCGTCATGCCGGGGAGATGCGCCGCTCCGCCGGCACCGGCGATGATCACCTTGAACCCCTCGTCGCGGGCGCCCCTGGCGAAGCTGACGAGCCGGTCCGGCGTGCGGTGGGCGGAGATGATTCTCGCTTCATAGTCGACATCGAGCGCGTCGAGCGTATCGGCGGCATTCTTCATCGTCTCCCAGTCGGACTGGCTTCCCATGATGATGGCGACTGCAGGTCTCTCGGATGTCATCCGCATATTCCCCTCAGGCGATGATGTCGGGCAGGATCTGGTCTTCCAACTGGGTGATCTTGTCCTTGATGACCAGCTTCTTCTTCTTCATGCGCTGGATGCGCAGGGCTTCGCTGCCAACCTGGATCATCGCGTTGATCGCGGCGTCATAATCCTCGTGCTCCTGACGGAGCCTCGCAAGCGCCAGCCGAATATCCGCCTGTTCCTGGTCCGCCATTTCCACTGTCCCCATTCAACTCGAAACCTGTGCCCGATCGTCGGTAATGTGCGCAAGCTCCTACCACCAAACGGCATTAACTGGAAGTTATGCACGGCCACCAATTTGCCGCGCTGAAGCCTTGTTTTCACCTTCGACAAACGCCGCGGTTCATGTCACAATTTCTACGTAAACCTGAAGCCTCCGGCTCAAAGGGATAGCCGGGGCAGGTTGCCAAGGAGGACATGCCGCATGACCATTCAGGCTCATATTGCATCGCTTGAAAAGAAGCACGGTGCTCTCGAAGAGGAGCTCCAGAGCGTTCTTGCGTCTCCCTCTGCTGACGATCGCCAGATCGCAGACATCAAGCGCCGCAAGCTTCGTCTCAAGGACGAATTGCAACGTCTGAAGGCGTCGACGCGCCACTAACCCTCAAGGAGAATGTCCCGCCGCCGGCGCCAGCCATAGCGGTGCCACGCAAGGCGGCAACGAAATCATCCACCCAAGCCTTCTGGTCGTGGCCATCTGCTGGTCACGACCAGAACTGGTCCAGCCAGAGGTTCAACCTGTCGAACCCGCTGTTGTTGACGGAATAGATCCGGCGCGTTCCCGCGACATTCACCACGACCAGATTGCAGTCGAGCAAGGCCTTCAGGTGCTGCGAAACCGCGGGCCGGCTGATTGGAAGACCCTCCGCAAGTTCCCCAACCGTTCTCGGTGCGCGACGAAGCTCCTCCAGCAGGTGGCGCCGGTGCGGATCGGCGATGGCAGCGAAGGGGTCGGTGCTCGTCATGACCGCAGGCTAGCCCAAGCCTTGCCGGGAGACAATCCTGTTTGTGCGCTGCAGCAAGGCCGCCGAAAAAGGTGATGCAGCTTGCCCGAGACCAGGAGCCGACCTAGGGTTCGCTCTTGAGACGGGAGGTGGGCGATGGGCTACGCCAGAGAAGACTATGATCAGGCGTTCGAGGACGCATGTCAGGCGCTAACGTCGGCCCGTGAGTTGCCCATGGTGCGAGGGCAGATGCTGCGGGTGGAGGAGGTCCTGTGGCTGGCGCTCCGCCGCGTCTTCGCAGGGATCGCGGTGGCGGTCGCCTCACTCGTCGTCCTGCCGCCGGTCTATCTTCTGGATCTACCGCAATCCCTCGCGACGGGCCTGTTGGTCACCGGAAGCCTGCTCGCGGTCTCGGTCCTGGTCTACTGGCTTTGCCGACTCGTGTTCCACCTCGAGATATCAAGCCGAATCAGGGGGCGACGCTTCGGCGAAGGTCTGATCGAGCCTGATGCCTCAGGCCAGTGAGTCCCAGAGAAGCTTCAGGCCGGTGACGAGGGCGAGGCCGTAGGTGAGCGGATAGAAGACCTCGGTCTTCAGGTTGCGGATGATCCAGGCTCCGAGCATGGTGGCGACGAGGGCGACGGGAAACAGCGTGGCGGATGCGACGAGGTTTTCCGTGTCGAGCGCGCCGAGCGCAAAATAGGGTATCAGCTTGATCGCGTTCACCAGGGCGAAGAAGCGCACGCTGGCGCCGGTATAGGATCGCGGATCGAGCTTGAGTGGCAGGACGTAGATCTGGAAGGGCGGGCCGCCCGCATGGGCCACGAAACTGGCATAGCCGGAAAGCGTGCCCCAGAGGGTCGCGCGGACGGGGCGGTGCGGCAGCGGTGGCGCCTCGCCCCCCGCATGCGGCCACCACGCCTGGTAGAAGTATCGGGCGGCGAAGAGGATGGTGGAGACGGCGATCACGAACTTCAGGGCGTTCGGGGAAACATAGGCCGAGGTTGCCCAACCGAGCGCAATCCCCAGGATGCCGCCCGGCAGGAGTATCAGCAGCGTACGCCTGTCATTGTCGTTGCGCCACGCCCAGAGGGCGACGATATCCATGACGATCAGGATGGGAAGGAAGATCGCTGCAGCCTGTAGCGGATCGACGACGAGCGCCAGGATCGGCACGCCCATCAGCGCAAAGGCGCCGCCGAAGCCGCCCTTGGACAGGCCGACGAGGATGACGGCCGGGATGGCCGCCAGGAAGAAGGTGAGATCGAGAGGCATGGCAGATGGTTGATCCAGCAATCGGTCCGGTCTATCGAACGGGAGGAAAAGGCGAGAAACTACTCGTCTCACAATTTCGCGGTACAGGAAACACCATGACCGACGTCGAGAACCGCTGCCGCCTCGTCCTGATCCTTCCTGCCGGGGGCGATGTGCAGACCCTGGCGGACCAGCTTCGATCGGCGTTGGCCGGCGGTGACGTGGCGACCGTCATCATCCCGCAGTACGACCGGAATGACCATGCGTTCCAGGCCTTGGCCGAGACCGTGGTGCCCATCATCCAGGCGTCGGGGGCCGCCGCGCTGGTGGCGGGCGACAGTCGTGTCGCCGGGCGCGCCAAGGCCGACGGCCTTCATGTGGCAGGAAAGAAGGAGGAACTGGACGATGCCATCGTCAAGTTCACGCCGAAGATGATCGTCGGCGCAGGCGGCGCTGCCGAGCGCCACACGGCGCTGGAGATCGGCGAACTGCAGCCCGACTACATCTTCTTCGGCAAGTTCGAAGGCGACATCAAGCCAGAGCCACATCCCAAGAATTTGGCGCTAGGCGAGTGGTGGGCGTCGATGGTGGAGATCCCCTGCATCGTTATGGGTGGCAACGACGTCGCCTCCGTAGTGGCCGTCGCCGAAACCGGTGCGGAATTCGTGGCCCTGCGGGAGGCCGTCTTTGGGGGATCCCAAGCGGCGGAACAGGCGGTCGCGGAAGCCAACCGGCTTCTCGACGAAAAAGCGCCACGGTTTGACGCTTGATGAACGGCATGCGCCCGTTTTCGCTTTTTAATCTTGTTACCCGGCTCCTCCTCGCCACTGCGGCGGTGGCCTCCGCACCGGCGGCCGATGCCGCCGCGCAGCAGGCGCAGCGGGCGATGACGCGACCCGTCGAACCCGACGCCCAGCCGATGAAGAGGGGCAGGGTAGGGGAAGGCGGCGAGAACGCGCAACCGGATGGTATTGTGCCTTCCGGGGGGGTCGAGCTCTATCAGCGGATGGGGGCAGCCCTTCCTCCCGCACCGGAAGAAAAGCCAAGTGACAGGCCCGTGGACGAGGCCTATGGCGCTTACCAGCGCGGCCTCTACGTGACCGCGCTGGCGGAGGCACTGCCGAGGGCAGAGGCGGGCGATGCCGCCGCCCAGACATTGGTCGCGGAAATGATGTCCAAGGGACTGGGGATCAAGCGGGATCCGAAGACGGCAGCCTTCTGGTACGGGCAGGCCGCGGAGCGGGGTGATCCGGCCGCGATGTTCGAATACGCCTTGATGCTGATGACGGGCCGTCATGTGGAGCGCGACAAGGCGAAGGCGGACGACTACATGCGCAGGGCGGCGGAGGCGGGCAACTCGTCGGCGCAGTTCAACTGGGCCCAGATCCTGGTTTCCGACAATCCCGGTGAAAAGGGGCTGAAGCTCGCGCTGCCGTTCTATGAGAAGGCGGCGGCGCAGGGGCTCGCGGACGCGCAATATGCCGTAGCCCAGCTCTACGTGACGCTTGCCGACACTCCGCAGGAGAAGAAGGCTCAGGCCCGGATGTGGCTGCTGCGCGCCGCAAAGGCCGGCTATGATACGGCGCAGCTCGATCTCGGGCTTTGGCTGGTGAACGGTGTCGCCGGCGAACGTGACTTCGACGGAGGCTTCCAGTGGATGCGGGTGGCGGCACTGCGCGGCAATGTCGTGGCGCAGAACAAGCTCGCCCATCTCTACATCAATGCGCTCGGTACCCGGCCTGACCCTGTGGAGGCGGCGAAGTGGTACGTGCTGTCGCGTCGCGCCGGCCTGGCCGACCCGGAACTCGAGGATTTCTTCCTCGGCATCAACGAGGAGCAGCAGAAGAAGGCGATCGAGGCTGCCAACCGGTTCCGGCGAAGCTGATCAGCGGACGGTTGTAAGCGCGTGCCAGACGATGAGTGCGTGTCCGGTTGCCAGCGTCAGGAGGACGAGGAGCCAAAGGCCCTTGTAAAGTCGCGGCGAGGCCGAAGCCTTCGGATCGAAACGCGGCGTGACTGCAAAGAGCAGCGTGGCGAAGGCTGCGGCCAGCGGGACTATCGAGAATGCGAATGGAGCCGGCGCATAGCGGTTCGGCGTGCCGTCCAACAAAAAGTGGACAGCCAACTCGACTTCGGATCCCCGGAGCCACCATCCCCAGATCGATGCGGCCACCATCGCTGTCAGGAGAGCGGCGCTTGCGGTCAGGGGTAGGGTCATCTTCATCTGTCTCTCCGACGCATGCGGTCCAAATGGTAGTCATCATCTAGAGGTAGCGCGGATCGTCGCAAGAGCGGGGTCCTTGGACGACTTGAATTTCCCTCGTTTTTGTGGTCTTGAACCCGCCGATCACTACATTGCCTGACAAGGCGTCCCGCGGCAATTCACATGCGGGACAGGCTTCCGCAATCCAAGGACCTTCCCGCATGGCACGTTCCGCCCTTCTCAACGTCATGGTTCAGGCTGCCCTCAAGGCCGGCAAGTCGCTGTCGCGCGACTTCGGCGAGGTGCAGAACCTGCAGGTTTCGGTGAAGGGACCGAGCGACTTCGTCTCCCAGGCCGACCTGAAGGCGGAGAAGATCGTGCGGGACGAATTGCTCAAGGCGCGGCCGACCTACGGCTTCCTCGGCGAGGAAAGCGAGGAGATCAAGGGAACGGACGGCGCCCATCGCTGGCTTGTTGATCCGCTCGACGGAACGACGAACTTCCTGCACGGCATTCCGCAATTTGCGGTCTCGATCGCCTTGGAGCGCAACGGCGAGATCGTCGCCGGCGTCGTCTTCAATCCAGCGACGGATGAGCTTTACACGGCGGAGAAGGGTGGCGGCGCGTTCCTGAACGACCGCCGTCTGCGGGTTGCGGCGCGGCGCGTGTTGTCCGATTGCGTGATCGGCTGCGGCGTTCCGCATCTCGGGCGCGGAAACCACGGCAAGTTCCTGGTCGAGCTTCGCCACGTGATGGGCGAAGTAGCCGGCATCCGTCGCATGGGTGCGGCAGCGCTCGATCTTGCCTATGTGGCGGCCGGACGGCTCGACGGCTTCTGGGAAGCCGAGCTTTCTCCCTGGGACATGGCGGCAGGCCTGGTGCTGATCCGCGAGGCCGGCGGCTTCGTCAGCGACATTAGGGGCGGGACCGATATGTTCGGTGAGCGTACCGTCGTCGCCGGCAACGAGCACATCCAGAAGGCCCTGCTCGAGGTTGCCAACCGGCCCGTGCCGACGCGATAGCCGCAAGCCGGGCCGCCATCCCCGGCTGTGGACGGTTACGCACTTCAATTCGTCTCATTTTTCCACTAGCCTCCGGCAAACAGTACCGGAGGCCGAGTCACGACATGGTGGATGCGAGAGTGGACGATCTGGATGAGGCGGAAACCGGCCGGGCCGGCTACAGCCACAAGCTCTCCAATCCCGTCCCCTTTCTGTGGACGATGCTGATCTTCCTCATCCTTGTCGGGTTCATCGCCGCCATCCTGTACCGCCAGGCGCACACTGCCTTCATGACCAATCCGGGATTGAACGGCTTCATCCTCGGCGTCCTGATCATCGGCATCGTGCTGGTCTTCAACCAGGTGATCAGCCTCATCCCGGAGGTCCGGTGGTTCAACTCGTTCCGGGCAGCCGGAAGCGCAGACAAGGTCGGCCGCGAGCCGCGCCTGCTTGCTCCGATGCGGGCTCTTGTCAGCCGCCGCCGGATCATGTCGCTGTCTCCCTCCTCGCAGCGCTCGATCCTCGATTCGATCGGCACCCGGCTGGACGAGTCGCGCGAGATTTCGCGATACCTGATCGGGCTCCTCGTCTTCCTGGGCCTGCTCGGAACCTTCTGGGGCCTGATCGGCACGATCAGCTCGATCAGCACGGTGATCCAGACGCTCGATCCCAATGGCGGGGACACGAACGACGTGCTGAACGCGCTCAAGAGCGGCCTCACGGCGCCGCTCTCCGGCATGGGGACGGCCTTTTCCTCGTCGCTTCTCGGCCTCTCCGGCTCGCTGATTCTCGGCTTCCTCGATATCCAGGCCGGCCGCGCCCAGAACCGCTTCTATACCGAACTGGAAAACTGGCTGTCGTCGGTCACCGACATGGGGTCCGATATCTCGCCGGCCGCGACGTCCGCGCTTGGACAGAACGAGGAATTGCGGGCTCTGACCGAGCAGTTGCGGAAGCTGTCCGCCGTCCAGTCGAGGTCGCCGGACGGAGCGGTCAACGAGAAGTCGCTGTCGGCAATGGCGAACCTCGCCGAGGGCATTCAGGGGCTCGTGAAGAACATGCGCAACGAGCAGCAGATGCTGCGCGACTGGATCGAGGCGCAGCAGGAGGAGGCGAAGGCGCTGCGCCGGACATTGGACCGTCTTTCCGAGAAGATCGGGAGCAAGTAGCCGATGGCGCTCGTCAAAAACCGCCGTCGCGAGCGCGGCGTCGACTACTGGCCAGGTTTTGTCGACGCCCTGTCGACCCTGCTGCTTGCCATCATGTTCCTGCTTACCGTCTTTGTGCTGGCGCAGTTCCTGCTCAGCCGCGAGATCACCGGACGCGACGAGGTGCTGAACCGGCTGAACAGCCAGATTGCGGAACTCACCGAGTTGCTGGCTCTCGAGAAGGGCAATGCGCAGGATCTCGAAGATACGCTGGCCAACCTGCAATCCTCGCTAGCGAGTTCCGAGAGCGAGAGGTCACGACTGCAGGCGCTGCTCGACCAGGGTGCCGGCACGAGCGACGCCGCTAATGCGCGTATCGGCCAGCTGACGCAGGATCTGAACGAGGAACAGCAGGTCAGCGCGCGGGCGATGAGCCAGATCGAGCTTCTCAATCAGCAGATTGCCGCCTTGCGGGCGCAGATTGCGGCGGTGGAGCAGGCGCTACAGGCTTCGGAGGCGAAGGACCAGGCTTCGCAGGCGCAGATCGCCGACCTCGGCCGACGCCTGAACGTGGCGCTGGCGCAGCGGGTGCAGGAGCTCAACCGCTATCGCTCAGACTTCTTTGGCCGTCTGCGTGAAATCCTCTCCGACCGCGAGAACATCCGCATCGTCGGCGACCGTTTCGTCTTCCAGTCGGAAGTGCTGTTTCCGGTCGGGGGAAGCGAACTGGACGAGGCGGGGCGCGCGGAAATGGCCAAGCTTGCCGAAGCGTTGCTCGATCTTGCCAAGGAGATCCCGGCGGAGATCAACTGGGTGCTTCGCGTCGATGGGCACACCGACAATGCGCCGCTTTCCGGCACCGGACGCTATCGCGACAACTGGGAGTTATCCTCGGCGCGTGCGACGTCCGTGGTGAAGTACCTGATCGAGCAGGGCGTGCCGGCCAACCGGCTGGTTGCTGCCGGTTTCGGCGAGTTCCAGCCGATAGCCGAGGGCGATGCCACGGAGGCCCGCAACCAGAACCGGCGCATCGAACTCAAGCTAACGGAGCGCTGACGGCTTCGCGATTGATGTCGTGGAACTGCAGCCGCGCCAGCCGCGCATAAAGGCCACCCTTGGCAACGAGGCTTTGATGCGTTCCTTCCTCGACGATCCGACCCTCGTCCATGACGAGGATGCGGTCTGCCTTGAGGACGGTCGCAAGTCGGTGGGCGATCACCAGCGTCGTCCGTTCCTTCATCAGACCGTCGAGCGCTTTCTGCACCAGCGTCTCGCTTTCGGCGTCAAGGGCAGAGGTTGCCTCGTCGAGCAGCAGGACCGGCGCGTCGCGCAGGATGGCGCGGGCGATGGCAATGCGCTGCCGCTGACCTCCGGAGAGGGTAACGCCGCGCTCGCCGGCAAGCGTGTCATAGCCGCTGTCGAGCTTCTCGATGAATTCGTGCGCCTGTGCGGCAATGGCGGCGGCACGCACGGCGTCGCGGCTGACGCCGGTTCTGCCGAAGGCGATGTTGTCGTGGATAGAGGCGGCAAAGATCGTCACGTCCTGCGGTACGAGCGCGAGACGGCTGCGGATGTCCGAGAGGGACGCCTCCCGCAGGTCGATACCGTCCAGCCGTACGGTTCCGGAGACGGGATCGTAGAAGCGGAGCAGAAGAGAGAAGATCGTGCTCTTGCCGGCGCCGGAAGGGCCGACGATCGCGACCGTCTCGCCGGGGCGGACATCGAGCGAGAGGCCGTTCAGCGTCACGCTGTTTTCGCGGGACGGATAGGCGAAGGAGACGTTCTCGAAGGTGACGGCACCGCGCGGCGGCCTCGGCAAGGGAATGGGCGAGGCTGGCTCGCGGACGGCGGGGATCTCGTGCAGCAGCTCCGTCAGGCGTTCGGCGGCGCCGCCTGCCTGCGAAAGTTCGCCCCAGACTTCCGACAACTGACCGAGCGCGCTTGCGGCAATCACCGAGTAGAGAACGAACTGGCCAAGCGTCCCTGCCGTCATCGTACCGGCCAGCACGTTCTGGGCGCCGTACCACAACACCCCGACAATGCTGCCGAATACCATGAAGATCGCAAAGCCCGTCAGAAGTGCTCGCGAGCGGATGGCGGCCCGGGCCGCGCCGAACGCATCCTCGACCGTTGCCGCATAGCGGGCGGTGGCTGCGGCCTCGCCGTTGAAGGCCTGGACCGTGCGGGTCGCGCCGATCGTCTCGGATGCGAAGGCGGAGGTGCGGGCGAGCGTATCCTGGGCAGCGCGCGAGCGCTTGCGGACGGAGCGCCCGAAGGCGACCAGCGGGAAGACGATCACCGGAATGGCACCGAGCGCGAGCCCCGAGAGCTGCGGGCTCGTATAGATCATCATGGCCATCGCCCCGAGACAGAGGATGGTGTTGCGTAGCGCCTGGGAGGCCGCCGATCCGAAGGCGGACTTGATCTGCGTGGTGTCGGCGGTGAGGCGCGAGACGATTTCGCCAGATTGATTGACGTCGAAGAAGGCTGGCGAAAGACTGGTCACGCGCGCGAAGACGTCGCGGCGAAGATCCGCAACCACGCGTTCTCCCACTGTGATCACGAAATAGTAGCGAAGTGCGCTCGCCAGTGCGAGAAGCGTGGCCAGCCCGAGCAGCATGCCGAAGTAGTTGTTGATAAAGCTTCCGTCGGCGGCGGCGAAGCCGTGATCCACCATACGCCGCACTGCGAGTGGAAGGGCAAGGGTCGTCGCGGCGGAAAGGACGAGGGCGAAGAGGGCCCCCATGACGAGGCCGCGATAACGGGACAGATAGGGAAGAAGCCTTGCCAGCGGTCGGATGGCCTTGCCTTTCGGCTGTCTGTCTTCTGAATTCGCCACTTTACCCCCAGAGCGATCGGACTCTTTTCTGAGACCGGCGCCACTTGTGCTCCCGGCGCCCTTCCTGTATAGGCTCCGCATCGAATTGGGAAGCCGTGGCCAGCCGGTCTGCGGCTTCATTTATTGAAGAGGGTCTGCGATCGCAATTGCGACATATGGACCTCGCAGCGCAGGATTATCGACATGAAGGCTGACATCCATCCGCAATACCACACGATCAAGGTCGTCATGACCGACGGCACCGAGTACGAAACCCGCTCGACCTGGGGTTCGGAAGGCGCCACCATGAACCTTGAAATCGATCCGAAGTCGCACCCGGCCTGGACCGGCGGCAACCAGCAGCTCATGGACCGCGGTGGCCGCGTTTCCAAGTTCAACAAGCGCTTCGGCGGCCTCGGCCTCTAAGCCTTGCGCTGAATCAGTTTGGAAAGACCCGGCTCCGGCCGGGTTTTTTTATGCCCCAGCGGTTGGCGCAAAACAAAAAAAGGCGGGCCAAGACCCGCCTTTCGCGAAAGCGTCAGTATTTTCAGGCGCCGAAGGCTGTGTGCAGCAGGTTCAGCTGGGCACGAACGCCATTCTCGTTGCTCGGCACCGGGGTGTCGCCCGGGCGGTAGATTTCACGATCGAGCAGGGCGACGCGATTCTGCAGCCTCAGGGAGCGCTCGACGAGGTCGCGGAAACCTTCGGGCAGGTCGAGCCAGCCCGGCGCGTTCTTGTCGACGTTGAAGCCATCGAGGCGGACCTTGTTCTTCTCTGCAAGGACCTGATCGCGGCTCATCTCGCCATTGTTGACGGCGCGCTGCAGCAGGAGCCACGAGGCCATCTGCATCAGGCGGGTGGTCAGGCGCATGGATTCGGCTGCGTAGAGGACCGAAGCCACACGCGGCAGAACCTTGGAGGCGGCGCGTCCGGGGCCGTCGAGGTAGCTCGCGGTTTCTTCGACCAGCGACATACCCTCGGTATAAAGCGCCTTGAACTGCGACGAGGCTGCGGCGCGGCCTGCAAAGTTGACAGTGTTCAATCCGTGTTCGGACATCGAAATCATCCTGCTAACGCATCACAATACAGGCAATGACCGCGGGAAAGGAAAGTTCCCTGGCGCCTCTTCTCGAAGTTAAGATGGAGTTTATAGCGTCAAACCGCAAGGCGTTTCTTAAGGAAGGGTTAATACCCACACCTTTGCTCACCACGCCAAAAAGAAGAGCCGCAAAAGCGGCTCTCAAGGTAAAACAGGGAGAAAGTCAGACCTATTCGCCACGCGGTGAAACCGTCTGAATCCAGGAAGCCCGGATGTTCATCATCCTCTACGTTAATGATTAACATCCGGTTAAAGAAAGAAAGTATTCAGGATAAATTCCCGTTCTTGGACATCAGGAGCGGAAGAAACTGTCCGCAGCGCGTCGGCCGGCTGCCTTCTTCTGCTTTTCCGCCCCCAGGCGGCGGATTTCGTCCTGCAGGAGTGCAATCCGCCTGTCCAGTTCATCGGCCGACAGGGCGTCCAGTTCGCAACCGATCTCGTGGGAAACCGGCTTCTTCGGTCTGTCGTCATCCATGAAGCTCATGACGCTGTTCTCTCCTGATCCTGATCACTGCCGCCTTCGGCCGCACGAGGATTAAGCAGCAGGCTCTCGGGAGTCGTCAAGGAAGGCGCAAGTGCCGGCGAGCCGGCATAGCTGTCGCGTTCCTCCACCGGTACCGGCGCCCTGATCCGGCTTCTGAAGATCGCATAGGCGGTCACCAGGATATGGGAAAGCGCGGTGACGGCGAAGAGCGCGTGAGGGCCGAGCCAGGTCATGACCGGACCGCCGAGGGTCGGTCCGATGATCGTGCCCACCCCGTAGAGGAGGAGCAGGCCACCTGAAATCTTCACGAAATCCTCGGATGAGGCATGGTCGTTCGCATGGGCGACAGCGATGGGGTAGAGGGCGTTGGCTGCCGCTCCATAGAGGCTGACCAGGATCAGGATCATGTAGACGTTTGCGGGCTGGAAGAGGCTCAAGCCCACGCCGGCGACCGCTCCAAGACCCGCCAGGCCTGCGAGGACATATCGGCGGTCCATGCGGTCCGACAGACGGCCCGCAGGGAACTGCGCCACGGCACCGGCAAGGATCGTGACGCTGACCATGATCGCGATCATGTCTTCCGTCAGTCCGGCGCGGGCACCGAAAACCGCCACCAGCGTGCCATAGGCGCCATTGGCGGTTCCGATCAGCAGGATGGCGATGAAGGAAACGGGCGAGTTCCGGTAAAGGCCCTTGAGGTCAAGCCGCACCCGCTTCAGCGGCTGCGGTGACGCCGCCCTGGACACGGCTGTCGGGATGATCGCAAGGCAGTAGAGGATGCCGCAGATCATGAACAGGATGGGCGTCGACACGTCGGCAAAGGGGACCATCATCTGGCCGCCGACAACACCAAACAAAGTGATGGAGATATAGAAGGAGAAGATCGCACCCCGGCTTTCGTTCGTGGCGCGCTCGTTCAGCCAGCTTTCGATGATCATCGAGGTGCCGGCGGTGCAGAAGCCGGTAACGGCACGCAGGATCAGCCAGGCCGTCTGGTCAACCAGGATGCCGGTGAGCAGGACGTTGAGGCAGATGAGGGCGCCGAATCCCGCAAAGGCACGGACATGGCCGATGCGGCGCACGAGGTTGGGAGCGACGAAGCAGCCGACGACGAAACCCGTCGCCCAGGTGGTGCCGATCAAGCCGAGGATTTCGTTCGAATAACCTTCGGCCGAGCCCCGGACCGGCAGGAGAAGACCCTGCAGGCCATTGCCGAGGAACAGGAAGAGCGTGCTCGTCAGGAGCGCCAGAATGGGGAGGAGATTACGTCGCATCGTTCATGACCAGCTTCTTCCATCCAGCAGGCTTCGGGAGGGACAGGGGATTATATGTTGCGTCTGCCGTCAATCGAGGATTAACGGGCGGTGACAACGTTCCGGCATAGCCGATTCGGTGCTGCGCATTGGTGGCCAGCAAAGATGACCAGCCTGTGACGGAGCTGGTGCTTGGGAGATATTCAATGACGAAGGCGATCGGTCTCCTTCTGCTGCTGGCCATGCTGGTCCATATCATCAGGCCGCTCGGGCTGCCGGGGCTGAGGCGCAGAGCCGATTTCTGGAAGATCGCCGTGGCTGCGATCGTGATCTGGGCCGTGACCCTGCTGGCGAGGGATCTGACCTAGCCGCTTCCTGGATCGATCACGGAAAAGGCCGCGCCGATGACGGCGCGGCCTACGATATGTGCGGGTGGTCCGCCAAGAAGCCTTCGCATTCCTGCCGCTGGCTTCGGCCTGGCCTCAGGCCTTGTTGACGCTTGCGGCGTAGATCTGATCGATCGTCTCGGCCAGGCTGGAATTAAACTCCGCGTCACTCATGGAAACGCGCAGCTTTTCCGTCAGCGCACGCGAGAAGCTGGCGATCATGCCACGGTTATGGCTCAGCTTCTCACAGGCGTCCGCGGTGGTGTAGCCGCCGGAAAGGGCAACGACGCGGATCACCGACTTGTGGGCGATGAGCGGCGCGTAGAAATCCGCCACCGTCGGGATCGTCAGCTTCAGCATGACGTTCTCACCCGCCGGGAGCTTGTCGAGCTGCTGCGCGATCTCGTCCCGCAGGATCGCCTCGGCCTCTTCCTTCGTCGGGCTCTTGATCGAGACTTCAGGCTCGATGATCGGCATGAGGCCCTGGCCGATGATCTGGCGACCCACCTCGAACTGCTGCTTCACCACGGCAGCGATTCCTGCCTTGTCGGCCTCGGCAATCACCGAGCGCATCTTGGTGCCGAAGATTCCCTTTTCGCGACCGCGGACCAAGAGCGCATCAAGATCAGGCATGGCCTTCATCATCTGGACGCCGGTCTGCTCCGCCTCCAAGCCCTTGTCTACCTTGAGGAACGGAACGACCCCGCGCTTTTCCCAGAGGTAGGAGGGGACGGGCTGCCCGTCGACGTCACCATCCATGGTGCGTTCGAAGAGGATGGCTCCGATGATCTTCTCACCCGTAAAGGCAGGTGCCTTCATGATGCGGACGCGCATGGCATGCATCAGGCGGAACATTTCCTCGTCGCCCTGATAGTCGGAGTCCGAGATGCCGTAGAGGCTCAGCGCCTTCGGAGTCGAGCCGCCGCTCTGGTCCAGAGCCGCGATGAAGCCCGGTGCCGAACTGATCTTTTCCAACATCTTCGCGTGGACCATGTCTTACTCCTATCCCAAAACGGCGCGATACGCACACACCGCTGTTTCCGTTAGCCGTAAACCGTGATCGGGCGATATCAGAAGTTGCCTGAGAGGCAAATCCCGCTCTAATTGTTTGAAACGATTGAAATTATTTCAATCGTTTAAAATCTCTAAATGTTTTAAACGTGGTTGATGAAGGCGCGCTGGCCCCTAGCTTACGCGCTTTCAATGCTTCTCTTACTTCGCGAGCACCGCGACGCCCGGAAGCTCCTTGCCTTCCATCCACTCGAGGAAGGCGCCGCCCGCCGTCGAGATATAGGTGAAGTCGTCTGCGACGCCGGCGTGGTTCAGGGCAGCGACCGTATCGCCGCCACCAGCGATCGACACGAGCCTGCCGGACCGTGTCTCCTCCGCAGCGTGACGGGCAGCCGCGACAGTTGCCCTGTCGAAGGGCGCGATCTCGAATGCCCCAAGCGGCCCGTTCCAGACCAGCGTCTGCGCCTTGGAGATCCAGTCATTGACCTTCTCGATGGACTCCGGTCCCACGTCCAGCACCATCGCATCGGCCGGGATTGCGTCGATGGCCACCACTTCGCTCTCGGCGTCCGCCTTGAACTCCCGGGCGATGACACCGTCTACCGGCAGGACGATGGCGCAGCCGGAGGCTTCCGCTTCTGCCATGATGTTGTTCGCGGTCGTCGCAAGATCGTGCTCGCACAGCGACTTGCCAACGGAAACGCCGCGGGCGGCCAGGAAGGTGTTCGCCATGCCGCCGCCGATGACCAGCGCGTCGACCTTCTTCACGAGGTTCATCAGGAGGTCGATCTTGGTCGAAACCTTGGCGCCGCCGACGATCGCGACCACGGGGCGGGCGGGGTTGCCGAGACCTTTTTCGAGAGCCTCCAGTTCCGCCTGCATCGTGCGGCCGGCATAGGAGGGCAGGTGATGGGCCAGCCCCTCGGTCGATGCATGGGCGCGGTGCGCGGCGGAGAAGGCGTCGTTGACGTAGATGTCCCCGTTCTTCGCAAGTGCCGCGGTGAAGTCGGGATCGTTCTTCTCCTCGCCCTTGTGAAAGCGCGTGTTCTCCAGGAGCAGGATATCGCCGTCATTCATCTTGGCGATGGCCTCCTCGGCCGGCGCGCCGATGCAGTCGGAGGCAAAAAAGACGGCGTGGTCCAGAACCTGTTCGACCGCCGACGAGATCACCGACAAGGACATATCCGGGACCACTGCTCCCTTGGGACGGCCGAAATGCGCGAGCAGGATCACCTTGGCCCCTTTGTCGGAGAGCTCACGGATTGTCGGCGCGACGCGCTCGATACGGGTTGCATCGGTCACTTCACCGTCTGCAACCGGAACGTTGAGATCGACGCGCAGGAGCACACGCTTCCCGGCAATGTCGGTGAGGTTGTCAAGAGTCTTGAAAGCAGGCATGGATGATCCTCGTAGGCACTGGGTCGCGACGGACCATACTATTCCTGATCCGTCGCGCAAGGCATTGAGCCGCAGCGCCGTCCCGCCTCAGTCACTCTCCTCGCCGCGGTGCCCTGCCTCCGGCGCCTTGGCCGATTTACCGCGATACTGCCGGAGCCGATCGCGGACTCGGTGGGCGATCTCGCGCATGTTGATGAACACGGGCAGGGCCGTGGCCGGTTCTACCGGCTCGAGTGAAACGCCGACGCTCTTGATGACATTCTGCTCGTCCAGATCCCGCACGATCAGCACCACGGAGCCGAAGCGGACGCGATCCGCATACTCTGCTCTTCCCCCGAGCCGATGCGTCAAGAGGTCCGCGATGGTCATGTGCTGCTCGGTCGGGGACAAAAGGCCCGGGCCATAGGCGGCGTCCAGTTCCTTGGCGGGTCGGGACGGCGAAATCGAGAAGGCACCGAAGAAATCCTCGTCGTCCTCTTCCACCGGTGCGCGACTGGCAAAAAGGCGGTCCAGCAAGCGGGTGTAGTTCGGGGTGACGAACAGGTAGACCTGGTCACCCTCCTGCAGGCGGCCCGCGTACTGATAGCGCATGCTGCGACCGTCGCGGATGACGAGAGACGGCATGGCCCAGCGCGGGATTCGTTCGCCCCGCAGGACAGGACTCTCCTTCATGACTCGATATGAAATGAGTTCATGGGTCGACTTGCCCGGCAGGTCGAGCTCGATCTTGTCGACCTCGCCCATGCGCGGCGGAATGATCAGCCCGAGCTTGCGCGCCACGGGCTTGATGGTCCAGCCCTGCAGAACCAGCGAGACCATGACGATGATGAAGGCAGTGTTGAAGAACAGGAGGCCGTTTTCCATGCCGCCGAGCAGCGGCAGGATGGCGAGGAGGATCGAGACCGCGCCGCGCAAGCCTACCCAAGCCACGAAGCCCGTCTCCTGCTGCGTCATCTGGAATGGCAGGAGGCTCAGCCAGACTGCCAGCGGGCGTGCGATGAAGACCAGGAAGAGCCCGAGGAGTATCGCCGGGATGGCGATCGAGGGAAACTGAGAGGGGGTGGCAAGCAGTCCGAGTACGATGAACATGATGATCTGGGCAAGCCAGGTCAGTCCGGCGTGGAAGCGAGCGATGGCTTCCCGCGCGAAGATCCTGCGGTTGCCGGAATAAATGCCAGCGACATAGACGGCGAGGAAGCCGCTGCCGCCGATCGCGCCGGTGAAGGCGAAGACGAGAAGGCCGAGGGCGAGCGCGAAGATGGGTGCGAGGCTGCGGTCGGAGGTAAAGCGGTTGAGGATCCAGACGATCATCATGCCGCCCAGCAGGCCGAAGATCAGGCCGAGCGCCATCTGCTCTATGAACAGCATCAGGAAGTCTGCGTTGAGGCCAGAAATGCCCTCACCGCTGGCCAAAACCTCGACGAGTGCGATGGTCAGGAAAATCGCCATTGGGTCGTTTGTGCCGGACTCGACTTCCAGAGTAGACCGGACCTGGTCACGAATGTTGATGCCGCCGATGCGCAGCAAGAAGAAGACGGCCGCCGCATCGGTGGAGCCGACGATCGAACCGAGCAGGAGACCTTCGAGCCAGGAGAGGTCGAGCAGCAGCATGGCGCCGAATGCGAAGAGGGAGGCGGTCAGGACCACGCCTATCGAGGCAAGGGTGAGCGCAGGCCATGCGGCGACACGGAATGAGTGAACCGATGTCCCGAAGCCCGAATCGAACAGGATGACCGCGAGCGCAAGCGATCCCAGCATGTAGGCGAACGCGAAGTTGTCGAAGGAAATGCCGAGACCGTCGACCCCGGCGATGAGGCCGATCGACAGGAAGACAAGTAGCAGCGGCGCACCAAAGCGGAAGGCAATCAAGCTGGAGAAGGCGGCGACCAGCACGAGGATCGTGCCCACCAGCAAGAATATATAGAATGCCTCCACCATCTTCGCCTTCACCCCTTTCCGTACGGCTCGAGTCCCGCTTGCACCGTCACTGACGGCGCGGGCCCGAGCCACCAAGCAGCATATTGTCGTGGATTTTCCGTGAACGGAAAGAATCGTACCAGCAATAGATAAGGCGGGAACAAATCCGGCAACAGAAGGGCAGGCAAAGAAAAAGCGGCGAACCGATGCCGGTCGCCGCTTTCCGTAATCTCGATCTATGGCAAGCCTAGATGAGCTTGCCCATGGCAACAGCCGTATCGGACATGCGGTTCGAGAAGCCCCACTCGTTGTCGTACCAGGTGAGGATACGCACCAGGTTGCCTTCCAGAACCTTGGTCTGGTCAGCCGCGAAGTTCGAAGAATGGGCATCGTGGTTGAAGTCGATCGAAACGAGCGGCCCGGTGACGTAGTCGAGGATGCCCTTCAGCTCGCCTTCGGCGGCAGCCTTGATCGCCTCGTTGACTTCTTCCTTGGTGACGTTGCGCGACGGGATGAACTTCAGGTCGACGACCGAGACGTTGGGGGTGGGCACGCGAATCGCCGAGCCGTCGAGCTTGCCCTTCAGTTCCGGCAGGACGAGGCCGACAGCCTTGGCAGCACCCGTGGACGTTGGGATCATCGACAGGGCCGCGGCGCGGGCGCGGTAGAGATCCTTGTGCATGGTGTCGAGCGTCGGCTGGTCACCCGTGTAGGAGTGAACCGTCGTCATGTAGCCCTTCTCGATGCCGAATGCCTTGTGCAGGACATAGGCGACAGGTGCCAGGCAGTTGGTCGTGCAGGACGCGTTGGAGACGACGAGGTCGTCCTTCGTCAGCGTGTCGTGGTTGACGCCGTAGACGATGGTCTTGTCCGCACCGTCGGCCGGGGCCGAGACGAGTACCCGCTTCGAGCCGTTGGAGAGGTGAAGCGAGGCCTTCTCCTTGGAGGTAAAGATGCCGGTGCACTCCATGGCGATATCGACATCGCCCCAGGGCAGTTCCTTCGGGTCCTTGACCGCGGTCACCTTGATCGGCTTGCCGCCGCCGACGACGATCGAGTCACCGTCCACCCGCACCTCGGCCGGAAACTTGCCGTGCACGCTGTCATAGCGCAGCAGGTGGGCGTTGGTCTCGACCGGGCCCAGATCGTTGATGGCCACGACTTCGATGTCGGTGCGGCCGGATTCCTGGATCGCGCGCAGGACGTTGCGGCCGATGCGGCCAAAACCGTTGATGCCCACTTTCACTGTCATTTCACATACTCCCGTCTGACTGTCGTAACGTATGGTTCAACCTTGCTGACGCGAAGGAACGGCTTCAGGAAAGTCGCTTCTCGGCCGCCGCCACCACGGCTTCCGCCGTTATGCCGAAATGCTTGTAGAGATCCTTGCCCGGCGCGGATGCCCCGAAGGACTTCATGCCGATGAAGATGCCGTCGGAACCGATCAGGGCATCCCAGCCTTCCCGGACAGCCGCCTCCACGGCGATCTTGACCGGCGAGGTGCCGATGATCGCCTCGCGATAATCGTCGGGCTGTTCCATGAACAGTTCCACACAGGGCACCGAGACAACACGGGTCGCGACGCCCTTCTGATTGAGTTGTCCGGCAGCCTTGACGGCGATCTCGACCTCGGAACCCGATGCAAAGATCGTCACTTTGGCATCGCTGGCCGAGATGAGGTCGTAGGCACCGTAGGCGCAGAGGTTCTTCTCCTCATAGTCCTTGCGGACGGGCGTCAGGTTCTGGCGCGTCAGGGCCAGACCGGACGGACGCTTCTTTTCCTTCAGCGCGAGTTGCCAGCATTCGGCGGTCTCGGTCTCGTCGGCGGGACGGAAGAGGAGCAGGTTAGGGATCGCCCGCAGCGACGCGAGATGCTCGATCGGCTGGTGGGTCGGGCCGTCTTCGCCGACGCCGATGGAATCATGCGTCCACACGTGAACGACGCGGATGCCCATGAGGGCGGCCAGGCGCACGGAGGGCCGGCAATAATCCGAGAAGATCAGGAAGCCGCCACCATAGGGGATCAGGCCCCCGTGCAGGGCGATACCGTTCATCGCCGCCGCCATGCCGTGTTCGCGGATGCCGTAGTGGATATAGCGCCCCGAGAAGTCGGTCGGCGTGATCGCCTTCATCTGGCTGGTCTTGGTGTTGTTCGACGGCGTCAGGTCCGCCGACCCGCCCAGCACTTCCGGCAGAAGCCCGTTGACGACTTCGAGGACATCTTCCGAGGCCTTGCGAGTGGCGACCGTCGGATTGTTCTCGGCAAGCTTCTTCTTGAAGCCGTCGATCGTGCTGTCGAAGCTTCCCGGCAGGTCACCGGCGAAACGACGGACGAATTCTGCGCGCTTTTCGGTGGGGGAGGCCGCGAGGCGCTCCTCCCATTCCTTGCGAACCTTCGTGGAGCGCAGCCCGGCGAGGCGCCATGCATCGAGGACGTCGGCCGGAACGCTGAAGGCTTCCGCCTCCCATTCCAGTGACTTGCGTGCCGCTGCGATCTCGTCGGCGCCGAGCGGGCTGCCATGCACCTTGTGCGACCCCTGCTTGTTGGGGGCGCCGAAGCCGATCACGGTCTTGCAGGCAATGAGGGTCGGCTTGTCGGAGATCTGAGCCGCCTCTATGGCTGCACCGATGGCGTCCGGATCGTGGCCGTCCACCTGGATCGTGTTCCAGTTGACCGCCTTGAAGCGGGCGATCTGGTCGGTGGAATCCGACAGTGAGACGGCACCGTCAATGGTAATGGAGTTGTCGTCCCAGAAGACAATGAGCTTGTTGAGCTTCAGGTGCCCGGCAAGCGCAATCGCTTCCTGGCTGATCCCCTCCATGAGGCAACCGTCGCCAGCGAGCACATAGGTGTGGTGATCCTGAAGTTCCGGGCCGAATTCCTCAGCCAGTTTGCGCTCGGCGATCGCCATGCCGACGGCATTGGCCAGTCCTTGCCCAAGCGGACCGGTGGTGGTCTCGATCCCCGAGATATGGCCGTATTCGGGATGGCCGGCCGTCTTGGAACCGAGCTGGCGGAATTCCTTGAGGTCCTCGATGGTGATGTCGTCGTAGCCCGTCAGGTAGAGCAGCGAATAGAGGAGCATCGACCCATGGCCCGCCGACAGCACGAACCGATCGCGATCGGGCCAGAGCGGGTTCTTCGGGTCGAAGTTCATGTAGCGGGTGAACAGGACGGTCGCGACGTCAGCGGCGCCCATGGGCAGGCCCGGATGGCCGGAATTGGCCTTCTCGACTGCATCCATGGAGAGGAAGCGGATCGCGTTCGCCATCCGATTGTGTTTTTCGCGAGAGATCATGGCTATTCCGCTGTTTCCGGGTGTCGTTCACGGTCCTGACGGGGACCGGATGAAAGCGGGCTGATCCTTAGCAGGTGCGCCGCACAAGTCAACAAACCCGGCATTCCCAGGATGCCGCAGAGACCAGCGATCGCAAGTCCCGCAAGGGCTTCGCGACCAGTACCACGGTTCCGGCATACTGGACGATTCACAGGATTGACGCGCACCAGGTCGCGGTTTTGTTGACCCCTCGGATCGGCAAGAATAGGCTGACGACATTCTCGGCTGATGACGCCGTTCCGAGTCGGCGCATGGGCCATATTCAACGGAAGACATGGATGCCGGCGGACAAGACGTTGGATCAGGCGCTCGCGGAACTGGCTGCTGTCATCGGCCGCCTGGAGAATGCGGTCGACATGCGCATCGAGCACCAGCGCCAGAACAGCGAGATCGAGGGCGAGGTAAGGCGGGTGCACGAGGACCGGGCGCGCCTGGCGCAGGAGCTCGACCAGTCGCAGTTCCGCGCGAACCGCCTGGAAGAGGTCAACCGCGAGGTCTCCCGTCGGCTCGTCACCGCAATGGAAACGATCCGCGCAGTTCTGGATCGCTGACGGCACGACAGGGGAAGTGAGACATGGCCCAGGTGACGGTTACGATCGACGGCAAGGCCTACCGCATGGCCTGCGAGGAGGGGCAGGAAGACCACCTGACCGGGCTCGCCGCCCGTTTCGACCAATATGTGGGCCATCTGAAATCCCAGTTCGGCGAGATCGGTGACCTGCGGATTACGGTCATGGCCGGCATCATGGTCATGGATGAGCTGTCGGAGCTGTCGCGCAAGGTGGCAAACCTGGAGGCGGAGGTGGAGAAGCTCAACTCTGCCCGGGCAGGCGCTCTCGAGGACCGCGACCAAAATGAGCAGGTCCTGGTGTCGACGCTCAGCGAGCTGACCGGCCGACTGGACTCGCTGGCGGCCAAGCTGACGGGCCGGACGACTTCACTTAATTGAAACCGCGACCGCCACTGGCGCAAGGTCGATTTTGCGCCTATATCTTGGATGCGGTCTGCGCCTCACGACAGGAACCACAATCCCTGGGGCCATACTCGATCCAAAGGGAGCTGTCCCTGACCAGGCCCGTGGGCTTGGACATATGGCGCCCACCTACGTTTGTAGGCACCCAGGATCGTAACTCTCCATCGGTTGCCGTGGATCGCACTTCTCTAATGTCTTTCCAGATCGCGCATATACCCCGTTGGCGACGTTTCGGGCAGAAGCGCCCATGGGCGCCGTTTCGCCATCAGACAGTTTCACCATCGCGGCCATGCCTGATGGCGCCTTCGGCCCGCAGGGCTTCCACCTCGCTGCGGAGCGCCCTGATCTCCGCCAGTATCGTAACCGTATCGTCGTGAAGTACCTGCCGGTCGGCGGAGGCGGAGGCTTCGGATTCCTGCTGCATGGCGGACACGATGACACCGATGAAAAGGTTCAGGACTGCGTAGGTAGACAGCAGGATGAACGGCACGAAGAAGGCCCAGGCCTGCGGATGGACTTCCATCACCGGTCTGACAATGCCCATGGACCAACTCTCCAAAGTCATCACCTGGAAAAGGGTGTAGAGCGAAGCCGACAGGGTGCCAAACCACTCGGGAAAGCTCTGGCCGAAGAGGTTGGTGCCCATGACTGCAGCGACGTAGAACAGCATTGCCATCAGAACCAGGATCGAACTCATGCCGGGCAGGGCGGAGATGAGACCTCCGACCACCCGGCGCAGCGCCGGCATTGTCGAGATCAGCCGCAGCGCCCTCAGGATGCGCAAGGCGCGGAGCACCTGGAACGGACCAGTGGCGGGAATGAGTGCAATCGCCACGACCGAAAAGTCGAACAGGCTCCAGGGATCGCGGAAGAACCGTGGGCCAAACGCGTAGATGCGCACCACCAGTTCCACCACGAAGATGGCGAGGATCACGGCGTCGAGGAACCGCAGGACCGGTCCATAGGCTGCGACGATCCCGGGGTAGGTCATCAAACCCAGGACAATCGAGTTCAATACGATGATGGTGATGATTACCTGTTCCCATAGCCGGGTGGCGAGCAATCGGACGAGCTTCTCACGCATTTGGAATCTTCCCCTGAAATCGCGGAGAGGAAGATGCCAGCGAGCTTGTTTCGTCAAGGGCGTCTATGCCTGCGGCCCGCATTAGCCCGGTGAATACAGCGTGGGCGTCTGCTGCAATCGTCGACGTTCCAGAGCCGGTGCCTCAGAGGGCACGACGCGCCTCTGGATCAAAGTCGAGAGTAGCAATCGGAGGGGGCAGAGGTTCTCGGTTCCGTGGCCGGCGATATGTCCTGGACCACATGGACGCCCAAGCGGAGACTTTGGCCTTCTGCCCAAGAAGCCGCAAAGGCGCGAACCCGGAACTGCCTCTCGGTCGTGACGCCATTCTCGATAACGTGAACCTTGAAACGCTCGTTGTCTGTAGTCAGGACGACGCTGTTCGCTTCCATCGTATGATCCCCATCCCCGAAATGCGACGATAGCGCGTTTTAATCCTTGGAACAGTGCGAGAATTAGCACTGACTAAAGAATACATTAGACGAAAGTCGAATCCTTGACTTTGGCTGGCGCAAGCCCGAGTTTCCCGCTGCCTCAAAACGCCGGGATGCCATGCCGCTCAATACGAATACCTTCGCACGTTCATCGATCCTGATGCTTCTGGTCGGTGCCATCATCCTCGTCGGCATCGTGCTCTCGTCTCTCATTCAAGCGAGGATGACGCAGGCCTATTTCGACAACGTCATGCAGTTGCGGACGGCTCGCGCGGCTTCTGCCGACATGCTGATCCTGCTTCATGCCGCGGAAACTGGCCAGCGCGGTTACCTGCTAAGTCAGGACAAGGCGTTTCTGGAGCCGTACCAGCAGTCCCTGCGTGAGCTCCCCCTGCGAATGGAGAAATTGCGAGATGCGCTTAAGGCAGAGGCTTCGATGGCCGACCAGATCGGCCGGGTCGAGCATCTGACCAACGAGAAGCTTTCAGAGCTGAGACAGACTGTGGCGATGGTGGATGCAGGTGACGTCGCCGGAGCGATCGAGGTCGTTCGCTCCAGCTATGGTCGGCAGGTCATGAACGAACTCCGGGACTTGCTCCAGGGCTTCATCGACTCATTCCAGGTCAGGCTGGACACCGGTGCTGAAGAGTTGTCGGATTCCGCTGCTTCGATGCAATGGTTTGCAATCGGCGGTGGCATTGTCATCATTGCGGTGGTCGGCGGTGCGATTCTCATTGTCGCCCAGCATGTTCGGGAGCTTTCGCGAGCCCGCACCGCGGTCGAGGAACTCAATGCAAGCCTGGAGGAACGGGTCGAAGAGCGTACCGAGGACCTCATGCAGGCAAACCGGGAAATCCAGCGCTACGCCTATATCGTCTCGCATGACCTGCGCGCGCCACTCGTCAATATCATGGGCTTTACCAGCGAACTCGATACCACGCTCGCCGCGGTCAAAGCCTATGTGCTGGCCGAAGGCGGAGCGCTGACGGAGGAGGAGATCAGGGATGCACGGCTCGCGGTGGAGGAGGACCTGCCAGAGGCCATTTCCTTCATCCGTTCATCGACCAAGAAGATGGACGCACTGATCAATGCAATCCTGAAGATCTCGCGGGACGGGCGGCGTGAGCTGAAGCCTGAGCCAGTGGACCTTGCAGAGCTCTTGGAGAACACGGCGGCCGCGATATACCATCAAGTCGACGAGGCAGGGGGCGAGATCCGCATCGCGGTCGGTGGCGCGCGGGGCATGGTCTCGGACCGTTTCTCTCTGGAACAGATATTCGGCAACCTGTTCGACAACGCCGTGAAGTATCGGCATCCGGACCGTCCGCTGCATCTTGCTGTGCGGGCCATGCCGGCGAAGCGTAATGGCGTGCGGATCGAGGTGGAGGACAATGGGCGCGGTATTGCGCCGGAGGATCACGAGCGGGTCTTCGAACTTTTCCGCAGATCGGGCGTGCAAGACAAGGCGGGAGAAGGTATAGGCCTTGCCCACGTACGATCGTTAGTCAGAAATTTAGGCGGCGAGATTACCGTGACGTCGACCTTGGGGGGCGGATCCACTTTCATCATCCGGCTGCCCACGGATCTGTCCCAGTATGTCAGGAGTAGCGGGTCATGAAAGCTGCAGCGAAGGAAGTCACCATCGTCATGGTGGAAGACGATGAGGGCCATGCGCGCCTCATCGAGAAGAACGTCCGGCGCGCCGGCGTCAACAATGAGATCGTTCCATTCATGAACGGCAATGCTGCGCTGGACTACATCCTCGGCAGCGATCGCACCGGCGTCAGTACTCAGGACCGTCACCTGCTGATCCTCCTCGACCTCAACCTGCCTGACATGTCAGGCATTGACATCCTGGAGAAGGTGAAGTCCAACCCGCATGCGAAGCGCCTGCCGGTCGTCATACTGACCACCACGGACGACGAGCGGGAAATCCAGCGGTGCTATGACCTCGGTGCGAACGTCTACATCACGAAGCCCGTCGACTACGACAGCTTCGCCCATGCGATCCGTCAGCTCGGTCTGTTTTTCTCTGTGATGCAAGTGCCGGGGCAATAACGGAAGCAGATGCCGCAGACCATACTCTATGTCGACGACGATCTCGCGCTGGCTCGCCTGGCGCAGAGATATCTGGGGCGTGCCGGCTATGACGTCGTGCATGCCGCGGATTCGTCTTCGGCATTGGAGGCGCTGGAGAACGGATCGTTCTCAGCGATCGTGCTGGACCACTACCTGCGTTCGGAAACCGGGCTGCAGATCCTGGCCGCGCTGAAGCAGCGCAATATCTCGCTTCCCGTCATCTACGTCACCGGCTCAAGCGAGGCGACCATCGCCATCGAGGCGCTGAAGAGCGGTGCTTCCGACTATGTCATCAAGACGGTCGGCGAGGAATTCTGGCCGCTGATGGAAAGCGCGTTGCGCCAGGCCATCACCAATGCCGAGCTGCGGCAGGCCAAGGAAAAGGCCGACCAGGAGATCCGGCTCGGCAAGGAACGGGCGGAGGTCCTGCTGGCCGAAGTCAACCATCGCGTCGCCAACAGCCTGGCGCTCGTCGCCGCCCTTATCCGCCTGCAGGTCTCCAACAGCAAGAGCGAAGAGGTGAAGGAGGCGCTGACCGAGACGCAGGCCCGCATCACGGCGATCGCCGGCATGCACCGCAGCCTCTACACGTCCGACGATGTGCGGCAGGTGGAGATGGACAAATATCTCGGGACACTCGTCAAGGAAGTGCAGAATTCGGTCAACATGGAACAGCAGGGGCCGGTAATCCGGCTTGAGGCCGACCCGGTGTCACTTGCCTCCGACCGCGCCGTGTCCGTCGGGATGATCGTCACCGAGCTGCTGACAAATGCGATCAAGTATGCCTATCCCGAGGGAGGCGAGGGAGAGGTTCGTGTCGCCCTGCAGCAGCAGGGAGGCGAGAAGGTGCTCCTGAGCGTCGAGGATGACGGAATCGGCTGGACGCAGAACGATGCGCCCAAGGGCACGGGCCTTGGCAGCCGCATCGTCAAGTCCATGGCTGCGACGCTCGGCTCAGCCGTCCAGTACAGGCCGAGAGCCAGCGGGACCCGCGCCGAACTCCTTCTGTCGCTCCAGTCCTGACGCCCATGTCGACCAGTTGGCTGCCATTGCCACCGGGGCTCCCGAGCCCTATCATTTTCTTTACCTGGATAAGCGACCTCTGCCGGTGCGATGTTGGCACGAGACGGCCGCGAAATCCCTGGACGGAAGTTTCTGGGCGACCTGCGCCCAGTCGCGTTGCCGGTGCAGCGCGCAAGCGGGTCGGTTCCGTCCCAACAGAGAGCTTCTCTTGTTAGTCGAAATTTCGATCGTCCTCGCGCTTACCGTCCTCAACGGCGTTCTTGCCATGTCGGAACTTGCCGTCGTCTCGTCGCGCCCAGTACGGCTGAAGGTCATGGCCGAGCAGGGGAACAAGGGTGCCAGGATGGCGATCCGCCTCGCCGATGACCCGGGCCGGTTCCTGTCCTCGGTTCAGATCGGCATCACGCTGGTCGGTATCCTGTCCGGTGCGTTCTCCGGCGCAACGCTTGGATCGCGCTTTGCGGGATGGCTGGCGACGCAGGGTCTGGCAGTCGGCACGGCGAACGCCATCGGCGTCGGTACGGTGGTTGTCGCCATCACCTATCTCTCTCTCATCGTCGGTGAACTGGTTCCGAAGCAGATTGCGTTGCGGGCTCCGGAGACGGTCGCGGCCCGCGTTGCTCCGGCCATGACGCTGGTCGCCAAGATCGGCGCGCCGCTCGTCTGGCTGTTGGACATTTCCGGCAAGCTCGTTCTCGGCCTGCTGGGGCAGAAGGGCGCGTCTGCCGATCGGGTGACGGACGAGGAAATCCGGACCGTTCTTGCCGAGGCGCAAAGCGCCGGCGTCATCGAGACCGAAGAATCGGCGATGATTTCCGGCGTCATGCGACTTGCAGACCGCACGGCGCGCGGATTGATGACCCCGCGCCGCGACGTCGAGGTGGTGGACATCGAGGACGATGCGGCGGAAATCCGGGAGCAGTTGAGAGCTACTCAGCGTTCGCGTCTGCCCGTTCGCAACGGGAGTTCCGACGAAATCCTGGGCGTTCTCTTCGTCAAGGACGCCTTTGACTTCATCGCCACCGGCAAGAATTTCGACATCAGGTCCCTGATGCGGGACGCGCCCGTTGTCTCCGACCTGACCGGTGCGCTGGACGTAATACAGGCACTGCGGCGCACGACGTCGCACATGGTCCTGGTCTATGACGAGTACGGGCACTTCGAGGGCATCATCACTTCGGGGGACATTCTTGAGGCCATCACCGGTGTCTTCCAGGAGGACGAGACGGAGGAGCCGGCCATCGTCGCCCGCGACGACGGCTCCTTCCTGGTGGCGGGCTGGATGCCGATCGATGAATTTTCTCATGAGATGGGCCTTCGAGTAGACGGGCACCCGGATTACGAGACTGTCGCCGGGTTCGTGCTCGATGAGATCAAGCACCTGCCTGAACTCGGTGAATGCTTCGAACGCCAGGGCTGGAAGTTCGAGGTGGTCGACCTCGACGGCCGGCGGATCGACAAGCTTCTTGTCAGCAAAGCCGGAGAACCGGCTGAATGATGGACGACAGTGCAAGCAAACCACGCTTGAGGGCCGGCCGACTGGCGGCCCGCGATGCGATCCCGATGGCGGAGCGTATCGAGAAGAGCCTGCAACTGGCGGATCACGGTCTCGCGACAATCCCAGTCAGCCCCGGCGACATCGTATCCGGTTTCCTTCCTATTCGATCGGAGGTGGACCTGCGCCCGCTGATGGCGGGCCTGAGGCAGCGCGGTGCGCGGATCTGCGTGCCGGTCATTCTCGACAAGGAGCGGATCGTATTCCGGGAACTCGTGCCCGGTGCGCCACTGCTCGACTGCGGTTTCGGTACATCAGCACCGGGACCGGATGCCGCCGAACTGGAGCCGGACATCATGCTGGTGCCGGTCGCCGCCTTCGATGCGACCGGTCAGCGGATCGGCTATGGAGGCGGCTATTATGACCGCGCCATCGCCCGGTTTCGCGAAAAAGACCTGCAGCCGCGTCTTATCGGGATTGCCTTCGACTGCCAGGAAGTGGCATCAGTCCCCGCCGAACCGCACGACGTGAGACTGCCGGCCGTGCTGACCGAAAGTGGCCTGCGCCACCTCGACTGATTTGATTGGACAAGCATGCGGCTTCTGTTTCTCGGCGACATGGTTGGCAAGAGCGGGCGCACGGCGGTGTGGGAACGCCTTCCTGGCCTCATCTCGGACCTGCGGCTCGATTTCGTCATCGTCAATGGCGAAAACGCAGCAGGCGGCTTCGGGATCACCGAAGACATCTTCCTCGAAACCATTAACGCCGGTGCCGATGTGGTGACGACCGGCAATCATGTCTGGGACCAGAAGGAGGCGGTGGTCTTTGCTGATCGCCACGAGCAGTTCCTCCGCCCCGCAAACTATCCGTCCGGAACGCCGGGTCGGGGTTCCGGCATCTACTACGGCCGCAACGGGGCGAGAATCCTGGTCGCCAACATCATGGGGCGGGTGTTCATGCATCCGGAACTCGACGACCCGTTCAAGAGCGCCGAAGCGATTCTCGATGCCTGTCCGCTGAAGGAACAGGCGGATGCGATCGTGTTCGACTTTCATGCAGAGGCGACCAGCGAGAAGCAGTGCTTCGGCCACTTCGTCGATGGCCGCGCCAGCCTCGTCGTCGGAACGCATACCCATGTGCCGACCGCCGATTGCCAGATTCTCAACGGCGGCACCGGCTACATGTCGGATGCCGGCATGTGCGGTGACTATGACTCCTCGCTCGGAATGGACAAGGAGGAGCCGCTGAACCGCTTCATCTCGAAGATGCCGAAGGGCCGCTTCGAAGCTGCGAGCGGTCCGGCGACCATCTGCGGTGTCGGCATCGAGATCTCCGATTCCAGTGGATTGGCAGAGAAGATTGCACCATTGCGAATTGGTCCGCGCCTGGACGAGACGATACCGGCTTTCTGGGCCTGACCCACATGACACAAATGTGAGGAAGGTGGCGGTCAAAGCCGCTGGACCGCCTTTTGTTGTTGCCGCATTCTCTCCCGTGCAACGGGTCAGGGAGTGGCATGATGCTGCGGACTGTCGCCTTCCTTATGTTCGGACTTTCGATTGCCGCGCCGGCCGCTAGTCAGGATTCTGCAGCGGCGGTCAGCCAGTGCCAGGCGATCGCGCAGTCACTGCCGGACACGCGCTTCGCCCGCTGGTCCCCCCAGGATGCGCTGCCGGTTATCCTTGCCCAGACCGAACAGCCTTCGGAACTTGTCGACAGGGAGACGGTGAGGATCACCTATGTCGGTCATTCCACCTATTTCATCGAAAGCCCCGGCGGCATCGGCATCGCGACCGACTACAGCGGCGTCTACAGGCCCTCGCGGCTTCCCGATGTGGTGACGATGAACAAGGCGCATTCCACACACTTCACGCTCGCTCCGGATGCCGGCATCGAACATGTCCTTGCCGGATGGAGCGACATGCCCGGTGAGAAGGCGCAGCACAGCGTGGTAGTTGGCGATGCCTATATCCGCAATGTCGCGACCGATATCCGCTCCTGGGGCGGCGATTTCGAGGAGAACGGCAACTCCATCTTCATCTTCGAGATCGCGGGCCTGTGCATTGGGCATCTGGGCCACCTGCATCACGAACTCACCGACAGCCACTATAGCGAGATCGGGCGGCTCGATATCCTCATGGTCCCTGTCGACGGCGGATTGACGCTCGGTGCCGACAGCATGAGCCGGGTCGTCGACCGCTTGCGGTCGTCCATCATCCTGCCGATGCATCGGCCCGGCGCGCTCGACCGGTTCATTTCCATGCTCGGCGAGGGCTTTGATGTCACCTATGCGCGGGAGCCGACCATACGGGTTTCCATGCGCACGCTCCCCAGGCGGCCGACCATCCTCGTGCCCCAGGGGATGTGAGACGGCTGCGATGCGTGAAACGGTGACGGGCGCTTGAACCGGCGGCTCATCGAAACTATAACCCGCGGCATTCCACGAAATAGACGTGATCAGGGGTGTCATGGCCGGCCATTCACAGTTCAAGAACATCATGCACCGCAAGGGACGGCAGGACGCGATCCGTTCCAAGATGTTCTCCAAGCTTGCGCGCGAGATAACCGTCGCCGCGAAGTCGGGACTGCCCGATCCCGCGGCGAACTCGGCGCTGCGGCTGGCGATCCAGAATGCCAAGGCGCAGTCGATGCCGAAGGACAATATCGACCGGGCGATCAAGAAGGCTTCAGGCGCCGATGCGGAAAACTACGACGCCGTGCGTTACGAAGGCTATGGCCCGGGTGGAGTCGCCGTCATCGTCGAAGCGCTGACCGACAACCGTAACCGCACCGCATCTTCCGTCCGCTCGACCTTCAGCAAGGCCGGCGGCGCACTCGGTGAGACAGGCTCGGTATCCTTCTCCTTCGACCATGTCGGCGAAATTACCTACAAACTTTCGGCCGGTGATGCGGACAAGGTGATGGAAGCAGCCATCGAGGCGGGCGCGGACGACGTCGTTACCGACGAGGACGCGCACGTCATCACCTGCGCCTTCGAAAGTCTGGGCGAAGTGACCAAGGCGCTGGAAGCAAGCCTGGGCGAAGCCGAAACCGTGAAGACGGTCTGGAAGCCTCAGAACACCGTTCCGGTGGACGAGGAGAAGGCGCAGTCGTTGATGAAGCTCATTGACACGCTCGAAGACGATGACGACGTACAGAACGTCTACTCCAACTTCGAAGTCTCCGACGAAGTCATGGCACGGCTCTCGGCCTAAGCTAATTGGGAGGAGGCGCCCGCTAGAGCGCCTTCTCCATCATCGGCAGGCCGGCGAAGAGCTCGACCGACCTCAGCCGCGCCTCGATGTCGTGGATCGGCATCGAGACGATCAGTTCATCGGCTCCCGTTTCAGTCAGGAAGGGCTTGAGCTTCGCCTCCAGCGTTGAGGGCGAGCCGACCGCAGCATATCGCAGCGTGTGCTCGACGCTCATCCGTTCCATGTCCGACCAGAGGCCGTCCATCGTGTCCACGGGCTTCGGGAACTTGCCGCGGACGTTGCGACGAAGATTGATGAACTGCTGCTGCGAAGAGGTGAAGAGCCGGGCGGCCTGTTCGTCCGTATCGGCCGCCACGCCCATGACCCCTACCATGACATAAGGTCTTTCAAGCGTCTCCGAAGGCTGAAAGCGCTCGCGATAGATGGCGATGGCGTCCATCAGCATGTCCGGCGCAAAATGCGAGGCGAAGGCGTAGGGGAGGCCAAGAGCTGCGGCGAGGTGGGCGCTGTAGATGCTGGACCCGAGCAGCCAGAGGGGCACATTCGAGTTGGCGCCGGGTATGGCGAGTATCGGCTGGTCGTCCGTCGGCGCACCGAGGAGACGCTGCAATTCGACGATGTCATGCGGGAAATTCTCCGCGCCCGCCTCGAGGTTGCGGCGGAGCGCCCGGGTGGTGCGCATGTCGGTGCCGGGAGCGCGACCAAGGCCGAGGTCGACGCGGCCGGGGAAGAGCGCCTCAAGGGTACCGAACTGCTCGGCAATCACCAGCGGCGAGTGATTGGGCAGCATGACACCCCCCGAGCCGATGCGGATGCGGCTGGTCGCTGCGCCGATGTGGCCGATGACGACGGAGGTGGCGGCACTGGCGATCCCCGGCATGCCGTGATGTTCTGCGAGCCAGATGCGCTTGTAGCCATGTTCCTCTGCCGTTCGTGCCATCTGCCGCGACTGGTCGAGCGCGTCGCCGACCTCGAGGCCGTCAGGTACGGGGGAAAGGTCGAGAATGGAGAACGGAATCATCTGCAATCCTGAAAGAACGGAACGGGAGGTCCGCCTCATATAGGCATTCGATCAGCCGATGCGAGCCGCTGACAGGCGATCCTTCCCGGCGGCCCGGTTCGTTCAGGATTTGACGAGCTTCAGATGATTGCGTCGGCCGCTTCCGGGGCTCGGCGTGATGGGCGGGTAGCTTTCTCCCGCAGATTTGAAGCGGTCCGCTTGCCGCTCGATCTCCGCGGCTGCCCTGTCGATGGCGTCCAGATGGAAAAGAGGCGGGTGTGGCATCCGGTCCGGATCCTGAACCCTGCGGGAGGTCGAGCCGAGCTCTGACCGGATTGTCTCCAGTTCTCTTACCTGCCGACGGGCATCTTCACCGAGTGCCTGCGCCTGCGTGCCGGCTGCCTCCAGATAAAGATGCTGCGCCTGAAACTCCCGATCCAGTTCGCCGATCGCATTCTTCGAAGCGTCGACGGATTGAATTGCCCCATCCGCTTCGCGGTCGATCGCTTCGAGCGTGGTGCCGATCTGCTGGGTCAGAGCATGTAGCGTTTTCGCAGCACCAAGAGTGTCACCGCTCGCGGGGCCGGCTTGCGCGGCATTGACGCCGCTGTTGAGGGCAAGCAGGGCTGCTTCCCGCACGACCGGCCGAATGTCCTCCACCAGCGCCTTCAACTGGGCAAGAGAGCGGGTGGCATCGCCTGTCGCGGTTCCGGCTGCCGTCGCCGCCTGGCGGGGCCGGTCGAGGTCGAGACGGGCATTGTGCAGGATGGTCGCGACATGTTCTGCGCGGCCGGACTGGCTGCGCGTGGCGTTCGAGCCGCCGGCGAGAGAAGCAAGTGCCGCGGATACGGCAGCGGTTCGCGCGGCGTCGTCTTCCCCGTTGAGGTGGAGGCCGAAACGCAGTTCGGTCGATTCCGATCGCAGTTCACGGGTGCGGCTGATGATCTCGTCGAGGCTGGCGGTCAGCGACCTCAGTCCCCGGTTGAAATCCTTCCGCATGCCATCGAAGGTGCGGGGAAAGGCGATGTCCATGTTCTGGTAGATGTCGCCGGCGGCAAATCTGCGGAGGCTGCCGTCAAGGGCGTCCGCCACCGCGCGTAGTTCCAGCAGTTCGTTCTCGAGCCTGTCTCGATCCCGCATGTCGGCCTCCTCATGATTCCGTATGCGCATGTTCTGGCGAGCTAATTCACCATGAGGAAGAGTGTTGCATGCAAGGCAGGCCTTTTGCACCGAACTTGGCCAACATGGTTAACGGCCGATCAGCAGTCTGGCTCGCCTTTTGTTTTTGTTTTGTTCACATCTTGCATGGCAATGCTGATGCTCCAGCCCTAGGATAACGTCCATGACAGATACGATTCGCATCATCGGCATCGACCCCGGCCTCAGGCGAACAGGCTGGGGTATCATCGAAACGCTCGGCAACAGTCTTCGTTTCGTCGCATCCGGCACGGTGACATCGGACGGCGACATGGATCTCGCCTCACGCCTGTGCCAGTTGCATGATGGGCTGGCAGAAGTCGTTCATGCCTATCAACCCGACGAGGCGGCGGTGGAGCAGACCTTCGTCAACAAGGACGCGGTCGCGACACTGAAGCTTGGGCAGGCGCGAGGTGTGGTGATGCTTGTTCCGGCACGCGCAGGTCTGCCGGTTTCGGAATACGCCCCCAATGCAGTCAAGAAGGCCGTGATCGGGGTGGGGCATGGCGAGAAGCAGCAGATCCACATGATGCTGAAGATCCTGATGCCGAAAGCCACCTTCGTGGGGAACGACGCGGCGGATGCGCTCGCGATCGCCATCTGCCACGCCCACAATCGCGGCGGCGACCGAATGCGAAAGGTGCTGGCGACCGCTCGACCATGTTCTTGACTTGTTCCGTCGGTAATAGTAAGTATTACCGATCAGGAGCACGAACATGCGCGTGACATCGAAGGGACAGGTCACCATTCCGCGGGATCTGCGGGAACTGGTTGGCATCGAACCGAATTCAGAAGTGGTCTTCACCATCGAGAACGGCAAGCTGGTTGTCGCGCCGAAGAACGATCCGTTGCACGAGCAGGAGCGGCAGCGGCTTGACGGCTTCATGGCGACGCTGCGGCGTCTCGAAGGGACCGGGGATCCATCTATCGATGCGGACGCCCTGATGGGTATGACGAGAGACCGTTGAAATGGCCGTTCTGGTCGACACCAACATCCTCGTCGATATCGCCGTACGCGACCCGATTTGGCTCGAGTGGTCGCGGGGAGCGCTCGCGAAGCTCGCAGGTCGGGTGCCGCTGATCATCAATCCGATCATCTATGCCGAATTCTCCGTGCGCTATCGCGATATGAACGAGGTTGAAGCGTTGCTGCCGGCGGAGGAATTCCGGCGCGAGGGCTTGCCGTGGGCCGCCGCCTTCGCGGCCGGTGCGGCGTTCGGCGCGTACCGGCAGGCTGGCGGAGCGCGGGAGCGAGTGCTGCCGGACTTCCTGATCGGGGCGCACGCCTTGATCCGCGGTTATTCCATCGTCACGCGCGATCCGAAGGGCTATCGCCGCTACTTTCCCGACGTTCGCCTTATCACCCCCGAAACCCATCCCCTCTAACGGACAAACCCACCCATGATCGGCAAGCTCAAAGGCACCATCGACGAGATCGGCGACGACTATGTGCTCGTGGATGTGCATGGCGTCTGCTACGAGGCATTCTGCTCGTCCCGCACTCTTTCCCGGATGGGGTCAGCCGGCGAGGCGGTGGTGCTCTTCATCGAGACCTATGTCCGCGAGGACCAGTTGAAGCTGTTCGGCTTCCTGTCGGCGCTGGAGCGGGAGTGGTTTAACCTGCTCCAAAGCGTGCAGGGCGTCGGCGCCAAGGTGGCGCTCGCCGTGCTTTCGACGCTGACGCCGTCGGAACTGGCGAACGCCATCGCGCTGCAGGACAAGACGGCCGTGTCGCGGGCGCCGGGCGTAGGACCCAAGGTGGCGGTCAGGATCGTCACCGAACTCAAGAACAAGGCTCCTGCATTCGGCGGCGAGGCCGTCGCGAACATCGGTCTGAAGCAGGAACTGGGAGAGGGCGTGGCCTCGGCTCCCGTTGCCGATGCCGTGTCGGCACTCACCAACCTCGGCTATTCCCGCGACCAGGCCGCCAATGCTGTTGCCGCCGCGCTGAAGACAGCGGGCGAGGGGGCAGACAGCGCAAAGCTGATCAGGCTGGGGCTCAAGGAACTGGCGCGGTGAGAGTTCTGTGCGGGTGCCAAGTCTGCCGCCTTCGTGTATGGATCGGCCAGGAGTTTCTGACGGACATGAATGATGAGTGATGCCGCCCGCCTCATATCGCCGGAAAAGCGGGGCGAAGACCTGGACACGACGCTGCGCCCGCAGTCTCTGGAGGAGTTCACGGGCCAGGCGGAGGCGCGGGCCAATCTCAAGGTTTTCATCGAGGCGGCGAAGAACCGTGGCGAGGCGCTCGACCATGTCCTCTTCGTCGGGCCGCCAGGCCTCGGCAAGACGACGCTGGCGCAGATCATGGCAAAGGAACTGGGCGTCAACTTCCGCTCGACCTCCGGCCCGGTGATCGCGAAGGCCGGCGACCTCGCAGCGCTCCTGACCAATCTCGAGGAGCGGGACGTGCTCTTCATCGACGAGATCCACCGGCTCAACCCGGCGGTGGAGGAAATCCTCTATCCGGCCATGGAGGATTTCCAGCTCGACCTGATCATCGGCGAAGGACCCGCCGCCCGTTCGGTGAAGATCGACCTCTCGAAATTTACCCTCGTCGCGGCGACCACCCGTCTCGGGCTGCTCACCACGCCGTTGCGCGACCGGTTCGGCATTCCCGTCCGGCTCGCCTTCTATACGGTCGAGGAACTGGAACTCATCGTGCGCCGTGGAGCGCGGCTGATGAACCTGCCGATGACCGATGACGGCGCACGCGAGATCGCCCGCCGTGCCCGTGGAACGCCGCGCATTGCCGGTCGGCTGCTGCGGCGCGTTCGCGACTTTGCCGAGGTGGCGCGGGCCGAGGCGGTGACACGGGAGATCGCTGACGAGGCACTGACGCGGCTGCTCGTCGACACTCGCGGCCTCGACCAGCTCGACAACCGCTATCTGACGATGATCGCGATGAACTTCGGCGGCGGTCCGGTCGGCATCGAGACCATTGCTGCCGGCCTCTCCGAACCGCGCGACGCGATCGAGGACATCATCGAACCCTACATGATACAGCAGGGCTTCATCCAGCGCACGCCGCGCGGGCGCGTCCTGACCGCGACCGCATGGAAGCATCTCGGCCTGCAGCCGCCAAAGGACCTTGAGACAGCACAATTCCGCCTGACGCTCGAGGATGAATAGTTGCTCACGCGCCGAAGCTTGCTGAAGCTGGCTGGTGCGGGGCTGGCGGGCCTGGCAGCGGCCGTTGCATATCCTTTTACTGAAGTACTGGCGCGGCCCCGCATCGAACAGTACCGGCTGACGCCGAATGGGTGGCCGGAAGGTCTCCGGCTGCGTGCTTGCGTCGTTGCCGACATCCATGCGTGTGAACCCTGGATGGATCGCCGCCGGATCGAGGCAATCTGCGCTCAAGCCCTGAATCTGAAACCTGATATCATCCTTCTGCTGGGTGACTACCTTTCGGGAATGACGCTCAGCACCGATCACCTTGCACCATCAGAATGGGCTCCCGCGCTAAGAAGCCTCGCAGCACCTCTGGGCGTGCATGCGGTTCTTGGCAACCACGACTACTGGGAGGATAGCGCGTTCCAGCAGGATCCGACGATGGTGCCGCTCGTAGTGCGTGCACTGGAAGGCTCAGGGGTGATGGTGCACATCAATCGTGCAGTGCCAATCGAGAAGGACGGGAAGCGCTTCTGGCTGGCCGGCCTGGGAGACCAGATGGCACTACTGCCCAGCGCGGAATTCGGCCGACCGCATATGAAGGGTGTCGATGACCTGCAGGCGACGCTGGCTCAGGTCGCGGGCAGTGAGCCCGTGATACTGCTGGCGCACGAGCCGGACATCTTCAACGCCGTGGATGACAGGGTCGCGCTTACAGTGAGCGGCCACACGCATGGCGGTCAGATCAATCTCTTCGGCTGGCGGCCATTTTCTGCCTCGCCGGGATCCGCACTCTATCCCGGGGGCGTCTATCAGAAGGGAAGATGTCATCTTGTGGTCTCCCGCGGCCTGGGGTGCTCCGCCATTCCCGTTCGCATCGGTAACCGACCTGAGCTTGTTCTTCTGGAACTTGGGAACGAGTGATCCTCCTAGCAGTTTCGCCGTCGCAACAGGGAGAACGAGATGGCGAAGATCAACAAGGGCGACGACGTCGAGTGGACGTGGGGTGCCAACAAGGCCCAGGGCAAGGCGGATCAGAAGTTTACGAGCGACGTCGAGCGCACCATCAAGGGCACAAAGGTGAAGCGCAAGGCGAACGAGGAAGAGCCGGCCTTCCTGATCAAGCAGGAGGACGGCGACCGGGCGCTGAAGAGCCAGTCGGAACTCAAGAAGCGGTAGCGTTCGGTCCGAGATAGCCCCTTGCGAGCTTTTCGGCCGTTGCAGCAAGAAGCGCGAATCCGCCGGGCTCCCAGCCGAGGCTGCGGATTCGGTCTGTTGACATTACAGCGACCTGTGCGGTCTCGGCCTCCCGCGGCAATGGGTGGATGGAGCCTGTGATGTGCTGGATCGGCTCCAGGATTGCACGGGTATCGGTGACGATGTCGGATATGTTGAAGGCGCCGCGGACGAGGTTCGCGTCGGATTCGATCATCAGGCGCACCGCCTGCGCGACGTCTTGCCCATGCACTTCGCTACCGGCGCGCGGGAAGACCGCTCTTCCCGCGAGGTAGTTGGCAATCAGGTCATCCCATTTGTTCGGACGAAGCTCGCCATAGACGCCGGTCAAGCGCAGGCTGGAGGTGACGAAGCCGGGCCCATCGAGGCGTGCCAGCGCCCATTCTGCCTCCAGCTTGACCTGCCCGTAGAGCGACGTCGGGGAGAGAAACGCGTCTTCGTCGAGTTTCTGGCCGGGGGGAATGCCGTCATAGACGGCACGGCTGGAGGAAAAAATTGTCCGCCGAACGCCGGCTGCCTTGGCTTCCTCGAAAAGACGGATGCTGGCTTCAAGGTTGAGCCGGCGAAAGCGCTCGGGATCGCCACCTTCGCCGCCACGATATCGGCCGGGCAGATGATCGAAGGCGGCATGAACGAACGCATCGATGCCGGCAAACGCGCCTCGCTGGTCGAGATCGGGATTCAGTGACAGCGGCACGAACGGGACCGTATGAAAGAACCAGTCCGGCGGTGGCGCGGTCCGGCCGCCCACCACGACCTCATGTCCCGCGCCCTGCAGCCCCTTGACGATGTAGCGGCCGACGAGGCCGGCTCCGCCGGAGACCAGCACCCTCATCCGGCTGATCCCGGTCGTGGGAGCGTCGAAAGGTCCGGGAGCTTTCCGTTCCGGTGAACGAAGTTCCAGAGCTCGATCAGCGGCCGGAGCCTCTCCGCCTTCGGATGGTTCTCCTCCCACGGCTTCTCGTACTGGTAATGCAGGATCGAGATGCTGTTCCAGTCCCAGAGCTCCGGCAGGTTGAACCAGACATATTGCAGCATGTTCATGAAGACGGGCAGGCCGTGCCAGTCCGGAAAGAATGTCTCGAGAAAGGTCTGGTCGGTGCGCCGCCAGAAGGCGTCCGGCTCATCCAGCCGCTCCAGCATTCGCCCGAAGGTCTCAGCGGATGGCTTGGCAACGAAGACGCCGGAGTTCAGCCGGTGGAAGTCTGCAAGACTCTCATAGACATTTGGGGCTGCCGAAAATTGCGGATAGTCGAACAGCCTGTCGATATTGCGCAGCACGAGCGCGTCGGCATCGATGAAGACGCAGGTATCGTATTCCTCCAACTGCCAGAGGCGCAGCTTGCAGAAGTTGTCGAGCGGCGTATGGAAGTCGGGCTTCCGGCCCTTGGCGAAGGGCGCTGCGCCATGGACCGCCTTGCGGGCATGGCGGGCGTTGAACCCGTCCGACAGCGGCAGGTGGTCGACCTCCACAAGCCGGCATTCCAGAGCCCCCAGCGGCGCGAGCGTGGTTGCGTCCACGCCTCCCGTATGCAGGACGACGATGTCTGCGGACGTGGCGGTGAGACGCAGCGACTGCGCCAGCACCTTCGCACCGAGAGCGTAGTCGGCATTGGTGACCAGGGTAACGAAGGCGTGTCGGGTGCGGGGAGGGGCGGCGCGAGTATCCGCTCCAGGTCGCTCGGTCATCAGGACACCGACTTCAGCCGCTTGCCCTCCGGATCGTGCTCGACCTTGGCGGCGATGTCCCTGGTCCAGGCGGAGACGGCCGGGACGCGGGAGCGGTCGACGCGATAGGCGAACTTCTTCGCCACGTCGACGATCTCTTCAAGCAGCCCTTCGCCGAGCGTCGTCGGCGCAAGCCCGAGGTTCAGGAACTTCTCGTTCTTCACCACAAGGTCGTTTTCCGCCGCTTCCTTGCGAGGGTTCGGCAGCCAGGCGATCTGCGATCCGGTCATCCGTGCGACCATCTCGGCGAGGTCACGCACCCGATGGGTCTCGGTCATCTGGTTGAAGATCTCGACGCGGCCACCGCCCTGGGGCGGGTTCTTCAGGGCGATCTCGATGCAGCGGACGGAATCCTGGATGTGGATGAAGGCGCGGGTCTGGCCGCCGGTGCCATGTACCGTCAGGGGATAGCCGATCGCTGCCTGGATGAGGAAGCGGTTCAAGACCGTACCGTAGTCGCCGTCATAGTCGAAGCGGTTGACGAGCTGGGCATGGCGGCGGGTCTGCTCGGTATGGGTGCCCCAGACGATCCCCTGGTGCAGGTCGGTGATCCTCAGGCCGTCGTTCTTCGCGTAGAAGGCGAAGAGCTGCTGATCCAGGCATTTCGTCATGTGGTAGATGGAGCCCGGATTGCTCGGGTAAAGGATCTCCTGGCTGACCGTACGGCCGTCCATGGTTTCGATGCCGACCGGCAGGTAACCTTCGGGAATTGCCGCGCCGACGGTGGAATAGCCGTAGACGCCCATGGTCCCGAGATGGATGAGGTGGGCGTCGAGATCGAGTTCCACCATTGCGTTCAGCAGGTTGTGCGTCGCGTTGACGTTGTTGTTGACCGTATAGTTCTTGTGGCGGTCGCTCTTCATGGAGTAGGGCGCGGCGCGCTGCTCGGCGAAGTGAATGATGGCGTCCGGCCGATGCCTGGCGAGCCAACCCTTCAGTAGTTCATAGTCCTTGGCGAGGTCGATCAGGTGGAAGTGGATGCGCCGTCCCGTCTCCGCATGCCATACGCGCGTCCGCTCCTGGATGGAATCCATCGGCGTCAGCGACTGAACGCCCAGTTCCGTGTCGATCCAGCGGCGTGAGAGGTTGTCGAGGATGTGGATCTCGTGGCCCGCGTCGGAAAGGTGGAGGGAGGTCGGCCAGCCTACGAAACCGTCGCCACCAAGCACTGCAATCTTCATGAATCAACTCCGCTGGTTGTCCGTCCGGGTTCCAGATAGGGCGGATATGTGACAGGAACACAATACCTCCCCAACGGCCCGGCGGCCATCGGGGCATCACGTCGATCCACTAAGGCATGACTATGACAGACGAGGTTTTTCTTCTTTCGGGGCAGTTGACCAAGACCGGGCACCGGCTGGTTCAGCGGGTCTACTATGAGGACACGGATTTCTCTGGGCTTGTCTACCATGCCCGCTACCTGCATTTCCTGGAACGGGGACGGACAGACTATCTGCGATGCCTCGGCTGCCAGCAGAGCGATCTTCTCGCGGCGGACGAGGAGGGTCTGGTCTTCGTCGTCCACCGGATGGAGATCGACTTCAAGATGCCGGCGAAGATGGATGATGCCCTGACCATCCTGACGACGACGGAGAAAGCCGGCGGCGCCAAGATGGTTCTCAGCCAGGAAATCCGCCGCGGAGAGACGTTGCTGATCGCCGCCAAGGTGGTAATTGCGGTGATCAACCGCCACGGCCGGCCGCGGCGGTTGCCGGAAAGCGTGGCGGAGAAGTTTCTACAGTCATCGAACGAGGTCGCGATTGATCTCCGGTAACCGATCCTTAACCATAATAAGCGCTTACTGAAACGCGAGGAAGTTGTGCAACGCACGCCTTCCTTTGACCAAATTTGAAAGCGAGAAGCCATGCTGAAAGCTCAGGGCACCTTGGGATAGAGAGCAACCAGCGACCATGGATTCTCGCGAGAGCGCTTTTGAACCCGCCCGGTCCTGTGCCGGGCGTTTGGATTCGGGGATATTGGATAGATGGAAGAGGTAGGTTTGGCGGCAGCGACCCACGACGTCAGTCTCTGGGCGCTGTTCATGCAGGCGGGTTTCGTCGTCAAGCTGGTCATGATCGGTCTCCTCGGAGCCTCGGTCTGGACCTGGGCGATCGTTATCGACAAGTACGTCAGCTACAGCAAAGCCAAGCGCCAGTTCGACCAGTTCGAGCAGGTGTTCTGGTCCGGCCAGTCGCTGGAAGAGCTCTACCGGACACTTGCCGAGCGGCAGAACGGCGGCCTTGCCGCCATCTTCGTTGCCGCCATGCGTGAGTGGAAGAAGAGCTTCGAGCGCGGTGCGCGGTCTCCGATCGGCCTGCAGATGCGTATCGACCGGGCCATGGACGTGACCATGGCGCGCGAGAGCGAAACCTACGAGTCCCGCCTCGGCTCGCTGGCGACGATCGGATCGGCTGCGCCGTTCATCGGCCTCTTCGGTACCGTCGTCGGCATCATGACCTCTTTCCAGGCGATCGCCGGCTCAAAATCGACCAACCTCGCCGTCGTTGCGCCGGGTATTGCCGAAGCGCTTCTCGCAACGGCGATCGGTCTCGTGGCGGCTATCCCCGCTGTCATCGCCTACAACAAGTTCTCCGCCGAGGCTGGCAAGCTCACCGGTCGCATGGAAGGCTTTGCCGACGAGTTCTCGGCCATCCTGTCGCGGCAGATCGACGAGAAGCTGCAACCGCGCGCTGCGGCTCAGTAAGCGGCCGAAGGAGACACGTCCATGGGTATGTCGGTTGGAGCCAAGGGTGGTAGCGGCGGGCGCAGAAGGCGCGGCGGACGCAAGAACGGCCTGGTGAGTGAGATCAACGTCACGCCTCTCGTCGACGTCATGCTTGTGCTCCTGATCATCTTCATGGTCGCGGCACCGATGATGACGGTCGGCGTGCCAATCGACCTGCCGGAAACGCAGGCGAAGGCGATGAACGCCGACACGCAGCCGATCACCGTCTCCGTCAATCCCGCGGGCGAGATCTATCTCCAGGAAACCGCGATCGCCCTCGATGAGGTCGTGCCGAAGCTCGAGGCCATTGCCACCACCGGATACAACGAGCGCATCTATGTGCGCGGAGATACCGCTGCGGCTTACGGCGTGGTCATGAAGGTGATGGCGCGCATTTCGGCTGCCGGCTTCAAGAATCTCGGGCTCGTCACCCTGCAGGAACAGGAGCAGTAACAGGTCGCGATGAAGGGAAGTCTCGGGACATCTCTGGTAGTGCACTCGCTGGTGCTGGGCTGGGCGCTCGTGTCGATCGGCTCCCCGGCGTCATTCGATGTGGCCGAAGTCGAGGCGCTGCCGGTCGATATCATCCCGGTGGAATCGATCACCCAAATCCAGCAGGGCGACAAGAACGCGCCGATGGCTGAAAAAGCTGCGCCGGTGCCGACGACGAAGCCGAACATCGTCGAGCACGCCGAAAACGCCGGCGACAACGATATCGACCTGAAGGCGCCACCGACACCCGCGAAGCGTCCGGTCGAGACGGAGGTTGCCGCGGCGCCGGAGAAGACCGAAAAGCCGCTGCCCAACCCCACGACCGAGACAAACCAGGTCAAGGAGATCGTGCCGGAGGAAACGGCACCGAAGCCGACCGAGGTCGCAGCACTTCCCGAGTCAAAGCCCGAGATCGCGCCCGAGCCGAAACCTGAGCCGACCCCCGAGCCGGTGCCTGAAGAGGCCGCCGCCGAGGAACTGCCTCTGCCCGACGCCGTTCCGGTGCCTGCTGCGCGGCCGAAACCGGAGCCGCCGAAGGAACAGGCGAAGCCCGTTGAGAAGCCAGCCGAGAAAAAGCCGGAAGCGCCAAAGGCGGTCGAGAAGCCGACGGACAAGAAGGTTGCTGACAAGAAGCAGGAGACGGCCAAGTCGACCTCCTCGAAGGAAAGCGACTTCAACGCCGATGAAATCGCCGCCCTCCTCAACAAGCAGGACGCCGCCGGTGGCGGTGCCAAGCGCTCGACGGAAACGGCCTCGCTGGGCGGCAAGAAAACCACCAGCGGCTCCACACTCAGCCAGAGCGAGATGGACGCCCTGCGCGGCCAGATCCAGAACAACTGGTCGATCATTGCCGGCATCGAGGGCGCCGAAGGGGTTATCATCACGGTCAGGATGAACCTCGACGAGAGCGGCCAGATCGTTGGCCGGCCACAGGTTTCGGCGACCGGCGGCTCCGACACGGCGCGGCGCACGCTGGAAGGCAGCGCCCTTCGAGCCGTCATGCGCTCGGCCCCGTTCAAGAACCTCCCTGTCGAGAAATACGATGCCTGGAGCGAGGTTGTCGTGAACTTCGACCCCAGCGAAATGCTGTAAAAGCTGAAAGGCTGAACACTATGATGAAACGTTCTTTCATCCGCCTGATGATCGCGTTTGCCGGGATGGCGATGTCCTTCGCTCCGGCTCACGCGCTGGTGGAGATCAACATCAACAAGGGCAATGTCGAGCCGCTGCCGATTGCGATCACCGACTTCCAATCGGGCAATGAGCTCGGCGCGCAGATCAGCCAGGTAATCGCCGCCGACCTTCAGCGCTCCGGCTTGTTCGCCCCGGTGAACAAGAGTGCCTTCATCGAGAAGATCTCCAATCCGGACCAGCAGCCTCGGTTCGAGGACTGGAAGGTGATCAACGCGCAGGCGCTCGTCACCGGCCGCGTCACCCGTGAGGCCGACGGTCGTCTGCGTGCCGAATTCCGTCTCTGGGACACCTTCGCCGGCCAGCAGATGACCGGGCAGCAGTTCTTCACCCAGCCGGAGAACTGGCGTCGGGTCGCCCACATCATCGCGGACGCGATCTACGAGCGCATCACCGGGGAGAAGGGCTATTTCGACACCCGTGTCGTGTTCGTGTCCGAAAGCGGTCCGAAGAACGCCCGCCAGCGGCAGCTGGCCATCATGGATCAGGATGGCTTCAACGTCCGCCAGCTGACGAACAGCAAGGACATCGTCCTGACGCCGCGCTTCTCTCCCAACCGGCAGGAAGTCACCTACATGTCGTTCGAGGGCGACCAGCCGCGCGTCTACCTGCTGCAGCTGGAAACCGGGCAGCGCGAAGTCGTGGGCAATTTCCCCGGCATGACATTCGCGCCGCGTTTCTCGCCCGACGGCCAGAAGGTCATCATGAGCCTCCAGCAGGAGGGTAACTCCAACATCTACACCATGGACCTGCGCTCGCGGACCACGACCCGGCTCACCAACACGGCAGCCATCGATACCTCGCCCTCCTACTCGCCGGACGGCAGCCGCATCGTCTTCGAAAGCGACCGCGGTGGACGCCAGCAACTCTACGTGATGGGCGCCGACGGTTCTGGGCAGACTCGCATCTCCTTCGGCGACGGGTCCTATTCCACCCCGGTCTGGTCCCCTCGTGGCGACCTCATCGCCTTCACCAAGCAGTCCGGCGGCAAGTTTTCGATCGGTGTCATGAAGCCGGACGGTTCCGGCGAGCGCATCCTGACCACCGGGTTCCACAATGAGGGCCCGACCTGGGCGCCGAATGGCCGCGTGCTGATGTTCTTCCGGCAGAACGCCGGGGCAGGTGGGCCGCAGCTCTATTCGATCGACCTGACCGGCTATAACGAGCAGCAGATCAAGACGCCGGCCTATGCATCCGACCCGGCGTGGTCGCCGCTGCTTGAATAATGGCGGAATGCGGACAGAGGCAGATTGCTGCCTCTTTGCCGCCCCATTCTCCTGAAAAAGGAGCGACTTAAGGGACGTCGAATCGGTTTGTTAACCATATACCTTTCAGGTGGGTTAACCGAGACCAGTTAGAGTTCAGCAACTCTGATACGTTGATCTAAGGAGAGACCGGCCATGAGCCGCACCGTTACCCCGGCGATGAGCCGCATGCAGACACTCGCTCGCAACCCGGCCGTCATTGCGTTGACGCTGGCACTCGCGCTTGCTGGCTGCGCCAACAAGAAGAACCTTCCGAACAATGCGGGCGACCTCGGCCTCGGTGGCGGCGCCGGTGGCGCTGCGACTCCCGGTTCCAGCCAGGACTTCACCGTCAATGTCGGTGACCGGATCTTCTTCGATACCGACTCCACCTCCATCCGTGCCGATGCCCAGCAGACGCTTGACCGGCAGGCGCAGTGGCTGCAGCGCTACCCGAACTACGCGATCACGGTCGAGGGTCATGCCGACGAACGCGGCACGCGCGAATACAACCTGGCCCTCGGCGCGCGCCGTGCCGCCGCCACGAAGGAATATCTTGCCTCCCGCGGCGTTCCGGCCAACCGAATGCGCACGATCTCCTACGGTAAGGAAAAGCCGGTGGCGGTTTGCGATGACATTTCCTGCTGGTCGCAGAATCGCCGGGCAGTCACCGTCCTCGGCGGCGCCGGAATGTAGTCGTCAGCGACGACAAACGATTTCGTGAAGGCGGTCCAGGTGGCCGCCTTTTCGCTTTTTCATAGTTTGGCCGAACTTCGCTCCAATTAAGGTTGAGAGTTCAGTTGCATTTTGGCGCGGATTGACAAAATCTCCACTCGCGCCAAAGGGGCGCAGATCAAAGCAGGACGGACGATATGAAGAAACTTGTCTTGGCAGCAATGCTGGGGCTGATGGTGGCGGGCGGCCCTGCCGGGGCATTCTCATTGCCCGAACTTCTGCCGGGGGGAAGACAGGCCCCGCAGCAACCGGATGACTCGGAACAGCCCATGGTTCTTGCGCAGAGCGGCGATGCATCGATCCGCGTCCAGCAGCTGGAGGAACAGATCCGGCAGTTGAATGGCCGGATCGAGGAAATGAGCTTCCAGTTGTTGCAGATGCAGGAGCAAATGCGAAAGACGCAGGAAGACAATGAGTTCCGCTTCCAGGAGCTCGAGAAAAGCGAAAACGGAGCGGCCGGGAAACCGGCCGTCGCCGCTTCAGGCTCGTCGCAAACGGTCCCCGAGCCGCCAGCTGACGACGTAGCGCGTATCATCGAGACCCCGCCGGCAACGGAACCATCCGGGGCCGCTCCCGGCGAAACGGTTCTCGGCTCGATCGAGTTCGACCAGAGCGGCAACCCGAAGACGGTCACTCGTAACGAGGCAGACAATTCGGCTGGCCTCCCCGGTGTCGACGCGGGACCCGGCCTGCCGCAGGCGCAGGATCCCCAGCAGACCGCGTCGCTCGGGAGCGAGAGCGATGTCTACCAGGTTGCCTACAATCACATTCTCTCCGGCGACTATGCACTGGCGGAGCAGGAATTCACGCAGTATCTCGCCAGTTTCCCGGAAGGCTCCCGCTCGGCAGATGCGAGCTTCTGGCTGGGTGAGGCGCAGTATTCGCAGGGCAAGTACAACGAGTCGGCGCAGACCTTCCTGAACGCCCACCAGACCTACGGCACATCAGCGAAGGCCCCAGAAATGCTGTTGAAGCTCGGCATGTCCCTTGCTGCCCTCGACAATAGCGAGACGGCCTGTGCCACCCTGCGGGAAGTGACGAAGCGCTATCCCAAGGCCCCTCGCGCCGTCCTTTCCAAGGTTTCTTCCGAGCAGAAGCGTCTCGGCTGCTGATCGCGGCCGTGCAAATCGGAACTCAGCCAGCCATTTCGCCTAACGAAGCCATCCGCAGCCTGCTGGCCCGACTGGCAAGGCCGGCCCGGCTCCTCGTCGCCGTGTCCGGCGGGAGCGATTCACTCGGTCTCCTGCTCTCCCTGGCCCGCCATCCACATGAAGGCATCACGCTCCTTGCGGTGACCGTCGACCACGGCCTGAGGGAGGCATCGGCGCAGGAGGCGGCTGAGGTGAGCCGCATCTGCCAGGGACTTGGCATCCCGCATGCGACGAAGAGGTGGCTCGGAGACAAGCCCGCCACCGGTGTTGCGGCCGCGGCCCGCGAGGCGCGCTATCGCCTGCTCTGCGAGGCGGCGGATGAGGTTCGAGCAACCGCCATCCTCACCGGCCACACGCTTGATGATCAGATCGAGACGGTGACGATGCGGGCGGCCCGGGCGAGCGAACCCGATGCCCCCGGACTCGCCGGTATGGCTGAGGCCGTGCTTCTCCATCGCCGCCACTGGCTGTTGCGGCCGTTCCTTCGGACGAGGCGGGAAGAAATCCGGATTTTTCTGAACAGACTTGGCCAGGACTGGCTCGAGGATCCTTCCAATGCCGATCGCCGTTCTGAGCGGGTCCGCACGCGACTTGCACTGGCGGAGAAGCCAGCGGTCCTGCTCGACCAGATCGATGCCGTCTCCCGCCGACGCCAGGACATCGCCGACTCTGTGGCCAAATGGCTTTCCACCTACGCCACTGTCCAGCGCTCGGTGCTGATGCGAGTACCGGGCGAGGGGCTTTCCGTGGACCGGATCGTTCTGCGCTATGCCCTGTCCACGTCGATTGCCGTTCTCGGCGGACGCGAGCAGGGACCGGCGGGTCACACGCTCGACAAGCTGGTTGACGCATGCCGGCTCGAGACGCCCTGGAAGATGACGGCAGGACGGGTGCTGATCGACCGCCGCAGATCCGGGCTCTATCTTTGCCGCGAGAGCCGCAATCTTCCTTCGCTGACGCTTAATGCCGGCGAGATAGCTGTCTGGGACGGCCGATTCCGGCTCGTCAATCGCGGTGCTGAGCCGCTGTCGCTGGTTCCGGCGAGAAACCCCGAAGGCGCCGCAGGACTGTTTGGGGAGGTCCCACCCTCCATCGCACTGCGGGCAGCGGGGGTATTGCCTCCCGAGCCTGCCGAAGGTTTTATGGGCACGGCGACGGAAGGCTTCTTCAGCAGGCCGCTGCTTGCCCCATTCGACCGCTTTTTGCCTCAGTTCGACCTTAGTGTCGCGGGCGCTTTCGCAAAGCTGATGGGATGCGACCATTTCGCGCCCGTTCCCATCGAGGATTCGGTTCGGAAAAGATAACCAGTCCAGCCGCTTTGCCTTGGCAAGGGCCAGGTGCACCCCTATGTTAGCCGCAAGCACAGGCGGCTCTCAGGCCACCTCTCACTTCCGGGGAGTTCGATGAACCCAAACTTTCGCAATTTCGCCCTCTGGGCGATCATAGCGCTTCTGCTGATCGCGTTGTTCAGCATGTTCCAGACGGCGCCGTCACAGACGAGCTCTCGGGAGATCGCGTACTCGCAGTTCCTCAGTGATGTAGAGAGCGGTCGCGTTCGCGAGGTTGTCGTGACGGGCAATCGCGTCATGGGGACCTATGTCGAGAACGGCGCTGGCTTCCAGACCTATTCTCCGGTGATCGACGACTCCCTGATGGAGCGCCTCCAGTCGAAGAACGTCACCATCGTGGCGCGGCCGGAGAGCGACGGCTCCTCCGGTTTCCTGAGCTATCTCGGAACCCTCCTGCCGATGCTGCTCATCCTCGGCGTCTGGCTGTTCTTCATGCGACAGATGCAGGGTGGTTCCCGCGGCGCGATGGGGTTCGGCAAGTCGAAGGCGAAGCTTCTGACGGAAGCGCATGGACGCGTGACCTTTGACGACGTCGCTGGTGTTGACGAGGCCAAGCAGGACCTCGAAGAAATCGTGGAGTTCCTGCGTGACCCGCAGAAGTTCCAGCGTCTCGGTGGCCGCATTCCCCGGGGTGTCCTGCTGGTTGGTCCTCCCGGTACCGGCAAAACCTTGCTCGCGCGCTCCGTTGCCGGCGAGGCGAATGTGCCGTTCTTCACCATTTCCGGTTCGGATTTCGTGGAAATGTTCGTCGGCGTTGGCGCGAGCCGTGTCCGCGACATGTTCGAGCAGGCGAAGAAGAACGCACCCTGCATTATCTTCATCGACGAAATCGACGCCGTCGGCCGCCATCGTGGCGCCGGTCTCGGCGGCGGCAATGATGAGCGGGAGCAGACCTTGAACCAGCTGCTGGTCGAGATGGACGGCTTCGAGGCGAACGAGGGCATCATCCTGATCGCTGCCACCAACCGTCCGGACGTTCTCGACCCCGCGCTGCTGCGTCCCGGCCGTTTCGACCGCCAAGTCGTGGTGCCGAACCCGGACATCGTCGGCCGGGAGCGCATCCTCAAGGTGCACGTCCGCAACGTGCCGCTTGCGCCGAATGTCGACCTCAAGGTGCTCGCCCGCGGGACGCCTGGTTTCTCCGGCGCCGACCTGATGAACCTCGTCAACGAAGCCGCCCTGATGGCCGCGCGCCGCAACAAGCGCCTGGTCACGATGAGCGAGTTCGAGGACGCCAAGGACAAGATCATGATGGGCGCGGAGCGCCGTTCCTCGGCCATGACCGAGGCGGAGAAGAAGCTCACCGCCTATCATGAAGCAGGTCACGCCATCACCGCGCTCCGGGTGCCCGTCGCGGATCCCCTGCACAAGGCGACGATCATTCCGCGTGGCCGTGCGCTCGGCATGGTCATGCAGTTGCCGGAAGGCGACCGTTATTCCATGAGCTACAAGTGGATGGTCTCACGTCTGGTCATCATGATGGGCGGGCGTGTTGCCGAGGAGCTCACCTTCGGCAAGGAGAACATCACTTCCGGCGCCTCGTCCGACATCGAGCAGGCCACCAAGCTTGCACGGGCGATGGTCACACAGTGGGGCTTCTCCGACGTGCTCGGCCAGGTCGCCTATGGTGAAAACCAGCAGGAAGTCTTCCTCGGCCACTCCGTGTCTCAGTCTAAGAATGTCTCCGAGGCAACGGCACAGAAGATCGATGTCGAGGTTCGGCGCCTGATCGACGAGGCCTATAACGAGGCCCGTCGAATCCTCACGGACCATCATGACGAGTTCGTCGCGATTGCCGAGGGTCTGCTCGAATACGAGACCCTTTCGGGTGACGAGATCAAGGCGCTGATCAAGGGGCAGAAGCCCAGCCGGGATCTCGGCGACGACGCTCCGCCGGCCCGCGGGTCCGCTGTCCCGACTGCCGGGAGCAAGAAGGACGAGCCCAAGGGCGGCGAAGCCGAAGGCGGAATGGAGCCGCAGCCCCACTAGCGATCCGGCCATCGAGATCAACTCTGGAAAGAGCCGTCCCTTTGGGCGGCTCTTTTCTGTTGGTAACGGGATGTAATGGTCTTTGACGCTATTTTATGTGTCAGGACCTGTGAAATATGGCATGACCGCAGCCCCTGAGGGACGGATGAGCCCGTTTGGCCGCGGCAGATGCCGCGAAGCGCGCCATGGAGGCGCGGCACGAAGGAGCATGCATGACACGCCGCTATTTTGGCACCGACGGAATCCGAGGGCATTCTAACGCATTTCCGATGACCCCGGACCTGGCGATGCGCGTCGGGATCGCAGTCGGGAAGATCTTCCGCAATGGCAGCCATCGTCACCGCGTGGTGATCGGCAAGGACACCAGGCTTTCGGGCTACATGCTCGAGAACGCCATGGTCGCAGGCTTTACCGCCGCTGGTCTTGACGCCTTCATCCTTGGGCCGATCCCGACACCTGCAGTGGCGATGTTGACTCGATCGCTGCGCGCCGATGTAGGGGTAATGATCTCCGCCTCGCACAACCCTTACCAGGACAACGGCATCAAGCTCTTCGGTCCGGACGGCTACAAGCTTTCGGACGAGCTCGAGATGCAGATCGAGGATCTGATCGAGCAGGACCTTGGCGGGCAGTTGGCAAAGGCCGGCGACATCGGCCGCGCGAAGCGCGTCGACGGCGTCCACGACCGTTACGTCGAGCATGCGAAGCGGACGCTGCCGCGCGATGCCACACTGCAGGGGCTCCGGGTCGCCATAGACTGTGCGAACGGCGCTGCCTACAAGGTTGCGCCCGCCGTCCTCTGGGAACTCGGCGCCGACGTGGTAACCATTGGCAACGAGCCGGACGGCCAGAACATCAATCTAGACTGCGGCTCCACGAGCCCCGGCGCGCTGCAGAAGAAGGTCCACGAGGTTCGCGCCGACATCGGCATCGCGCTCGATGGTGACGCCGACCGCGTCATCATCGTCGACGAACTGGGCGAGGTGGTCGACGGGGACCAGCTGATGGCAGTCATCGCCGAAAGTTGGCTGGCCGAGGATCGTCTCCAGGGCGGCGGGATTGTCGCAACCGTCATGTCGAACCTCGGGCTGGAGCGCTACCTCACCTCCAAGGGGCTCGGGCTGGCGCGTACGAAGGTTGGCGACCGCTATGTCGTCGAGCACATGCGTGCGCACAACTTCAACCTCGGCGGCGAGCAGTCCGGGCACATCGTGCTGTCCGATTTCGGCACGACTGGCGACGGATTGGTGGCCGCTCTGCAGATTCTCGCTCGTGTGAAGCGGACGGGGCTGCCGGTCAGCGAACTGTGCCGCCGCTTCGAGCCCGTGCCGCAACTGCTGAAGAATGTCCGCTTCGGAGGCGGCAAGCCTCTAGAAGACATGATCGTCCAGCAGGCGATTGCCGATGCCGAAGCAGAGCTCGCAGGCAAGGGACGGCTCGTGATCCGGCCATCCGGCACCGAACCGTTGATCCGCGTCATGGCGGAAGGCGACGACCGCAGTCAGATCGAACGGATCGTCAATGAACTGGTCGACGTCATAGCCAATGTACGGGCGGCGGCTGCCTAAGTTGGCAGCTATCCCTGGAATGAAAGGCCGGCCACAGCGCCGGCTTTTTCTATTTGATTCTTGGTAAAGCGATATAGTTAAGCGGGTCTTTACCTTTCCTCTTCATTATCCATCACGGATCAACCCGATGGTTATGGCGTCGCCGGCAATGACGATGCTAGCTTGGAGATGAAGCTATGAAATGGTGTCTGCCCGGCGCGGCTGCGCTGTTGCTGACGGCGAGTTTTGCCCACTCCGCCGACCTTTACCAACCTGCCGAACCGATGCCGTTCATGGACGCGCCTGAGATCACCGTCCAGGAAGCCAGTGGCTGGTATCTCCGGGGAGATGTCGGCTATTCGTTCAACAAGATTCGTGGGGCCAAATACTATCAGGGCTCAAACGAGTTTTTCAACGACTTCGACACCGCTTCCCTGAAGGACAGCTTCCTGATCGGCGGTGGCGTCGGCTACCAGATCAACAGCTACCTGCGTACGGACGTGACCTTCGACTACCTGACCTCGGCGGATTTCCGCGGCAGCACGAGCGGGGTTTGCGGTGACGGGGCAGGAAATCCCTTCGTTGCCTGCTCGTCCACCGACAGATCCTACATGCACGCCTACTCGCTGATGGCGAACGCCTATGTCGATCTCGGCACGTACGGTTATGTCACGCCTTATGTCGGCGCCGGCATCGGCGGCACCTATGTCAAATGGGGCAAGTTGAAGAACCGAATCTGCGACGATCCCTATCAGCCCGGAGGATGCTACGGCGGCGATCACGACGGCGAGAAGAGCTGGCGCTTCACCTATGCGCTGATGGCTGGTGCCACCGTCGATATCACCTGTGCCCTCAAGGCGGACGTCGGTTACCGTTTCCGTCACATCGCGGGCGGCGACATGTTCGGCTACCTCGACAGAGGCGGTCCCGGATACGACAAGGGCTTCTACAGCCATGAGGCCCGGGTGGGCGCCCGCTACGTCTTCGGCGGCTGCGACACCCCGGTTGCCTATGAACCGGCGCCGGAGCCGATCGTCTACAAGTAACGCGCTCATCTATCCGATCGCAAAGGGCTGCGCGGGATTTCCCCGCGCGGCCCTTTGTCATGTCCTCGGGCACCACCGGAATGGCGTCCCGGGACATTTCTTCCCTTGACTACGAATCGATCAAGGAATACCCACGGCGGCGGGACACCTCTCCCCAACGAGAGGCTTTCTATCTGGAAGGATAGCCATATGGCGGATCTCGCACAAAAGCCGGACGTACGTCCGAACAATACTCATTTTTCTTCTGGTCCTTGCTCGAAGCGTCCTGGCTGGTCGCTCAAAGCTCTCTCCGATGCCCCGCTCGGTCGTTCGCACCGCGCCAAGATCGGCAAGGCAAAGCTGAAGCAGGCCATTGATCTCACCCGTGAAATCCTCAACGTGCCGGCGGACTACCGCATCGGCATCGTGCCGGCTTCCGATACCGGCGCCGTCGAGATGGCGCTCTGGTCGCTGCTCGGCGAGCGCGGCGTCGACATGCTGGCCTGGGAAAGCTTCGGCGCCGGCTGGGTGACTGACGTCGTCAAGCAGCTCAAGCTCAAGGACGTGCGGAAGTTCGAGGCCGACTACGGTCTGCTGCCGAACCTCGCCGAGGTCGACTTCGACCGCGACGTCGTCTTCACCTGGAACGGCACCACCTCAGGCGTCCGTGTTCCAAATGCCGACTTCATTCCGGCGGACCGCAAGGGCCTGACCATTTGCGACGCCACGTCGGCGGCCTTCGCGCAGGACATGGACTTCTCCAAGCTCGACGTCGTCACCTTCTCCTGGCAGAAGGTGCTGGGCGGGGAGGGCGGCCACGGCATGCTGATCCTGTCGCCGCGGGCTGTCGAACGGCTCGAGAGCTATGTACCGGCCTGGCCGCTGCCGAAGATCTTCCGCATGACCAAGGGCGGCAAGCTGATCGAAGGCATCTTCACCGGCGAGACGATCAATACGCCGTCGATGCTGTGCGTCGAGGATTATCTCGATGCCCTCAACTGGGCGAAGTCCATTGGCGGGCTGAAGGCTCTCATCGCCCGTGCCGATGCCAATGCGAAAGTGATCTTCGATTTCGTGGCAAAGAACGGCTGGATCGCCAATCTCGCCGTCAAGGACGAGACGCGCTCTAATACGTCGGTGTGCCTGAAGATCGTTGATCCCGAGATCGTGGCACTCGATGCCGATGCACAGGCGGCTTTCGCCAAAGGCATCGTCTCGCTGCTGGAGAAAGAGGGCGTGGCCCTCGACATCGGCGCCTATCGCGACGCGCCATCCGGTCTTCGTATCTGGGCCGGCGCCACGATCGAGACGGCGGACATGGAAGCCCTGATGCCGTGGCTCACCTGGGCATACCAGACCCAGAAGGCGGCACTGAAGAAGTCCGCAGCCTGACCTGACGTGCTTCCGATCCCGCACGAGCGGGATCGGCTCATCCCGATCCAGAGACTGAACCTCTTTCAAGGAGCCCAACAATGGCACCTCGCGTTCTCGTATCCGACGAACTTTCCGAAACCGCCGTCCAGATCTTCCGCGACCGCGGCGTCGAAGTCGATTTCCAGCCGAAGCTCGGCAAGGACAAGGAAAAGCTCGCCGAAATCATCGGCAACTACGACGGCCTCGCCATCCGCTCTGCAACCAAAGCGACGGAGAAGCTGATCGCCGCCGCCACCAACCTCAAGGTGATCGGCCGCGCCGGTATTGGCGTCGACAACGTCGACATTCCGGCGGCTTCCAAGCGCGGCATCATCGTGATGAACACGCCGTTCGGCAACTCGATCACCACGGCCGAGCACGCCATTGCGCTGATGTTCGCCGTTGCCCGGCAGATCCCAGCCGCCGATGCTTCTACCCAGGCCGGCAAGTGGGAGAAGTCGAAGTTCATGGGGGTCGAGATCACCGGCAAGACGCTCGGCGTCATCGGTGCCGGCAATATCGGCGGAATCGTCTGCAGGAAGGCGATCGGCCTCGGCATGCATGTCATCGCCTATGATCCATTCCTCTCCGCCGAGCGCGCGGAGGAAATGGGCGTGACGAAGGTCGAGCTCGACGAACTGCTTGCCAAGGCGGACTTCATCACGCTGCACGTGCCGATGACCGACAAGACGCGCGGCATCCTGTCGAAGGAGGCGCTTGCCAAGACGAAGCCTGGCGTGCGCATCATCAACTGCGCCCGTGGGGGGCTGGTCGACGAGGCCGCACTGGCGGAAGCCATCAAGTCGGGCCACGTCGCCGGTGCCGGCTTCGATGTCTTCGAGGTAGAACCCGCCACGGAGAGCCCGCTTTTCGGCCTGCCCAACGTCGTTTGCACCCCGCACCTCGGCGCATCCACGACCGAAGCCCAGGAGAACGTCGCCCTGCAGGTGGCCGAGCAGATGTCGGACTACCTCGTCAAGGGTGCCGTTTCGAACGCCATCAACATGCCGTCGATCACTGCGGAAGAAGCGCCAATCTTGAAGCCCTTCATCCGGCTCGCCGACGTGCTGGGCGCCTTCGTCGGGCAGGTCACGGAAAGCGCGATCAAGGAAATCGAGATCCTCTACGATGGCTCGACCGCCGAGATGAACACCAAGGCGCTCACCAGCGCCCTTCTGGCCGGGCTCATCCGCAACCAGGTGTCGGACGTCAACATGGTCTCGGCCCCGATCATGGTGAAGGAGAAGGGCATCGTGCTGTCGGAGGTCAAGCGCGACAAGACCGGCGTCTATGACGGCTACATCAAGCTGACGGTGACGACGGAGAACCAGACGCGCTCGATCGCCGGTACCGTCTTCTCCGACGGGAAGCCGCGCTTCATCCAGATCAAGGGCATCAACATGGATGCGGATGTCGGGGCGAACATGATCTACATCTCCAACACCGACGTGCCCGGCATGATCGGCTTCATGGGCACGACGCTCGGGGAAGGCGGCGTCAACATCGCCAACTTCCAGCTCGGCCGCGACAAGCAAGGCGGCGACGCGATCGCGCTTCTCTACGTTGACGAGCCGGTGAAGCAGGAGGTGCTCGACAAGCTGACCGCCAATCCGGCGATCCGCCAGGCCAAGCCCCTCGTATTCAACGTCGACTGATCGTCCTCCCAAGGACCAGTGCGGAGCCCGGCCGGAGAGATCCGACCGGGCTTTTTCGTTAGCCGCCTTTTTCAAGGTCGGTGATAAGTCCCTTCATTTCGCTGATCTCTCGGCGTTGGGCCTCGATGATCTCGTCTGCGAGCTTCCGGGCTCGCGGATCGGTGATGGTCGCCCGTTCGCTCGTGAGGATGGCAATCGAATGGTGCGGGATCATCGCCTTCATCCAGGCCACGTCTCCAACGGTGTCCTGGCTGCGGACCAGATAGAGCGAGCCAGCAAACAGGATGGCCGCGCCGGCGTATATCGCAAGGTTCGCAGCCATGTTGGTATACATGTTCAACATGAAGGAGAGCATCACAACGGCCATGACAGATCCCATGATCAGCGCCATGAACAGCCGCGTCTCGCTGAAGAAGACATGATCGAAGCTGAAGACGTTCAGGTACATCAGCCCGAACATGATGGCGGTGGAGACGGTCACCATCGTCAGGAAGCGGATATAGGACATGGCGGGACTCCTTTCCTTGCTGCATTTGGAACGGCGGCAAGGACGCCCTGGTTCCCGAACGGGCGTGGCGAAGTGCAGCGTGTATGTATAGGCAGAGGACTTATATTCCGGAGGCGGGGTCGCTATATGCTGGACAATGTCCGCACGTTGCGGATCGAGAGGAGACAAGAATGCTTTCATCCATCCGCCGCTTCAGGCACGTCTTCGCGATCGCGGCGATCGCCATGGCGGTTTCACTGGTTGCCGTCGACTTCGCAGAGGCCAGACGTGGCGGAGGCTTTGGCAGCCGTGGAACTCGCACGTTCAGTGCGCCTCCCGTGACCCGGACTGCGCCCAACCAGGCCGCACCGGTGGATCGGACCATGGCGCCGCGTCCGCAGCAGAATGCGACGACGCCGAACGCCGCGCGCCAGCAGAATGCGCCGCAGAATCGCGGGCTGTTCGGTGGCCTTGCCGGCGGCCTGCTCGGTGGCCTCTTCCTCGGTGGCCTATTCGGGATGTTGATGGGGTCGGGCTTCGGCGGCGCGGCCGGCTTCCTCGGGATGCTGCTGCAGATCGCGCTGATCGGCGGCCTGGTGATGCTCGCCATGCGGTTCTTCGCACGGCGGCAGCAGCCTGCAGCCTCCGGTCCGGCAGGTGTCAGCCCGAACAACGCTTATGAGGCGCCTCAGCAGCAGGGCAGACCTTCGTTCCAGATCCCCAAGATTGGCGGGTTGACTGGCGGTGCAGCCGCGGCTTCGGAAGCGGTGCGCCACGCATCGGATGCGACCGACGAGATCGGCATCACCCAGCGTGACCTCAGCCAGTTCGAGAAGCTGCTGGCCGACGTGCAGGCGGCCTATGCGGCGGAAGACTATGCGGCCCTCCGCGCCATCACCACGCCCGAAGCCATGTCCTACCTGGCCGAAGAACTCGGTGAGAACGCGACCAGCGGGCTCAAGAACGAGGTTCGCGACGTGACGCTGCTGCAGGGAGACCTATCGGAGGCATGGCGCGAGAATGGTCAGGAATATGCGACTGTGGCCATGCGCTATTCCAGTATCGACGTCATGCGCGACCGGAACACCGGAACTGTCGTTCAGGGAGATCCGGATAATGCCACTGAGACGGTAGAGGTCTGGACCTTCGTGCGGAAACCTGCCCAGGACTGGCAGCTTTCGGCGATCCAGAACGCTGCCTGAGATCAGAGGCGGGCGAGGGTGAGGGGATCCTCTTCACCATCGTAGAAAGAATGAAGGGCTCGCTCGAATGGCGAGCCCTTTTCACTGACGGCGGCAAACAGCGTCATTGAACTCCTGAACTTCATGTCGTCGGGGGAACCGAGGATCTCGTTGGCACTCCGGTCTGCGTGATCCAGCATCAGCCGCGTGCATTCGAGCAGTCGTGGACCGAGCACGGGGTGCTCCAGATAGGCCTCAGCCTCTGAGCGTGAGGCGATGGCGTAGCGTTGCGCCATGGGAGATGATCCCAGCCCCTGCACCTGCGGGAAGATGAACCACATCCAGTGCGACCGCTTGCGGCCATTCCTCAGTTCGGTCGTTACCTGACCATAGACGCTGCTTTGCGCGTCGATGAAGCGTTGCAGGTCGAATGGATCGCTCACCGCCTTCTCCTCGTTTCTCTGGCTGCCGCGAGTGTGCCGTATATGTGAAATTGTGGCGACCGGTCTTTTCTCTGCTGCAATGCACCCTAACCTAGGGGCCATGGAAGCACGTCTGGAACAATATATCCACGCCATCATCCGCTGGCTGCCGGATCCTATCCTCAGCATCCTGATCCTCATCGCGAGCTTCGGGGCCGGATGGCTCCTGCACAATATCATTTCCCGGATCCTCACACGGCTTACGGAGAAGCGCGACCTTTTCTGGCGCTCTCTGGTGCAGCGGACGAAGCGTCCGCTGCGGCTCGCGATCCTCACCTGGACGCTCTCGCTTGGCGTGGTGATCGCGCCACTCAGCAATGAAGGTGAAAGCACCCTCCGCCATATCCTCCTTCTCTGCTTCATCGTCGTCGTCGGCTGGATGGCGCGGACGACGTTGCACATCTGGACCACGGTCTACCTTCGACGGTTCAAGCTTGATGCCGAAGACAACCTGCTTGCGCGCAAGCATGTGACGCAGTCCCGGATACTGGAGCGGGTCGCCGCGACGCTGATCATCGCGCTGACCCTGTCGGCTGTGATCATGACCTTCCCCGCCGCCCGCCAGTACGGCGTCAGCCTGCTCGCCTCCGCGGGTGTTGCGGGTATCGTCCTTGGTCTTGCCCTCCAGCCCGTCCTGAAGAACCTGTTCGCCGGCATCCAGCTCGCCATCACCCAGCCGATCCGCATCGACGATGCGCTGCTGGTGGAGGGGGAGTGGGGCAAGGTAGAGGAAATAACCTCTACCTATGTCGTGGTTCGCCTGTGGGACTGGCGCCGGCTAATCCTGCCGCTCGGCTACTTCATCGAAAAGCCGTTCCAGAACTGGACCCGCGAGGGAGCTGCGCTGATCGGCACCGTGATGATCTATCTCGACTACAGCGTCCCGGTGGAGGAGATCCGGCGAAAGGTCGAGGAGATTGCGCGAGGTTCCAGGCTGTGGGACGGGCAGGTGGTAAATATCGCCGTCACCGACTTCCGGGAGAACGTAATGGAGGTGCGCATCCTCGTGTCGGCCGCTGATGCGGGCAGGGCCTTCGACCTGCGCTGCGAGGTGCGCGAGAAGCTGATTGATTTCATCCAGCGCAATTACCCGTCCGGGCTGCCGAGGGTGCGGGCGGAAGGAGTAGCCGGTTCCGGCGCCGATGCCGCTGTGGTGGATGGGGCGCAGGCCCGGTCGCTGCAATCCTGATCAAGCCGTGCGACCTTGCGTGGAGGGGCATTCCTTTCTATATCCGGGCCATCCGGGCCGCGACGGACGATCCCTCCGAGCCTGTTCTGCTGCTTGCCGCGATCACCGCAGGCGAGCGACCGAGTGAGAGAGTTCCGTGAATACGTTGGATTTCGACAAGAGGCCGGAAGATACGCGCGTCGTGGTCGCCATGTCCGGCGGCGTGGATTCCTCGGTGGTCGCCGGTCTTCTGAAGCGGCAGGGCTATGACGTGCTCGGCATCACTTTGCAGCTCTACGACCATGGTGCTGCGGTCCATCGCGCCGGCTCGTGCTGTGCCGGCCAGGACATCGACGATGCACGCCGCGTTTCCGAGACGCTTGGCATTCCCCACTACGTGCTCGACTACGAGAAGCGCTTCCGCGATGCCGTGATCAATCCCTTTGCCGAAGCCTATGCCATGGGCGAGACGCCCATCCCCTGCGTCGCCTGCAACCAGACAGTCAAGTTCGCGGACCTTCTGGCGACGGCGAAAGAGCTCGGCGCGGATGCGCTGGCCACGGGTCACTATATCCGCTCGCAGTCCAACCCTTCGGCAAGCAATCCCGGCCGCCGCGCCCTTTATCGGCCGATCGACGCCGATCGCGACCAGAGCTGGTTCCTGTTTGCCACCACCCAGGAGCAGATCGATTACCTGCGCTTCCCGCTCGGCGGCATGTCGAAGGCGGAGGTGAGGGCGCTTGCCGAGGAGATGGGTCTCGTCGTCGCCCAAAAGGCCGACAGCCAAGACATCTGCTTCGTGCCGCAGGGCCGCTACACGGACGTCATCAACAAGGTGCGGCCGAACGCAGCACTCGGTGGCGACATCGTCCACATGGACGGGCGGGTGCTCGGGCAGCATGAAGGCATCCTCCACTACACGATCGGCCAGCGCCGCGGCATCGGCGTGGCGACGGGCGAACCGCTCTACGTGGTCTATCTCGATGCCCGCGGCCGCCGCGTCATCGTTGGCCCGAAGGAAGCGCTGGATACGCGCCGCGTCTATCTGCGCGACGTCAACTGGCTGGGCGACGGCACGCTGGCGGAAGACGCCGCTAACGGCTTTTCCTGCTTCGCAAAGGTGCGCTCCAGCCGGCCGCCGACCCCGGTCGTGCTCCACAGTGACGAAAGCGGCATCTATGTCGATCTCCTCGAAGGGGAGGCTGGCGTCGCGCCGGGACAGGCCTGTGTCCTCTATTCCGCGCAAGGCGCAGATGCGCGCGTCTGGGGCGGTGGCTTCATCGAGCGCTCGGAACGTGCGCCGGAAGCCGAGGCTTCGCTCAAGGCGCTGCTTGCAGAGCCCGTAGCTGCCTGAGGCCACGGATCGTTCCTCGTGCAAAAACGCGAGAGACCGCGCTTGACACTTCCATCGCACCGGTCTTATAAGCCGCACATCCGAACGGAGCCGCCTTTTCAGCACGCTGAAGACAAAGGGCCGGTCATCGTGTGGCGGGGTAGCTCAGGTGGTTAGAGCAGCGGAATCATAATCCGCGTGTCGGGGGTTCAAGTCCCTCTCCCGCTACCACTTTTTCTTCAATCTCAGTAGTTCATGTATTTCGGATTGTCCGCCGAAAAGCATCTACCGTCCGTAAGACCGTCGCCCGACGCTATGCTGGTCCTCACAATACCGTATCCGTGTGGTTCAATACGTGATAATCTCACATAAAAATCTATTGGCAGTAATTCGCGATCATCGTTATGCAAATTTGACACGTTACGGGCGTGTCCATGAAGGAGAGTGCTTGGGCTCAGGCCTTGAAGTCATCCGTCTCTCTAGCCGCTTTATTTGCCGGCAGGGGAAGAAATCCGTTCGTTGCTGCGCCAAGCGCCCAAATATCCTCCGGCTTTACATTGGTAGGGCCAGATAGAGTGAAGGCTCCCTCAGGCCTTCGACGTCAGCCACTTGTCGTGGTTCAACAGGAGATCCAGTGCCCGCGCCTAGACGCTGAAGCGATATCAGAAATCGAAACGGATGATGCAGACACCGTAACTAGACATCTAGACCCAGCATATCTTCCGGGTGCCAAGGCCGGCCAATTTCGGTTCGGCACCACGTATATTTATAAGCCCAAGGACGAAGCGCTTCTCGCGGGAAGACTGGGTGATGTGGGAGAAAGCACACAGCGTGAGGTCTTCGCCAGTCGCTCGGGCTTCGTCGCCGACGGAAGTATCGCCGGCTTGAAGCTTGAAAACGTAAAGCTGGTGGGTCGCGACAGGAGTGTGGCCATAGAGTACTCTGTGAACGACCACTGCTCATGTCTTTCCAGAGGCGATTTCGATTCAACCCGGGCGGAAGTTCTCCGGTCGAAGGGCAATGGAGATTTAGGAGCATACGTTACCTATGATCTCGGGCGCCTCAAGGCAGCCCTGCGTGCGTTGATCTCGGAGATTGATGAGTTCCGTGGATACACTGTGATTGGGCGCTCCGTGACCTACGGAACGAAGGATCGAGTTTGGTTGGTAGAAGAGCAGTTTCAGCACAAGGAGCAGCGGGACCCCTTGGCAATATGGCTAGGAACAACCTTCGTGAAGGCTATGGAGTACCAGCACGAGGACGAATTTCGTCTCTTGATTGTCGATCCCGAGCGGGTAGGTCGTCTTCCGAGAGAGGCATCATATCATCTCTTCGAGGATAGTAGAATTTCGGATGCCATCGTAGCCTCCGGCACCTTTTGATTCTTCGACGGAGAGTACGACCAAGAAAATCTGTAACTACAGAGCTATAGTCAGAGTGTTCAAGCTCTAACGGCAATCTCCTCCGGACCAGTTCAACTGGCCGGCCCCTCCGCAGTACATCGCTGCATCGCCTGCGGCGCCCCTAACGATCACCACTTCTCCGCACGCCCGGTTGCAATCTCCATCCGGCTGCGCTACTTACTCTTCAATATTTCAAGGATCATAGAAATGTTGAATCAGAAGCAGGCTCTTGGGGCCTTCAGTGCCCTCTCACAGGAGACCCGCCTCTCGATCGTGCGATTGCTCGTCGTCGCGGGGCCGGACGGCATGGCAGCGGGTTTGCTCGCCGAAAAGGCAGGCGTCTCGCCCTCCAACATCTCTTTCCACCTCAAGGAACTCGAACATGCAGGGCTGGTGTCCCAGCGAAGGGAGTCCCGGTCGATGATCTACCGCGCGAATATCGGGATGCTCGGAGACCTGGTTCGCTTCCTGATGGAGGATTGCTGTGCCGGGCATCCGGAAATATGCGCCCCAGCCGTTCAGGCGGCCTCCTGCAGAACGCCCTTTCAAGCCACGTCGTGAGCTCATGAAGTCATCCGGCTGCCAGTGCTGAGCCGGAAACCAGATGTCTGTCATCCACCTTTACCGAGGGCAAAGTCATGTCGGACCGCCTCTACAATGTTCTGTTCCTCTGCACGGGCAATTCCGCCCGCTCCATCCTCGCCGAAGCCATCCTGAACAAGGAAGGTCGTGGGCGCTTCAGGGCATTCTCTGCCGGAAGCCAGCCGAAGGGAGAGGTAAACCCGCATGCGCTGAAGGAACTGGCCGTTCTAGGTTATCCGGCGGAAGGGTATTCGTCGAAGAGCTGGGACGTCTTCGCCGAACCTGGCGCTCCCGAAATGGATTTCATCTTCACGGTCTGCGACAGCGCGGCCGGCGAAGCATGCCCGGTCTGGATCGGCCATCCGGTAACCGCCCATTGGGGCGTCGAGGATCCGGCATCCGCTGTTGGAACGGAAGCAGAGGTGCAGCGTGCCTTCGCTCGGGCTGCCCGCTTCCTGAAGAACCGCATCACGGCATTCCTCGCCCTTCCGCTCCAATCCATCGACCGGATGGCCCTGGAGGCGAAGCTGCGGCAGATCGGCTCCATGGAGGGAAGCACGAACCTGGAAGGAAAGGCGTCCTGACATGTCGACGTTCGAACGATATCTCACCCTCTGGGTTGCCCTCGCGATTGGTACGGGCATCGCTCTTGGCTCAATCTTTCCCGATCTGTTCCGGTTGATCGGCGCGGCCGAAATCGCAAAGGTCAACCTGCCGGTCGCCGTCCTGATCTGGCTGATGATCATTCCCATGCTGATGAAGATCGACTTCGCGGCGATCCGCGAGGTTGGAAGGCATTGGCGCGGGATGGGTGTGACACTGTTCGCCAACTGGGCGGTCAAGCCGTTCTCGATGGCCGTGCTCGGCTGGATATTCATCGGCTGGCTTTTTGCGCCTCTGCTGCCCTCGGACCAGATCGACAGCTACATCGCCGGGCTGATCCTGCTCGGAGCCGCACCCTGCACCGCCATGGTTTTCGTCTGGTCCAATCTCACGCGGGGTGACGCTCCCTTCACGCTCACGCAGGTTGCACTCAACGACGCCGTCATGGTTCTCGCCTTCGCGCCCATCGTCGCGATCCTGCTCGGGGTATCGTCGATCGTCGTGCCGTGGGAAACCCTGCTGATCTCGGTCGCCCTGTTCATCGTGGTTCCGGTCGTCGTCGCGCAGGCGCTGCGGCGTATCCTGGGGGGCGGCGACGGTCGCGCCCTGCGGCGGTTCCAGGACAAGATCCAGCCCCTGTCGATCGGCTCGCTGCTTTTGACGGTGGTGCTGCTTTTCGCCTTCCAGGGCAACCAGATCCTGGCGCAACCGGTCGTGATCGCGATCCTTGCCGTGCCGATCTTCCTGCAGACCATCTTCATCTTCGGCTTCGCCTATATGCTCAACCGCATGACGGGGGAGGTGCATTGCGTCGCCGGTCCCTCCGCCCTGATCAGCGCATCGAACTTCTTCGAGCTGGCCGTCGCAACCGCAATCAGTCTCTTCGGCTTCACTTCCGGGGCCGCACTTGCCACCGTTGTCGGTGTGCTTATCGAGGTTCCGGTGATGCTGATGCTGGTGGCGATCGTCAACCGATCGAAGGGCTGGTACGAGGCTGCACCCTCCGTTTCCCGCAACACTCTCAGCGAAAGGGCATGACCATGGACGTCACCATCTATCACAATCCGGCCTGCGGAACGTCGCGCAACACGCTCGCCCTGATCCGAGCTGCCGGGATCGAGCCGAAGGTCGTCGAGTACCTCAAGACGCCTCCGACACGCGACGAACTGGCAAGGATGATTGCCGATGCAGGCCTGACGGTCAGGCAGGCGATCCGGGAAAAGGGGACGCCCTATGCGGAACTTGGCCTCGATAGACCGGACCTGACCGATAAGCAGTTGCTGGACGCAATGCTGAAGGACCCCATCCTCATCAACCGACCGTTTGTCGTGACACCCTTGGGCACGCGGCTTGCCCGCCCCTCCGAGGCTGTCCTCGACATCCTGCCGGAGACGTTCAAGGGGGCCTTCGTCAAGGAGGACGGCGAGCAGGTCCTGGACGAGAGGGGCAAGCGCATTGTCTGAGTCATTTCCTGCCTTGGACGAAGGGCATCTCCACGCAATAGACCTCGAAAGCTTGCGGCCCCCGTTCTCGACACACAAGCCCCGTATCCTCATCCTCTATGGGTCTCTCCGCGAGGTCTCCTATAGCAGGCTGCTTGCCCACGAGGCACGGCGCCTGCTGGAACGCCTCGGCTGCGAAGTGCGGATGTTCGATCCGAAGGGGCTGCCGCTTCCGGACGAAGCGCCTGCGAGCCATCCGAAGGTCCAGGAGCTCCGGGAACTCTCCGAGTGGTCCGAGGGGCAGGTGTGGGTCAGCCCCGAACGGCATGGTGCAATGACCGGCATCATGAAGGCGCAGATCGACTGGATTCCCCTGTCGCTTGGGTCAATACGCCCGACGCAGGGCAGGACGCTTGCGGTGATGGAGGTTTCCGGCGGCAGCCAGTCCTTCAATGCCGTGAACCAGATGCGCATACTCGGGCGCTGGATGCGGATGATCACCATCCCCAACCAGTCGTCCGTGGCTCGAGCCTATCAGGAATTCGATGCCAACGGCAGGATGAAGCCTTCCTCCTATTACGACCGTGTCGTGGATGTCTGCGAGGAACTGGTGAAGTTCACGATCCTGACGAGAGACGCGTCGTCCTACCTGACCGACCGCTATAGCGAGCGCAAGGAAGATGAGGCCAAGCTTGAAAGCAGAGTGAAGCTGAAGTCGATCTGACTATTTCGATGATTGTGGAAATATCGTTGACGAGGGGTCATGTCGATGCTAGCTTATTTCCATGATTATCGAAAAAGCAGCATCGCAACTTGAAGCCCTTGGAAACGTCACGCGCCTGCGGATTTACCGTGTGCTGGTACGGGCTGGTGAAGAGGGTCTGCCTGTCGGCCGCCTTCAGGAGAAGCTCGACATTCCGGGATCGACGCTGTCACACCATCTGAAGCGTCTCGTCGACACCGGACTGGTCGTCCAGGACCGTCAGGCTACGACGCTCATCTGTACTGCAAACTACAAGCACATGAACGATCTGATCGGCTATCTCGTCAATGAGTGCTGCGCCGATCAGGGATGTGGACAAGCAGCAACGCGAGTCGCTGTCTGAGGCTTTTTTTAGATGTTATTTCCGTAATTCTAGAAACACCGCCGGAGTGAAGCCATGACGTCTACTGATACTCTTCCTATCGCGGTGCTTGGAGCAGGTCCTGTCGGGATGGCGGCCGCTGCCCGGATCATCGAGGCCGGTCTCACTCCGTTGATCCTCGAGCGCGGCAGCTCGGTCGGCGCATCGCTCCTCGAATGGGGTCATGTGCGGGTGTTCTCGCCGTGGAAATACAATGTCGATGACGCTTCACGACGGCTCCTCGACGCAGAAGGATGGACCGCTCCTTCCCCGGACGCCTTGCCGACTGGGCGCGAGATCGTCGAGGAGTATCTGGTGCCTCTGTCACGTGTTCCCGCCATCGCGCGCACGTTGAAGCTCGGGGCGACGGTTACCGCCATTGCTCGTCAGGGGCTGGACAAGGTGTCGTCACCGACCCGGCTAAATACCCCCTTCGTCATTCGATACCGAGGCAAAAGCGGCGAGCAGGAGGCCGCCGTGCGGGCGGTGATCGACGCCTCGGGGACCTGGACGCAGCCTAATCCGATGGGTGTGAACGGCCTGCCGGTGCTCGGGGAAGGCAATTGCGACCGGATTTCCTATGGCATTCCGGATGTTGCGGGGGAGAGGCGCTCGGAGTTCCTCGGAAAGCGGACGCTCGTCGTCGGGAGCGGCCATTCGGCCATCAATGTCGCCCTTGCCTTGCTCGCGCTCCAGGAGGCTGATCCATCCACCGTCATCTACTGGGCGCTTCGACGTCACGGCGTCGAGAGACTGCTCGGAGGCGGATTGAATGATCAGCTTCCGGAGCGGGGAGCCCTCGGCCTGAAAGCGAAGGCTGCCATGGACGCAGGTCGGCTCCGGATGCTGACCTCCTTTTCGGCGACCAAGGTGACAACCACGAATGACAAGATCGTCGTGGCGGCAATGGCCGAGGGCAGCCCGGTGGAACTGGACCTGGACCGGATCGTCGTCGCCACGGGCTTCCGACCTGACTTTTCCTTCCTGCGCGAAGTGCGCATCGCGCTTGATCCTGCGGTCGAAGCTCCCCCGGCACTGGCTCCACTCATCGACCCAAACCTGCACTCCTGCGGTACCGTACCTCCGCATGGCGTCGATGAACTGACGCACCCGGAAAAGAACTTCTACATTGTAGGCTCGAAGTCTTACGGGAGGGCACCAACCTTCCTCATGAAAACCGGATATGAACAGGTCCGCTCGGTCGTTACCGAATTGGCGGGTGATCCCGTTGCTGCACGCCGTATTGAACTGGTGCTGCCGGAGACGGGCGTCTGTTCGGCCTCTCCATCCCCGTCCACGTCCTCTACTTCTACCGGATGCTGCGGTGGCCCGGCTCCATCGGCCGTGGATGCCTGCTGCGTTGCCGATGCGGAAGCGAAAGCCGAAGGCAGTTCGGGCTGCGGCTGCGGATCGGCGACGGTCGAAGTCGAGCGAGCATGATGCCGGAGGGGCAGAAGCTGCCGATATGGGCACTTGTCGGCCTCGGCGCATCACAGAACATCGGCTACGGCACGCTCTACTACGCCTTCAGCGTTCTGGTCCCCGATATTGCCCATGACATTGGCAGGTCGGAGCAATGGGTGTTCGGCGCGTTCTCGGTCGCCTTGCTCGTCGGGAGCCTTGCAGCACCCTTGTCCGGACGTCTTGCGGACAGGATTGGAGCAGGACGTCTCATGGCCCTCGGCTCCTTCCTTGCGGCTGCCTTCCTGGTGGCGATGTCCATGTCGTCGGGACCGCTTACCTTCGCGGTCGCGCTGACATTGACGGAGGTGGTATCGTCAGCGGTTCTCTACGCGACGGCCTTCACCGCCATCGTTCAGGCGGGCGGCAGGAAGGCGCAGACGTCCATCGTGCACCTGACGCTGATTGCCGGCTTCGCGTCATCGATGTTCTGGCCGTTGACGTCTTGGATGCACGGGTCTCTCTCCTGGCGTGAGGTCTATCTCGTCTTTGCCGCCATGAACCTCATCGTCTGCGTTCCCGTCCATCTTGCTCTTTCGCGGCTGACCACCAGCGCCGTCAAAGGTTCGGCACCCGCAACCCCGTCCGGCTTGCCGACGGCACCGGCCGGCAACAGGAACCGCCTCTTCCTGCTGATGCTGTTCGGCTTCGCTATCGAGGGATATGTGCTGTCGGCCATCCTGGTCCACATGGTTCCGCTGACGCAGGCGCTGGGCATGGGCGCCGCAGGGCTTCTCGTCGCGTCGCTGTTCGGGCCGTCGCAGGTCGCCAGTCGCTTGATCAACCTCGTCTTCGGCCGTGAGTTGCCGCAGAGGTGGCTCGCGATCATTGCGGCATCGCTGATCCCGCTCGGCCTCGCGATCCTGATGATGACGACGCCATCGATATCCGGTGCTGCCGTCTTCGCCATCTTCTTCGGTCTCGGATCCGGGCTGATCAGCATCGTCAGCGGGACCCTTCCCCTGGAGCTGTTCGGAAAGGAGGGTTACGGGGGGCGCATCGGCTGGGTGACGTCGGCGAAGCAGATGACGTCGGCTATCGCGCCGATCGCCATGTCGCTTTCGCTGGCGGGGATTGGCGTCGGCGGCTCGATCTGGCTGACGGCGGTGATCGGGATCGCAGCGGCCGCAGCCTTCTTCGCGATTGCCGTTTCTGTTCGACGGGGGAGGGTGCTGGTCACGGCATCGGTCCCCGGGTCGGAACAGGTGGCGCGCTAGCCCGGCACCACCGCCCCCAGATTCCGGTAGAGTATGTAGGCCGCGACGACAAAGATCAGGGCTGCGAACAGGCGATTGAGGACATTCTTGTAGGCGCTTAGTCGTGTGGCGAGGAGCATGCCCAGCACGCCTCCGACGATGCCGCCGCCGATGAACTCCGCTGCAAGCCACCAATCCACAAGACCCGAACTCGCATAATTCAAAGCGGTCGCCAATCCGAAGGCGCCGACCGAAAGGAGCGAGGTGCCGATGGCGTTGATCATCGGCATGCCCGTCGCCAGCATCAGCCCGGGAACGATCAGGAAGCCCCCGCCGATACCGAAGAAGCCGGATGCTGCGCCAGCGGCGAGTGCCACTGCCGCAGTGCTAAGGCACATCCTGAGATCGACTGGCCGGCATTCCGCCGTCAGCGCCTTCCTTGGCTTCAGCATCAGCACGCCGACAATGACCATCAGGATGCCGAAGAGAAAGATCAGCCGGTCGCCATCCATCGCCTTGCCGAGGCTGGAGCCGGCAAGCGCGCCGATGACGCCGAGTGCGGAGAAGACGGCGGCACACCGCCACCAGACGTGACCCTTGAATGCGTGACTTGCGAAGTTCACAAACGCGTTCACCGATACGGCAAGGGCCCCGGTTCCGATGGCCACATGCGGCTGCGCCACCCCAACGACGTAGAGGAGGAGTGGGGTGGCCAGAATGGATCCGCCGCCGCCGAGCAGGCCGAGCATGAAGCCGACGATCCCGCCGGAGCCGACGGCTGCAAGAACCGAAGTGCTCACGACCGGTTTCTCCATACCCGGTCATGCAAGGTCATGCCGGCCATCATGGCGACGACAAACAGCGCCGTCTGGGGAAGTCCGATCGACAGCGACGCGACGGCCGGACCCGGGCAGAAGCCGCCGATCCCCCACCCCAGGCCGAACAGGGCCGAGCCGATCAGGAGCGGCGCGTCGATCCGGTTGTTCACCGGCAGGTGAAAGCGGTCACCGAGGACCGGACGCCGCATTCGCTTCATTGCCTGCACTCCGACAAAGGCGACGATCACGGCCCCTGCGAGAACGAAGGCGAGGCTCGGATCCCATGCTCCGAAGACGTCTAGGAACCCCTGGACGCGAGCCGGATTCAACATGCCGGACAGGGAAAGTCCGAAGCCGAAGACGATACCGGAAGCGAGCGCTGCGGCGAACTGGTAGACATTCCTGCTCATATCCCCAGCCCTCGCAAGGTCGCCACGGCAACAACACCAGCCGTCAGGAAGGTGGCAACTGCCGCCATGGAACGGCGGGACAGGGTCGCGAGGCCGAGCACGCCGTGGCCGCTGGTGCAGCCTGAGCCCATCCTCGACCCGAAGCCGACCATCAGTCCTGCGACGATGATCAGCGGCCAGCCGACGGTGATCTCGACTGCCGGAAAGCCGCCGAAGGCGAGCATGTAGACGATTGGTCCGAGCAGCAGCCCAAGCACGAAGGCGAGATTGGTGGTCAGTCCGATGCCCTGCGCGAGGCGACCGACGATCCCGCTGATGCCGGCGATCCGTCCATTGAGGAGCAGGAGCATGACGGCCGACGCGCCGATCAGCAGTCCTCCGCCCAGGGAGAGGAGATAGGTGTTCATTCTTATTCTTTCACGCAAAAGATGTCATAGAGGGCGGAAACCAACTGGGCTGCCTTTTCTTCCGTCAGGTGATAGAAGATCTGCTTTCCCTTCCGACGGGTTTCGACGATGCCGGAGCCGCGCAGCACGGTCAGGTGCTGCGACAGATGCGGCTGGTGGACGTCGATCTTGTCTTCCAGTTCGCCGACCGAATACTCCCCTTCCACCAGCGTGCACACGATCATGAGGCGCGCTGGGTGGGAGAGCGTCTTCAGGAGGTTTGCCACCTCCGCCGCGGGCAGGGGGAGATCAGCCGGGGACATTCCCGGCTTCACAAGTCCATCAAGCTCGGCGTTCATTCCCAGGCTGCTCCCTGCAAGGCATCGAGCGGGAACCTGAGGTAGCGCTTGCCATTCGATTCCGGCTCTGGAAGACGGCCGCCACGAATGTTGACCTGCAGCGCATGCAGGATGAGCTTCGGCATTGGCAGCGTCTTGTCGCGCTTCGTCCTGAGCGCCACGAATTCTTCTTCCGTCACGCCTGCAAGATGCGGATTGGCCTTTTCCTGCTCGGCCACGGTGCTTTCCCAGCGGGGTGCCCGACCGTCCGGCTGGTAGTCATGGCCGGTGAAGACCCGCGTCTGATCGGGAAGTGCCAGGATGTCCTGGATCGACTTCCAAAGGATACGTGCATCACCTCCCGGGAAATCGGCGCGCGCCGTTCCGCTGTCGGGCATGAAGAGCGTGTCGTGCACGAAGGCAGCATCGCCGATCACATAGGTGATGGATGCCAGCGTGTGTCCCGGAGAGAAGAGCACCTTCGCGTCGATCGACCCGACCTTGAAGGTCTCGCCATGGGCAAACAGCTGATCCCACTGCGAGCCGTCGGTGGCAAGTTCGGGCCAGTTGTAGATGCCTTTCCAGAGCTTCTGGACGTCCACGACGCGTTCTCCGATGGCCGTCTTGGCGCCGGTCTTTTCCTTCAGATAGTGTGCTGCGGAAAAGTGGTCGGCATGCGGGTGGGTGTCGAGGATCCATTCGACCGTCAGCCCTTCGTCGCGGATGTAGTCCAGGATTGCATCTGCGTTGATGGTCGCCGTCGCGCCTGACTTCTCGTCAAAGTCGAGCACCGGATCGATGATGGCACACTTGCGGGTCGTGGGATCGGAGACGACGTACTGGACACTCCAGGTGCGCTTGTCGAAGAAGCCCTTCACCTGCGGCCGGCGAGCAGCGTGCTTCTCGAGCCACTGCGCAGCGGCGCTGGTGTCGAAGCCGCGGCTGCGCCCGAATCCGACGACCTCGTCGGCAGGCATGCGGCCGCCCAGAACTTCGCCGATCAGATAGAGGTTCAGCGATCGAGTGCCGCTCTTGCAATGGGCAAAGACGGGACCATCGGATTCATCGACGGCACGTCGGAAAGCCCGTACGTCCGCCTCGGTGATCGTGTCGCCCGTAACGGGGATGAAGGCATAGGACAGGCCGCAGTGTTTCGTTTCCTGCGCTTCAGCCTGCGTTCCCGGCTGTTCGGAATCTTCTTTGTCCGGACGATTGTTGATCAGCGTCTTGAACCCCTGCTCGCGAAGCGACTGGATCTCATCAAGGCTCGGCTGCGACGAGACCGACAACTTTTCGGAAATGGTGGTAATCTTCACGTTCAGCTCCGTGTTCACATCATTATATGGAATTATATATTGTAAAAATAATATCCTTCAAGGTCAGGCTCGGAACTTTGTGCTCCTCCTATAGTTCCCGGGCAGAGGAGAACGATCATGGCCACGACAGCGAACCGGGTGAGCGCCCAGACATCAGACGAAATCAATCGACGCCTGCGCTGGCAGATGGAAGAGAGGCTCGCCTACTACGAGGCTCATCCCGACCAGATCGATGCGCGGCTGGCGGAGCTCGACAGGGAGTGGGATGTCGAACGAACGCTGGAGGCGAATGCTTCCACCTTGGCTTTCACGGGCACGGTCCTGGCTGCCACAGTGGATCGTCGATGGCTGGCTTTGCCCGCCGTTGTCACGGGATTCCTCTTCCAGCACGCCGTCCAGGGTTGGTGCCCACCGCTGCCGATCCTCCGCAGGCTTGGCTTCCGCACAGCGGAGGAGATCAATCAGGAACGTTATGCACTGAAGGCACTGAGAGGTGACTTCGAGGCCAAGGATGGCAACAGGTTCGATGCTGTCCTGCGTGCCGTGGGCCTGAGACGAGGTAGCCCATGACGACGGCGTCCGTCGGTCCGGAAGAGGCTGGTCGCGGCGGTTCGCCCGCAACGCTGATCTGGGCCGGATACGCGCTGGGCTTCGGGCTGGGTGGGTTCTTCGACGGGATACTGCTGCATCAGATCTTGCAATGGCATCATCTCCTGAGCGGCCTGGAGGAGGCGCGTCAGGACATCCGCCTTCTGATCCTGACAGACGGTCTTTTCCACGCTCTCATGTATGTCATCGCCGCGGCGGGGTTGTGGCTGCTGCGGCGTTCTCGCGCTGCCTTCGCTGTCAGCGGTGCAGACAGGCTTCTGTTCGCGAACGCGATGATCGGTTTCGGCTCCTGGCACATCCTCGACAGTGTCCTTTCCCACTGGATACTGGGAATTCACCGGATCCGGATGGACGTCGATAACCAGTTGTTCTGGGACCTTCTCTGGTTTGTCGTCTTCGGCCTCGTCCCCTTGGCCCTTGGCGCCTACTTCCGCGGGAACGGCAAGGGAGGCGCCGGGCGCCGGGTGCCGAAGGGACCGGCCGGACTGGCCTTGGCGGTCCTCATCGCAGGCGCCCTCGCAGCGCTGCCTGCCCCAGACGACGGGACCGTGATGGTCGTGTTCGGTCCCGGCGCCACTCCGGCACAGGCCATGCAGGGACTTGAGGCGAGCGGCGGACGCCTCCTTTGGTCCCACGCGTCCGAGACGGTCTGGGCTGTCGACATTTCCGGTGGAGGGGATGCGAACCGGTTCTACGACCATGGAGCCCTCCTGATCAGCAATTCGATCCTGCCGGCAGGATGTCTCGACTGGACTCGGCTCTAAGGCCGTCGATGAGGCGCGTGTGTTTCCGCGAGAACCAACGAGACGGTCCATTAGCTCCTGCAAACGGGACCGGCGATAGCGCTAGCTCCGTACCTTGTCGGGATTCGACTTCGAGCGAAGCGTAGTCACAAGCTTCCAGCCGAGTGCGATGGCGACGGTCCCCGTAACCAGGAACCACGTCAGGGATCCGAGGATATCCGCCAGTGCTGCAACGCTGCTGCTGAAGAGCATCCCCAGTCCAAGATAGACGGAAACCCAGACGAACTCCCCTGCGATCACAAGAAGGGAAAACCTGACCCACGAGTAGTGGGTGAGGCCCGAATAGAGGTTGACCCAGGGCCCGAGCGGGCTGAGCAGCCAGCGGCTGAGAAAGATGCCGAGATCGCTCCAGTGATTCTGGAAGGCTGCGGCTCTGGCAAGCGATGTCGCCAGCCAGGCCGGTCCGCCGCTCCCTTGCTCAAGAAGGCCGGAACCAAGCCTGCCGATCATGTAGCCGGCCTGGTCTCCGGCGACCGCTCCACCGAAGCCGATAAGGAAGTAGGGGAGGATGTCCATGTCTTCATGCTGGATGAAGGATCCGAGCGCCATCATCACGAGCGAACTGGGAATGGGCAGACCCACGCAGCTTGCCATCAGGATCGCGGCAAGGCCTAGCGCGCCATAGTCCTGGACGATGGCGATGAGCTGTTCCGGCACCTACGGCTCCTGTCCCAAGGCAGGCGCTTCCGTGGCCTTCCGCTTCTCCTCGGCGATCGCCGCTTCCAGCAGTGTACGGATGTCTCCGAACTGCTTGTTCTGTTCATGTGCAATCTCTCCCAGCGGACGGCGATCCCGTATATCGGTCGGCAGACCGAGCGCGGCGAGGAGCACGGCGGGGGCGACCTGATGGGAGCGCGCGACATAGCCCACCCACATCCATTCCTCGATGGGCTCGTCGCGATGGGACGCCCAGTAAAGGGTGTGGATGAGAAGCCGAACTCCGAAAAATATCGCTGCTGCGAGCGCCAGCAGGAATGCTCCGGCCAGGAGAAGGAGCCGTCGACGGCTGAGGTTCGCTCTCAAGCTGCCCCCACGAGATACTCCACGCGATGCCATAAGGCCTCGCTCCAGCCCGGCGTGAAGGAGCCGAGCCTACCGCCTACTCCGTTAGAATAAGTGATAGCCTAGGCAACCCAGGCTGTCGATCGCTGGTCGTTTTCCCGATCATCGAGCGCATGCTTAATCGCCGGTCGTTTCGTCCACGATCTCTTCAAGAAGAGTATTCACCTCGTCGCGGCCGTCACCGGCGGGCAAGCGGCGGAAGCCGACGCGTACCGTTCCCGGAGCCGTCTCGGCTTCGTAGGCAAAGAGGACATAGGGGCAGAAGCCGATATTCTCCAGATCAGCTTCCATCGCCTTGCGAGAGACCGTCGCCGAGCAGAACTGCATGAACTCGGCATTGCGATAAAGTGCTTTTGCGGCACCGACATCATCAGCTGTCCGCGCCAGCATATCGCCGATCCGGCCATGGTAGTCCACCACATAGCCTCGATTGACGATTGCATCCTGCAGGTCAGCCACGACGTCTTCAAACGCCGCGTCCGTCTCGCGAATCGTCAAAGGAGAATCCTGAGCACTCGCTCCCATTGGCGACAGCGCCAAACCGGCAACAACACATGCGTACATCCACCTGGTCATGAGTTCCTCCCGCTCGCGAGACCGCTGAGGACACTCTAGCTCAACGAATTTAAATATGCAAAAATATATATGTATTGATGGTGGAGGAATATGAAGTGACCCCGAACAGATTAAGCGCTCTTGGCCGACGCCACTTTCTCATGGCCACTGCCTTGGCCGCAGGTTCCACGCTCATGCCGTTCCGCAGTCTTGCGGTCACGCGGCAGCAGGTGGGCGACGGCGAGTTGATCGTCATCAGCGACGGGGCGCTTTCGTTGCCGATGAACTTTCTCTACCCGGACGTCCCGAAGGAGGAGCTCGAGGCCTTCCTGAAAGCAAACGACCTGCCCACGGACGCATTGCAGCCACCCTGCAACGTCACCCTGCTGCGCCAGGGCGACCGGCTCGCCATCTTCGACGTCGGGTCGGGAGCGAACTTCATGCCGACGGCGGGGAAGCTTCTCGAAAACCTGGCTGCTGCGGACATCGATCCGGCCGAGGTCACGGACGTGCTGTTCACGCATGCCCACCCCGATCACCTCTGGGGGGTGACGGACGACTTCGACGAGCTCGTGTTTCCCGAAGCACGCTACCAGATCGGTGAGGCGGAATGGGCCTATTGGTCGTCCAAGGATACGCTGGAAAGCGTCCCAGCGGACCGCCAGACCTTCGTGGTCGGGGCGCAGAACCGCTTCGCCGCGATCGAGGACAAGGTGGAGATGATCAAGCCGGGGCAGGAGGTGTTGGCCGGAGTGGAGGCGATCGACACGTCCGGTCACACGCCGGGTCATCTCTCGTTCCTGGTGCATGGCCAGGGAGCGGGTACGCTGATCGGCGGCGATGCGCTGAGCCACGCCACCATCTCCTTTCAGCATCCGGAATGGCGATCCGGCAGCGATCAGGATCCCGACAAGGGAGTGGAGATGCGTCGCCGCCTGCTTGACCGGCTCGTCGCCGACAAGCTGCACCTGATCGGGTATCACTTCGATTATTCCGGCGCAGGTGCCGTCGAGGCGAAGGATGGAGCCTACGCCTTCGTGCCGCTTGCATAGGCCGCCGTCAGGCTCCGGCGGTGTTGGAGCGGAAGGCGGCCAGGCCGGAGCCTTCGATCAGGTAGGCTAGTCCAACTCGGGCTCCGAATGCGATCGAGATGAAGACCAGCGGCGCTGACAGTGCCAACGCCGACACGGCCGTGACGCCTTGACCGATGGTGCAGCCCATCGCAAACACGCCTCCGATCCCCATCAAGGCTGCGCCTGACAGATGCCTGCCCAGTTCGCGGGCATCGTCACAGGCTTCCCAGCGCACGGTGTGATGCGCCAACGCATGGATGGTGGAGCCGAGTACCACGCCGACGACGAGACCGACGCCGTAGTCGGGGACGGTGCCGGTAAACGCCACCAGCTGCATCAGGGTATCGGCAACCGGAACGACGAAAGAGGCAGCCTCGATCTGGACGATCTCGAAAGATTGCTCCGAGGCGAGGGTCGTGGCGACCCAGCCGAAGCTGATGATGGCGCCGATCACGACACCGGCTGCGATTGATCTTGGCCGACGTCGATAGGTGCCATCGGAGAAGATCCAGAAGAGAAGAGGTGCCGCCACCAGGAGTGTGACGAGGATGCTGAGATCGACCCCGGCGAAATAGCTGGCGATCAGACCCAGCGACTGGCCGCCGGCAAAGCCGAAATCGATGGCGAGATTGTCGATGATGTAGACCCGCCCCTGTGCAATCAGTCCCTTCTGGGCTGAAAGGGCAGTCACGGCCAGCACGAGAAGGACGATGAGGGATCTCAGGCTTCCACCGCCGAGCCTCACGAGCGCACCGAAGCCGCAAGTGCCGACGAGAGCCATGCCCATCCCGAACATCAACCCTCCGAGGATGGCGCCCGTCCAGGCAAAGCTAGAATGGACATAGAAGCTCTCGTTGATGGCGGCGAGTTGAAGTGCCTGCAGCGTCTGGCTGAGCAGCAGCGCCGCGGTGGCCGCCAGGATCCAGGTGCGCAGGCCGGTTCCGTCGCCGACATACCAGTATCGCTCAAGTGCCGACATCGTGCAGAAGCGCTGGCTCCTGGCGACATAGCCGAGGAGGGTGCCGGCGAGCAGGCCAGCCAGCGGCAAGGACCAGGCTGATGAGGCGATTTCCTCCATCGAACTCCTCCTGCAGACCGCGATCTGCCTTTCTCGGCGATTGCCGCTCTGTCGAGGCCGTCAGGCTTCGCTTTCGCTATTCCTGACAGGTGCGCAGAACAGGTCGTATAGGGTGCCGATAACCGGGGCGACTTCCGTGCTGGCGAGCGAATAGTATATCACGCGGCCATCCCGGCGCGTATTCACCAGTCGATCAAATCGCAGGCGCGCCAGCTGCTGGGAGACGGCGGCCTGGGTCATGCCCATAATCTCTTCAAGCTCCGACACGGACCTTTCCCCCTCAGTCAAAAGGCAGAGGATGACCAGTCGGTCTTCGTGCGACAGCGCCTTCAAGAGTTCGCTGGCCTTGCGCGCCTGGGCAAAGAGCTTCTCCCGCTCCTCCTGCGTCTGCAGCGTGCTGAACTTGGGGAGGCTCATGCGAATGCTCCTGGGGTCACGTCTCCGGTGCCGCGGCTTGTTTTCGTGGATAGCTAGTCTTCGGGAAGCCTGTCAATGAGTTCACCGATCTGAAACCAGAAGAACTCGTCGCCGGGATATCCTCGCAAACGTCCAATTTCCTTGCCGTCATCCATGAGGATGAAGGTTGGCGTGAACCGCTCCGGTTCAAGTTTCGGAAGGTCCTCCGGCCACGGCTGCGTGATGTCGACCCGGCGAAGCGGTGCGCGCGCGCCTTCTGCAGTGTGCGGCCAGGCCGGCGCGATCTCGGCGTTGAACTTTGCGCACCAGGGGCAGCCCGGCTGCTCCAGCATGATGAGCTGCGTCTGGGCATCCGCTTGCACCGGCAGTGCAAGAGCCGAAAGAAGTGCCAGCAGGAGAATTGAGCGGTGAAGGATCGAAAGCGTCATTTGCAATACATAGCAATTTCTGAATACATAGGACAGTCATTAGTGCGGCGTGTTCGGGAGGAATTGCATGCTTGACGTCGGTCTGTGGGGGGCTTTCCTGGCGGGGCTTCTCTCCTTTGTGTCGCCTTGCGTGCTGCCCATCGTGCCGCCCTACCTCGCATGGCTTGCCGGCGTGAGCTTTGATCGCCTCAAGGACAGCAATCCGGGTGCAGCCGAACGTCGCCAGATCGTGCTGTCGGCGGTGTTCTTCGTGCTTGGCTTTTCAACGGTCTTCGTTGCGCTTGGCGCGACTGCCAGCGTCATCGGCAAGACGATCGCGCAATATTTCGATGTGCTCTCCGTCATCGCCGGCGTCCTCATCATCCTGATGGGCCTGCACTTCCTGAAAGTCTTCCAGATCGGCCTGCTCTACAGGGAAGCGCGCGTCCAGGTGGCGTCGAAGCCTGCCGGGTTCGCCGGTGCCTTCGTCATGGGCCTGGCCTTCGCCTTCGGCTGGACCCCTTGTGTCGGCCCGGTTCTTGCCGCCATTCTCTTCGTCGCGGGCGGGGAGGGGACGGCGGCAAAGGGAAGCTTGCTGCTCGCGGCCTACTCGCTGGGCATCGGCCTTCCCTTCATTGCATCGGCCGTCTTCGCCAGCCGCTTTCTGGACTGGGTGGCACGGTTCCGGAGGCACATGCGCAAGGTGGAGATTGCGCTCGGCCTGTTCCTGATCATGACCGGCATCCTGTTCGTTACTGGCCAGATGTCGGCGATAGCATTCTGGCTGCTGGAGACCTTCCCGGTCTTCCAGTCCATCGGATAGGAGGAGAGAAAATGTTGAAGTTTCTGGGCCTGACCCTGCTCGCAGTCATGGTGGCGAGCCTGCCTGCCCGTGCAGTGACTGTGGGCGAAGACGGTCTTCACAAGGAGGACTGGTTCTCGATGACGTTCCGCGACATCAAGGAAGATGTTGCGGACGCGAAGGCTGCGGGAAAACGGCTCGCAATCGTCTTCGAACAGCGCGGCTGCATCTACTGTCGGGAGATGCACGAGAAGATCCTCTCCGACCCGGAGGTTCGCGACTACATCAAGGCGAACTTCATGGTGGTCCAGTACAACATGTTCGGCGACGAGGAGGTGACGGATCTCGACGGAGAGACGCTGACCGAGAAAAGTGCTGCGCGCAAGTGGGGCTATGTCTTCACGCCGACCATCGTCTTTTTCCCCGAGGAGGTGACCAGTGATGTTCCCGTCAGCGAGGCCGCCGTTGCGACCATGCCGGGCGCCTTCGGGAAATGGACGTTCCTCAACATGTTCCGGTGGGTGCGCGAGAAGGGCTACGAGGGGGACGAGCACTTCCAGACCTATCACGCGCGCATCATCCAGGAGTTGCGGGCAGCGGGCAGGCTGGGTGCTGAGGAATAGCTGCCGACAGAAACATTCAAGAATTCATATTTATCTATTGATAGCTGCAGGGCATGAAGCTATCGTTTCGGCCAAGACTCGAGCCGCCGTTCAGGTTCGACGAGTTTGGGAGGACTCGACACATGCATCGCTTCTTCGTCTGTGCCGCCATGGCCGGTGTTCTCGGCACGCAGGTCGCGATAGCGTCCGACATCGCGCCCACTGATGTGAAATTCGAGGACATGAGCATTGGTCAGTCGCTGACGGGCGTGCCGGGCAACCCGGAGGAGGGCGCCAAGGTGCTCGCCAATCGAGGCCTCGGCAACTGTCTCGCCTGTCATGCGGTGACGCCGCTCGAGAGCGAGCAATTCCATGGCAATGTCGGGCCATCCCTCGACGGTGTGGCTGATCGGTGGTCGGCCGAGGAACTGCGGGCGATCGTCGTGAATGCCAAGCACATCTTCACAGAGCAAACCGTCATGCCTGCCTTCTACAGTCTCGAATACGGCATCAACCCCCGCAAGGATCTGGAGGGCAAGACCATACTGACGGCGCAGCAGGTCGAAGATGTGGTCGCGTATCTCGGTACGCTGAAGGAACCCGAGTGAGATTTCCGGAAAGAGGAGAAGAATTATGAGTATCAGCAGGCGTCAGATGCTCGGCGTTTCAGCCGGTTTCGCGCTGATGTCGGTGGCGGGCACGCGCATTGCCCTGGCCGATGTCGAGGCAACGGACAAGTTCATCATGGAGTTTACCGGCGGCAAGAAGCCGGAGACCGGCAAGATCACCCTTACCGCCCCGGAGATTGCGGAGAACGGCAATACGGTGCCGGTGTCGGTCGAGGTGGAAAGCGCAATGACCGACGGTGATCTGGTGGAGTCGGTCCTGCTCGTTGCAGACGGCAATCCCAACCCAGACGTTGCGACCTTCCATTTCACTGCGATGAGCGGAACTGCGGCAGCCACCACTCGCATGCGCCTTGCGAAGACGCAGAACGTGATCGCCGTCGCCAAGATGGCAGACGGCTCGGTCTTCATGGACAAGAAGGAAGTCAAGGTCACCATCGGCGGCTGCGGCGGCTGACGGGATCGACAAGGGAGTAGATTGACATGGCAGCAAAACCAAAGCCGCGGATCAAGGTGCCGAAGGAAGCCAAGGCAGGCGAGGTGATCTCGCTCAAGACCCTGATCAGCCACGAAATGGAATCGGGTCAGCGGAAGGACAAGGACGGCAACGTCATCCCGCGCAAGATCATCAACAAGTTCGCCTGCGAGTTCAATGGTGCACCGGTCTTCTCGTGCGACATCGACCCGGCAATCTCGGCGAACCCCTATTTCGAGTTCACCGCCAAGGTGAGCGAAAGCGGCACGTTCAAGTTCACCTGGACCGATGACGACGGCTCTGTCTACACGGACGAGCACGAGATCACCGTCAACTGAGACATGCCCGCCGGAATCCGGCGGGCTTCGCAATCCGGTTCGCCTGAGGGCGGTGTTATCTTGGGAGGGGTAACGATGAGGAAAATTTCTGTCCTGGTGCTGGCCGGAATGTCATCGATTTCGAGCTTGGCCATGGTCGCTTATGCCGACCCGGTCGACGACAGCCTGGAGATCGACGGGACGCCGATCATCACGCGGGCCAAGGCACCCGAAGGGCATCCCTTCGACGAAGTGCTGTCGGGCTGGCTGTTCCGGGAAGCTGAGACGCGGGCGACGGAAGCCGATTCCTTCGCCAATCCAGGCATGTTGTCGGTCGAGCGGGGTGAGGAAATCTGGAACACGGTGGAAGGCACCGCGGGGAAATCCTGCGCCTCTTGCCACAACGACGCGTCGGAAACGATGAAGGATGTTGGCGCGCATTTCCCAAAATGGGACGCCGCAGCCAACAAGCCGAAGAACCTCGAGCTCCAGATAAACCACTGTCGCACCGAACAGATGGGTGCGGAGCCCTACAAGTTCGATGCCGAGGGGCAGGTGGCGCTGACCACTTACATCAAGCACCAATCTCTCGGCACACCAGTCTCGATCGACCTCAAGGAAGGCGAGATGCAGTCCTGGTGGGACAAGGGCAAGGAGCTCTATTACACGCGCACCGGCCAGCTCGACTTCTCCTGTGCCTCCTGCCACGAACAGAGCATGGGCAAGTACATCCGGGCGGACCATCTCAGCCAAGGCCAAAACAACGGCTTCCCGACCTATCGCTTCAATACCGGCGGCATGGTCTCCCTGCATAACCGTTTCCGGGGCTGCATTCGCGACACCCGTGCCGAGATGCCTGCTGCATTCTCCGATGAGTTGATGGCGCTCGAGGTTTACGTGACCTGGCGTGGGACGGGCCTCTCCGTCGAGACGCCGGCCGTTCGCCAGTAGTCGGCGATACAAACACAAATCATTTTGTAGAGGTGCAGCATGGGCTGCACCCGCCAAGGAGTGCATGAATGTTTTCACGTCGAGAGATGCTCATGGGCGCAGCTGCCCTGTCGGCGATCCTCGGGTCCGGCCTTGCCGGCCGGTGGTCGCGCGTCGCGGCGCAACAGTCCCTGTCCGAGCAGGACCTGCTGGCCTTCGAGCCCCTCGGTAATGTCACTATCCTGCACCTCACAGACATCCACGCCCAGCTCATGCCCGTCTACTTCCGGGAGCCTTCGGTCAACCTCGGCGTCGGTGGCGTCGCCGGCTTGCCGCCGCATGTTTCGGGAGCGGATTTCCTGAAGCTCTACGGCGTTGAGCCGGGCACCCCGGAAGCCTATGCCTTCACGTCGGAAGACTTCGTGTCGCTCGCGAGAAGCTACGGCAAGATGGGTGGTCTTGATCGGATCGCCACCATCGTGAAGCAGGTGCGCGCCGAGCGTGGCGAGGACGTGCTTCTTCTGGACGGTGGCGATACGTGGCAGGGGAGCTACACCTCTCTGCAGACCAAGGGGCAGGACATGGTCGATGCCATGAACAGCCTTTCGCCGGACGCCATGACCGGACACTGGGAGTTCACCTACGGCACGGAGCAAGTCCAGGAACTCATCGACGGCTTGCCGTTCCCCTTCCTCGGCAGCAACATCTTCGACGCCGAATGGGACGAGCCCGCGTTCGAGGCCTACAAGATGTTCGAGAAGGGCGGCGCCAGGATTGCCGTCATCGGTCAGGCCTTCCCCTATACGCCGATCGCGAACCCGCGCTGGATGTTTCCCAACTGGTCGTTCGGCATCCGCGAGGAGGAGGTGGCGAAAAATGTCGCCGCGGCCCGCGAGGAGGGAGCCGACATCGTCGTGCTGCTCTCCCACAACGGCTTCGACGTGGATCGCGCGCTTGCCGCGCGTGTCGAAGGGATCGATGTCATCCTCACGGGCCACACCCATGACGCGATCCCGGAGCCGGTCATCGTCGGCAAGACCCTGCTGATCGCGTCGGGATCGCACGGCAAGTTCGTGACGCGCCTGGACCTCGACGTGCAGGATGGTGCTCTCAAGGGATATCGCCACAAGCTGATCCCGGTCTTTTCCGACGTCATCAAGCCGGACGCCGATATGGCGAAGCTCATCGCCGACATCCGGGCGCCCTATGAGGCCGAGCTGTCGCGCGAGCTGGCCACCACGGAGAGCCTGCTTTACCGCCGGGGCAATTTCAACGGCACCTTTGACGATCTCATCTGCCAGGCCCTGCTCGATGTCCGGGAGGCGGACATCTCACTTTCCCCGGGCTTCCGCTGGGGCACGTCGGTGCTGCCCGGCCAGAAGATCACGGTGGAGGATGTGCACAACGCATGTTCGATGACGTATCCCAGCGCCTACCGTAACACGATGACCGGCCAGACGCTGAAGGATGTGCTGGAGGACGTGGCCGACAACCTGTTCAACAAGGATCCCTACTATCAGCAGGGTGGCGACATGGTCCGTGTCGGCGGTATGGGCTATGCGATCAATCCGGAAGGCGAGATGGGTTCGCGCATTTCCGCAATGACGCTGCTCAAGACCGGCGAGCCGATCGAGGCGTCGAAGGAATATACGGTGGCCGGCTGGGCATCCATTAACGAGGCAACTGAAGGGCCGGCAATCTGGGATGTGGTCGAGGAGTTTCTTGCCCGCAATCCCGTCGTGACGGTCGAGGAAAATCAGTCGGTCAAGGTGGAAAGCCGCAAAATCTAGGCTCATGCCGCATTGGCAGGAGTAGCGCGCCCTGATATATAGGAAAAATTGAATGTTTATCTGTGTCATCTGTTCGGGAGGAACTGATGAAATCTGACACCAATCCCACCCGCCGATCCTTCCTGCGAGCAGGGCTTGCAGGCGGCGCTGCGATCGCGGGGGGCGCAGGCGGCGCCTTCGCAGCCGGCGATCCGCTGATCACCGAGATCCAGGACTGGAACCGTTACCTCGGTGAGGGGGTGGATGCCCGTCCCTATGGTTCCCCATCGCAGTTCGAGGCACACGTCGTTCGCAAGAACGTCCCCTGGCTGACGTCGGATGCGGTTTCCTCCGTCAACTTCACGCCGCTGCATGAACTGGACGGCATTGTCACGCCGAGCGGGCTCTGCTTCGAGCGGCACCATGGCGGGATTGCAGAAATCGATCCGGCGCAGCACCGCCTCATGATCAATGGCATGGTCGAGAAGGCGCTCGTCTTCACGATGGCGGACCTCAAGCGTTTTCCGCGCGAAAACAAGCTCTACTTCCTGGAATGCGCTGCCAATTCCGGCATGGAATGGCGGGGCGCGCAGCTCAATGGCTGCCAGTATACCCATGGCATGATCCATTGCGTCATGTATACGGGCGTGCCGCTGCGGACGATCCTGGAGGAAGCCGGGGTCAAGCCGGAGGGCAAGTGGCTGCTCGCCGAGGGTGCGGACGCCTCCGCGATGACGCGCTCCATCCCGCTGGAGAAGGCGATGGAGGACTGCATGGTTGCCTTCGGCATGAACGGTGAGGCTCTGCGTCCCGAGCAGGGCTACCCGATCCGCCTCGTCGTTCCCGGTTGGGAAGGCAATATGTGGGTCAAGTGGCTGCGCCGGCTGGAGATCGGTGACGAGCCGTGGCATCAGCGCGAGGAGACGTCGAAGTACACGGATCTTCTCCCCAATGGGAAGGCTCGCCGCTTCACCTACGTGATGGATGTGAAGTCCGTCATCACCAATCCCAGCCCGCAGGCGCCCATCACGCACGGCAAGGGGCCACTGGTGATCAGCGGGCTTGCCTGGTCCGGGAATGGCCGCATCAAGCGCGTCGACGTGACGACGGATGGCGGCCGCAACTGGCACACCGCCCGGATTGACGGGCCGGCCCTGCCGAAGGCGCTTCACCGTTTCTACTACGAATTCGACTGGGATGGTTCTGAACTGTTTCTGCAGTCGCGTGCCATCGACGAGGATGGATTTGTTCAGCCGACGAAGGACGAGCTGCGATCGGTCCGCGGGTCGAATTCCATCTACCACAACAACGGCATCCAGACGTGGTACGTCAACAAGGACGGAGGCATCGAAAATGTCGAGATCTTTTAAGACGATCGCGGTTCTGGGCTTCGCCGCATTCGCAGGCGCGACCAGCGTCCTGGCGGACGATCCGGAAGCCGGCAAGAAGGTCTTCGCCAAGTGCGCGGCCTGTCATGCGGTGGGAGAGGGGGCAAAGAACAGGGTTGGCCCGCATCTCAATGACGTGATCGGTCGCAAGGCGGGGGCGATCGAGGACTACAAGTACTCGAAGGCGATGATGGAAGCCGGCGCGGGCGGACTAGTCTGGGATGAGGACAATCTGAAGGCCTATCTCGCCAATCCGCGCGGGCTCGTCAAAGGCACGAAGATGGCCTTTGCCGGCCTCAAGTCCGAAGATGATCTGAGCAATGTCATCGCTTATCTCGAGACGTTCTCGGAGAAGCAGGCGTCAGCCGCCACGCCACCAGAGACGGTAACGGAGCCCGAGGCAGAAGCGGCACAGGATGTGGCGGAAGCGACGCCTTCCGCGGCCCCGCAGGATGCTTCCGACACTGCGGAGATACCGGCGGGCACGGAGCCCGGGGCGGGTAAGCACTTCAAGCTCGGCCGCGCCGCAACGCCGGAAGAGGTCGCTGCATGGGATATCGACGTGCGCCCGGACGGCCTCGGTCTGCCCGAGGGTCGCGGAACCGTGGCCCATGGCATGGAAATCTATGACGAGAACTGTGCCTCCTGCCATGGCGATTTCGGCGAGGCGGTCGGACGGTGGCCGGTTCTCGCCGGTGGCCAGGGAACGCTTCAGGCGGAACGTCCGGAAAAGACGATCGGCTCCTATTGGCCCTATCTGTCCACAGTCTATGACTATGTGCGTCGGGCCATGCCATTCGGCAACGCACGCTCCCTTTCCGACGACGACGTCTACGCGCTCACCGCCTATCTCCTCTACCTCAACGATGTCGTGACGGACGAGGAATTCGAGCTGTCCAAGGAGAACTTCACCGAGATCCAGTTGCCGAATGAACCCAATTTCATCGACGACGATCGCCGGGAAGAGCCGTTCTATGCGGAGAAGAAAGAGCCGTGCATGGAAAATTGCCGTCCCGGCAAGGCAGAAATCAGCATGCACGCTGCCATTCTCGACGTCACTCCGGAGGACGCCGGCGAAGACGACCAGTCAGCCGGTGGCGGTATCGACTGAGCTGCGGAGGCCCAGAACGCGTCTGCGACCCCTGGACCTCCTTCATTTTCCGGACGTGAGGGCATGCCTTACCCGCAGGATTGTCAGTGCCACGGCGCCGACGACGACAGGTATGGATATCAGCATGACCAGTGGGCTTACGCTGTAGCTGGCATATTTCATGCTCTCCGTCACCACCTTCAGGAGGCTCAGGAGGTAGTAGCTGATGGCGATGATCGAGAAGCCCTCGACTGCCCGTTGAATCCTGATCTGGGTGGCGGTCCTCTCGGCCATCGCCTTTATCTGCAGAGAGTTCTGGTATTCGATCTCGACCTGTATGCGCGTCTGTAGGAGGTCGATGAGATGCATGGTCGCGCGTGACAGCTGATCGAGGCGCACGGCTGTCGCGGCGCAGGTGCGCACGGCAGGCTTGAACCGCCGGTCAACAAAGACGCCGAAGCGCTGGAAGCCTTCGACGCGTTCTTCGCGAAGCTCCGCGATCCGTTCATCGACGATTGCCGCATAGGCGGCTGTTGCGCCGAACCGGTTGCGTGTCTCTGCCGTCGCCGAGATCACCTCGGCCGAAAGCGCGGTAATGTCGTCCAGCAATCTCTTGTGCTCGGACCTCGGGGTCGCCAGGTTGCGATTGCTCAGTTCAACCAGCTTCGCATCATAATCTCCCAGAAGCGGTGCGAGGCGTCGCGCTTCAGGCAGGCCCAGCAGTGCCATGGCACGGTAGGTCTCGATCTCGTAGATTCTCCTCACCATACGCCCCAGGCGGGGTGCGTTCAGGTCCTGATTGAAGAGAACGACGCGGATCGACCCGTCGCCGTGAAGACGGAAGTCGGAGCAGACATGGGCAGAACCTCGGCCGACCGAGGAGACGGCGGTGTCGCCGAAACCGAGCTTCGAGAGGACCGGCGCGATTTCAGGCGGGGCCGGACCTGTGACCAGGATGGACGTCCGGCAGATAAGCTCAGCATCGGGCGTCGCCGCCAGTTCCTGAAAGTCTGCGACCGAAAGCTGGCTTTCAGGCCATTCCACCGGCTGCGTGTCCAGTTGCGTCACCACGGTGATGGTGATGAATTCTGTATGATACTCGATCTGGCTGCGAACATGCCTGTCGCCAGCAACAGGCGCACCGACAACCGCCTGCGTACTATGCTGGCCAAGGAACTTGGCCGGCATGAGCGCAACATGCTCGACAATCGCGGGTCCAAGAAATTTGATGGAGGGACGCGCATGCAGTTCGGCATTGCAGTCGTTGGCCATTGAACCCGGTCCTCGCTTCGCAATCCGACTGTTCTAGCAGCTATTTTCAGTCCCTCTCAGATCGCAGCATCGTCTGCGACAGCAAGTCGCTGCTGCGTCCGGCAGATGTGCGGCCCCGAAAATTAAGACCGTGGTTGCTCAGTCCTGCCGCGGGATGATGCTGAGCGAACCGTCGCTTTCCAGGATCACTGCTTCCACGTTCTCCAGCCCTTGCAGGCCCTGCGCACGAACGGCCGACAAGACCTCGTCCTCTGTCAGCCGTTGCCTCACCATCGCATCGCCATAGAAGATCCCGTGGCGGGCGAGGAGGCTCGGCTGGGACCTGACCAGCTTGGCAAACCGTGTGGAGCGCACGGAGAGGAACGTCACCAGGTACTGAAGGGCAATGAGCAACCCAAGTGCGGTGACACCCTGGGCCAGGGATATCGACTTCTGCAGGAGGACGGATGACAAGGTCGATCCGAGCGCAACCGTCACTACCAGGTCGAAGGCATTAAGCTTGGCAAGGGTCCGCTTGCCGGAGATCCGGATAAACAGGATGACCGAGACGTAAGCCAACAGCCCCACCATGATAGTCCTGAATATGTTCTCCCATTCCTGGAAGAACATGTCGCTCCAGTTCAAAACGTTCTCCTTCTAAAGAGGCTTGAACCGGTGGGCGCGACCTTGGTTCCATGTGCCGCGCGGGACACTTGAACAGTTCGGCGTTGATCCAAACGCGGTGCGGCTAGACGTCCGGAAGGCCAACTCGCTCGCTATCGCATTTCTCTAGAGTGAGTGTCCGGCTTCCTGCCGTAGCCTCAGCGCGGCGGAAAGGAGCGATCTCGTCCGGAAGGCAGCCATCGGCAGTGGCCCCTGACCATCCCGGGCAGAGCGAATCTGCTCCTCCACATAGTCGAGCGCCTCAGCGATCTCCTCACTGCACACAGTATCGTCGCCTGCCAGTCTCCTTGCCATCACTGCTATTGGGTCTTGCATGACGCTCCCACTGGATGGATACGCATTCAACGTAGTTGTTTATGTGCGTATTGTATCCTCTACTCACGTTGCGCTGCATTCAAGCTGCCCCAGAAGTATTTTCGTACCTTGGTTAAATTCAGAGGTTCGAAAATACTACGCTCAGTCACCCGGCTTCAGCGTAGTCGGACGCAAACGTCGCCATTCCTGTTCGACCATTCTGGAAGAGTGCGGCGATAAGATCGGACTGGGTGATGATGCCGACCACGTGATTGTCGTGGTCGACCACCGGCATGTGGTGGAGGCCCATGTCCGCCATCGGGGGCACAAGCTTGGCGATCATGGTCTCTGGAAGGGCGGACTGGACGCGCCGCGTCATGATGTCGGAGACGGTTCGGGGCACGCCCGGCCGGCGGACTAGCCCGCCGGCGCGCGTTGCGAGCTTCAGCCCGCCTTTCTGGTTGAGGACGGACATGCGCATGAAATCGGTCTGTGTCACGATGCCGACGAGCTGGCGGTCCGGCGCGACCACGGGGAGCGCCTTGATCTTTGCGCGGACCAGCACTTCCCATGCCGCTTTCAGGCTGGTTTCCGGTGTGACGGTCAGGACGTCGCGGGACATGACCTCGGCGCAGGTAATCTCGCCGGAGCGGCGCTCGTAGGCGCGGATCTGCGCCTGGTGGAGGAGAGCATCGAGATCTTCGAGGCTGATGTTGACGACCTCGTCATACTGCTCCAGCACGGCACGGAGATCGTCGGGAACGACGCCGATGCGGTGGGAGGGGGTGGCATCGACGGTGCCATGGGAATTCTGCGTGGCTGGGGGCGCGACATGCGGATAGCGCCGCCCTGTCGCATTGTTGAACGCATAGGCGCTGACGAGCAGCAGGATCGTGTTCAAGCCGACCGGCGAGAGGACGAACCAATAGCCCAACTCATGAATGGAGGCTCCGCCGACGACGGCGGTGAGCGCGACGGCGCCGCTCGGTGGGTGCAGGCAGTTGAGGAGCAGCATGAGCGCGATCGAGAGCGCGATCGCACTTCCGGCGGCGATCACCGGATCCGCAATGGCGAGTGCGCAGGTGACGCCGATGACGGCCGAGACGAGATTGCCGCCAAGGATCGACCAGGGCTGGGCGAGCGGGCTGCTCGGCGCCGCGAACAGCAGAACGGCAGAGGCGCCCATCGGCGCGATGAGCAGGGGGAGCGCGTCGCTATCGCCAAGCGCCATCCGCGACAGGAGACCCGTCAGCATGATGCCGACCAGCGCGCCGACGGACGCTCGCATGCGTTCTGCCGAACTGACCGGCACGATCGAAGGGTTGAGACGTCGGAGGAGAGACATGGGGAGCGGTACTCGACTGCGGGAGCAGACGACTAACAGGCCGAGCGATGATGCAGGAGGCAAATTCCTCCAAACTTCGCCTCTCTGCTAGAAAATCCGTGGCGGTCAGCGTTTGGTAACCGGCTCCACGATGTCACGTGACCGCCGTGCCTCGGTGCGGCGCAGGCGCAACTTGTCCAGTTCCGTCACCACGATAATCGATGCCGCGCCAAGAAGCATCAGGGCCCATTCCGCCAGGCTGATCGGGGCGAGATCGAGGGTGTCGCGCAGCCAGGGTATGTACATCGCGGCAATGTGGAGCGCCTGGGCAATGATGATGATCACCACCAGGAGCGGATTACCGAGGAGGGGGATCGAAAAGATAGAGCGCCGCTCGGACCGGCTGGTGAAGGTCTGAACGTTCTCGAACATCACGAAGAGGAGGAGAAGCAGGTTGCGCGCCTGGGACACCTCGTATCCTTGCGCGAGCAGCCAGTAGAACAGGCCAAAGCCACCGAAGCCCATTACTGCGACGGTGACAAGGATGCGCCGGATCATGATGGCATCGAAGATCGGCTCCCGGGGGCGTCGCGGAGGGCGTTGGAGTTCGTCTCCTTCCCGCTTTTCGCCGGCCAGGGCCACGTCCTGGATGCCGTTGGTTACGAGGTTCAGCCAGAGCAACTGGACGGGAAGGAGCGGCATGGGCAGCCCGAGCGGGATCGCCAGCAGGAACAGCAGGACCTCGGCAATCCCGGTCGTCACCAGCATCAGGATGACCTTGCGGATGTTGCTGTAGGCCACACGCCCCTCGCGGATGCCTCTGACGATGGACGAGAAGTTGTCGTCGGTGATAACGATATCGGCGCTCTCCTTTGCGACGTCCGTCCCCTTCCGGCCCATGGCGACGCCGACATGCGCATGCTTCAGCGCCGGTGCATCATTGATGCCGTCCCCCGTGACGGCGACGAAGTGCCCGTTGCGGGCAAGCGACCGAACGATGGCAAGCTTCTGTGCCGGCGCCACGCGAGCATAGATGCGGGCGCGCGCAGTCAGTGCATCGAGGCCGGCTTCTCCAGTCTCCTCGGCCGATTCGACATCGTGGCCAGTAACCACCTGGTCCTCTTTGAAGGAGAGTCCTGCGTGCCGTGCAATGGTGGCGGCCGTCTGCGGGTCATCGCCCGTAACCATGGCAATCTCGACGCCTGCGGAACGGCAGTCGGCAACCGCCTGGGGCACTTCGGGACGGACGGGATCCTGCATCCCGACCATCCCGAGGAAGACGAGATCGACGAGGTGGTGAGCCCCAAGGTCGCTGCTCTCTCCCGAGGAAATCTCGCCGTCGGCAAATGCCAGCACGCGAAGACCTCGGGCCGCCATCTCCTCCTTCTGTCGCAGAAGGGCATCCCGGTCGATCGGCACGAATTCCGTACCCATGTCCATCCGGTCCGCCATGCCGATCAGCGTCTCCGGGGAACCTTTGGCGAAGACGCGCACGACATCGCCGCGCTGGTGGAAGGAGGCGGCGTATTTCAGGTCCGGCTCGTAGGGGATGCGGGTGAGAAGCGGGTAGTGCTCCGCCAGCGCCTGATGCTCCAGGCCTGCCTTGCGTGCGGCGGCCAGCAGGGCGACGTCGACGGTGTCACCGACCCCAGCCCAGCCATTCTCATCCCGGATCAGCGCGCCTTCGTTGGGCATCGAGGCTGCCTTGAACAGACGGGAGACACGGTCGTTTGCCGAAAGGTCATGTCCTGTGTCACCGAGGATCCGGCAGGCGTCGATCTCGCTTCCCGTCTCGCACTCGAAACGGCTGCCGCCTGGAAGCACGATATCCGTCACCGTCAGTTCGTTCAGGGTGAGCGTGCCGGTCTTGTCGGTCGCGATCATCGTGCAGGAGCCGAGCGCTTCGACGGCGGGCATGCGGCGCACGATCACGTTCTCTCTCGCCATGCGGCGCATGCTGATTGCCAGGGCGACGGAAATGGCCACCGGCAATCCTTCCGGTATCGCGCTGACGGCGAGGCCGACGGCCATCAGGAAGAGGTCCCCCCAGGCGAGCCCCCGGATCAGGCCCACCAGGATGAGGAAGAGCATGGCAAAGCCGACGAGCCACGCAATCAGGTTGGAGAACTTGGCAAGCCGGATCATCAGCGGCGGCTTGGCGGAGGACTTCTTTCCAAGTTCCGCCGCGATCTTGCCGATCTCGCTCGACATGCCCGTCGCGACGACCACGCCCCGCCCACGCCCCCTCGTGACGAGGGTGCCGGCAAAGGCGGGAACGGCATTCTCCTGCCCGGGCGGGATGATCTTTTTCATGGGAGCGGATTCTCCCGTCAGCAGGGACTCGTCGCATTGAAGGTCGGTGGCCTGGAACACGCTGACGTCTGCAGGCACCCGCGCGCCGGCCTCCAGCAGGACGATATCACCCGGCACGACGAGCCGGGCCGGGATCGTCACTACGGCCTGGTTGCGCAGCACCGTCGCGGTCGCCTCCTCGAGCTTCCGCAGAGCCGCGGCGGCCCGTCCGGCGGAATGTTCCTGCACTCCGCCGACGATGCCGTTCAAGACGAGCACGAACCCGATGAAGAAGCTGTCCTCAAGGTCTCCCAGGGCCGCCGAAAGGGCCGCCGCGACAAGCAGGATGTAGATGAGCGGGCTGCGGAACTGCAGCAGGAAAGTCATCAGGAATGAAGGGATCTTCGGCTCGGGAAGGAGGTTGGCGCCGAAGCGGGCCAGTCGTTCCTCAGCTTCGAGCGCTGTCAATCCCATCTTGGCAGAGGTCGGGTCGCTCACTCGGCTTTTCCGGTCATTGTCAGAGAGACGTGCGGGTTGTCCGCCAGCCTATTCGAGATAACCAAGCCGAGGTTGATATATGTCAACAACGGTTCCGCTCCCTGTGCAAGGATCAGCATGCCTGGGGCAGTTCCTGGGAGACTGTCGATGCCGGTGAACGGCTTCGGGATCGTTACGAGAGGAGATTGGAATGCCGTTCAAGACTGTCTTGGCCGTTGTCGGGGGCAAGGACACTGTCGCTGACCTTCAGCAGGCGATATCGCTTTGCGCCGGGAGCGAGGCGCATCTTTCGGTCCTGGCGTTGCAGGTGGCGCTGTCGCCGACACTGAGCGACTATCCTGTAGATACGGATTGGCTGGATCGCCGGCACCATCACCAGCACGACTTCAAGGCGGCCGCCGAGGCGCACGATGCGGCCTGCGCTGGCAGCGGGATCTCCTATGACTTCGCCAGCTTCTACGACGAGCCTGTGTTCCTGACCGAGGAACTGACCCGCCGCGCCTTCTATGCCGACCTCATAACGGTAGGCCCCCGGGTCATGACAAATGCTTCTCTGATCGGCATCGTCGTCAACGGTGGGCTGTTCGACGCCATGTCGCCGGTGCTGTTGCTGCCCGAGGGAGATCAGGCAAGCCTGCGCCCGAAACGGATCATGCTGGGTTGGAACAACAAGATCGAGGCGATACGGGCGGTTCGGGAATCGATGGACATGCTGATGGCCGCCGAAGCGGTCGATGTGGCCGTCGTCGATCCGACGAGCCCTTATGCGGATCATGATGGCGAGCCCGGCGCCGAACTTGCGACATTCCTGGCGCGGCATGGGGTGAATGTGACCGTGGACCAGATACCAAGCGGCGGGCGGCCCGTCGAAGACGTGTTGAACCAACGTGCTCTCGAAGTATCGGCGGATATGCTGGTTCTCGGTGCCTATGGCCATGCCCGCTGGAGGCAGCGGATATTCGGCGGCGTGACCAGTTCGATGATGAAGGGTGTCAGACTGCCCACGCTTCTGGTCCGCTGATCGCAGGCCCATGTCGCGAGAGGGTCGCGTCGAACAACTCTGGGAACCCTGGTCTTCCGGATGAGTTGTCGCCGCCTGAAGGCGTGGTAGCGAGAACAGTATGGAAAGCGGTACGACAGGCGCAGGTTCTGCGCGGCAGGACTTGTCAGGGACGCCGTTCGACTGCGTGGTTGTCGGCGGTGGGCCCGGCGGCATGACGGCCGCCATCTACCTTGCCCGGATGAACCGGAAGACGCTCGTTGTCGATGGCGGAGCAAGCCGTGCCTCACTCATTCCGCGATCCTACAACCATCCAGGTTTTCCCGGCGGTATCAGGGGCGAGGCTCTTCTGGCGCGAATGCGCGAGCAATTGGCACTGTTGCGGGTCCCGGTGGTCGAAGCCGCGGCGTCGAGCGTCGAAAAGACAGAGGACAGTTTCTTCCGAGTCCGCCTCGATGACGGTTCCGGCTTGACGGCGCAGAGCATCATCCTGGCCACCGGGCTGAAGGACAACCTCCCGCCCTTTGCGGACGCGGAAGACATGATCGCCGGCGGTTATCTGCGGATATGCCCGATCTGCGACGGGTTCGAGATCGCCGGCCGGCCGGTCTGCGTGATCGGCAATAGCCTGCGGGCAGTGGCCGAAGCCCGTTTCCTGCAGACGTTCAGCGATACTGTCTGCATCGCCACACTCGGCGAAAGTCCGGAGTGGGACGGGGACACTGAAGCGTCCCTGATGGAGGAGCGGATCGGCGTGATCACGGCCGCCCTTTCATCGGTGGAGCGGGCAGGCGAGAGTGAGACGTCGCTGACATTTTCTGACGGTAGGCGGCTCGAACAGGTGGTTCTTTACTCCGCTCTCGGGGTGCGTCCGCGCTCGCGCCTTGCCGCCGGCCTCGGGATCGTCCTCGAGGAAGACGGACGGATCGGTACCGGCGCCCATCAGGAGACGGCGGTTGACGGCTGCTTCGCGGTCGGCGACGTAGTGACAGGGCTCAATCAGTTGGGAGTGGCCATGGCTCAGGGCGAGATCGCTGCGGTCGCCGTCCACAATCGGCTGCGGGGCGTCTGACGCCGGAGGAACCGGTGCGGTCGCTCCTCGTTTTCCGGTGAAGCACGCCGACCAGGGAGAGTGGGCTATGAGATACTTGCTGATCATCGCAGCCTTGGCGCTGACCGTCTCCGGGTGCACATCCGGCTCGCTCAGCGATGCGCCAGGTCTGGAGCCGATTCCCGGCAGCATCACCTATGGCGGCCAGCCGCGCACACGATTGACGAAGGCGCCGGTCGGAAGCTCGGTCAACCATCAGTTTACGAACAATCTCGGCCAGCGGGTCGAGGAGCGCTACGTGATCCAGCCTGATCGCAGCCTCAAGCTCGTCTCGCGGCGCATCTACCGCGGCTGGCCCTTCGACGATCTTTGATTGGCCGGCATTCGAAACCTCCCCACATCGGGTCACTTTGACGCGCACGGCACGAAACCCTTGCCGCCTGCCGGGGTTGGGCGTTTAAGGGACCGGTTCGGGAAAGGAAATAGCATGTCATCTGACGCCCAGTGGCCCCCATTGTCTCCCTATAGCACCGGTGTTCGGGGACGCTGCCCGCGCTGTGGCCAAGGCCACCTGTTCAACGGCTTTCTGACGCTCCGGCAGAAATGCGAGGTGTGCGACCTCGACTATTCCTTCGCTGATCCTGCGGATGGCCCTGCCTTCTTCGTCATGTGCTTCGCCTGCGTCCCGAGCGTCGCGCTCGCGGTCTGGATCGAAGTGGCCTTCCAGCCGCCTTTCTGGGTGCACCTGCTGACCTCGCTGCCATTCATGCTGCTGACATGCATTCCGCCACTGAGGCCGCTGAAGGGGTGGCTGGTGGCAAGCCAGTATTTCTACAAGGCGGAGCAGGGACGGATCGACCGGGAGCATGGGCGACATCCTGTCTGACGGGCGCGGGCGGCGCGGGCTCCACGAAGATCAAGGAACCTTTCCCGCCTGAAACAATTCGTCAGGTACAGATAAGGACGGAGCCTGATGATGCTGAATGTCGAGAACAACAACGATGACGAAACCCACCGCCGCGCTCTCGCCGTTGAAGGAGCGATGCTCATGCTGATCGATGGGCTGGCGGCGCGCGGCACGATCTCAGCCGATGAGGCTGAAGACATGTTGCGCATACTCTCGAAGAGTTCTGACTTTTCGGCGGCACGTGCTTCCGGTTCGCTCCGCATCATCGATCATTTGCGGCGGCTGCGCGGTGGCGACGGTCAGGTGACCCCGGGCGCTTGACCAGTGCCTGCAGCTCTGCGGCCGCTCTCTCGGAGACACTCCAGCAATATCAATTTCATGCCGCCGCATCTCATGGATGCGGCGGCATTTTTGTTTCACCCCTTGGCTGGCTGCTCCTCGATCCGCCGGGAACTTAGCTCCAGCGTTACCGTTCGGACGTTGAACTCCCAGCAAAGAGGACATCATGAGCCACTATCCCAAACCGCCCTTTCCCGACCAGCAGCAGTCGATGCCGGGTTACACGAGCAAGATGCAGCCGATTCCTGACCATGGCGAGCAGTCCTACAAGGGATCCGGCCGACTTGCCGGCAAGAAGGCGATCATCACCGGCGCCGACAGCGGCATTGGCCGGGCTGTGGCGATCGCCTATGCTCGAGAAGGCGCGGATGTGCTGATTTCCTACCTCGACGAGGATCAGGACGCGCAGGAAACGAAGAGTTGGGTCGAGGAAGCGGGTCGCAAGGCCGTTCTCGTTCCGGGCGACATCCAGTCGGCCGAGCACTGCCGGAAGATCATAGACACGGCGGTCAGCGAACTCGGTGGCGTCGATATCCTCGTCAACAATGCCGCCCACCAGGCAACCTTCGCCGATATCGGCGACATCAGCGACGAGGAGTGGGAGCTTACCTTCCGCGTCAACATCCACGCCATGTTCTACCTCACCAAGGCCTCGGTGCCCCACATGAAGCCTGGCAGCGCGATCATAAATACTGCATCGATCAATTCCGACAGTCCCAATCCGAGCCTGCTCGCCTATGCGACCACCAAGGGCGCGATTCAGAACTTCACGGCCGGCCTCGCGCAGTTGCTGGCGGAGAAGGAGATCCGCGCCAATGCCGTGGCGCCCGGTCCGATCTGGACGCCACTCATCCCTTCCACGATGACGGCGGACAAGGTGAAGAACTTCGGCAAGCAGGTGCCGATGCAGCGCCCCGGCCAGCCAGCGGAACTCGCCACAGCCTATGTGATGCTTGCGGAGCCGCTATCGAGCTACGTCTCGGGTGCGACCATCGCCGTGACCGGCGGCAAGCCCATCATCTGACGTCCGGGCGCGGCGCCGGCGGGCGCCGTGCCGTCTCATCGGTTTCGCTCAGGTACGGCGCCCGACCTCTCGTGCAAGGTCCTCGAAGTCGAAGCTCTCGCCCCGTTGTGCGGCCTCGTTGGCGAGAAGCAGGATACGGATCGGGAAAGCCACCGCCTTCTGATGCGACTGCGAGACAGTCAGCGGCTTGCTGTCGTCGAGCACGGTCTGCTCGGCGGCCTGCAGTGCCTGCTCGACTTCCTCGTGGCTGACGATCCCCTTGCTGACCAAGAGACTGTTGATGGCCGCAATGGCAAGATAGAGGCCCTCGAGTTGAGGATTGGCGGTGTTCATGTCTCTGTCCTTTCCGTCGATGCGGGAACTGCCGCGGCGGCATTCTCGTCGATGATCCGCGCCCCGCGTTGCCTCGTGGCATAGCGCCAAATCCACTGGATGCTGACGAGCAGGCGTTTTTCGAAGTTGACCAGCAGGTAGACGTGCACGATCGCCCAGAGGAACCAGGCGAACCGCCCCTTCAGGCGCCGTTTCCCGAAGTCGAAGATGGCGGCGTTTCGGCCGATGACAGCGGTGTTGCCGCGGTCGTTGAACCGGAAGGATTCAGGCTGCCGGTCCTGCGTCAGGCGCAGACGCAGCGCCTTCCCGAGGTATTCGCCCTGCTGCTTGGCGACCTGCGCCAGTGCGGGCAGGGGCTTGCCGTCTTCCGCCAGGCCGAGCGCGGTGTCGCCCACCGAGTAGACGTCGGGGTGGCCTGTGACGCTCAGGTCCGGGTTGACGGGAATCCGGCCCCCGGACTTTCCTTCGATCCCGAGCCATGAGGCAGCAGGCGATGCCTTGACGCCGGCACCCCATATGACGCTGCCGGTCCTGATGGATCGGCCGCCTGCAACGACAACCTCCTTGCTGATCGACTCCACCGGCAGGTTCGTGAGTACCTCGACGCCAGCCTTCTCCAATTCCTTGCGCGCATAGTCCGCCAGTTCCTCGGGAAAGGCGGAGAGAATGCGGGGGCCGGCTTCGACCAGGATGACCCGGAAATGCTCCGGCTGCAGCCGGCGGAAATCGCGAGAGATCATGAAATGCCCGAGTTCCGCGATGGCGCCCGCCATCTCGACGCCAGTGGGTCCGCCGCCGATCACGACGCTGGTCAGCAGTGCCTGTTTTTCCTCGGGATAGGTCGAGAGTTCCGCCTTCTCGAAGGCGAGAAGCAGTCGCTGGCGGATCAGGCGTGCCTCGTGGATGGTCTTCAGCCCGGGCGCCCAGGCACGCCAGTCCTCGTGGCCGAAATAGTTGTATTCTGAGCCGGTGGCGAGGACGAGGATGTCATAGTGGACCGGCTCGCCCTCATCGAGCAGGATACGCTTGGTCGGAAGGTCCAGACCAATGACCTCTCCCAGCAGCACCCGGATGTTGCGGTAGCGCCCCAGCGTCCTGCGGATCGGTTCAGAGATATCGGCGGGCGACAGGGCAGCGGTCGCCACCTGATAGAGCAATGGCTGGAACAGGTTGTGGTTGCGCCGGTCGATGACGGTGACCTCGATGTCGGAGTTGCCGAGCTCGCGAGCGCAGGCCAGACCGCCGAAGCCACCACCGACGATCACGACGTGACGCCTGGCCGCCGCAGCATTCTGATCCGTTGCTTGAAGCACGTGCTGATCCCCTCGTTGACGCTGGTTCCTTGCCCTGGCGAAAGTCAACATCGCCTGTCGCCAAAATGTTCCAGGGTCATTCGACAGACGGAACCTTTTCCACGAGCCGCCGTTCCCTTCCCCGAGAAACAAAGGAGAACGCTATGTACAGCATCGTGTGGTTGGTGGGCGCCGTCGTGATCGTCATCGCCATTCTCAACCTGGTCGGCTTCGCCTGATCCCCCACTTCCCAGAGATCTGATCAACAAGGAGAGAGACATGAACAGCATTGTTTGGCTTGTCGGAGCGGTCGTTATCGTTCTCGCCATCCTGTCCTTTATCGGCCTCGGCTGAGAGGAACTATAATCGACACGAAAAAGGGCGCCGATCTCGCGATCGGCGCCCTTTTTCGTGGCTTCACGCCTTATGCCGAGAGAAGCAGCGCGAACGGGTGGTCGACGAATGCCCAGGCCACCGGCAGTCTTTCGGCAGGATCGAACCGCCGACCTGTAAAGACGTCCCGATAGGCCCGGCCGCCGACCGAGCCTGGCAGTGGCAGCAGGGTTTCCTGCCACCGGTCCGACAGTGGTCGATCCCCTTGCCGGAATGCGCCCAGCACAAGACGGGGCGCGATCAGAATAAGTGACTTGTCTTCGGTTTGCCGGGCGAAGGAGACAAGGTGCTCGGCCCGCTTGCCCTCAGGCGCCAGCGGCAGGTAATCGCCGGTGCGGAACAGGAGCGGGTGGTTGCGGCGCAAGTTAAGGACGCGGCGGACAATCTGCTGCTTGAGCCGCCCTGATCGCCAATCCTCCTCTTCCGTGGGAAGCCTACCTTCCGCAAGTCCTGTCGTCAGGGTGTCGAAGTCCGGCTCCCGCCGGTTGTCGGGATCGACCAGGCTCAGGTCCAGCCGCTCGCTGCCCTGGTAGATGTCGGGTACTCCCGGTGCCACGAGCTTGATGAGCGTCTGCGTGATGCCGTTGACGAGGCCAGCTCTGACGAAAGGTTCAAGCGTTGCCCGGAAGTCTTCGAGGAAGGATCTATTTTTCGACGAAAGCAGGTGGCTTGCATATGCGCGAACCGCTCCCTCGTAAGCTTCGTCCGGATCTCCCCATGTCGTTCGTTGCTTGGCTTCCCGCAGGGCTTTCTCGACATATTGCAGAAAGCGCTCCTCCAGTGCCTTCAACCCGTCTGCGTCATCCGGCGCAAGATCCGTCGGCCAGACGCCAGCGAGCGCCTGGTAGAGCATCCATTCGGTCGCCGGCTCGGGTGCCGGCCCATCCGGCAGCGCCTTGACTGCGGCCCGGTTCATCTCGCACCAGCGGTTCACCGACTCCGCCCAGTGATCGGGAGCCTCGCTGATGGCATAGAGGCGGGCGCGGGCGTCCTCGCCGCGCTTCGTGTCATGGGTAGAGGTGCCCGACAAGGCATCCGGCTGATGCTGCAGCCTAGCCTTCATCTCCTGGTGAAAACGGGCGAAGGATGCGGGGTACGGATCGGCTTCGCTGCCGACTTCATTCAGCGCCAGAAGGCGGTGATTGCGGAAGAAAAGCGTATCCTCCAGCGACTTTGCCATCAGCGGCCCGGTAAGCTGCTGAAAGCGGGTACGGAAGAGGCGCGCCTCATCACTGTCGTCGCCGGCGGTTCCTGCAAGCAGGCGATGCAGGAAGGTGAGCGCCTGATCGTCCGGTGCGTGGCTGCCGCCTCTGACGTCGCCCACGATGCGATCCAGAAGCGCCTTTCCTTCGGCGGGCATGCCGTCCGTCGTGCCATAGGTGCGGTAGACGGGAAAGGCGACCAGCAGTTCCCGAAGGGCCTCATGCATCGCCTCGGATGGAATGGCCGTGACGTCCTCTGCTTCATGCAGTCTGAGAGCAAGCTTCAGAAGCGTTGCGACTTCGCCTTCGAAGTTGTTGTTAGCCATGGATAATTTGGCGTCGCGCAACTCATCTTCTGGTGTCGCAACGTCGCCGGCCACGCTCCGGTAGGCTGCCGTCAGCGCTTCATGCGTGCTGCCGTCCACGAACACGTTGCCCAGTGCCGTGATGAATTCGTAGCCGGTGGTTCCGGAAACCGGCCAGTCCTGCGGGATCTGCTCGCCTTCGCCGAGGATCTTCTCGATGACGATGTATGTATCCGGCCCGACCGCTGCCCGCAGCCGGTCTAGATAGCTCTTCGGATCGGCGAGGCCGTCTACATGGTCGATGCGCAGGCCATCCACGCGACCCTCCCGAACCAGATCGAGCACCGTCCGGTGCGCTGCATCGAAGACATGGGGATCTTCCACCCGCAGCCCGACCAGACCGGTGATCTCGAAGAAGCGTCGATAGCTCAGTTCGCGCGGAGCGTCCCGCCAGGACATCAGCCGCCAGGGTTGGCGGTCGTGAAGTGCCGCAATCTGATCCGGCCTCGTGGCTTCCAGGACCTCTCGCTCCCGTCCTTCATAGGAGGAGGGGGTGAGGGGATAAAAGCTCTCGTAATAGGCGATCGCCGGCTTGCCGGTTCGCGGATCTGCCTTCACCAAGAGTTCGCCCCTCGCCAACACCTCCTCGAAGGTGTCGCCGAGGAAGGGCAGGGTCAGCCTGCGGCTCCAGTCGATGTCGAAATAGCGGGCGTAGCGGCTCTCTTGCCCGTGCTCCACCACGTCGCGCCACCATGGGTTCTCAAGCGAGGCGGCCATGTGGTTGGGCACGATGTCGAGGATCAGCCCGAGGCTGTGCTCCCGCAGCGCGTCCGACATCCTCAGAAAGCCGTCGCGGCCCCCGAGGACAGGGTCGAACTCGTTGGCATCGGTCACGTCGTAGCCATGGGTGGAGCCGCTGGTGGCGGAGAAGATCGGCGAGGCGTAAAGATGGCTTATGCCGAGCCGCTGGAGGTAAGGCACCAGGCCAGCCGCGCGATCGAAGGTCATGCCGTTGCGGAACTGGAGCCTGTAGGTGGAGGTCGGAATCGTCATGCTCGCTCTCCGGCCCTGATGGTGACCACGATGCCGGCGGGACCAAGCTCGCTGCCCGCGCCCGCATCCGCAGGCAGACGATGGACGCGTTCGCCCGGGAGCTCCGGCAGCGGCTTCGGCTTGTCGCCAAGGTTTATCGCCATGCCGATCTCTCCCTTGGGGAAGTCCCACGCGACCGCGACCTGTCCATCCTCTGCCTTCAGAACGCGACCGCCTGCTGCCCGCGCTGATCCCAGCATGGGCACGATCACCTCGCGGCGCAGCGCCAGCAGGTCGCGGATCAGGTCCATCCATTCGGCTCCATCCGGCGAGGCCGGCTTGCGCCAGTCGAGCTTGCAGTCCGTGAACGTTGCTCCCGCATTGGGGTCGGGAATCTCCTCATCCTCCCTGCCGTGCCCGGCATGACCCTCGAATTCCTTCCGCCGTCCCTCGCGCACAGCCTTGGCCAGATCGCCATGGAAGTCGGTGAAAAACAGGAAGGGCCGGGTCTCGCCGAATTCCTCGCCCATGAAGATGAGCGGGATATGCGGTGACAGCAGGAGAGCCGAAAGTAAGGCCTTCGTCTTCTCCGGGCCGGCCAGGGTGAGCAGCCGCTCGCCGAAGGCGCGGTTGCCGACCTGGTCGTGGTTCTGGATGAAGTCGACGAAGGCGACGGGTGGTTGGCCGGTGCTCTTCACCCCGCGCTTCTCGCCAGAATGCTGCGAGACCTCGCCCTGATAGGCGAAGCCTTCCGCAAGCGTGCGGGCGACAAGTCGCTCGGTCTCCACGGCGAAATCCTTGTAGTAGCCATCGGTCTCGCCGGTTGCGAAGACGTGGATGGCGTTGTGGAAGTCGTCGTTCCATTCGCCGGTGAAGCGCGGCACGCTGCCGTCTTCGCCTCGCTCGTGCAGGAAGGTGACGTTGCGGGAGTCCTCGGTTGTGAGGTGGATGTGGCGGTCCGGGAACTCGCGGCGAATCCGTTCGGCCATCTCCAGGAGTATGTGCTGGTCCGACTCCTCGTCCCCGATCTGGTCGATGGCATCGAACCGCAACCCGTCGAGTTGGAATTCGTGCAGCCAGTACAGGGCGTTCTCGACGAAGAAGCGCCGGACCGGCTGCAGTTCGTAAGCGATCGCAGCACCCCAGGGCGTGTGCTTGTCGGGGTGGAAGAACTCCGGTGCGAGGAGCGGCAGGTAGTTCCCTTCCGGGCCGAAGTGGTTGTAGACGACATCCAGCAACACCATCAGGCCATGGCCGTGAGCGGCATCGATGAATGCCTTGAAGTCCTCCGGCGCGCCATAGGCACTGTGCGGCGCATAGAGCAGCACGCCGTCGTAGCCCCAGCCGCGATTGCCGCCGAAATGGGCGACGGGCATGACCTCGACTGCAGTAATGCCGAGGTCAACAAGGTGCGGCAACTTCTCGATCGCGGCGCGGAACGTGCCTTCCTCGGTGAAGGTGCCGACATGCATTTCGTAGATCACGGCCTCTTCCCATGGGCGGCCGCGCCACTCGGCGTTCCGCCACTCGTAGGAGGTTGGGTCGATGACCAGTGAAGGCCCGTTGACGTCATCCTTCTGGCCTCGGGAGGCAGGATCGGGCAGGGCGGTGCCATCTGCCAGCACATAGGAATACTCGCTTCCGGCGGAGACACCGACGGCCAGAAGCTCGAACCAGCCGTCGGCATCCCGGGTCATCGGCGTCTCGCTGCCGTTGAGGCGGAGCGCGACTTGCTCCTGCCCAGGCGCCCATAGCCGAAAACGCACTTCGCCGACGGCGATGTACTCGGCACCCCATGTGCGGGGAAAGGCATGGAACTCGTCGGCTGCTTGGATAGCGGAAGTCATGTATCACCCTTTGAGAGAGAGTGCGCCAAACGGGCGAAATGGCCGCGGGTTCCGCTCCTGTCGCAGGCGGCGCTAAAGCCGCAAGAAAATTGCCGGTCCGCAATACAATTCGCAGTTTAGCGTCACGCAATAAAATTGCTCAACCAGCTTGTCGGCCCTAGATTATCGGAAGGTTCGTTTCGAGGAGGAAACAAGCCTGCCGATCGGTTCTCAGGGAGGAGAAGCGAGAATGACCGAAGCCCCGAGGCTCAGTCTGCATGTGCCGGAACCGGAAGTGCGGCCGGGCAACAAGCCTGACTTTTCCCATGTCACCATTCCCAAGGCGGGCTCCGTGCGGCGGCCTGAGGTCGAAGCCGACCCCGAGAGTATTCGCGACCTTGCGTTTTCCATCATCCGGGTCCTCAACCGCGAGGGCGAGGCTGTCGGCCCCTGGGCCGGAACCCTGACAACCGAGGAACTGATGGAAGGGCTGAAGCACATGATGGTGCTTCGCGCCTTCGACCAGCGCATGCTGATGGCGCAGCGTCAGGGCAAGACCTCCTTTTATATGCAGCATCTCGGAGAGGAGGCGGTCTCCTGTGCCTTCCGGCGCGCGCTGCAGCCCGGAGACATGAACTTCCCGACCTACAGGCAGGCGGGCCTCCTGATCGCCGGCGACTATCCGCTGGTCGACATGATGAACCAGATCTACTCGAACGATGCCGATCCGCTGAAGGGTCGTCAGTTGCCGGTCATGTACTCCTCCAAGGAGCACGGCTTCTTCTCGATCTCCGGCAACCTCGCCACGCAATATGTACAGGCGGTGGGTTGGGCCATGGCCTCGGCGATCAAGAACGACACCAAGATTGCCGCCGCCTGGATCGGCGATGGTTCCACGGCGGAATCGGATTTCCACGCGGCACTCGTCTTCGCCTCTACCTACCGCGCGCCCGTTATCCTCAACGTTGTCAACAACCAGTGGGCCATCTCGACCTTCCAGGGGATCGCCCGCGGCGGCTCGGGAACCTTCGCCGCCCGCGGCCTCGGTTTCGGCCTGCCGTCGCTCAGGGTCGACGGAAACGACTACCTCGCCGTCCATGCGGTGGCGAAATGGGCGGCGGAACGCGCTAGACGCAATATCGGGCCTACGCTCGTCGAATATGTCACCTACCGGGTTGGCGCCCATTCGACCTCCGATGATCCGTCCGCCTATCGGCCGAAGGAGGAATCGGAAGCCTGGCCCCTCGGCGATCCCGTCATCCGGCTGAAGAACCACCTCATCCGCATCGGTGCCTGGAGCGAAGAACGCCACACCCAGATGGAGGCGGAGATCCGCGACACCGTCGTCACCGCCCAGAAGGAGGCGGAACGGCACGGTACGCTGCATTCAGGCGGTAGGCCGTCGATGCGCGACATGTTCGAGGGCGTCTATGCGGAGATGCCGGCCCATCTGAGGCGCCAGCGCCAGAAGGCGGGGGTCTGAGCCATGGCACGCATGACGATGATCGAGGCGATCCGCAGCGCCATGGACGTTGCGATGGGGCGCGACGCGGACGTGGTGGTCTATGGCGAGGATGTCGGCTACTTCGGCGGCGTCTTCCGCTGCACGCAGGGGCTCCAGCAGAAGTACGGCAAAACTCGCTGCTTCGATGCGCCGATCTCGGAGTCCGGCATCGTCGGCACGGCGATCGGCATGGCGGCCTATGGGCTGAAGCCCTGCATCGAGATTCAGTTCGCCGACTACATGTACCCGGCCTACGACCAGTTGACCCAGGAGGCGGCGCGCCTGCGATACCGCTCCAACGGCGACTTCACTTGCCCGATGGTGGTGCGCATGCCGACCGGCGGTGGCATCTTCGGCGGCCAAACCCATAGCCAGAGCCCTGAGGCGCTGTTCACGCATGTCTGCGGCCTGCAGGTCGTCGTGCCGTCCAACCCTTATGATGCAAAAGGCCTGCTGATCTCGGCGATCGAAAACCCCGACCCGGTGATCTTCCTGGAGCCGAAGCGTCTCTACAACGGGCCCTTCGACGGTCATCACGAGCGGCCGGTGACCTCCTGGGCAGGTCACAGGCTCGGCGAGGTGCCGGAGGACTATTTCTCCGTCCCGCTCGGCAAGGCGGTGGTGCGACGCGAAGGTTCGGCCGCGACCATCCTCGCCTATGGCACCATGGTGCATGTCGCAGAGGCCACGGCGGAGGAGACCGGCATCGATGCAGAGATCATCGACCTCAGGACGCTGGTTCCGCTGGATCTGGAGACGATACTACAGTCGGTGAAGAAGACCGGCCGCTGCATGGTCGTGCACGAAGCGACGCTGACATCCGGCTACGGCGCCGAACTCGTGGCCCTGGTGCAGGAGCACTGCTTCTACCATCTCGAGGCGCCGATCGCGCGCGTGGCCGGCTGGGACACGCCTTATCCGCACGCCCAGGAATGGGACTATTTCCCGGGTCCGGCGCGGCTCGGCGAAGCGCTTCGCGACCTGATGGAGGCGTAGGATGGGAATTCAGTCGATCAAACTTCCGGATGTCGGCGAAGGCGTTGCCGAGGCCGAACTGGTGGAGTGGCATGTCAATGTGGGGGATCCGGTTCGCGAGGACATGGTGCTCGCCGCAGTGATGACCGGCAAGGCGACCGTCGAGATCCCGTCGCCCGTGGAGGGCGAGGTCGTCTGGCGAGGCGGTGAAGTCGGGGACGTGATCGCCACCGGTACCGTCATCCTCAAGATCAAGGTCGCCGGCGATGGCGGCGACGAAGAGGCAGCGGAAGCGGCCCCTCCTGAAGAACCCGTCGTTGCCGACGAGAAGCCTGCCGCGGTTGTGTCGGCAGATGTCTCGGAGCCTGTGCGGCAGCCGGAACAGAAATCTCCGATGCCTCAATCGACAACCAGCAGCGGTCCGCCGCGGGCGCAGGGCGAAAAGCCGCTCGCCTCGCCGGCCGTGCGCCTCAGGGCGAAGGAGGCAGGGATCGACCTGCGGCAGCTATCCGGCAGCGGACCCGCGGGGCGAATCACCCACGACGATCTGGATTCCTTTCTCCAGCAGGGAAGTGCCGCCCCGGTGAGGGGCGGTCTGCAGCCAAACAAGGCCATCACGGAGATCAAGGTTGTCGGGTTGCGCCGCCGCATTGCCGAGCGAATGGCGCTGTCAAAGTCGCGCATCCCACACATCACCTATGTGGAGGAGGTCGACATGACGGCGCTGGAGGAGTTGCGTGCCCGCCTCAATGCCGACCAGAAGCCGGGACGCCCGAAGCTGACGATCCTGCCTTTCCTGATGCGGGCGATCGTCAGGGCGGTGGCCGAGCAACCCATGGTCAATTCGCTCTATGACGACGACGCCGGGATCATCCGCCAGCATGGCGGTGTCCATATCGGTATTGCGGCGCAGACGCCGGCGGGACTGGTCGTACCCGTGGTCAAGCATGCGGAGGCGCGAGACCTCTTCGGCTGCGCCCGCGAGGTTGCGCGGCTAAGCGAGGCCGCCCGTAACGGCACGGCGCAGCGGGAGGAACTGACCGGATCCACCATCACCATCAGCTCGCTGGGTGCCATGGGCGGCATCGTCTCCACGCCGGTGATCAACCATCCGGAGGTGGCGGTCATCGGTGTCAACAAGATCGCAATGCGCCCGCAGTGGGACGGCACCCAGTTCGTGCCGCGCAAGATGATGAACCTGTCCTCCAGCTTCGATCACCGGGTGATCGACGGCTGGGACGCCGCCACTTTCGTGCAACGCCTCAAGGCGCTGCTGGAGGCGCCGGCCATGATATTCGTCGAGGGATGAGATGAAGGACATCACCTGCAAGCTTCTCGTCATCGGTGCCGGTCCCGGCGGCTATGTCTGCGCCATCCGGGCCGGACAGCTCGGCATCGACACGATGATCGTCGAGATGACGAAAGCCGGCGGCACCTGCCTCAATGTCGGCTGCATTCCCTCCAAGGCCATCATCCATGCGGCAGACGAGTTCGCCGCCGCGGTCGGCATGGCGGCGGGGCGAAACCCGATGGGGATAGGCGCTGCCGATCCGGCCATCGATTTCGGCAAGACGATTGCCTGGAAGGAGGGCATTACCGGACGCCTGTCTATGGGGGTCGTCAATCTCCTGAAGAAGGCGGGCGTGAAGGCACTCGTCGGCCGGGCACGCTTTCGCGACGGCAAGACGGTGGAGGTGGAAACGGAAACGGGGCTGCAGGTTGTCCGCTGCGAGAATGTCGTCATCGCCACCGGATCGGCGCCGGTGGAACTGCCAGCGCTGCCCTTCGACGGCAATGTGATCTCATCGACCGAGGCACTGTCGCTGACGGAGGTGCCGAAGAGCCTCGCCGTCGTTGGAGCCGGCTATATCGGCCTGGAGCTCGGCACCGCCTTCGCCAAGCTGGGATCGAAGGTTACGATCGTGGAGGCGCAGGAACGCATCTTGCCCCTCTACGACGCCGCGCTGACGCAGCCGGTTGCCAAGCGGATGGCGGCGCTCGGGATCGAGGTGCTGACGACGACGTCGGTCAAGGCGCTCTCCCCGGATGGCGACGGTCTCGTGGTGGAGCACAGTGGTGGCGAGCGGCGCATTATTGCCGACAAGATCCTCGTCACCGTTGGACGCCGTCCGGTCACGGAAGGCTGGGGGCGGGAGGAGCTTGAACTCGACATGGAGGGCCGCTTCATCCGGATTGACGGCCAGTGCCGGACCTCCATGCGCGGGATCTACGCGATCGGCGACGTCACGGGCGAGCCCATGCTGGCGCACCGGGCGATGGCGCAGGGCGAGATAGTGGCGGAAATCGTTGCCGGCAGGCGACGGAGCTGGGAGAAGGTGGCGATCCCGGCGGTGTGCTTTACGAACCCGGAGATCGTCTCGGTGGGGCTTTCACCGGAAGAAGCGCGGCGAGCGGGCCACGAGACGAAGGTCGGCCAATTTCCTTTCACGGCAAATGGCCGAGCGATGACGCTGGCATCGGAAGATGGTTTTGTGCGGGTCGTCGCGCGGGCCGACAACCACCTGGTCCTTGGCATCCAAGCTGTCGGGGCCGGGGTATCAGAACTCTCCGCCGCCTTTGCGCTGGCGCTCGAGATGGGCGCGCGACTGGAGGATATCGCCGGAACGATCCACGCCCATCCGACCCAGTCGGAGGCATTTGCGGAGGCCTCGCTAAAGGCGCTCGGGCACGCCCTGCATATCTAGAGCCTGCGTTCAAGGTCCCGGTGCCGGGCTGCCCCTCGTGCCGGACTCGCGGCTCGTCTTCTCCTGTTCTGCGTTCCGGTCCTTGCTGTCCTGCCGCGCCAGTTCGCGATCGATGGTCTCGCGGGAGCCTTCTGCGGGATCCTGCTCCGGGTGGTTCTTCGGGTCTGTCATGGTGACGGTCTCCTTCCTTGTCATCCGAACCGCCGGCACGCCGGCTTGTTCCTAGAGTTCCAGCAGCGCATAGGGGCGACCGGTCGGCTTTTCGATGTGGGAGGCGACGTTGTAGACGGGCGCGCCGCCCGGCGTCCGGCCTTCGTAGGTGCCGCGATGGGCATGGCCATGGACGACGGCGGAGACCGGGAAGCGATCGATGGTTTCCGCGAGGCGCGAAGATCCGAGGAAGGGATAGATTTCCTGTGGCTCGCCGACGACCGTCTCGGGAATGGGAGCGTAGTGCAGCACCACCATGGCCCGCTCGGAGCGGACCTGCCGGAGGGCGTTTTCGAGCCGCATGGTCTCCTCAACGCTTTCGGCCACCATGGCCTTGATCGCCGGCTCGCCGAAGGAGCCCAGCATGTACCGGCCGAAGCCGCCGGCGAAGCCTTTCACGCCGGCAAAGCCGACACCATTGATTTCCACCGCCTGTCCCTCGAGCAGCTGTACGCCGGCATCCTTGATGATCGATTTTACCTCCTCGACATGGCCGCATTCGTAGTCGTGGTTGCCGAGGACGGCGACGATCGGGATGGAGCAGGAGCGCATATCCGCCGCCAGCAGTTCGGCCTCCTTCGGCTTGCCAAGGTCGGTCAGGTCGCCGGTCAGGACGAGGATGTCGGCAGCCTGCGAGATCTCGGCAAACAGCTCCTTGTAGGAACTGCTGCCATTCTCCTTGACGTGCAGGTCCCCCATCGCCGCGATCTTCTGCTTGCCGTTACCCTTCTGCGGCGCCTTCGCCACCGCGTCTTCGGTCGTCGCCTTTGCCACGCCAGACCTCCTTATGCCGGTTCCTCGTTTACGCCTTCGCGCCATTCGCCTTCGCCGCCGACGTCGGCAAACCCCCATTCCTTGACGTCGATCTCGAAATCCACCCGGCTGAACATGCGGCCGCGACAGATCTTCATCTGCGGCAGGGGCAGCTGGCGCTGCGCCTGCAGACGATCGAGTAGTTCGTCGAGCAGCCAGTCAGGCACCTTGTCGCGCTCGGTCGGATAGATCCACCTGAAGTTCAGGAGGTGGATCAGGAGCACCTCCCAGTGGACTTCCATATGGTTGAGCAGCCGCTGCCAGTCGATCTGGTCGTGGGCGCGCAGGATGATATGCACGACGTCGCCGCCGTCGTACCGGTGGCGAAGCTGCACGAAACATTTCGACCAGATGAGTTCCGTCGGGGCGACGATCCTCACCGCACGGCCGTTCATGTCGATCTGGCGGGCATTGTCGAACCAGGCATCGCCGATCGGCATGGTGCCGTTGGAGCCCGCGAAGATGACGTCGAAGAAGTGCTTTCCCCTGATCACCTTGCCCAGCCAGCGGTCGTCCTCAACCTCGATGTCGTAGCCCTTCGCCTTGAAGTGGGCGAGGATGCGGGCGTAGTCGCCGGCGCGGCAGAAGATGTCGAGGTCCTTCGTTGGTCGCGAAATCCCCGTATAGGCGCTTACGGCATAGGTGCCGGCAAGCAGGAAGGGGATATCGGCCCGCGTCAGTTCCTCAAGGGCTTCGCTGACGAACGCCTCGGCATCGGCATCGACCAGCGTCGGTGCCGCCTTCGCCTCCATGTGCGGCATGGTGTCGATCATGTCTCGCTGGGCCCGCTCCGGAGGCGGTGCGATTTCGGCGTCCATTACGTTCTCCAGAGGGTTCCTGCCTGGAAGCGCCTTTCAGCGCTCCGGATTGTCGGCATTTGCCAGCGCACTGATGCTGCCGTCGTCGTTCTCGATGTCCTCACGGTCTTCGAGCTCCTCCAGATCGCTCTCGACCAGGTAGGTATCACCGCTCCCGAGCCGTGATGCCTCTCGGACGGCGTCGAGGCTGGTCATGTCGGTCGTGGCGTGAAGGGCGTCTTCCGCTCGCTCGCGACCCTCCCGTTCGAAGCGGGCGGAGGAGTTCTTCTGGTCGGCAATCTTGTCCTTGGCGTCCATGGCCGGGGTCCTTTCATCGCTATGCCGCCTTCCAACGGCAGCCAATCCGCTTGGTTCCCTGCATGAAGCGGAACCAGTCGCGCCGACGCCGGTTGAATCCTGCAGTTGCAACCGAAGGAGGCAGACATGCCGGCAAAATCCAAGGCACAGCAGAAGGCGGCGGGTGCTGCGCTCGCCGCCAAGCGCGGCGACATCAAGAAGAGCGAACTGAACGGCGCGTCGAAGAGCATGGAGAAGTCGATGAGCGAGAAGGAACTCCACGACATGGCTTCGACCAAGCGGAAGGGAAAACCGGAGCACGCCTCGCAATAAAGCAAAGGTTCAGCCGTAGCGATGCGCAATGCGCGCGCTATATTGCGATCTGTGAACCTGACGCCGCCATCTACCAAGCGGATGGCGGCGTTGCGCTGCAACAGGAGGACTTTCCGATGCCGCCCGAGGAACTCGACAGTACATTGACCGCCCTCCCGCTTCGGGTAGGGACGTATGTGCCGGATGATCTGCTGGAGGACTGGTTTGCGCCGGGAACCGGTATGAATCCGGTCAGCGCGGAGGCGCTGAAGGCAGCGGAGGCCTATGGCCGGCGCTTCGAATGCGAGTTCAAGTATTATCCGGAGCGCCAGGAGGGCGTGTTCTGGAAGTGGGTTCCCGCGATCTGATAGGGCTCAGAAGCTCTCTTCCGTTTCCTGCTCCGGAAGCCCTTGGCCGCAGTCCATCCAGGGAAGCCGGCTTTCGACGCCGTAGTGATACTGCGGCCTGACGCGTTCGGGATGATCCAGCGAGCCGCCCGTAAGGCGGATCCTGTTGTCATCGTCATAGCGGAGGAAAAGCGGGCTGCCGCAATCCGGACAGAAGCCGCGCTCCGCAATCGGTGAGGAGCGATAGACGGCTGGAGGGGAGGCGGTCTATTCAAGCGCTGCCTCGTCCACCCTCACCAGGAAGGCGAAAGGCCCGCCGGTTGCGCGGCGGCACATGCTGCAATGGCAGTAGCCCGCGTTGGAAGGTGCTTGCCTGAAGCGATAGCGGCGCTTGCCGCAGAGACATCCGCCGGTCCAGTCGTTGTCGCTCATGACGGGCAAACATCCGGCATGGGCCGGATGTTCCACGGGTAAGAAAATCAGGCGTCGGCGTATCGGTCGCGCAGCGCCTCAAACTTCGCCAACTGCTCACCAACCAGTTCCCGCTGCTCGTTGCGGCGGACGAAGATCTTGAACATGGCCGAGCCCTTCTCGTTCATGAACCAGACGGAGCAGGAGCGGCGTCCATGGAACTGGCGGTCGACGAAGGTGATCGCGGCGCAATCGTCCTTGCGGATATGACCCCCGATCGGGCTGTCGCCGTGAATGTTGAACCAGCCATGGCCCTCCGATCCCTGCGGCAGACTACCTTCCGCCTCCAGCACGATATCCTCGGTGTGCACGATGAGGAGGATCTCGCCCCAGCCGGTCATGTCGGTCCAGATGTCAGCGAATGCATCCTTGGGGACAGTGACCGCCGCGCCTTCGGGCAGGAGGCCGAGAATCTCGGAGGGGGTGACCTCGGCCTTGGCTGCAAGCGCTTCCACGACGCCATCGGGCTTTTCCGCAAGCGCTGCAAGCGCTCGTTCGCGGCGATCATCAGAGGATTGTGCGAGTGCGCTCATGCCGCCCTCACGCAGCATCGGCTTTGCGGGTGCCACTGCGGTCTTCGTGGATGATGACCTCGAAGCCTTCGAAGTGGGGGCCGGAGAGATATTCTACCTTGCCGCGATTCTCGCCGGCCTTGGCATGGGCTGCACGGAACTGCTCGGACTTCGTCCAAGCCTGGAAATGCTCGAAACTCTCCCAGACGGTGTGCGATGCATAGAGGGTATGGTCCTCTGCTTTCGGCCCCTTCAGCATGTGGAACTCGATATAGCCCGGCATCTCGGCTAGGCGGCCTTCGCGGCCGCGCCAGATGGCCTCGAAAGCCTCTTCATAGCCTGGAACCACGCGGAAGCGGTTCATCGCGATGTACATTCTCCAAAATCCCTCTCTAAAGTTTCACTTTACGCTCAAGATATCTCTTGGCCGGCCGCTTGAAAAGCTGAAAAAACTTGCGTAGTCAACTCAAGTTATCTGGGCAAGGGCGCCACCGGCCCCACAATAGGGCGCAAAGTGGCACATGACGGGATATGTCGAAATGTTGAGGACGAATTTTCTTGCGGCTGCGGCCACGGTTTTGATGTCGGCTTTGCCGGTCCTAGCGGCGAGCGAAGGCAACCCTTCGGCGCAACGCATCGTATCCATCGGCGGGACGATCACCGAGGTGCTCTACGCGCTGGGCGCGCAGGATCGGGTCATTGCCGTGGATTCGACCAGTACCTATCCGGCTGAGGCCATGTCCAAGCCGGACATTGGCTATATGCGGGCGCTTTCGGCTGAGGGAATCCTGGCGCAGCAGCCAGACCTGGTGCTGGCAGAGGAAGGCTCGGGACCGCCACCGGTCATTGAAATCATGAATGCCAGCAAGATCCCGACGGTGACGGTGCCCACGCCTCCGGAAGGCACGGCGATCGGGCAGAAGATCCGCGACATCGGGAAGGCGGTCGGCCTGGACAGCGAAGCGGAAGCGCTCGCCGCAAAGACCGAAGGCGAACTTGCAGCGCTTGCAGAGGATGTCGCGAAAATCGCTGAGCCGCGCAAACGGGTTCTTTTCGTGCTGTCGCTTGCAAACGGGCGGGTCATGGCCGGCGGGGCCGAGACGGAGGCAGCCGCCATCATTGAAATGGCGGGCGGCATCAACGCCGCTTCCGGAATCTCCGGCTACAAGCCCTTGTCGGACGAGGCGGTGATCGCTGCGAAGCCCGACGTCATTCTCGTAATGACACGTGGAAACCATGAACTGAAGCCGGAGGATGTATTCACGCTTCCGGCGCTGGAGACCAGTCCCGCGGCCCAGGCAAAGGCGCTTGTGTCGCTAGATGGCCTGCTGCTTCTGGGCTTCGGTCCCCGCACGCCGGAAGCTGCGCGCACGGTGATGAAGGAGCTCTATCCCGCCGGAACGAACTGATGAGCACGATGGTATTGCCCACGAAGACCTCGCGGGTGGAGGGAGACCGGACGTTACATGGCTATCTGACACTGGCAGCGCTGGTCGCGTTGGTGGCTGTGGCGTCACTGATCTCTCTGTCCAGCGGGCCTACCGGCGTCGGCCTGGGCGATTTCTTTGACTACCTGCTTGGCAAGGGAGAATTGTCGGACCAGGACATCGTGGTGCTGGAGGCAGTGCGTCTGCCACGCACGGCGCTTGGCTTGCTGGTCGGGGCAGGGCTCGCCGTTTCCGGTGCCATGATGCAGGGCCTGTTTCGCAATCCACTGGCCGATCCGGGCATCGTCGGGGTTACGTCGGGTGCAGCACTTGCGGCCGTCGTCTCGATCGTGCTCGGCCCGACGCTGCTTGCCCCGATCGCGATTGTGTTGGGCAATCATTTCCTGCCCTTGATGGCCTTCCTGGGCGGCCTCCTGAACACGTGGGTACTCTACGTCATCGCGACGCGGGACGGGCGCACGTCCACGACCGCACTGATCCTGTCGGGGATCGCCATCGGTGCGTTGGCGGCAGCATTGATGGGGCTCCTGATCTTTCTCGCCGATGACCGGCAGTTGCGCGACATCACCTTCTGGAGCCTGGGGTCGCTTGGAGGCGCCACCGTTGGGCGGGTGCTTTCCATCCTGCCGTTCATCGCCTTCGTGATGGCGATGACCCCCTTCGTGGCACGCGGCCTGGATGCGCTCGTGCTCGGAGACGCGGCCGCCTTCCACATGGGCGTGCCGGTACAGCGGCTGAAGCGGATCGTCATCGTCGCGGTGGCAGCAGCCTGCGGTTCGACCGTCGCCGTCGCGGGGTCGATCGGGTTCGTCGGCATCGTCGTGCCGCATCTCCTGCGTCTCGTCACGGGCCCCTCGCACCGCTTCCTGCTACCCGCGTCGGCGCTCGGGGGCGGGGCGTTGCTGCTCATCGCCGACAGCGTCGCGCGCACCGTCGCCGCACCCGCGGAACTGCCGATCGGCGTGATAACGGCGCTGTTTGGTGCTCCCGTTTTCCTCTTCCTGCTGCTCGGCAAGGGCGGCATCCGGATAGGAGAAATGCCATGATTTCCGCCCAGTCCATCAGTGTCACGAGAGGCGACCGGAAGCTTCTGGACGATGTCGTCGTAGACCTGCAACCTGGACGCTTCACTGTCATCATCGGGCCGAACGGCGCTGGCAAGTCCACCCTGATGAAGGCGCTTTCGGGCGAGATGCGGCCGGATGTCGGCAGTGTCGCCTATCACGGTCGGGAAATCGGCGGTTACCAACCGGTGCAGCTTGCACGCCTGCGGGCCGTTCTGCCGCAATCTGTGCAGCTCTCCTTTCCCTTTACAGCCCTGGAGATTGTCCGCATGGGCGCGGTCGCCCAAGGCTCCCGCCATCCGACGGAGCAGGCGAGGCAGGCGCTGTCGCGCGTCGGCCTGCGGGGCTTTGAGGCGCGGCCCTATCCCTCGCTCTCCGGGGGCGAGCAGCAGCGCGTCCAGTTTGCGAGAGCGCTGGCCCAGGTTCCGGAACCTGTCATCGATGGCGTGCCGCGCGCGCTCTTCCTCGACGAGCCGACGGCAAGCCTCGATCTCGGCCACCAGATCTCCGTGCTGGAGGTCGCCCGCGATTTCGCAGAGGCCGGCGGCATCGTGCTTGCCATCCTTCACGACCTGAACCTCGCGGCCGAATTCGCAAATCACCTGCTGGTACTCGACAAGGGGAGGGTGGTGTCGCAGGGCGCGTGCCTCGACACGGTCAAAGATTCCACGATCGGCAGCGTCTATGGGATTGCCGGCGCCGTCGGGCGGCTTCCGGCAGAACACATTCCCTTTGTCCTGCCGCAGGCACGGCATCGGCCGAGCGCCTGACAGCCTGGCGGAGCTTCATGCGGATGGTGGCTCGGGTCGTGTCACGACGTAGATGGCTGGCAGGATCATGACCGCCGCGACGATGGCCGCGCGCGTTGCCGGCGGCGAGGTGACGAACCAGAAGAACGCGTAGCTGATCGACATCATAACCACGGCGGCAATCTTCGCTCGTCGGGGTATCGCTCCCCGTTCTCGCCAATCCCGCAAGGGGCCGCCAAACCTCGGGTGGTCGAGCAGCCATGCCTCCAAGCGCGGCGAGGATCGGGCGAAGCAGGCGACCGCCATGATCAGGAAGGGCGTGGTCGGGAGGATCGGCATGAAGGCGCCGAGGATGCCGATCGTAAGAAGGAGCCAGCCGAGGCTGAGATAGACGATGCGCATGAAGTCCCTTTCCGGACCAGCCGGTTCCATCCTTGCCAGGCGGTGCCGACGCGGGGCACAGCGCCATATGATCATCCCGCCCGCCTATTTCAATCAGCCGTGACGCAGCAAGCTTCATGTGAATTGCACGATAGCGCGATTGGCAAAGGGCGCGGGATTTCCGATAAAGCCATCCGATGCACCAGAGGAGTTGTGACGTGGCAAAGATGATCCATTCGATGATCCGGGTGCTGGACGAGCAGCGATCACTGGACTTCTACCAGAAGGCGTTCGACCTCTCCGTTGCCGAGCGTGTACCCTTCGACGGCTTCACTCTGATCTATCTCTCGAACGCCGAAACCGGCTTCGAACTGGAGCTCACGGTCAATGCCGGACGCGACAAACCCTACGACCTGGGTGACGGCTATGGCCATCTCGCGGTGACGGTCGAGGACGTCGAGGCCGAACACAGGCGCTTCAGTGAACTTGGCTTCACCGTGGGCAAGCTCGTCGACATGCCGCGCGACGGCAAGCCGTTCGCGCGCTTCTTCTTCGCTACCGATCCGGATGGCTACAAGATCGAGGTGCTGCAGCGCGGCGGCCGGTTCCAGTAGAGGTCGCCATGGTGGAGGGGGTGAGACTGGAGGAGAGGTGGAGACAGGCGCTGGCGCCCGAGTTCGGCAATCCGTACATGAGCGAACTGCGCCGCTTCCTGCTGAGCGAGAAGGAAGCGGGAAAGCGTATCTTCCCCAAGGGAGGGGACTATTTCCGGGCCCTCGACCTGACCCCGCTCGACCAGGTCAAGGTCGTGATCCTTGGGCAGGACCCGTACCATGGCCTTGGCCAGGCCCATGGCCTCTGCTTCTCCGTCCAGCCCGGTGTGCGGATCCCGCCGTCGCTCGTCAACATCTACAAGGAACTGCAGAGCGATCTCGGCATCCCGCCCGCCAGTCATGGCTTCCTCGAGCATTGGGCGAGGCAGGGCGTTCTCCTCCTGAACAGCGTGCTGACGGTGGAGGAGGCGCGCGCGGCGTCACACCAGGGCAGGGGGTGGGAACGGTTCACGGATGCCGTCATCCGCGCCGTCAACGACCAATGCGACGGCGTCGTCTTCCTGCTCTGGGGTTCCTATGCACAGAAGAAGGCGGCCTTTGTCGACCGCGACCGGCATCTCGTCCTGCGCGCGCCGCATCCATCGCCCTTGTCGGCGCATAACGGCTTCTTCGGCAGCCGGCATTTTTCGCAGGCGAATGCCTTCCTCGTCTCGCGGGGCAAGCAACCGATCGACTGGAAACTGCCGGATCGGGTATAATTTCTTGAACGCCCCTTGGGGAGTCTTCGTAGGAAATGTGAACAATGCGTTCGTTTCGTCTCTCTATGCGAAGGCGGGCGCAATGGCCAAATATAGCCCCAAGAAAGGCTCACGGAGCCAGAAAGGGTTTTCACATGCTCGACCAGATCAAGGGGCTGCATCACGTCACGTCGATGGCGGCGAGCGCCCGCACCAACAACAGGTTCTTTACCGATACGCTCGGCCTGCGCCGGGTGAAGAAGACCGTGAACTTCGACGCGCCGGACGTCTACCACCTCTATTACGGGGACGAAGTGGGCACGCCCGGCTCGGTGATGACGTACTTTCCCTTCCCGCACATCGCCCGCGGCCGTCCCGGTAGCGGCGAGGTCGGTACGACGCTGTTTTCCGTTCCTGAGGGTTCCTTCGGCTATTGGACAGAGCGGCTGACAAAGGCCGGCGTCGAAGGTCTGAAGACCGACAGCGCCTTTGGCGAAGAGCGGCTTCATTTCGCAGGTCCCGACGGTGACGGGTTTGCTCTCGTCGAAGTCAGGGATGATCCGCGGGAAGCCTGGACCGGTAATGGTGTCGGCGAGGATCACGCGATCCGCGGCTTCCACTCGGCCTCGCTGCGGCTACGGGACGAGGGGGCGACGGCGGAACTCCTGAAGTTCATGGGTTATGACCAGGTCGATGCAAAGGACGGTGTCCTGCGCCTGGGTATTCCGGGTGGCAACGGTGCCGATGTCATCGACATCGAGACGATGCCGAACATCAACGGCGCCCGGCTCGGTGCGGGGTCCGTCCACCACATCGCCTTCGCCGTCGAAAACCGCGAGACGCAGCTCGAGGTCCGAAAGGCATTGATGGATACCGGCTACAACGTCACGCCGGTTATCGACCGGGACTATTTCTGGGCGATCTACTTCCGCACGCCCGGCGGCGTTCTGTTCGAGATCGCCACCAACGAACCCGGCTTCGATCGCGACGAAGACACCGCGCATCTCGGCGAAGCGTTGAAACTGCCCACGCAGCACGCACATCTGCGCGCAATGCTCGAAGAACATCTCGAACCGTTGGACGCTTAGGGTGTTAGGCGCGCAAGGAGGCAATCATGAGCCATGACAGTTACGTGCACCGGGCGCGGCCCGGTGCAGCCGGTGCGCCGATCTTCTTCGTGTTCCACGGGACCGGCGGCGACGAGAACCAGTTCTTCGATTTCGGTGGCCACCTGCTGCCAGAGGCGACGGTGATTTCGCCGCGCGGCGACATATCGGAACACGGAGCGGCACGCTTCTTCCGTCGCAAGGCGGAAGGTGTCTATGACTGCGAGGATCTGGCCCGGGCGACGAACCGCATGAGCGAATTCGTCGCCGCGAACCGGGAGTTCTACAAGGCAGGCCCGGTAGTCGGGCTCGGCTTTTCCAACGGCGCCAATATCCTTGCGAGCATGCTGATCCACAAGCCGGGCCTCTTCGAGGCCGCCGTGCTCATGCATCCGCTCATCCCGTTCGAGCCAAGGGAAAGGACGGAGAAGGTGGGTGGAAGGGTCCTCATTACCGCGGGAGAGCGCGATCCGATCGCCTCCGTAGAACTGACTCAGTCGCTCGCCGATTATTTCCGGCGGTCGGGCGACGAGGTGGAGCTCGAATGGCATCCGGGCGGGCACGAGATCCGTGCGGTCGAGATCGATGCGGCCAAGCGTTTTCTCGCCCGCTACGGCAGCTAGAAAGGCGAGGCATTCCGCTTGCGGACGGATCGGGTGTGCCCGATAGTGGGGCCGCCTTCCGCAGCGGAGCCTCGCCCATGAGCAATCACCTCAAACTCTTCATCGACGGTCGCTGGGTGGAGCCGGCCATTCCGGTGGCCCTCGATGTCATAAATCCTGCCACGGAAGAACCGTTCACGCAGATTGCGCTGGGCTCGTCCGAGGATGTTGACCGCGCTGTGGCTGCCGCGAAATCGGCCTTTCCCGCATTCTCGCTCTGGTCTAAGCAGGAACGGCTGACGCTGCTCCGCCGCATTCTTTCCGAATACAAGGCTCGCTACGAAGAGATTGCCCGGGCGGTGAGCCGTGAAATGGGCGCACCAATCGCCTTTGCGCGCGACAGTCAGGCGGCCGCCGGCAAGGCGCACCTCATCGCGACGATCGAGGCGCTGGAGGACTTCGTCTTCACCGAGCGGCGCGGCACGACCATGGTGGTGCGCGAGCCGATCGGCGTCTGCGCATTGATAACCCCGTGGAACTGGCCGCTGAACCAGATCGTCTGCAAGGTTGCCCCGGCGATCGCCGCCGGCTGTACCATGGTGCTGAAGCCGTCCGAGATCGCGCCCGTCAGCGGCATCATCTTTGCCGAGATCATGGAGGCGGCCGGAACACCCGCGGGCGTCTTCAACCTCGTCAACGGCACGGGACCAGACGTCGGGCAGGTGATGGCTGGTCATCCCGATGTGGACATGATCTCGTTCACCGGCTCCACGCGCGCAGGCGTCATCGTTGCCAAGACCGCAGCGGATACCGTCAAGCGTGTGGCGCAGGAACTCGGCGGTAAGTCTGCCAACATCATTCTCCCCGATGCCGATCTTGAACACGCCGTTTCGGAAGGCGTCGTCTCCTGCTTCGGCAATTCCGGACAGTCCTGCGATGCCCCGACCCGCATGCTGGTCCCGGCAGATCGGCATGACGAGGCGATGGCGGCCGCACGGCGTGCTGCGGAGCGGATGCAGGTGGGCGACCCGCAGGCGTCGGACACGGATCTCGGCCCGGTCGTCAGCGAACAGCAGTACGAAAAGATCCAGCGCTTGATCGAAGCGGGCACCAAGGAGGGGGCGACGCTCGTGACCGGCGGTTCCGGGCGACCCGAGGGGCTCAATCGCGGCTATTACGTCCGGCCCACCGTCTTCGGCAACGTCTCCAACGACATGACGATTGCCCGCGAAGAGATTTTCGGCCCTGTCCTGTCCATCCTACCCTACAATGACGAGGAGCAGGCGATCGCCATCGCCAACGACACCCTCTACGGTCTCGCAGCCTATGTCCAATCCGGAGATTTGGAGCATGCCCGCGATGTTGCGGCCCGGTTGCGAGCAGGTTCTGTCTACGTCAACTATCCGGACTGGGATACCCGAGCTCCCTTCGGCGGCTACAAGCAGTCCGGCAACGGCCGTGAGTACGCCGACTGGGGCATCCACGACTTCATCGAGATCAAGGGCATCGTCGGCTACGGCGGGTGAGCGCCGACGGTCAGCGCCTGTCGCAGTCGGTGAGGACGTCCAATGACCGCTCGATGGACACGAAAACGGCTTCTCAAGCGGCGCCTCCTGCCGCTAGGATGCCGTACGGCCCTGTGCCGTCACAGAGGATGGAACACATGAAAAAAACACTGCTAGCATCGACAGTCTTCGCCATGACCGCCGCCTTTACGTCCTTCGCCGCAGCGCAGGACGCCGAAATTCGCATTGCGACCGAGGGAGCATACCCGCCCTTCAACTTCACGGATACGGATGGGTCGCTGAAGGGCTTCGATGTTGATATCGCCAATGCGCTTTGCGAGGAGATGAAGGCGAAGTGCGCCATCGTGGCGCAGGACTGGGACGGCATCATTCCCGGACTGATGGCCAACAAGTACGACGCCATCATCGCGTCGATGAGCATCACCGAGGAGCGCAAGCAGCAGATCGACTTCACCAACAAGTACTATACGACACCGCTTGCCGTCATCGCGCCTAAGGATGGCGACGTGAAGGGCGTGTCGGTCGAGGACCTGAAGGACAAGGTCGTCGGTGCCCAGGCCTCCACGACCCAGGCCAACTATGCAAGCGACGTCTATGAGAAGGCCGGCATTGAGGTGAAGCTCTACCCGACGCAGGAAGAAGCGGCAGCCGATCTGCAGAACGGTCGTATAGACGCGCTGATCTCCGACAAGTTCGTCGTCGTCGACTGGCTGAACGGCGACGGCAAGGATTGCTGCGCCATGGTGGGCGACGTGCCGGGCACGGAGACAGAGGCCGGTATCGGCATCCGCAAGGGCGAGGAAGAGTTGAAGGAGCGCTTCAACAAGGCGATCGACGCGATTGTTGCCAACGGCACCTACGGCAAGATCGTCGCCAAATACTTCCCCTTCGATATCTACTGATCGGGCTGAAACGATCTTAGGCGGCCGCCGGCTTGTCCGGCGGCTTTTTTGTCAGTAGCCGCAGGAGCGCAACTGGCCTTCGTATTTCTGGGCAATGCCGGCGGAGCGCTGGGCCGCCTTCCTCGCCGTCGGTGTGAACTTCCCCCGGGAATAGCCGGCATGGCCGGAATAATAGGCGAGGTAGAGGTTGTAGGTGTCGTTGCGGGGAATGCCGTTTTTGACGCTGCTGCGGTTGTGGTACCAGCCGACGAAGTGGATCGCGTCGCCGAAGTCGCTGCGGCGGGCCGACCAGCGTCCGGTGGATCGCTGGTATTCCAACCAGGTGCCGTCGAGTGCCTGCGCGTAACCATAGGCAGACGACTGCCGCTTCCACGGGATGAAACCGAGCAGCTTGGTGCGGGGCGGGCGGGCATGCGCCTTGAAACCTGACTCCGTGTAGATCGTCGCCATCAGCACCGGGACCGGGACGCCGAACTCGCGCTCGACCTTCCTCGCCTCTCGCGACCAGTTGTTGAACAGCCCGTCCTTCTGCTCGAACACTGCACAGGCATTGTTGATCCGGCTCGGTGCCGATGCGCAGGCAGACAGCAGCAACAGGAGCGCGATGGAGAACGCAATACGCATCGCTTAACCTCTCGTTTCGGAAGATTAATGACGCGTAAAATTTAATGAAAGGTTTCATGACCTCGGTCCCGTGCCCGAAAGGCGTCCCGTCGCGACCTGTGCCAAGACAGGAAAAAATCTGATTTCCGTAAAATTGCATCTTTCGACTTAAGCGCCCCGAAAAGGCGTTCGGCTATGGTGAGGGCATAGGCGGCATGAAGCCCATAGATCCGAGATGACTTCGGAACATCAAGCGAGACGGCGGAAAACGCTGTCCATCAAAACAGGGTTTCGAACATGCCGATGAAAACTCTCCTGGCTGCGGCATTCATGGCAGCTCTCGTCTCTGGGGGCTCCGCGCAAGCTGGCGGCCCCGGCGGGTTTGCCCGCTCCTTTGCCTCGTCGCCTGCCGTCCAGTACGACCTGGCGATGAACGGTCCGATCCGGTCCAGTGTCGCAGCGGAAGTACCGGCCCTGACCAGGTCCCGCGCCGTGGAGCTGGCACGCATCAACCGCAGCGTCAACACGTCCATCAGAGCCATCGACAGCTACCTCGACGGCTTTGCGCCGGATCTCGCCAGCGCAATCGGCAGCGAGCGCTGCCACGATTGTGCGGATCTGAAGCGCGAACGTCTCGCTGCGCTTGGCTGGCCTGCCGGTTCCATGCGCATTTCCTACGCGCTGACCAGCTCCGGCAGTGTGGAGCGGGTCCTCGTCGTCTCGACCGACCGGGGGCAGGTGATCCTCGGTGAGCGCCTGACGATGATCGGCAAGCGCGTCACGGCCGGTTCCCGTTCTTCGGCAAGCACCTGGGCGCAGCGGGCGATCCGTCCGGCATACGCCGACATCTGATCTTCTGCGGAGCCGGTCCTTCTCCGCACCCGCCTTCCTTCAGGGGGAGGCGGGCTTTCCCTTTTCGGCGATCGCGATGCCGCCCAGCGCCAGCACGAGCGCGGCAATGTGGAAGAACTGCAGCTCCTCCCCGATGATCGCCACGGAAAGCAGGGTCCCGAAGACGGGAATCAGATTGATGAAGAGGCTCGCGCGGTTCGGGCCGATCCCTTCGACACCCTTGATGTAGAGCACTTGGGCGAGCAGCGACGCAAATAGCGCGGTATAGAGGGCGATCACCCAGCCGCGGGTATCGGGCCAGATTGCAGCATCACCGGCATGTTCCCACAGGACCAGCGGAACGGTCGTCAGAAGCGCGAAAAGTGCCGGGATGGCCATCAGCGTGCGCCAGTCGATGACCGGCTTCCACCGCAACGATACGGTGTAGACGGCATAGGCGACGACGGCGATCAGCATGAGCGCGTCGCCGAAGTTGAGCGTGAGGTCGAGGAGGCTGGCGAGGTCGCCATGCGATGCCGTCAGTGCGACACCGACGAGCGTCAGGGAGAAGCCGAATACCTGCGCGAGCGATACCCGCGTTCTGAACAGCACGAAGTTGATGAGGAAGATCAGCATCGGAATGCCGGCCTGCTCGATCGCGACATTGATGGCCGTGGTGTATTTCAGGGCAGTGTAGAGGACTGCGTTGAAGGTCGTGTAGCCGATGACTCCGTAGAAGATCAGGATCGGCAGCCGCTTGCGCACGACAGGCCAGTCCTTCCTCAACTGCGGCAGGGAGATCGCGAAGATGATTGCGACTGCGATTGCCCAGCGCCAGAAGGTCAGCATCATCGGGCTGATATGCCCGAGAGCAAGCTTGCCGGCCACGGCGTTGCCACCCCATGACAGCGTCGCGATCACGAGACAAAGATATGCGGTTCTGTGCAAGATCATCTCCGTCGGAGAGCAGGGTGGATGCAGCGTGGGCGGATCGCAGATAGACCGCGGCCTGCGGTTTTGTCACGTAAAAACCTCTTTTGGAGGCACAAACAGATCGCAATCCTCGAAACTAGGCCTTATAGATGCGCCGGTTTGAGTTGGCGCAAGAGCTTGCGCGGAAACAGGAAAGCGAAAGATGACGAACGTCGTGGTAGTCGGCTCCCAATGGGGTGACGAGGGCAAGGGCAAGATCGTGGACTGGCTCTCGGAGCGTGCCGACATCGTCGTGCGCTTCCAGGGCGGGCACAATGCCGGTCATACCCTCGTGATCGACGGCGTCAGCTATAAGCTGTCCCTGCTGCCCTCGGGCGTCGTGCGTCCCGGGAAGATGGCCGTCATCGGCAATGGGGTCGTGGTGGACCCGCATGCGCTGATCGCCGAGATCGACAAGCTGGCGAAGCAGGGCGTGACGATAACCCCGGATAACCTGCGCATCGCTGACAATGCGACCCTGATCCTCTCGCTCCACCGGGAACTGGACGGCATGCGCGAGGATGCGGCCTCCAACAGCGGCACGAAGATCGGCACGACGCGGCGCGGCATCGGTCCGGCCTACGAGGACAAGGTCGGACGCCGTGCGATCCGGGTGATGGATCTCGCCGATCTCGATACGCTGGGCGGCAAGGTCGACCGCATCCTGACCCATCACAATGCCATCCGTCGCGGTCTTGGTGCGCCGGAGGTTTCCCACGAGACGATCATGGAGGAACTGACCTCGGTTGCCGAGCGCGTCCTGCCGTTCCGGGAGACTGTCTGGCTGCTTCTCGACAAGCAGCGCCGCACGGGCGCGCGCATCCTGTTCGAGGGCGCGCAGGGTTCGCTGCTCGACATCGACCACGGTACCTATCCCTTCGTGACCTCGTCGAACACCGTCGCCGGACAGGCGGCTGCCGGCTCGGGCATGGGGCCCGGCACGCTCGGCTATATCCTCGGTATCACCAAGGCCTATACGACGCGCGTCGGCGAGGGGCCGTTCCCGACGGAGCTCAACGACGAGATCGGTCAGTTCCTGGGCGAGAAGGGCCATGAGTTTGGTACGGTCACCGGTCGCAAGCGCCGGTGCGGCTGGTTCGATGCGGCTCTGGTGCGCCAGTCGGTGGCGACCAATGGAATAACGGGGATCGCCCTGACCAAGCTCGATGTCCTCGACGGTCTCGACGAGCTCAAGATCTGCGTCGGCTACAAGCTCGATGGACAAGACATCGACCACCTTCCGGCAAGCCAGGCGGCGCAGGCCCGTGTCGAGCCCGTCTACATCACGCTGGAAGGCTGGAAGGAATCGACCGTCGGGGCGCGCAAGTGGGCGGACCTGCCGGCGCAGGCGATCAAGTATGTCCGCCAGGTGGAAGAGTTGATCGGCGCCCCTGTCGCCCTACTTTCCACGAGCCCGGAACGCGACGACACCATACTTGTGACCGATCCGTTTGAGGATTAAAGTTCCGGCCACGTTATCGTTACCAGCCGGTTAATCGACCGGTGACCATGAGAAAGTGCTGATGGCAGATTTTGTAGCGGTTATCCGCCGCGCTGTGGACGGTCTGGCGAACAACACGCCGGACATGCGTGCAAAGGTGTACGACAAGGCGCGCGGTGCGGTTCGGCGGCAGCTCGAAAACATGAAGCCCACGCCGTCCGAGGACATGATCCTCAGGCAGATGGGCAAGCTCGAGGCGGCAATCGAATCGGTCGAGGCGGAGCATGCCGAGGCACTGCCGGCCGACGAACCTTCCGCCGCGCCGATACCACTGGCGCCTGATGTCGTTGATGAGCAGGAGCCGGTGCCCGAGCAGCCGCCCTTTGCCGAGGCCGAACCGGAAGCTCCGGTGGCATCCGCGACGGAGTGGCGGCAGGACGACGAGGTTCCGACGACGCGGTCCGAAGATACCGAAGGTCCTGCTGGCGAGGCGGTGGAAAGTCAGGTCGACCACGGCGAGCCTGTTCACGAGTACGACCAGTCTGTCGCGGATCCGCATGCGGCAAAGCCTCTTGCTGCGCAGGTAGACGACTACGGGGCGCCGTCGGAGGAACCCCATAGATTCGCCGAAGCCCCAGAGGAGCCGTGGGCGCAGGAGACCGAGGCTCGTACCCAGCACGACCAGTATCCAGAATTTGCGGGCGAACCCGCGGAGGCCGGCGAGCCGCCTCATGTGGAAACGGAGATCCAGCCCGCCGCTTGGCCGGCAGAAGAGGACGCGTATCCCGCCCACGAAGAGCCGCGGGCTGAGCACGAGCCGCTGGAGACTGTTTCCCCGGCACCCTCGGTGGAAGAGGACCGAGGATGGCATCCCGAGGAGGTTCAGCCCGCCGCACCCGCTGCCGCGGACGAGTGGATCTGGCCGCCGGAGGAGCCTCGCAAGGATGCCACGCCTGCCTGGGATCAGGCGGAGGCATTCGAGACCAGCGCTGAGCCTGCAGATGCAACGCCAGAGCACCAGCGCCCGATCGAGCCGGTCGAGGCGCATTTTGGCGAGGAGACGCATGTCTCCGCCGACTCCGTGCGGATGCCGTCGGTTGCCGACTTCCCGACCCTTGGGCAGGCCGAGCACGCGGGCCTGGGGCGGCCGGAAGATGAGGCCGCTTACGCCTCGCCGGTTGCCACCGACCAGCCGCCCCGGAAGGACGAAAGCGATCCCTGGAGCGACCTTGAGGAGCTTATCGGCTACAACAAGGACGCGCTTCCTGCGGCCGGTGCGGCTGCTATCGGCGCCGAGGCCGACGAGGACGTGGTTCCGCCGCCGCCGCGCACCTACCGCGTCGCGCCCAAGAAGCGCAGCTATACCGGGCCGATCCTGGCATTGATCGGCCTGCTGATCGTTGCCGCCGGTGGTTACGCGCTCTGGATCAACAGAGACGCGATCACGGACGTTGCGGGCCTATCCGGCACGTCGACACCCGCTGTGGCCCCGACGGCAACGACAGAGGAGCCGGCTGCAGAACCACCGGAAACGGCACAGGAGGCTGCTCCCCCTGAAGGTGAAGCCGCCGAAACCGCTACCGCTCCTGCGGCGCCGGAAGACGGTGTTGCCGCGGACGCGAAGTTCACGCAGCGGCTGCTGCCCGATGGCACAGAGGTAGACGAAGGTCCCGCAGCGGCAGGTGCCACCGGGGAAGGACAATCGGTCGCGCAACTGAACGCTCCACCTGCAACGCCTGCGGAAGCGGGTGCTGCTGCCGAGGCGCCGGCCGAACCGTCCGCGACTCCGGCGGATACCGCGGCGCTCGCTGGCGAGAAGATGTTCCTCTACGAGGAGCGTCTTGGCCAGACGGCGCCGACGGCGATCGAGGGTGCCGTGTCCTGGACCCTTCAGCAGGAGGCCGGCCAGAATGGCCGACAGGAGCCTGTGGTTCAGGGCCGCATCAACATACCTGGCCGTGGCTTGACTGCGCTCCTGACGTTCAAGCGCAATACCGATCCATCGCTTCCCGCCAGCCATCTGGTCGAGATCGTCTTTGCGGTTCCGCCCGGCTTCGAAGGCGGGGCGATCGACAGCGTCCAGCGGATCGCGATGAAGCAGACGGAGCAGGATCGTGGCGATGCGCTGATCGCCGTGCCGGCGAAGATCACCGACGATTTCCACATGATCGCGTTGAACGATTTCCCCGATGCCCGAGCGACCAATATCGAACTTCTGCGGACGCGGAACTGGATCGATATTCCGCTTGCCTACCGCAACGGACGACGGGCGCTCCTGACCATGCAGAAGGGGGAGGCGGGAACCCAGGCCTTCAACGAAGCAATCCGCGAGTGGAGCGCGCTCAGCGGAAGCACAACACCGGCCCCAGCCCCGGCACCAGCGGGGCAGTGACAGGAAAGGCCGGCGGAGCGATCCGCCGGCCTTTTCTTTGGATGTCACAAAATCGTATCGCGATCAGGCGTCGACGACGCGCAGTGCATTGGCCTGGGCCAGTGCTTCCTTCTGAACCGCTTCCTGAACCTTCTCGAAGGCACGAACTTCGATCTGGCGGACGCGCTCGCGGCTGATGTCGAATTCGGCCGAGAGCTCTTCCAGTGTGATCGGATCATCGGCCAGACGCCTGGCCTGGAAAATGCGGCGCTCGCGCTCGTTCAGGACGCCCATTGCCTTGGCGAGCATGCGCCGGCGCGTATCCAGTTCGTCCTGTTCGATCAGCACTTCTTCCTGGCTGTCCTGGTCATCCACGAGCCAATCCTGCCACTGTCCGGATTCGCCTTCCGTCGCGCGGATCGGCGCATTCAGGGAGGCATCACCGGAGAGCCGGCGGTTCATGGAAACCACTTCCTCCTCGGAGACATTCAGCTTGGTGGCGATCTCGGCTACCTGCTCGGGCTTCAGGTCGCCTTCCTCGATCGCCTGCAGACGGCCCTTCAGCCTGCGCAGGTTGAAGAACAGGCGCTTCTGGTTGGCGGTGGTGCCCATCTTCACGAGCGACCACGAGCGCAGGATGTATTCCTGGATCGAGGCCTTGATCCACCACATCGCATAGGTGGCGAGACGGAAGCCGCGTTCCGGATCGAACTTCTTGACGGCCTGCATTAGGCCGACATTGCCTTCGGAGACGACTTCGCCGATCGGGAGACCGTAGCCGCGGTAGCCCATGGCGATCTTCGCCACGAGGCGAAGGTGGCTCGTCACCAGTTGATGTGCGGCATCGCGATCCCCATGTTCGGCGTACCGCTTGGCGAGCATGTATTCCTGCTGCGGCTCAAGCATGGGGAATTTGCGGATTTCGTCGAGATAGCGATTGAGACCGGCTTCGCCGGCCGTAATCGACGGCAGTGTATTGCGGGCCATAAAGCACCCCCTTCCGATAGATTTCTCCTGGCTCCCTCTTCACGAGCGACAGGCGCTGAGGCGAGCCAAACGGCACGGATCATTTCCGATCCCGCACCGACCCAATTGACAGATAAGTACGGCAGAACATTGATGCAAGCGGCGGGCCGGCATCACTTGAACGTTATTTCATTACATTTCTGTAATGAAGCTGCGCTTTCGATATGGGGCCTAACTTCGAAGGGCGTCGACCAGTTCCTGCATGTCTTCCGGCATTGGAGCCTCAAACTCCATGACTTCCCCGGAACGGGGGTGCTCGAAGGCAAGGAGGAACGCGTGAAGGGCCTGCCGATTGAAGCGGCCGGCGATCGTTTTGGCCGGCTCCGGCAGGAGGTTCACCTTCGTCCGAAAGCCGCCGCTGTAGTCCGAATCTCCGATAAGCGGGCATCCGATATGGGCCATGTGGACCCGGATCTGATGCGTACGCCCTGTTTCCAAACGGCATTCCACAAGCGAGGCGAGGGCGGTTGCATCGGGTTTCTCGTGAAAGCGCTCGACCACTTCGTAATGGGTGATTGCCTCACGCGCGTCGTCGCTGTCCTCGCGCTTCACCGCGCGCTTCGTACGATCGCCGCCTCCGCGGCCGAGCGGCGCATCGATTGTTCCCTTCAACTGCTTCGGCCGGCCCCAAACGACCGCTTGATAGGCCCGTTCCAGTGGCCCGGTCCGTCCGTGATCGGCGAACTGCGCGGCCAGGTGCCGGTGGGCAATGTCGTTCTTGGCAGCGACCAGCACCCCGCTGGTATCCTTGTCCAGTCTGTGGACGATGCCCGGTCGCCGGACGCCGCCTATTCCCGACAGGCTCTCCCCGCAGTGGTGGATCAGCGCATTGACCAGGGTCCCGGTCCAGTTGCCGGCGCCGGGATGGACGACGAGGCCCGGAGGTTTCAGGATGACGATGACGTCCTCGTCCTCGTAGAGCACGTCGAGCGGTATGTCCTCGCCCTTCGGTTCCGGATCCTCCGGTTCGGGCAGAACAATCTCCACCGCATCGCCCGGCGCAATCTTCCGCTTCGGCTCGGTGCAGACGGTCCCCTTCAGCGAGACGGCTCCCTGCTCGATCAGGGCCTTGATGCGGCTGCGCGAAAACTCTCCCTCAAGCGCCGTCGTCAGCCAGGCGTCCAGCCGGCCGTGCGCGTCTTCATCGGCAACGAGCACTTTCCTTGGCGCATCGGCTTGTTTAAAGGGGTCGTTCATTCACGGTAATCCGAAAGCAGCGAGGACGTTCAGCAATGGCCCATCCTGATCCCGAGGAACAGGAAGAACCGCTTGATCCGGCAATGGAAAGGATCCGCCGGAAGATGGTGCTTCTGCAACTCGTCTCGGGCGGCATTCTGTTCGTCTGCTTTATGGCGGTCCTCGCAGCGGTTGTCTACAAGGTCTCGCAGAGGCCGGAGGAGGCTCCTGTTGCCTCGTCTGGCTTTGCAGTGCCGTCGGACCAGCCGCTCACCTCTTCCGTCGATCTTCCTGCAGGGTTCGAGGTCCAGTCGGTCTCGATCTCCGGTTCGCAGCTTCTGTTCTACGGGCGCGTCGCGGGAGCGCAGAAGGCGCTGATCTATGACCTTTCGCTTGGCCGGATGGTGGCCGACGTTTCGGTCGGGACTGCACCCTGAACCGTGGCCGCTGACCTGATCCGCATCTGCGATCCGGACGATGTGCGCATCGCCGAGTTCCGGAACATCCGTGAGCGCGACCTGACCGGCCGCGAGCACCGGTTCATCGCCGAAGGCACGGTGGTGCTGAGGATGCTTGCGGCCGCGCATTCGCGGAAAGGTGCTTTCGCTGCGGGGAAGATCCTGCTTCTCGAGAACAGGGTCGCCGGACTGTCCGAGGAACTGTCGGCCTTCCCCGCTGATGTGCCTGTCTATGTCGCGTCGGCCGACGTTCTCGACGCGATCGCGGGTTTCCACTTGCATCGCGGCGTGCTCGCCCTTGGCCGGCGTCTCAGTTGCTTAGAGCCTGCACAACTGCTGGAGGGGCTGCCGGAGCGCTCGCTCGTGGTGGCCGCCTGCGGGATCTCGAACCACGACAATATCGGCGCGATCTTCCGCAATGCGGCGGCCTTTGGAGCCGATGCCGTCCTGTTGGACGAGACCTGCTGCGATCCGCTCTACCGGAAGGCCTTGCGAGTGTCCGTCGGGACGGTGCTCAAGGTGCCTTATGCGAGAAGTGGCACGATCGCGGACAATCTCTCGGCGCTCGTGGAGGCCGGTTTTCATGTGTGGGCGCTGTCGCCTTCCGGATCGACCGACGTCCGCGATATTCCTGCGGCTCCCCGTGTCGCACTTGCGACTGGGACGGAAGGGGCGGGCCTTCCCCAGGATGTTTTGGAGAGGTTCGATACGGCGAGGATCGCCCAAGCGCCGGGCTTGGACAGCCTCAATGCGGCAACCGCAACTGCCGTGGCTCTCTACCAGATCGCCGCAGGACAGGGCCGCATCTAGGTCAGCTTGCGGCCTCCTGGGGCGCTCCGATCGCCGCTGCTGCGCGCGCAGCCAGGCTTTCCCGGTCGGACGATGACGTGGACGTCGTGGTGGCAAGGATTGGAAAGATCGGCGACTCCGGTCCTTCCGCCTTCGCCGTCAGCGCAACCATGGTCGCGGCGATCGACGCAAGTTCGTCTCGCAAGGCTTCATCATGAGCATCCGATTTCGCCTTCAGCAGCCGGTCAGAAAGCGCCCTGGAGCGGTTATGGACCTCGTCTGCCATGGCGGACAGTTCGGGCGAGGCCGCGATCACATCGGAAATCGAAGCGTCTGCGGTACCATTCGCTTCAGGCAGTTCGGCAGCTTCGTTTCTGGGAGTCGAGACGTCCTTCAATGACACGCCATTGGACTTACCAGACTTTCTTGAAACGCGGGACACTTCACGCGTTTCCGATCCGGAGTTCCTAAGCTTCTCCTTCAGCCGCTCGATCTCCTGAAGCCGTCTTTCGAGTGCATTCTCCTTGTCGCTCCGGGCGGCGATCTCGCGGGCGAGCTTGTCCTCCAGGCGCATGGCGCGGTGCTCTTCCTGAGACAGCCGCGTCTCCGCATCCTTGGCCCGCGAGGTCTGCAGCTTGATGTCGGCCCGTAGTGCGTCGCGCTCGTCCCGAAGTGAAGTGATGCGGAACTTAAGGTTCTCAATCTCGGTATCGCGCGCCGAAACGTCGATCCGCAGACCATCCAGGTCGGTGGTCATCTTCGCGAGTTGCCGCTCGAGGGTCTCGATTTCCATGCCCTTTGCCGCATCCGCCTCTTCGGCCGCCTCGACAGCCGCTTTCAGTTGCTGGATGTAGCTATCTTCCTGGCGCAGGCGCGAACGCAGATCCGCTGCCTCGACGTCCATGTCGTTGATCTGCATCTGCAGGTCGTGGTTCTCGGACTGAAGTCGGCGCGCCTCTTCCGCCAGTTTTTCGTGGCGCAGCTTCAAAGCCAGCGACTTGTCTCGCTCGTCCACCAGCTCCTGCTTGGTGCGGGCGTTCTCGGCCGCATAGACAGCGCGTGCAAGATCCCGCTGGGCACGCACCTCCTGCGGGCTGATCGGCATGGTCGCCTTGAGACGGTTCTCCGTGTACCGGACAATCCTGCCGTGAATGGCAGGCGCGATCAGCATTGCAAGGAGTGCGGCGGTTAGGAAACCCAAGCCGAAGAGAAGGGCGAACTGGATCACGATGCGGTACCGCCGGCCTGGATGGGTTGAGGGATTGCCAAGCCTTTAAGCATAACCCCTGTTCGCCCGCAAGCGAGTGCAGCGTCGTCGAATGGTTCGGAATGCATGAAATCCCTCCCTCTGGCCCGGGAGGATAATCGGCTGGATCAGAATGGGTTCCACGTTGGCGACCGTGTCAGCTTCAGGTAGCCGACATTGATGCCGAGCCGGGCGCCGACGCCGGTGCGGATCGGCACCAGGACCACATCATTGTTGCGCATTACGGTCATGCCGACACCGGCGACCACGAAGGCGGAGCCGGAGACGCCGCCGAAGCGGGCGTAGAGGGATTCGATCGCCGGCAGGTCGTAGACCAGCATCATTGCGCGTGAACCCTGTCCGCCATAGTCAATCCCGAGCGAGGGGCCCTGCCAGAAGACCGGGTGCTGGCCTGCATTCTTCGTGTAGAGTTCGCCCTCGCCATAGGTCAGGCCGGCGATGAAGGCGCCGGAGCCCTCCTGGCCCAGGATATAGCCGTTCGGAAGACCATACTGCTCGAAGGCTCTCTCCACGACCTTGGCCAGGCCGCCGCTGGTGTTGCCGAAGAAGCTGTGGCCGGCGTCGACCACCTCCTGCGCCGTGTACTGGCTACTGTCCTGCGCCAGCGCTGGCCGCACGGTTGCCGCGGTGATCACGAACAGGGCGAGCATCGTCGCAGCGAGGCGGGCGAGGGAGGAGTTATTATAAAGGCGCATCGTTCGGTCCGTCTTGTTTGTCGGTACGGGTGCGGATTTCCCATATTGGGTCGAGGGGTCTTAACAATCGGTTTACCAAATATGTTGTCATTATGGCCGGGGTCACGCCATGTTCGCGCAACCTTGCTGAGGCATCAGCGGTCGCGTGACCAGCATCAGGAGAGAAATATGCCCAAGAACCCCAATCTCACCCTCGAAGGGCCAGATCTTGCGGCGCTCCTGTGTAGCCGCGTCTGCCACGACGTCATCTCGCCCGTCGGCGCGATCAACAACGGTCTGGAACTTCTCGACGAGGGCGCGTCCGACAGTGATGCGCTGGACCTGATCCGCACCTCGGCGCTCAATGCCGCCGTTCGCCTCAAGTTTGCGCGGCTTGCCTTCGGTGCATCCGGTTCCGTTGGTGCGTCAATCGACACCGGCGAGGCGGAGAAGGCGGCGAAGGATTTCGCATCGGCAGAGAAGAAGACGGAGGTAACGTGGAACGGGCCGCGCGCCATCGTCGCCAAGAACCGGGTCAAGCTCCTGCTCAACCTCTTCCTGGTGGCCTATGGCGGCATCCCGCGCGGCGGCTCAATTGACGTCACGCTGGAGAACCCAGAATACGATGCCCGGTTCATCATCACCATCAAGGGCCGGATGATGCGTGTGCCGGCAAAGTTCGTGGAGATTGCGGAAGGCACGCTGGAGGAGCCGGTCGACGCTCACACCATCCAGCCCTACTATACCGTGCTTCTGGCAGAGGAATGCGGCATGGATCTGCGGCATGTGGTGTCCGAGGACAAGATCGTCTTCATCGCCGAAGCCCGCGTGACCTGATCGACTTTAAGACGTCCGGTAACCATTCCTTAGCGGCATAGGCCTATGCTGGAGCTTGTCCCTGTCCAAAGGCAGGGCCATTGATGGGAGTGGTCAATGCAGCGCCTGATGATTGCCGATGGTTCGGATGTCGTTCGCAAGGTCGGAAAGCGCATCCTGTCCGAGCTCGGGTTCGTGGTCGTCGAGGCCGAGAGCGCCCGGGAGGCGATCAATCGCTGCCAGGCCGAATTGCCAGCCTTCCTCATCGTGGATGCCGCACTGGAAGGCGCCCTGGACGTGATCCAGGCGGTCAGGGGCCTGCCGAACGGCAAGGATGTCCGCATTTTCTACTGCGTCATCGAGGCAGACCTGAAGAAGATGATGCTCGGCAAGCGGGCGGGCGCGAACGACTTCCTGCTCAAGCCCTTCGACCGTAAGATCCTCACCTCGGTCTTCGGTGGCCTGGCGGTCGCCGCCTGATATCCCCTCCGACAAGCGTATATCGACGGCTACACGGCTGCGATTGTACGAGCGCTGCATGGAGCGTGACCGCAACCTGTTGCCACATACAAAAACGCCCGCGGCAAGCGCGGGCGTCGTCAAGGCGATTGGGCGGGGTGCCTGTTCAGGCGATGTCGGCGTATTCGTTGCCTTCCGGCTCGCGCAGCACATAGCCGCGGCCCCAGACCGTCTCGATGTAATTGGCGCCGCCGGCTGCATTGGCGAGCTTCTTGCGCAGCTTGCAGATGAAGACGTCGATGATCTTCAGCTCCGGCTCGTCCATGCCGCCATAAAGGTGGTTCAGGAACATTTCCTTCGTGAGCGTCGTGCCCTTGCGGAGCGAGAGCAGCTCCAGCATCTGGTATTCCTTGCCGGTGAGGTGAACGCGCTGGCCGCCGACTTCCACCGTCTTGGCGTCGAGGTTCACGATGAGTTCGCCGGTGATGATGATCGACTGCGCGTGGCCCTTGGAACGACGGACGATGGCGTGAATGCGGGCTACCAGTTCGTCCTTGTGGAAAGGCTTGGTCATGTAGTCGTCGGCGCCGAAGCCGAGACCGCGCACCTTGTCCTCGATGCCGGCCATGCCGGAGAGGATAAGGATCGGTGTCTTGACCTTGGAAAGCCGCAGCGTGCGGAGAACCTCGTAACCCGACATGTCGGGCAGGTTCAGGTCGAGGAGGATGATATCGTAGTCGTACAGCTTGCCGAGATCGACGCCTTCTTCGCCCAGGTCTGTCGTGTAGACGTTGAAGCTTTCCGATTTCAGCATCAGTTCGATGCTCTGCGCTGTCGCGCTGTCATCTTCGATGAGTAGAACCCGCATGTTTTTCCCCTTTACCGCCGCTCAGGCAGTCCGTCCCACCTGAGCGATACGGATCCAGCCGCGCCTGATTTGGAAGCTGCCACCAAATGGTTAACAAATTCTGATTCACTCTGGCAAGAGATATCGAACTTATTAAGCATAAAGCTCAGCCAACTGATTTACCATGAGGATTGGTCATCGCCTGACTTGAACCATCGCGTGAAGAAAACCCGCTAAGTGATTCATGCGACTCTCCATTGTCGCGCCCAATTTCGGCCTCGGCATTTACCGACCCTTAAATGATCACCCGTATTGTTAATGATGCCCGTAAACGAAAGGTTAACGCGGAAGGAGTTCGGATTAACACAACCGGATATTTTTGACCGGCAGTGTATCGATCCGGTTACAGGCGGGGTGCCGCTACCCACGGAGTATTGCGTATGAAGTCGCGTGACAGCCTAGTTCGCCTGAAGGAATTTCAGGTCAATGAGAAACGCCGCCAGTTGCAGCAGCTACAGATGATGATGTCTGAGTTCGAGCGGATGGCGAAGGAACTCGAACACCAGATCGGGCTCGAGGAGAAGAAGTCCGGTATCTCTGATCCGGCCCATTTCGCCTATCCCACCTTTGCGAAGGCGGCTCGCCAGAGAGCAGACAACCTGCAGGTCTCGATCCGCGAGTTGAAGGTGCAGCAGGAGGCTGCGGAACTGGCGCTGGAGGAGGCCCAGGCCGAATTCGCCAAGGCGGCAGCCCTGGAAGAGCGAGACGGTGTAATGCGCGCCCGCGCCTGAACGAGCGGTTCTTGCGCATCTCACTCCTGGCCTTTTGAGAACGTCCGCCGGCTTTCTGCCGACGGTCGCCTATGTGCTTATCACGTCCTTCCAATCCGAATGCCGTAGAGCCTGGGCACGCATGAACGGGCAGAGCGGCAGGATCTTCCAGCCGCCGCGGCGCGCCTCTTCTACGGCGTGCAACGCCAGCGCCTGCCCTACGCCCCGGCCGCGCAAGGCATCCGGAACGCCGGTGTGATCAACGATGACAAGCGAGGCTGACGCGCGCGAGTAGGTGAGCTCCGCCTCGTGTCCGTCGATCCGTGCCACGTAACGGCCGCCGGATTTCGCCGGCTCGTGTTCGATGTCCATTGGTTCCCCCCTACACGCTGGGTAACAGACCGCATATCGGCGCACATAGGGAGGCCGGCCCCGAAGGAAAGGTTGGCGACGGCTCCAAGACCCCATGGCAGGCATCGAACAAGGTCGCCAATGCGAAAAGGCGCCGCGGTGTGGTCTCCCGTTCGGCGCCTAAGTTGCAAGTGGTTCCGTACCGGGCCTAGTGCCGGTACTGCTGTATCCGCGTTGTCCGCAGACCGGCAAGCCCGTGATCATTGATGGAGGACTGCCAGGAGAGGAACTCCTCGACCGTCAGGGTATAGCGCTCGCACGCCTCTTCGAGGCTGAGCAAACCGCCCCGAACCGCGGCAACCACCTCCGCCTTGCGGCGGATGACCCAGCGGCGGGTATTGGCCGGCGGCAGGTCGGCGATCGTCAGCGGACTGCCATCGGGGCCGATGACATATTTAACTCGGGGTCGTATCAATTCGGTCATGGGACTCTCTACACAAACACAAGACCACGGAGGGGAGCCTAGACCCGCAGTTTTAACATTTACCTAAATGTGGCGAAGCAATTGTTCCAGAAGCTGCCAGCAGTTGAAATCGGTCTGCGGCCTTGGGATTTACGCCCTTGAAACGTGTCTGCGCACCTCGTCCACCTGCACGGTTCTGTCGGCAAATGCTGCCGTTCGCAGCGCTTACAACATCGCCAGCGACAGGTTCGTGCTGCCATCGCCCAGCATGACCGTAGCGGTCCCGCTGTGATGAAGGGATAGAATGTCCCCGGCTTCCAGTTCCATGATCATGCTGGCGGAAAGTGTTCCCGATGAGCCGGAGGGGCCTGCGACCTGGAGGGCACTCGCACTTCCGTTCGCGGCGACGGCGGTCACATGGCCGGAGGAAGAGGCAGTCCTGACCTGCAGGCTCGCCAGGTAGGTTCCGCTTGCCGGCACCAGGATTGCGCTGCCACCGCCGGAGGTCGAGCCCGATAGCTCGAAGCCGCCGCGATTGACGCCGAAATGAGTGAAGCCCGTTTGCTGTCCGTCCGCCGGTGTCATGCTGGTGCCTGTCCGGTAGGCCCTCATCGCCGGCTGGTTCGGTCGAGTGTGGCGACCACCGGCGTCGATGGCGAGCGCGGTCTTCCACATGTTTCCGTCGCTTACCTTGATCGAGAAGGCGTTTCCTCCGGCGAGGCCGAGTTCCGCATAGCCCGTATACGCTGTCTGGAAGAGCAGCGATCCAGTATCGCCGGCGGCAGCCTTGTTGATCTTCAACTGGTGGCCGCTTCCCGTATGGTCGAAAAGCGAGGCGGGGGAGGCGACAACCAGCCGGTTGGTGGCGTTACTGTCGGCGTTGATCCCGATGCCCTCGAACCTTGGCGAGAGAGGCAGGACAGACCGCCACTCGTCCTCCCAGAAGACCTTGAGCGCACCGGTCGTTGCAAACCATGCGCGCCAGCCGGAAAGCGGCTGGTGGAAGGTCCAACCACCATCCTGCCATGCCGCGATCTTTCCATCCTTGCCAGACCATTCGCCGGAAGCTGCTTCTTTGACCAGGAAGCAGGTGCCCTCCGGTGGGTTGGCCGGGGGATCGGCACGATCTTCGGCAATGGTCAGTTGCACCATCGTATCCAGAACAAGCAGTGCCTTATTGTGGGTGACATGCTTCTGTGCCTGAGAGGGAAGGATGAAAGGCATTTCCAGATTGGTAGTCCTGTCGGCCATTGTCTTTGCTCCGCTGATAGAGCTTCAGAATAGGCGGGGTGGAGACAGCGGGGATGGCGCATCAAACAACTCGTTGTTTTTCTGATGCTGCATGCGCAAACTCGCACCCGCTCCAGCGAGCCTGCCAGGTGCGCGCGCCGGAAGGAACAGCCTCGGACGCGAGGCGCAGCAATTTTGGGCGGATGGCTGCCTCAGAACCGAAAACTGCGCCTTTTCAATAGGCAGGCTGTTGAGAAAGACGCGTTTTCGCCTCGTTCTCGGCTTTTTGTCTTCACATTTGACCCGAAACCGGTATTGGATGCGCGCCGGAGCCCGGGAGACTCGCCGGGGCGGGAATAGAGAAGATGCGGCCTTCGGGAACCGCATCCAGGGGAAAATTGATGGAGTACTTTATCCAGCAGCTCGCTAACGGGCTGACGCTTGGATCCATCTATGGCCTGATCGCAATCGGCTATACGATGGTTTACGGCATCATCGGCATGATCAACTTTGCCCATGGTGACATTTTCATGCTCGGCGCCTTCGCCGCACTGATCGTCTTCCTTATCCTCACCTCATTCATCGCTGGCGTGCCCGTCGCGCTGGCGCTGCTGGTGATGCTGGTGGTCGCCATGCTGATGACCAGCCTGTGGAACTGGACGATCGAGCGCGTGGCCTACAGGCCTCTTCGCGGCTCGTTCCGCCTGGCGCCGCTGATCACGGCGATCGGCATGTCGATCGTGCTGTCCAACTTCATCCAGGTGACGCAGGGACCGCGCAACAAGCCGATCCCGTCGCTCGTGACCGATGTCTACCATTTCGGCGCGATCACCATCTCCTTGAAACAGATCATCATCATCGCCGTCACTGCGGTTCTGCTGACGATCTTCTGGTACATCGTCAACAAGACGCCACTCGGGCGTGCCCAGCGCGCCACGGAGCAGGATCGCAAAATGGCGGCGCTTCTCGGCGTGGACGTGGATCGCACGATCTCGATCACCTTCGTGATGGGTGCCGCACTCGCTGCCGTCGCCGGCACGATGTACCTCATGTATTACGGTGTCGCGACGTTCAACGACGGCTTTATCCCAGGGGTCAAGGCCTTCACGGCTGCCGTTCTCGGCGGGATCGGATCCCTTCCGGGTGCTGTCCTCGGCGGCCTGCTGATCGGTCTCATTGAATCGCTCTGGTCTGCCTATTTCACGATCGCCTACAAGGACGTCGCAACATTCGCGCTGCTCGCCTTCGTGCTGATCTTCAAGCCGACCGGCATTCTGGGTCGTCCGGAAGTGGAGAAGGTTTGACATGTCGCAGGCTTCCACTTCCGAAAACACGGGCCTCATGAGCAAGGCCCTGAAGGAAGCGCTCTTCGCGGGCGCCATGGCCTTCGGCCTCTTCCTTCTCTATGTCGGCATCGAGACCTACCAGAACATCAACAACCAGTTGGTCTGGCGCACCCGGTGGGGATTGCTGGCGATCTTCGTTATCGTTGCCGCGGTTAGCCGTTTCGTCGTCGTGGCCTTCGTGAAGCCGCACCTTGACAAGCGAAAGCTCGCCAAAGCCAAGGCGGGGGTCCCGGAAGTATCCGACGAGAAGGGGTTCTTCCACACGCACTTCCTCAAGATCGCGCTCGCCGGCATGCTGATCTATCCCTTTGTGGCGGTGACGCTCGCCGGAACGCAGGGATCACTCAAATATGTCGACAACTTCGGCATCCAGATCCTCATCTACGTCATGCTGGCATGGGGCCTGAATATCGTGGTTGGCCTCGCCGGCCTCCTCGACCTCGGCTATGTCGCCTTCTATGCCGTCGGCGCCTATTCCTACGCCTTGCTCTCCCAGCATTTCGGCCTGTCCTTCTGGGTCCTGTTGCCGTTGTCGGGCATCCTTGCCGCCTTCTGGGGCATCATCCTCGGCTTTCCGGTGCTCCGCCTGCGGGGCGATTACCTTGCCATCGTGACGCTCGCCTTCGGCGAAATCATCCGCCTCGTGCTGATCAACTGGACGGACGTGACCAGGGGCACCTTTGGTATCTCCGGTATCCCGAAAGCATCCTTCTTCGGCATCTGGTCCTTCGACGTCGGAGCAGCGAACAATTTCACCAAGGCGTGGGGACTCTCCATGTCCTCTGCCTACTACAAGATCTTCCTGTTCTACCTGATCCTGGCGCTCTGCTTGCTGACCGCCTATGTGAGCATCAAGCTGCGCCGCATGCCGATCGGCCGCGCGTGGGAAGCCTTGCGTGAGGACGAGATCGCCTGCCGTTCGCTCGGCATCAACACCGTGACCACGAAGCTGACGGCATTTGCCATCGGTGCCATGTTCGGTGGCTTCGCCGGCGCCTTCTTCGCAACCCGGCAGGGCTTCGTCTCACCCGAGAGCTTCGTCTTCCTGGAATCGGCGGTCATCCTCGCGATCGTCGTGCTTGGCGGCATGGGCTCGCTCACCGGCATCGCCATCGCCGCGGTCGTCATGGTCGGCGGTACGGAACTGTTGCGCGAGATGGAGTTCCTGAAGCATGTCTTCGGGCCGGACTTCACGCCGGAACTCTACCGCATGCTGCTGTTCGGACTGGCGATGATCACCGTCATGGTCTTCAAGCCACGCGGTCTGGTCGGTTCGCGTCAGCCGACGGCCTTCCTCAAGGAGCGCAAGGCGGTCTCAGGCAGCTTTACCAAGGAGGGCCACGGCTGATGACCCTCGGAACGAACAGCATGAACAACGACACGATCCTCAAGGTCGACCACCTGTCGATGAAGTTCGGCGGCCTGATGGCCATCAATGACTTCTCGTTCGAGGCCCGCCGGGGCGAAATCACCGCCCTGATCGGCCCCAACGGGGCGGGAAAGACCACCGTCTTCAACTGCATCACCGGCTTCTACAAGCCGACCATGGGCATGATCACCCTGCAGCAGAAGGACGGCGAGACCTATCTTCTCGAGCGGCTTCGGGACTTCGAGATCACCAAGGTCGCGAAGGTATCCCGCACCTTCCAGAACATCCGCCTGTTCTCCGGGCTGACGGTTCTGGAGAACCTTCTCGTGGCGCAGCACAACGCGCTGATGAAGGCATCCGGCTACACGATCCTCGGTCTTCTTGGCCTGCCCGCCTATACCAAGGCATCGGCTGCGGCGATCGACAAGGCAAAGTACTGGCTGGACAAGGCGGATCTCACCGAGCGAGCCGATGATCCTGCGGGCGATCTACCCTATGGCGCTCAGCGTCGCCTGGAGATAGCCCGCGCCATGTGTACGGGACCGGAGCTTCTGTGCCTGGACGAGCCGGCCGCGGGGCTTAATCCGCGCGAGTCGGCGGCGTTGAACGCGTTGTTGCACTCCATCCGCAACGAGGGTGTCTCGATCCTGCTGATCGAGCACGACATGTCGGTGGTGATGGAGATCTCGGACCATGTCGTGGTGCTGGAATACGGCCAGAAGATTTCCGATGGCACGCCGGACCACGTAAAGAACGACCCGAAGGTCATCGCGGCCTATCTCGGCGTCGAGGATGATGAAGTTGAAGAAATCGAGGAAAAACTGGATGAGGGGACCATCTGATGGCTGATGAACCTCTCCTCAAAGTCCAGGGCGTACAGACGTTCTACGGCAATATCCGCGCGCTTGACGGCGTCGACGTGCATGTCAACCGTGGCGAGATCGTGAGCCTGATCGGCGCCAATGGCGCCGGCAAGTCGACGTTGATGATGACGATTTGCGGCAGCCCGCAGGCCCGCCACGGCTCGATTATTTTCGATGGCGAGGATATCACGCAGCAGCCGACGCATCTCATTGCACGGCGTCGCATTGCGCAGTCACCCGAAGGCCGGCGCATCTTCCCGCGCATGACGGTCTACGAGAACCTGCAGATGGGCGCCGGGCTCGACAACCTCAAATACTTCAACGAGGACGTCGAGAAGATCTTCACCCTGTTCCCGCGCCTGAAGGAGCGGCAGAGCCAGCGTGGCGGCACGCTTTCCGGCGGCGAGCAGCAGATGCTGTCGATCGGGCGCGCGCTGATGGCGCGGCCGAAGCTCCTCCTGCTCGACGAGCCGTCGCTCGGGCTCGCGCCGCTGATCATCAAGGGGATCTTCGAAGCCATCAAGAAACTCAACCAGGAAGAGGGACTGACGGTCTTCCTCGTGGAGCAGAACGCTTTTGCCGCGCTGAAGCTGTCGGATCGTGCCTATGTCATGGTCAACGGAAAGGTGACCATGTCTGGAACCGGCAAGGAACTGCTGACGAATCCTGAAGTGCGCGCTGCCTACCTCGAGGGTGGCCGGCATTGATCGGCGCGACTGGGAGAGATTGAAATGCAAGGTTTATTCTTTGAAACGGATACCGGCGTTCGCTACGTCCTGCGCGGACTGGTCCTGCTGATCGGCTTCTGGACCGCGTGGCGGACTGGAAAGGCTGTGGCCGAGGGGTGGGACAATTATCCCACCGTCATCGTCTACACCTTGCTGCTCGCGATCGTGATGCGGTTCCTTCACTACGCCCTGTTCCAGGGACCGTTTATCAGCCCCTTCTTCTACGTCATCGACGTGGTGCTGCTGCTGGTATTCTCGACGATCGGATTCCGCGTTTTTCGCACCCGCCAGATGGTCAACAACTACTACTGGCTCTACGAACGCACCTCAGCTTTCTCATGGAAGAAGAAAGATTGACAGTCACGGAAAACTGGCCTCACATTGGGGAAAGGTTCAACCGTGACAAGACCTTAGAGTGGAACAGTTTCCGGCGCGATAATGGTGGGTATCGCGCAGGCTTTCTCAACCCAACCCGCTTATAAAAACTGGGAGTAACATGATGAAGAAGTCTCTTCTTTCGGCCGTCGCACTGACAGCTGTGGTCGCTTTTGGCGGCAGCGCATGGGCTGACGTGCTGATCGGCGTCGGTGGTCCGTTCACCGGTCCGAACGCTGCCTTTGGTGCGCAGCTCCAGAAGGGTGCCGAGCAGGCGGCTGCAGAGATCAATGCTGCCGGCGGCCTTAACGGCGAACAGGTCCGCATCGTCCTCGGCGACGACGTCTCCGACCCGAAGCAGGGTATCTCCGTGGCGAACAAGTTCGTCGCCGATGGTGTCAAGTTCGTCGTCGGTCACTTCAACTCCGGCGTCTCGATCCCGGCTTCGGAAGTCTATGCCGAGAACGGCATCCTGCAGATTTCGCCGGCATCGACCAACCCGACCTTCACCGAGCGCGGCCTCTGGAACACCTTCCGCACCTGCGGCCGTGACGACCAGCAGGGCTCGATCGCCGGTGCTTACCTTGCCGAAAAGTTCAAGGACGCCAAGATCGCGATCATCGATGACAAGACCCCCTACGGTCAGGGTCTTGCCGAAGAAACGAAGAAGGCAATGAATGCTGCCGGCGTCACCGAAGTCGTCCGCGAAGGCGTCAACACCGGCGACAAGGACTTCTCCGCCCTCATCGCCAAGATGAAGGAAGCCGGTGTTTCGATCATCTACTGGGGCGGCCTCCACACGGAAGCCGGCCTGATCATCCGCCAGGCTGCCGACCAGGGCCTCGACGCCACACTCGTTTCGGGTGACGGCATCGTCTCCAACGAGCTCGCCTCGATCGCCGGCGATGCCGTCGAAGGCACGCTCAACACCTTCGGCCCCGACCCGCGTCTGGCGCCGCAGAACAAGGAACTGGTCGAGAAGTTCCGTGCTTCGGGCTTCGAACCGGAAGCCTACACACTCTACTCCTATGCCTCCATGCAGGTGATCGCAGGCGCAGCCAAGGCCGCTGGCTCCAACGATCCGGAAGCCGTTGCCGAAGCGATGAAGGCTAATACCTTCCCGACCGCTCTGGGCGACATGGGCTTCGACGAGAAGGGCGACCCGAAGCTTCCGGGCTACGTCATGTACGAGTGGAAGAAGGGCGACGACGGCAACTACAGCTACTTCCAGAAGGAAGACTGATCGTAGCACGCAGTTCCCGAATTTCTGGAGGCCCGGCGCAAGCTGGGCCTTTCGGTTTCATGTGGTTAGTGCTCGGAGTCTGGAGCCGGCAGATGCAGTTCCGCCGGTCATCGATGAATTTGACCAATCTGAGTTCCAGTTTCTCCAATGTCCAAGTTGAGGCGAAAGAATGGCGAGCTATTACTGTTAGCGGGTCAATATTCGCATAGCTTCCATTCGTTTTAATCGTTTCACCATTCCCTAATGAATGCTATCACCGCGTCAGTTATCCAACAGGCCGCAGAGAGTTGAAACCCTGCACCCCGCTAGCGAGGCGCTTGATGGCATTTGCACGCATTGATGGTTTTTCCGGTTCCGCCGCTCTTGCCAGGTTGATCGCCGCAGGAGCGTTTTTCTTGGGCGCAAACGCCGCGCTTGCTGATGGATGCGGCCAGCCAATCCAGCCGGGCCGGCATGAGTTCACGGTCCAGTCGACGGACGCTGATCGTACCGGTGTCATCTTCGTACCGTCGTCCTATGCCGGGACCGAGAAGGTTCCGGTGGTCTTCGACTTCCACGGCAGTCACAGCAACCCCGTCGGGCAGTTGAAGCGCAGTTCGTGGGACCAGGTGGCGGAAAAGGAGGGTTTCATCGTCGTGGCCCTGCAGGGCAGCCTTGCGGGGGCCTTTGATGGAACCCACGCCTGGAACGTGCCGCTGGTGACGACGCAGGAGGGCGGACTTGACGAAGTCGCCTTCATTGGTGCCGCGGTCAAGGCTGTCGAGCAGGCGGCTTGCGTCGACCGCAGCCGCATCTATGCTTCCGGCTATTCGGGCGGCGGGCGGATGCTCTCGCAATACATCTGCAGTGGCCGCAGCGATTTCGCGGCCGCCGGCTTCGTCCATTCCTTGAGGGCAGGGGCGCCTGTGAACGTGGACGGGCAGTGGAAGCCTGATGGGGCAACCTGCGCTCCGTCCCGGCCGATGTCGATCATTGCCTTCGCCGGCGAGAAGGACGATGCCAATCCCTATGCTGGTGGCGGCAAACCCTACTGGCAATACGGTTTCCTCACTGCCCTGCAGCGCTGGAGCCAGATGGATGGCTGCACGGGCGACGCCGTGACCCATACGGTCGGCGACGTCACGCAGCGCCTCTACGATACCTGTAAGGCCGGCGCGCGCATTGCTGCCTATGTCTACGCCAATGGTACGCATGCCTGGCCGAAGACTGCGCCTGCCGAAGGCATGATGGCTTCGGCCTCGTCCTCCTCTTCGCAGTCCGGCGTCGTGCAGGTCGCGTCGGTGGTCAAGGCGTCAGCCTTCGATCCGTCTGTTGATCCGGCTCCGCGGATGTGGGAATTCTTCCTTGAAGCCGACAAGCGCAATATCGTCGCGGAGGCAGCGCCGGCCATCATGAAGACTGGCACGGCTGTTGCTTCCGATTGTGCTGTGAACGGTGATCTTCAGGGGACGAATTGCAGCAGCCAGCCGAGCAATATGCGCCGCAGCGCGCAGGGGGTAAGGGACGCCTTGTAACCAAGCCTCTCGACGGGCGGACGCGGCTTTCCGAGTTCTACCAGGAAGGCTGCGCAAAAATTCGCCTTCCCGAAACATTCTCGCCCGATATGGAGGCGATCCTCATCAATACGTCAGGGGGACTGACGGGCGGCGACGTGATCGAATGGTCCGTCGCCGCCTCTGATTCCACCCGATTGACAGTCACGACACAGGCGAATGAGAAGGTTTACAAGGCCTCTGCCGGCACTGCCTCCGTGACCACCCGGCTCGCCGCCGGCGCCAATGCGAGCCTTCACTGGCTGCCGCAGGAAACCATCCTATTCGACCAATCCTCCCTCAGCCGGCGGCTTGACGTCGATCTTCACGAGACGGCAGAGTTCCTCGCCGTCGAAGCCGTCCTCATGGGACGGCAGGCGATGGGCGAGCGGCTCCGTCACGGTCTCTTCCGGGATCGCTGGCGCGTGCGGCAGGGCGGTCGCCTGCTGCACGCGGAAGAGATGCGGCTTGATGGCGAGATCGATCTGGTCGGCTCCGCGAATGCCACCCTCGGTGGCGAGACTGCCTTTGCCACGATCCTCTATGCCGGACCTCTGGCGGAGGCTATGCTGGCCAAGGTGCGCGAGGTGCTCGGCAACGGCAATGGCGGTGCCAGTTGTTGGCAAGGCAAGCTTATTGTCCGGATGATCGCTCCGAGCGGCTTCGAACTCAGAAAAGTGCTGGTACCGGTAATTGCCGTATTGCGAAACGGCGCGCCGGTGCCGAAGGTCTGGAACATTTGACGGCAAGCGCAGGACCAAGATGAACCTCACCCCCAGGGAAAAAGACAAGCTGCTGATATCCATGGCCGCCATGGTGGCGCGGCGGCGGCTGGAGCGCGGCGTCAAGCTCAACCATCCGGAGGCGATCGCGCTGATCACGGATTTTGTCGTAGAAGGGGCACGCGACGGCCGCTCCGTGGCGGATCTGATGGAGGCGGGCGCCCACGTCATCACCCGCAGCCAGGTGATGGAAGGTGTCGCGGAGATGATCCACGACGTGCAGGTCGAGGCGACGTTCCCTGACGGTACGAAGCTCGTCACCGTACATGAACCGATACGTTAAACAGGTGCGAGGCTGATTCATGATCCCGGGCGAAGTCATTGCTGCTGCTGGTGAAATCGAGTTGAATTCCGGTGCGCCAACGATCACAATCGAGGTCTCGAATACCGGCGACCGCCCGATCCAGGTCGGCAGCCACTACCATTTCTTCGAGACCAATGAAGGGCTCTCCTTTCCGCGTGAGATGACCCGCGGCATGCGGCTCGATATCCCCGCCGGCACGGCGGTCCGCTTCGAGCCGGGCCAGACCCGGCAGGTGACGCTGATCCCGCTGTCCGGATCGCGTAAGGTTTTCGGTTTCCAGCAGAAGGTCATGGGGCCGCTATGAAGAAGCTGGTGATGTTGTCGGCGATGCTGATGGCGGCATCCGCGCTCGCCCAGGAGGATGCCGAGTTCGACTGTGCGAATACCTCGGTACAGTGGCAGCTGAACGAGTGCGAGGCTCAGGCATGGCAGGAGGCTGATGAACAGCTGAATGCACAATATCAGGAATCGCGCCGAGTCATGAAAGCCTGGGATGCGGAAGCTTCGGATATGGCCGGAGCCGAGGAGGCGCTGGTAAGGGCGCAGCGCGCGTGGATCGCCTTCCGTGATGCTCAGTGTACCTTCCGTGGCTACCAAGCGCGGGGCGGCAGCATGGAACCCATGCTCATCTATGGCTGCCAGGCGGAACTGACACGGCAGCGAACGCTGCAATTGAAGGAACAGACGGATCTCATGGGCGGCAACTGACGCGCAATCCGGCCGGCTCAACACGTCCTCAAAAGGTCTCTTCATGCCCCACAAGATCTCCCGCGCCGCTTACGCCTCCATGTTCGGCCCAACCGTCGGCGACAAGGTGCGGCTCGCCGACACCGAACTCTTCATCGAGGTGGAGAAGGACTTCACCACCTATGGCGAGGAGGTGAAGTTCGGCGGCGGCAAGGTGATCCGCGACGGCATGGGGCAAAGCCAGGCGACCCGCGCCGAAGGCGCTGTCGACACCGTCATTACCAATGCGCTGATCGTCGACCACACAGGCATCTACAAGGCCGATATCGGCCTCAAGGACGGCCGCATCCACGCGATCGGCAAGGCCGGCAATCCGGATACCCAGCCGGGCGTGAGCATCATTGTCGGGCCCTCGACCGAGGCCATCGCTGGTGAAGGCAAGATCCTGACCGCCGGCGGCATGGACGCGCATATCCACTACATCTGCCCGCAGCAGATCGAGGAAGCTCTGATGAGCGGTTTCACCTGCATGCTGGGCGGCGGCACGGGTCCTGCCCATGGCACTCTCGCCACGACTTGCACCGGCGCCTGGCACATCGAACGGATGATCGAGAGTTTCGATGCCTTCCCGATGAACCTTGCGCTCGCCGGCAAGGGCAATGCATCGCTGCCGGCGCCGCTGGAGGAGATGATCCTGTCTGGCGCCTCGTCGCTGAAGCTGCACGAGGACTGGGGCACGACACCGGCGGCGATCGACAACTGCCTGACGGTCGCCGACGAATACGACGTGCAGGTGATGATCCACACGGACACGCTGAACGAGTCCGGCTTCGTCGAGAACACGGTGGCGGCAATAAAGGGACGCACCATCCACGCCTTCCATACGGAAGGGGCGGGCGGTGGCCACGCGCCGGACATCATCAAGGTCTGCGGTCAACCGAACGTCATCCCATCTTCGACCAATCCGACCCGGCCTTACACGGTCAATACGCTTGCCGAACACCTCGACATGCTGATGGTCTGCCACCATCTGTCGCCGTCGATCCCGGAAGATATCGCCTTCGCAGAAAGCCGCATCCGCAAGGAGACGATCGCGGCGGAGGACATCCTGCACGATATCGGTGCCTTCTCGATCATCTCTTCCGATAGCCAGGCCATGGGCCGTGTCGGTGAGGTGGCGATCCGCACCTGGCAGACGGCCGACAAGATGAAGCGCCAGCGCGGCCGACTGAAGGAGGAGACGGGCGAGAACGACAACTTCCGCGTCCGTCGCTATATCGCCAAGTACACGATCAACCCGGCGATCGCCCATGGCGTATCCCACGAGATCGGGTCCGTGGAAGTCGGCAAGCGGGCGGATCTGGTACTGTGGAACCCCGCCTTCTTCGGCGTGAAGCCGGAAATGGTGCTGCTCGGCGGGTCCATCGCAGCGGCCCCGATGGGTGATCCGAACGCTTCCATTCCGACGCCGCAGCCGATGCACTACCGGCCGATGTTCGCCGCCTACGGCAAGCTCAGGACCAATTCCTCCGTCACCTTCGTCTCGCAGGCTTCGCTCGATGCCGGGCTCGCGCAACGCCTCGGCGTGGCAAAGAAGCTGGTCGCGGTGAAGAACGTACGTGGCGGCATCTCCAAGGCGTCGATGATCCACAATTCTCTGACGCCCAATATCGAGGTCGACCCGGAAACCTACGAGGTGCGTGCCGATGGCGAGCTCTTGACCTGCGAGCCGGCGACCGTCCTGCCGATGGCGCAGCGCTATTTCCTGTTCTGAGGATGACCTTGAAACCTGTATCTGTCAGAGCGTTGACGTCCCTCGACGGGGAGCCGTGGTCAAAGCTGCGGCAAGCCCTGTGGCCGGATCAACCGGCTGACGCGCATCTGGTCGAGATAGAGGAGATGCTGGGCGGGCAGGTCGGTGCCGGCTACGGTGCGTTCAGCCCCGACGGCGCGCTCGTAGCCTTTGCGGAGGTCTCGATCCGTGCCTATGCCAATGGCTGTACCTCAACGCCGGTACCGTTTCTCGAAGGAATATTCGTTGAAGAGCGCAGCAGGCGAATGGGAATTGCTGGCCTGCTGCTGGCCCAGATCGAGTCCGATCTTCGGGCCAGAGGTTTCATCGAGCTCTGTTCGGACGCCGAGATGCACAACACCTCCTCCCATCTTGCCCATCGACAGTGGGGCTTTGTCGAGACAGAACGGGTTATTTACTTCCGCAAGCCACTGGGCACATGATCCTCGCTCAAGGATGAACGCATGCAACGCATCACCGCCTACCACCATGCCGGTGTCATCACCGATCCTCCGGTCGACACGATCGCCTTGCCGCATGACCTGCGGCATCTCCGCCGCAAGGTGCTTCACCTTACCAACGGCGAGATGGTGATGCTGGACCTCAAGGAGCCGGTGCTGCTTGCCGAAGGCGACCGGCTGATCCTCGAGGACGGCAGCAATGTTGCGATCGCCGCCGCGCCGGAGAAGCTCTTCGAGATCACCGCGCGGGACCGCCTGCATCTCACGGAGCTCGCCTGGCACCTGGGCAACCGGCATCTATCGGCGCAGATCGAGGAGGAGCGCATCCTCATCCTGCGCGACCATGTCATCCGCAAGATGCTGGAGGGGCTTGGTGCGACGGTCGGCGAGGTCGAGGAACCCTTCCATCCTGTTCGCGGTGCCTACCACGCCCAAGGCGGGCACTCGCACGGACATGATCATCCCCATGCGCACGATTGAGCCAGATGGGTGAGGGGCTGCAGACGCAGGCACTGCTTCGCCTGATGGCGTGGATGTCGCCCGCCTTCCCGATCGGCAGCTTTGCCTGGTCGGGCGGGCTCGAGCGGGCCGTGCATGACGGACTGGTGAAGGATGCGGACGACCTGGCGCCCTGGCTCGACACGATCCTCGGCCATGGCAGCCTCTGGAATGACGCGATCCTGTTCGCCGAGGCTTGGCGGAGCCATGCTGACACAGAAGCGCTACGGGAGCTATCCGAACTGGGGCTGGCACTTGCCGGTTCAAGCGAGCGACACTTTGAAACGCTGTCGCTGGGAAAGGCCTTTGCTGCAGCTGCAACCGCCTGGTCCCATGAGGTTCTCGGACGGCTACCGCAAGACGTGCCGTTTCCGGTGGCGGTGGGTGCGATTGCCGCTGCCCATGCCGTGCCGCTTGAGGACGCGCTGGCGGCTTTCCTGCATGCAGCAATTTCGCAGGCCATTTCGGCCGCTATCCGCTTGGGTGCCTGCGGGCAGGCACAGGGGCTGGCGATACTGGCTGAACGGGAGCGGCGCATCCTAGATGTCTGCCGTCGCGCCTCCGCCAGCACGCTGGATGCGCTCGGCACCGCAGCCATCCAGGCGGAGATCGCCTCGCTCAAGCACGAGACCCAGCATTCCAGGCTCTTTCGATCCTGACGAAGGCCTGTCGAGGAAAGGACAAGATGATGAAATCTGCGAACGGACCGTTGCGCGTCGGCATCGGCGGCCCTGTTGGCTCCGGCAAGACCGCGCTGACGGAAAAGCTCTGCAAGGCGATGCGCGAGGACTATTCCGTCGCTGTGGTGACCAACGACATCTACACGCGGGAAGACGCCGAGGCGCTGGTGCGGATGCAGGCGCTGTCTTCCGACCGTATTGTCGGGGTGGAGACCGGAGGCTGCCCGCACACCGCTATCCGAGAGGATGCGACGATCAACCTGCAGGCAATCGCAGGTCTCAACGAGCGCTTCCCCGACCTGGATGTCGTCTTCATCGAGTCCGGCGGAGACAACCTGGCTGCCACCTTCTCACCGGATCTCGCCGACCTTACCATCTACGTGATCTCCACCTGCCAGGGCGAGGAGATCCCGCGCAAGGGCGGGCCGGGGATCACGCGTTCAGACCTGCTGGTGATCAACAAGAAGGACCTGGCACCCTATGTCGGCGTCGATCTAGACGTGATGGACCGTGACGCCCACAGGATGCGGGAGGCCAAGCCGCATCTCTTCACTGACCTGAAGCGCGGCGACGGCGTCGATCACGTGGTACGGTTCCTTAAGGAGAACGGTGGCCTCTGAAGGCGGCGTAGCCCATCCTTCAGACGTCCCGCAACGACTTCACGTCGCTGATCTGGATGATGCGACCGCGGACGGTGACACCGGCGCGACGCAGGGATGAGAAGGCGCGTGACAGGGCCTCGGGCGCCAGGCCCAGCATGCCGGCGAGAAGGCTCTTCTGGAACGGCAGGCGGACGGATGCCGGACCGCCATCTACGGGACAGGCCTTCAGCAGGTATTCGGCCACGCGTTGCGGAGCGGTGTGTAGACGGTCATTCGCAACGCAGTCCATCGTCGTCAGCAGATGGTGTGACAGACAGGACATCAGAGCCTTGGCGATATCGGGCTCCTGCTCGGCCAAGTGGCGCGCGGTGCGAATCTCGAAACGGGCAAGTGTCGTGTTTTCGGCCGTCTGTGCATTGAAGCGGTAGATGTCGTCGCCGTAGATCAGGCATTCCGCAAAGGTGTCGCCCGGACCGCAGATACGGATATCCGCTTCGCGGCCTTCCCGGTTCAGGCGGTAGAGGCGGACGTAGCCCGAAAGCACGCAGTAGAAATGGTCGGCGGTCATGCCTTCGCGGAAGACGATATGGCGGGCGGGGGCGCTGGAAATGGACGCCGCGTTCAGCATCTTCACCAGCGCTTCCCCACTCAGGCCGGCCATGAACGGCGCCCGAACCAGAACGGCTTTGTCGCGGCTATTCACTCTCAGGCTCTTGTTCATGGTGACCGTCGGTTTTTCCATCGCGATAGGCGGTTGCTCGTGGAATCCTGGAACCAAATCTAGCATCTGCGACAAGAATGCCTTTGACATCGATCAAACAGGAAAGCGGTTCCCATGAACGGAAAAGGCCGGGTTCTCACCCGGCCTTTTCAGTTGGTATCGCTCTTTAGGCTATTCTGCAGCCCATGGCGTCATTCGCATGACGTTCGACCCGGGTGAGGTACCGGACGCTTTGTCGTCATTGGCGCCCTTCTGCTTCTCGATGGAAGCGAGGCGTTCCTCGAGCGTCGCAATCGAAGAGGCGGCCTCGTGCGCACGGCGGCTGAGCTCCTCAGTCGAGAGGCTCACGGCTTCCTCCTCCTTCTTGCCGAACATGCCGCCGAAGATGCGGCCGAGCAGTCGCGATACGTCGTCCATGATCAGGAAGAAGGCAGGCACCACGACCAGTGACAGGACGGTCGAGACGATGATGCCGCCGATCACCGCAATCGCCATCGGGGAACGGAAGGAGCCACCTTCGCCGACGCCGAGCGCGGACGGCAGCATGCCGGCCGACATGGCGATGGACGTCATGATGATCGGCCGGGCACGCTTGCGGCCGGCTTCCACCATGGCATGAACCCGCTCCATCCCGTGGCGGCGCATCTCGATCGCGAAGTCCACCAGCAGGATGGCGTTCTTCGTGACGATCCCCATCAGCATCAGGATGCCGATCAGAACCGGCATGGAGAGCGAGTTCTGGGTGATGATCAAAGCCACCGCCACGCCGCCGATGGCGAGCGGCAGCGAGAAGAGGATGGTGAACGGCTGGATGACGTCCTTGAACAACAGGATCAGCACCACCAGTACCATCAGCAGGCCGAGAAGCATGGCATTGCCGAAGCTCTGGACCATCTCGGCCTGAACCTTGGCGTCGCCACTCTCCGCCAGCCGCACCGTCGCCGGAAGCTCCGTCGCATCGACAATGCGCTTGAACTCCTCCGTTGCGGTATCGAGCGCGGTCCCGAAGGGAACGTCGGAGCCGATCGCCACGACGCGGCTTCGGTCGTTGCGCTTGATCGAGCTCGGGCCTTCCGCATAGTCGATGTCGGCCACGCTGTAGAGCGGTACCGTCTCGCCGGACGCGGTCTTGATCTTCAGCGCGCGGATAGACGCGAGGTCCCGCCGCAGGTCGAGCGATGCCTGGACTCGGATCGGGATCTGCCGGTCGTCGATCGACATCTTGGCAAGCTGCGCGTCAATGTCGCCGATGGTTGCGACGCGGACCGTTTCGGCGATCTGCTGCGGCGTGATGCCGAGCCGGGCCGTTTCATCCTTGCGCGGGCGGATCTGCAGTTCCGGCCGCGGCAGAGCACCTTCCGAGCTGACATTGGCGAGGATCGGCGAGGCGCGCAGCCGCGACTCCAGGAGGCTCACGGCTTCGTTCAGGTCCTGCTCGCTGGACGAGAGGAAGTTGAAGCTGAGTTCGCGCTCCGCGCGGTCATTGAGCTTGGAGATGCGGACGTCCGGAATGGTCCGCACCTTCTCGAACAATTCCCGTTCGACCTCCCACTGCGGCCGGGTGCGGCCGTGGTCCGGGATCTTGGGAACCAGGTCGCCCAGCAGCGGAATGCCGCCAAGGCCCTTGTTAACCAGGGTCTTCAGAAGCGAGTGGTCGATGTTCTGCAGGATCACGCGAACCGTCGCCCGGCGCAGTTCCAGATCACCCTTGGGCGACGCGCCGCCGAGGATGAAGACGCTCTCGACGCCGTCGATGTCGCGGACGGCATCGTAGATGACGTCGGTGGTTGCGGCGGTCTCGTCCAGTGTCGCGTTCGGCGGCAGTTCGACGGAGAGCACGATGCGCGATGAGTCCTCCGGCGGCATGAAGCTGCCCGGCACCTGGCTCAGCAACGCAATCGATCCAACCAGGAAGGCAATGGCGCCAAGCAGCGTCGCATAGCGCATATACCACTTGCGCGTCGTGCCGGTGACGAGGCGCGTATAGGCCTTCATCAACCGGCCGTCATTGTCCTGGTGGTCCTCCATCGCGTCTTCGGCGCGCATCCAGTAGGCGGCCATCAGCGGTGTGATCAGACGCGCCACCATCAGCGAGAAGAAGACGGAGAAGGCGACCGTCAAGCCGAACTGGATGAAGTACTGGCCCGGAATGCCCGGCATGAAGGACACGGGCACGAAGACGGCAATAATGGTGAAGCTCGTCGCTATCACCGCAAGACCGATCTCGTCGGCGGCCTCCAGCGCGGCGCGATAGGGCGTCTTGCCCATCTTGATGTGACGGGCAATGTTCTCGATCTCGACGATCGCGTCGTCGACGAGGATCCCCGTCGCGAGCGTCAGCGCCAGGAAGCTGACGAGGTTCAGCGAGAAGCCGAGCAGGTCCATCACCCAGAAGGTCGGGATGGCGGAAAGGGGCAGGGCCACGGCTGCAATGATCGTCGCCCGCCAGTTGCGGAGGAAGAGCATCACGACGATGACGGCGAGAAGCGCGCCCTCCATCAGTGTATGAAGCGCGGCCTCGTAGTTGCCGTAGGTGAAGTAGACGGAATCGTCGACCATCTCGATCGTGACGCCGGGATGGGCGGCGCGAACCGTTTCAAGACTTTCCGCCACCGTCTCCGCAACCGAGACCTCGCTTGCACCCTTGGCGCGGAAGACGGCAAACGTCACCGACGGGGAGCCGTTGAAGCGTGAGAAGGACTTCGGTTCCTCATAGGTGTCGGTGATGGCGCCAAGTTCAGACAGCTTGACGAAGCGGCCGCCGGAAAGCGCGATCGTGGTATCTGCGAGCTGCGTAACGGTGCGGGCATCGCCGAGCGTACGGATCGTCTGTTCGTTGCCAGCCACCTGGCCGCGGCCGGACCCAAGATCGACGTTGGTGCCGCGAAGCTGGCTGTTCACGTCGACTGCGGTGATGCCGTAGGAATCCAGTTTCGCGGGGTTGAGCGCGACGCGGACTTCGCGGTCAGCGCCGCCATAACGGTCGATACGGCCGATCCCCGGCTGTCCCTGCAGTTCACGCTTGATCGTATCATCGACGAACCAGGACAGCTCCTCGAGCGTCATGTTCGGGGAGGTGACGGAGAAGGTCTGGATCGCCTGGCCTTCGACGTCGATCTTCGAGACCACCGGTTCCTCGGCGCTCGCAGGAAGATTGCTGCGAATGCGGTCAATCGCATCCTTCGTGTCCTGAACGGCTTCGTCCGTCGGCTTCTCGATGCGGAAGAGCACGACGGTTTGGGACTGGCCGTCGGTCACTGTGGACTGTATCTCGTCCACTCCGCTGATGGAGGCGACGGCGTCCTCGACTTCTTTCGTCACCTGCATCTCGAGTTCGGCCGGCGACGCGCCGCTCTGTGCGACGGTGACGGAGACGACAGGAACGTCGATGTTCGGGAAGCGCGTGATGGGCAGCGAGTAGAAGGACTGCAGCCCCATGAAGAGCAGCAGCGCAAAGCCGAGCAGCGGCGCGATCGGATTGCGGATCGACCAGGCGGAGAAGTTCATCTTTCGTCCTCGATCAGTTCGACACGGTCGATGCAGCGGGCACCGGCTTGATCCGGTCACCATCCCGCACGAAGGCACCGGCCTTCTCGACGACCATGTCGCCAGTTGCCAGCCCGCTTGTCACCTCGACGAAGCCGCCATCCTGAATGCCGATGGCTACCTCGACCTGCTTCACGACCCCGTCTTCCACCTTGCGGGCGTACGAGCCGTCACGTGCTGTTGTCACTGCGGAAAGAGGCAAGGCGAGGGCGGTCTTCTCATCGATGATGATTTCGGCGTTGCCATACATCCCGGCGCGCGCGCCGCTCTTCTCGTCAATGTCGATGCGCACATAGCCGAGCCGGCTGACAGGATCGACCGTCGGCGATACGAGGCGCACTTCGCCCTCGATCTTGGTGCGGCCGCCGGCAATAGCGATCATCGCCCGCTGGCCGGGCTCGATTCTGTGGATGTCCGTTTCGGTCAGTTCGGCGACGAGTTCGAGAGCACCGTCGCGGATAACGGTAAAGAGGGGTTCGCCGGCGCCGCTGGCAATCGCGCCAATCTTTGCATTGCGCGCCGAGACAATCCCGGCAACAGGGGTCTTCACCGCGGTCCGGGCGAGCTTCAGGTCGATGTCGGCAATCTGGCTCTCGACAACCTTGATGTCCGCCTCGCCCACCGAGATGGCCTGCTGTGCTGCCTGGAGGCGCGCTTCGGCCACTTCGGCGGCCGCCGTCGCCCGTTCGACTTCGGCGACCGAACTGGTGCCGGTCTTCCCCAGCCTCGTTGCGCGGTCACGCTGGCGTATGGCGTCATCCAGGTTGGCCTGGGCTTCGACGACTTGGGCGCGGTATTGCGCAAGCCCGGCCTCGGCCTTTGCCTTGTTGGCTTCCAACTGGCTCTTCTGCAGGATCAGCGTGTCTTCATTCAGCGTCGCGAGAACCTGCTCGGCCTCGACCTCGTCGCCCACATCGGCTTCCAGCGTGCGGATCGACAAGCCATCCACGAGCGGCTGGACGTAGACCTCCTGCACGGCCCGGATCGTTCCTGTAGCAATAACGCGGTCGGTCAGTTCCCGCTCTACCGCCTCGGTGACGATGATCGACGGCAGGGTAGCCTCGGGTGTGGCTGCCGGCTGAGCGTTCTCCTGTGCCGCACCGGGGAGTGCAGCAAGAGAGAACAGGGCAGCCGGTATGATACAGGCCAGGCGAAGAGACGTGCGAAGCATGCGTACGGGATCCAGTTAGGCAATGGGTTCAATCGGCCCCGCCATCATGCGGGAAGAATTTTTCTGACCCTCGACGGTCAAAATCGATTTACAATTGGTGCCGGGCAGAAAGGCTTGCAAGAGCGGCCCGGAAGTTTCATCGGCTGACGTTTCTATGATCCTCCAGCCCGCAAATCAAGCCTGTTCGGTTATTGTTCTCATTACATTTTGTTATGTATTACGTAACAACGCGCGGCGGAGGCCGCGCGTTGCTTGTCTGTCATAAAGTATACCTTAGCCGTTATTGCATGGCCGCGTCGGTGATCTCGGCGGTATAGGCGCCTTCAGGTTCCTTGGTGATGATCTTCTGGTCGAGAAGCGCCTTTGCGGTTCGCTCATAGACGGCCGGGTCAAGCTTGCCGGTGCCGTCGCCGATCAGCTTGGCGACCTCGCCCATCATGCGCTTCTGGTGGTTCTCGTCCTGGCCGCCGTTGTCCATGACGATCTCCGCAGCTTCGTCCGGGTTCTCCATGGCGTATTTCCAGCCCTTCATGGAGGCGCGGACGAACTTCACCATGTTTTCCTTGAATTCCGGATCGGCAAGCTTGTCCTCCAGAACGTATAGGCCATCCTCCAGCAGATCGTTGCCCATCTCCGTATAGTTGAAGACCACCAGGTCCTCCGGCTTGAAGCCGGCATCGATCGCCTGCCAGTACTCGTTATAGGTCATGACGGAGATGCAGTCCGCCTGCTTCTGGACGAGCGGCTGCACGTCGAAGCTCTGCTTCAGGACCGTCACCCCGTCCGGACCACCTTCGGTGGAGAGGCCGAGCTTGTTCATCCAGGCAAAGAACGGATACTCGTTGCCGAAGAACCAGACACCTAGCGTGTGTCCCTTGAAGTCGGCCTCGGTCTGGATCGGTCCGTCCTTCGGGCAAATCAGTTGCAGGCCGGATTTCTGGTAGGGCTGGGCGATGTTGACGAGCGGCACGCCCTTTTCGCGGGCGACCAGCGCGCCGCCCATCCAGGCGACGATGACGTCGGCACCGCCGCCGGCGATCACCTGTTCCGGTGCGATGTCGGGGCCGCCGGCCTTGATCTCGACGTCAAGGCCTTCCTCATCATAGAAGCCCTTGTCTTCGGCGACGTAGTAGCCAGCAAATTGCGACTGGGCCACCCACTTCAGTTGCAGGGTGATGTCGGCGGCCGAAGCCACCTGAACGGCTGCAAGCGACATCGCACTCGCCATCAATGCAACAAGGATATTTCTCATTGTTGTTATCCTTTCCCTCTGAGGTTTTGCCGCCCTCCGTCGTTGCGGAAGGCGGATGCGTCTAGCCACCACGGTTAGACGGATGCCAGAATGTCGTTGCTCGCTCCGCGAGCGCCACGACACCATAAAAGACCGATCCGATGACCGCCGCAACGGCGATTTCCGCCCAGACCATGTCGACATTCATGCGGCCGATCTCGGTCGAGATCCGGAAGCCCATGCCGACGATCGGCGTGCCGAAGAACTCCGCCACGATCGCGCCGATCAGCGCCAGGGTGGAGTTGATCTTGAGCGCATTGAAGATGAAGGGCATGGCGGCGGGCAGGCGCAGCTTGACGAGCGTCTGCCAGTATCCCGAGGCATAGGAACGCATGAGGTCGCGCTCCATGGAGCCGGAGGCGCCGAGCCCGGCCACCGTGTTCACCAGCATGGGGAAGAAGGTCATGACGATGACGACGGCGGCCTTCGACTGCCAGTCGAAACCGAACCACATGACCATGATCGGTGCCACGCCGATAATGGGAAGCGCCGACATGAGGTTCCCGATCGGCAGCAGGCCACGTCGCAGGAAGGAGATCCGGTCGGCGAGGATTGCGACCGCGAAGCCGGCGGCGCATCCGACCACGTAGCCGAACAGCACGGCCTTGAAGATGGTCTGTCGCACGTCCGCCGCGAGGATCGGCACAGAGCTGACGATCCGGTCCCAGATCGCCGACGGTGGAGGTAGCAGGATGAAGGGAACGCCGGCACCGCGGGTGATGGCTTCCCACAGAATGAGGACCCAGGCGCCGAAGATCGCCGGGATCAGCAGCCGCAGTGCCATCATGGTCTGCCGGCTGTACGGCCGGATTTCCGCCAGTTCCGAAATGCACCGCCAGCCGAGGAGCCAGCTTGCCGCGATCAGCAGGAAATAGGACAGGCGGGCATCGCCCTCGTTGCCGGAAATGCCGCCGATCAGCAGCCAGGCAGCGGTATGCGCCGTGACGAACAGGATCAATGCCCTTGCACCTCGGCTGATACGCATGAAGGAGGCGAGGGCGCCGACCGCGATCAGCAACAGGATGGGTATCGTCCCTCCGGCAGCGAATGGTGTCGATGCGCCGGTCGCGAGCAAGGGCAATCGCGCTACTGCGAGAAGACAGAGAAGAAGGGCAATGCTGCCCTGCCAGGAGCGGAGGAGGTAGGTCATGCCGGCCTCACTCCCATTCTCCGGTCGATCAACCGGGCGCCGACCCCCACGATGGTGACGAGCATCGCCGCCAGCAGGGAGCCCGCGATCAAGGCGGCCCACATGTCGATCGTCTGACTGTAATAGGAACCGGCGAGCAGCTTCGAGCCGATGCCGGCGGCGGCACCCGTCGGAAGCTCGGCGACGATCGCGCCGACGAGGCTGGCGGCAACCGCGACCTTCATGGAGGTGAAAAGGAAGGGCATGGAGGCGGGCACCCGAAGCTTCCAGAAGGTCTGCCACCGGCTGGCATTATAGGTCCGCATCAGGTCGAGCTGGATGATGTCCGGCGAGCGGAGGCCCTTCACCATGCCGACGGCCACCGGGAAGAACGACAGGTAGGTGGAGATCAGCGCCTTCGGGATCAGACCGGTGACGTTGATTGCCGCCAGCACGACGACCACCATCGGGGCTATCGCAAGGATCGGCACTGTCTGAGAAGCGATGATCCACGGCATCAGGCTGCGGTCGAGCGCCTTCACATGCACGATGCCGACCGCGATCAGGACGCCGAGCAGCGTTCCGAAGGCGAACCCCGCGAGCGTTGATGATAGCGTTATCCACGAATGGTAGACGAGGCTTCGGTTGCTGGTCACCTTGCGCAGGAAGGTATTCTCGAAGACATTCTGCGCCACCTGGTGCGGCGCCGGTACTATCGGCTTCGGCTGCGACAGCGTCTTGACGATGAATTCCATGGTCGTGGAGGTGACGTCGCCGCGCCGGTCCAGATCGCGCTGGAAAGGCGCGTTCATCCAGACCGCAGCTGCGTACCAGATCACGATGATGGTCGCGACGATGGTCAGAACGGGGCCGACGCGGGAGGCGAACGTCTCACTCCTCATAGCTGTGCCCCGCCCTCAGTCCCTCCCGCACGCGATGGGCGATCTCCAGGAATTCCGGCGTCTCGCGGATTTCCAGGGGCCGTTCACGCGGCAGGGTCGAGTGGATCACGTCGGTCACCCGGCCGGGCCGCGGCGACATGACGACGATCTTGGTGGAGAGGTAGACCGCCTCCGGGATCGAGTGGGTGACGAAGCAGATGGTCTTTTCCGTTGCCGCCCAGAGCTTAAGGAGCTGTTCGTTCAAGTGGTCGCGGACGATCTCGTCGAGGGCCCCGAAAGGTTCGTCCATCAGCAGCAGGTCGGCGTCGAAGGCGAGCGCGCGGGCGATGGAGGCACGCTGCTGCATGCCACCCGACAGCTGCCACGGGTATTTCTTCCCGAAACCGGAGAGGTTGACGAGGTCGAGCGTGCGGCGGACGCGCTCCTGCTGCTCCGTCTTTCCATGACCCATGATCTCGAGCGGCAGGGCGACGTTCTTCTCGATCGTCCGCCAGGGGTAGAGCGCTGGGGCCTGAAAAACATAGCCGTAGCAACGCGACTTGCGGGCCTCCTCCGGCGTCATGCCGTTGATGGTGATCTCTCCCGCCGTATTCTTCTCAAGGTCGGCGATGACCCGTAGAAAGGTGGTCTTGCCACAGCCGGAGGGGCCGATGAAGGAGACGAAATCTCCCTTTTCCACCTCCAGGTCGACGTCGGAAAGCGCGTGCACCGGCCCGTCACTGGTCTGGAAGGTGAGGCCGAGTTTCCTGGCGGATACGACGGAGGCGGGAGAAGCATTCATGGGATGCGGCCAGTCATGAGTTCTGTGGATGCGAAAACGCGAGTGCGTGTTATGATTGCAGGCGAGAGGGCGCCTGGCGATGCCGGCTGCCGGTCAAGGGAGGAAGTCCATGGACGCGTCATCGAAGCCCACCTGCCGGATCGTGAAGCCGGGCTCCACCTATGACGGCAAGCAGGGGCTCAGCTACTTCGAAGGCATTGCGGCGGAGACAGTCGGATCGACAGGCATCTGCATGCACCTCCTGACCATTCCGCCGGGCGGGCGCGCCAAGGCGCATCTGCACCAGAGCCACGAGACGGCGATCTACATGCTCTCCGGCTCGGCGCACACCTGGTACGGCGACCGGCTGGAGCACCACGTCGTCGTCCATGCCGGCGAACTCTTCTACATCCCCGCCGGCGTGCCGCATCTGCCCGCTAATCTCTCCAACACCCCCTGCACGGCGATCATCGCCCGGACAGATCCCAACGAGCAGGAGAGCGTTGTGCTCCTCCCGGAACTGGATGGGCTGGTGGAGATTTGAGGCTATCTGCATAGTGCCAGCGGCCCCCACTGCGAACCGTCATCGATGTTGAGGACGTAGCTCTCCGGTTCCACCATCTCGATCTCGATCTCAAACGGCGCCAGATCCTCGGTCCATCCTTCTTCCTCGCATTGTGCCGTGACGTCGAAGCCTTTGTCGCTTCTGGGCCTGACGTCGAGGAACCTGCAATGGGCAACGGCCGTAGTGACGGCGTCTTTCGTCAGTAGAAAAAAGTCATCCGAGCCGGAGCTTTCGCCGCGAAGCGCATAGGCGCAACTTTCAACGTTGCCGTAGCTTCCGGTGATCGGTAGCTCTGCGGCCACTGCCGATCCGCCAAGAAGGACGCAGGCCCCAGCGATGGTGATCGGACGGCGAGTGGGGGAGGTCATCTCACACCCCGCTCGCCGGAATGCCCGTGCGCTCCACCTTGCGCGGCGACGTCAGTTCCTTCCAGGTCGAGAGCGCCTTGTTGACCGCCTGGAAGGGCTCGCGCTTGACGAACTTGCCATGGCCTTCCTGTGTCTTGACCGTGCTCTCCTCGATGGCCACCACACCGCGTGTCAGGGTGTAGCGCGGCAGGCCGGTAACCTCTTTGCCTTCGAAGACGTTGTAATCGATCGCGGATTGCTGGGTCTTCGCGGAGATCGTCTTCGAGCGCTTCGGGTCCCAGACGACGATATCGGCATCGGCGCCGACGAGGATGGCGCCCTTGCGCGGATAGACATTGAGGATCTTGGCGATGTTCGTGGACGTCACCGCGACGAATTCATTCATGGTGATGCGGCCGGTCGCGACGCCATAGGTCCAGAGCATCGGCATGCGATCCTCCAGCCCGCCGGTGCCGTTCGGGATCTTGCGGAAGTCGCCGATGCCGGTGCGCTTCTGGTCTGTGGTGAAGGCGCAATGATCGGTCGCCACGACCTGCAGCGAGCCCGAAGCAAGGCCTGCCCAGAGACTGTCCTGGTGCTGCTTGTTGCGGAAGGGCGGGCTCATGACGCGGCGGGCCGCATGGTCCCAGTCCTTGTCGAAATATTCGCTCTCGTCGAGCGTCAGGTGCTGGATCAGCGGCTCGCCGTAGACGCGCATGCCGTTCTGCCGGGCCCGACGGATCGCCTCGTGCGACTGCTCGCAGGAGGTATGGACGACATAGAGCGGAACGCCGGCCATGTCGGCAATGATGATGGCACGGTTGGTTGCCTCGCCCTCGACCGAAGCCGGGCGCGAGTAGGCGTGCGCCTCCGGCCCGTCATTGCCCTCATCCATCAGCTTCTGCTGCATGGCGGCGACGACGTCGCCGTTCTCGGCATGGACGAGGGGCAGGGCGCCGAGTTCGGCACAGCGCTGGAAGGAGGCGAACATCTCGTCGTCGTTCACCATCAGTGCGCCCTTGTAGGCCATGAAGTGCTTGAAGGTGTTGATGCCGTGGTTCAGCACCACCGCCTTCATCTCGTTGAAGACCTGTTCGCCCCACCAGGTGACCGACATGTGGAAGGAATAGTCGCAATTGGCGCGGGTCGACTTGTTGTCCCAGCGCTTCAGCGCATCAAGCAGGGACTGGCCCGGGTCAGGCAGGCAGAAGTCGACGACCATCGTCGTGCCGCCGGCAAGCGCCGCCCGCGTGCCGCTCTCGAAATCGTCGGCCGAGTAGGTGCCCATGAAGGGCATTTCGAGGTGGACATGGGGATCGATGCCGCCCGGCATGACATAGCAGCCCGTCGCGTCCAGAACCTCGTCGCCGAACAGGCTGAGGCCGATCTCGACGATCTTGCCCCCGTCGATCTTGACGTCGGCCTTGTAGGTCAGGTCGGCGGTGACGATGGTTCCGCCCTTGATCACTGTGCTCATGGTCCCGTTCCCTCTGGTTTTTTCTTGGGGGACCACCGGCCGCATCGGGCCGGAGGCCCTATGCTATCGTCGTCTTCGTCGTCTGCTGTGGTTGTCTTCTCGCTCAGACCTCGACGAGGTCGAGGCGCTTCTCAATTCGGGTAAGGCGCTCATCCACATGATCCAAGCGCTTCGAAAGGCTTGCGTACTGCGCGGTGAGGCCCCCCACCTAATACTCGACCAGTCCCAGCCGTTCCTTGGTCTCAAGGTGATATTGGGTGTGCAGCGCGAGCGTTTCCTGGATCCGCTTGAGCGTTTCAAAGATAAGCCCGTTCGTAACCTTGTCGGACATCGCGTCATCCTTCCACGATGCGAATATAGAGAAGCGCCGTTCACTCGACAATCTCCGCGGTTTCCAGCACCGCGTGGAACAGCACGTCCGCGCCGGCGCTCGCCCATTCCTTCGAGATTTCCTCCGCCTCGTTGTGCGACAGGCCGCCGACGCAGGGGCACATGATCATCGTGGCCGGTGCCACCTTGGCGGCCCAGCATGCGTCGTGGCCCGCACCGGAGATGAGATCCATGTGGCTGTAGCCGAGCTTCTCCGCCGCTTCCCGGACGCGACCAACGAGAACCGGATCGAAGGTTATCGGATCAAAATGTCCGACGGCCTCGACCGAACAGCCGACGCCGAGCTTGTCGCAGATCTCGGCCGCCTGCTTCTCGATCTTCGCGCGCATCCGGTCGAGCTTCTCCTGGCTCGGGGTGCGGATGTCGACCGTGAAGACGACCTTACCCGGCAGCACATTTCGCGAGTTCGGCGAGAAGAACATCTGCCCGACACCGCCGACGGCGCCCGGCTGCTCGGCCATCGCCACGTCCTGCACCATTTCGAGGATGCGGCTCATGGCAAGCCCGGCGTTGACGCGCATGTTCATTGGCGTGGAGCCCGTATGAGCCTCCCGGCCGGTCAGCGTGAACTCCAGCCACCAGAGTCCCTGGCAGTGGGTGACGACGCCGATCTGCTTGTTCTCGGCCTCAAGGATCGGACCCTGCTCGATATGATATTCGAAATAGGCGTGCATCTTGCGCGCGCCGACCTCTTCCTCGCCGACCCAGCCGATGCGCTTCAGTTCGTCGCCGAACGTCTTGCCGTCCGGATCCTTGCGCGCATAGGCATAGTCGAGGTCATGGATACCGGCAAAGACGCCGGAGGCGAGCATGGCGGGCGCGAAGCGTGCGCCTTCCTCGTTCGTCCAGTTGGTGACGACGATCGGATGCTTGGTCCTGATGCCGAGGTCGTTGAGCGTGCGAACGACCTCAAGGCCGGAGAGCACGCCGAGGACTCCGTCATACTTGCCGCCGGTCGGCTGCGTATCGAGGTGCGAGCCGATATAGACCGGTAGGGCGTCGGGATCGGTGCCGGCGCGGGTCATGAACATGGTGCCCATCTGGTCGACACCCATGGTCAATCCGGCGTCGTTGCACCACGCCTTGAACAGCTTGCGTCCCTCGGCATCCGCGTCCGTCAACGTCTGGCGATTGTTGCCGCCGGCAATGCCGGGGCCGATCTTCGCCATTTCCATGAGCGAATCCCACAACCTGTCGCCATTGATACGCAGGTTCTCGCCGGGTGCTGCCACCATCAGCTACATCCTCACCTGTTTTGGACCGCCCTTGCGGCCTATTCTGTTCCCGCCGGTTCTTTATTTCCTGCCCCGTCGACAGTGAAACTCAGCATTGCCTTTGTTGGACTTGTCGCTGATAATTTGACCGGTTGGTAAAAACATACAATTTCCGCGCCGCCACTCAAGACGAAAAATCGCGAATCTCACCGATGGGTGAAAAGGTGATGTGCGTCGGGACGTGGGGATCGTGGCGGGGGATCGTGGCGGGACTGGGGGCAGCGAGAGCATGGCAGTACCGAGGGCGGCGAAGACGCAGCGGCGGACGCGGATCCAGGAGGAAAAGGAGGAGCGAATCCTGGACGCCGCACTGGAGGTATTCTCCTCGAATGGCTTCCGCGGTGCCACCATAGACCAGATCGCCGAAGCGGCCGGAATGTCGAAGCCGAACCTCCTCTATTACTTCCGCACGAAGGAAGCGATCTATCGGACGCTCCTGGAGAGCATGCTGTTCACCTGGCTGGAGCCGCTGAAGGCGCTGGACGCGGAAGGCGATCCGGAGGCGGAAATCCGGTCCTATATCCGCCGCAAGCTCGAGATGTCGCGGGATTTCCCGCGCGAGAGCCGGCTCTTTGCAAACGAGATGCTGCAGGGCGCTCCCCATATCGAAGACGATCTCACCGGGCCGCTCAAGGCGCTGGTCGACGAGAAGGCGGAGGTGATCCGAAGCTGGATCAAGAACGGCAAGATTGCGCGCTGCGATCCCTATCACCTGATCTTCGCGATATGGGCGACGACGCAGCACTATGCCGATTTCGATGTCCAGGTGCGTGCCGTTCTAGGCGAAAGCCGCGCGGGCGAGGGGCGTTTCGAGGACGCGGCGCGGTTCCTGGAACAGCTGTTCTTCGAAGGGCTTCGCCCGAAGAAGGCTTGAACAGGGACGGTGTTCAAAGCTCCGTTCGGCGCAGCAGATAGTCCAGGCCGCCGACCCGGAACCAGCGATAGGCATGGGCCTCCAGCAGCAGGCGGTGGCGTCCCTTGCCGTCCGCCTCGCTGCTTTCGCTATCGGCAATATCGATCAGCAGCTTGCCGTGCTCGCCACAGCCGACGTCGAGATGGATTTCCACCGGCTCCGGCTTCAGGTTGTGGACGATCAGGACGGAATTGTTGCGCCAGTCGTAACGTATGGCGAGGACACCCGGCTTTACGGGATCAAGGACGGTATAGTCACCCCAGCCGATCTCCGGCGCCTCCTTGCGCATGCGGATCAGCCGCTCCATCCAGTTGAGAAGGGATTCCGGATCGCGCCGCTGCTCCGCGACGTTGATGTGCTCGAAGCCGAAAGGTCCCTTGGAGATCACCGGCAGTACCGGCTTGTCGCTTGTGGTGAAGCCGCCCTGGGGTTCGTCAGACCATTGCATCGGTGTCCGCGCGCAGTTGCGCTCCGGCAGGTCCAGGTCGTCGCCCATGCCGATCTCGTCGCCATAGCGGATGACGGGCGTTCCCGGCAGCGAGAACATCAGGCTGTAGGCAAGCTCCAGACGGCGCTGGTCGCCGCCCAGCATCGGCGCGAGCCGCCGGCGTATGCCGCGGTCGTAGAGTTGCATGTGCTTCTCGGGCCCGAAGGCCGCAAAGACCGCCTGCCGCTGATCCTCGCTCAGACGCCCGAGATCGAGTTCGTCGTGGTTGCGCAGGAACATGCCGAACTGCGCAGTGTGCGGCTTCTCGCGCGTTTGCTCCAGGGCGGCGACCATCGGTTCCGTGTCGCCACTCGCCAGCGCATAGAACAGCGACTGGTTGACCGGAAAGTTGAACATCATCTGGATGCGGTCGCCATCGTCGCCGAAGTACTTGATGTTGTCCTTCGGCAGTATGTTCGCTTCCCCGAGGATGATCGAATCCCCCTTCCGCCACTGCAGAAACTCGCGGAAGGTACGCAGCATTTCGAACTGCTCCTTCGGCTTCTTGATGTCCGCACCCTTCTCGGCGATCACGAAGGGGACAGCGTCCATGCGAAAGCCGCAGACGCCGAGCTGGATCCAGAAGCCCATGATCTTGAGGATCTCCGCCTGGACGTGCGGATTGGCGGTATTCAGGTCCGGCTGGAACTCGTAGAACCGGTGGAAGTAGTATTCGCCCGCCTTCTCGTCATAGGTCCATGTGCTTTCCTGGACGCCGGGAAAGATCATTCCCTCGTCGGCATTTGCCGGCTTCTTCTTCGACCACAGGTACCAGTCGCGATAGGGCGAATCCGGATCGCTACGGGCCGACTGGAACCAGGGATGCTGGTCGGAGGTGTGGTTGACGACGAGATCGATCAGTACCCGGATGCCGCGCTGCTTGCAGCCATGGGTGAAGTCGACGAAATCACCCAGCGTACCGTAGCGCGGGTCGATGTTGTAGTAATCTGCAACATCGTAGCCGTCATCCTTCCCGGGAGAGACCTGGAACGGCATCAGCCAGATCGCATTGACGCCAAGTCCCGCGAGGTAGTCAAGCCGGCGCGACAGTCCCTCGAAATCCCCGACGCCGTCGCCGTTGGAATCCATGAAGGTCTCGACCGACAGGCAGTAGATGACGGCGTTCTTGTACCAGAGGTCGCTGATCACGATTGCTCTCCTTGAGGCAGACCTCGTGGCAATGTGGAGCAGGGGAGGTTTGTTCCCGTCTGTTCGGAAGCCACTTGCCTGGGGGCACAAACGCAAACGGCCCGAAGCGGTGCTCCGGGCCGTGGTTTGCTGATCTTCCGCGGAATCAGGCTGCGTTGCGCATCCGGCGGCCTGCAATGGCCGGCTGGTGCTGGCCTTCGAGCCGGAAGTTCGCCAGCATCGACTGCAGTTGCGCGCTCTCCTGCGCCAATGTTGCGCTGGCGGCCGTCGTCTCTTCCACCATGGCTGCGTTCTTCTGCGTCATCTGATCCATGTGGTTGACCGAGGAGTTGATCTCCGCAAGGGCGGTCGCCTGTTCGCGGGCGGCGGTGGCGATCGACTCGACGTGGCCATTCACGCGGTTGACGAGGTTCTCGATCTCCAAGAGTGCATCGCCCGTGGAGCGGACGAGCGAGACGCCGCCTTCCACTTCCGATGCCGAAGCGGTGATAAGGGTCTTAATCTCCTTGGCGGCATTGGCGGAGCGCTGTGCCAGTTCGCGGACCTCCTGGGCGACGACGGCAAAGCCTCGACCGGCTTCACCCGCACGGGCCGCCTCCACGCCGGCGTTGAGAGCCAGGAGGTTCGTCTGGAAGGCGATCTCGTCGATCACGGTGATGATCTGGCTGATCCTGTTGGAGGAATCCTCGATGCGTCCCATGGCATCGACGGCGCTGCGAACGATCTCGCCGGACTTGGCCGCACTCTGGCGCGTCTCGTAGACCATGTCGCGGGCTTCGTTTGCCCGCGAGGAGGCAGCGCGCACGGTCGCGGTGATTTCGTCGAGCGCCGCCGCCGTTTCCTCCAGCGCCGCCGCCTGCTGCTCCGTGCGCTTGGAAAGGTCGGTTGCGGCAGAGCTGAGCTCCGCGGAGTTGTCGTTGATCGTCGTTGCAGCCCCGCGGACGTTGTTCATGGTCCCCCGCAAGGTCACCATGGTGGCGTTCACATTGGCCTGCAGTTCGGCGAAGGCGCCGTGGAAGGTGCCATTCATGCTCTGCGTCAGGTCGGCATCGGCGAGTGCGGCGATCACGCGGCGGACCTCCGTGACGGCGCTGTCGACGCTGGCAACGAGCTGGTTGACGCTGCCGGCGAAGCGGTTGAGATCCTCGTTCTGGTAGTCCTTGCTGATGCGGCCGGAGAAGTCGCCGGCGACGGCGGAGGCCACGACGGCGGCAATGCTGGACTGCAGGTCGCTGCTGCGCTCGTGAAGCGCCGCTTCCTGTGCCTTCAGTTCCTGCATGGCAAGCGCATTGTTGCGGAAGACATCGACGGCGCGTGCCATCTCGCCGATCTCGTCCTTGCGCTCGGCATCGATCGTCGTGCCCTGCAGGTCCCCTTGGGCAAGGCGGCTCATCGCCTGCGTCAACGAGCGGATGGGCAAGACGATCCCCTTGCGCGCCACTAGGATACTGAAACCCGCGCCGACCGCGATGGAGAGGACGGCGGCCACTGCAGCGAGCATCATTGCGGTGGTGGAGGAGGAGACCGCTTCGAGGCGTTCCTTTGCCAGCGCTTCGCCGGAATAGGTGCTGTAGACCTTGACCGTGTCCGTCACCACCTTCTGTCCGGCCAGTGCCTTAGCAAGCGCCGAGCCAATCGCTGCTGTGTCGCCCGGGTTGGCTTCTGCGGTCGCGACCATGGAGCGGATTTCGTTGAAGTAATTGTCCAGCGCCGCGCGGATCGTCTTCAGCTGTTCCTTTTCGGCCGCGTCGGCGGTCGATTCGATCTTCGGGAGCCGCGCGAGCATTTCGGCTGTCCGCTTGTCGGTTTCAGCCCGGAAGTCCGCGGCCTTCTCCGGCGCGGCTGCCAGCTGGTAGGTCATGCGGCTGATGGCGATGATGTCGACCCGCAGGTCCATGGCCTCACGGGCGACTTCCTCCTTAGCGCCCACGGCAATCAGATCCCGCTGCAGCCCGTAGAGGCCGCTGCCGGATACGGTGGCGATGATCAGGGACGAAATCCCCATGACGACGACAAGAAGACCAATCTTCTTGGAAATGCTTAGGTCCTTGAAAAACATGGCGTGATCCTGCACAGGCGTTGACGCGCGAAGCCTGCCGGCGGGATTGGAGCCTGCCGCAGAGTTCAGCCAACGGATGTCAGGTTTGGCCTAAGCCTTGGTTAAAACCGGGAGGACATGCTTCGCACTGCAACAACCTTGGGCGGCATGGCCGTGTGCTGCTGCCTGTTCCGGCGCGACGAGCAGGAGAGGCCGCGGCGACAAGCCGCGAACCTCTCCCGTCGCGGGAGGTTCTATTCCGCGGCCACCGGGGCGGCCATCGGGTTGTTCGGATGCATCGTCCAGTTGGCGTAGGTGGGTTCGACCACCTTGCCGGTGCGCTGGTCCAGCTCGCCCGCCGCCAGCGGCTCCATCGTGATGCAGTTCTCGACCGGACAGACGTTGACGCAGAGGTTGCAGCCGACGCACTCGTCCTCCATCACCTCGAAATGGCGGATGCCGTCCACCTGAGAGGTGATTGCCTGGTGGGACGTGTCCTCACAGGCAATGTGGCAGCGCCCGCACTTGATGCAGAGCTCCTGGTCGATATGGGCCTTTGCCACGTAGTTGAGGTTGAGGTAGCGCCAGTCGGTGACGTTGCTGACGGCGCGGCCGCAGATGTCGTCGAGGGTCCGGTGGCCCTTGGCATCCATCCAGTCGGAGAGACCGGTGATCATCTCCTGCACGATCTTGAAGCCGTAGGTCATTGCTGCCGTGCAGACCTGCACATTGCCCGCCCCGAGCGCCAGGAATTCCGCCGCGTCGCGCCAGGTCGTCACTCCACCGATGCCGGAGATCGGCAGGCCGTAAGTCTCCGGGTCGCGGGCGATCTCAGCCACCATGTTGAGCGCGATCGGCTTCACCGCCGGGCCGCAATAGCCGCCGTGGCTGCCTCGCCCGTCGATGGTCGGAACCGGGGCGAAGTTGTCGAGGTCGACCGAGACGATCGACGAGATGGTATTGATCAGCGACACGGCATCCGTGCCGCCCGCCTTCGCAGCGCGGGCAGGGTAGCGGATGTCGGTGATGTTCGGCGTCAGCTTGGTGATCACCGGCATGCGGGTGTACTGCTTGCACCAGCGCACCACCATCTCGATGTATTCCGGGACCTGCCCGACCGCGGAACCCATGCCGCGTTCCGACATGCCGTGCGGACAGCCGAAGTTGAGCTCGATGCCGTCCACCTCTGTTTCCTCGACGAGCGGCAGGATCGCCTTCCAGGCCTCCTCCTCGCAGGGCACCATGATGGAGGCGACGATCGCCCGGTCCGGCCAGTTCTTCTTGACCTCCTTCATCTCGCGCAGGTTCACGTAGAGGTCGCGGTCGGTGATCAGCTCGATGTTGTTCAGTCCGAGAAGGCGCCGGTCGGCACCCCAGATAGCGCCGTAGCGGGGGCCGTTTACGTTGACGACCGGCGGGCCTTCGGCGCCCAGCGTCTTCCAGACGACGCCACCCCAGCCGGCCTTGAAGGCGCGCTCGACGTTATAGGCCTTGTCGGACGGCGGAGCCGACGCCAGCCAGAAGGGGTTGGGCGACTTGATGCCGACAAAGTTGTTGCGGATGTCTGCCATGGTTCTTCCTCCCCTCAGGCGACCGCTACAGCCGGACGGGCGGCGGCAGCGAAGGCTCGGTTGATGCTCTCTGCCGCATCGCGCCCCTGCGCGGTTGCGGACACCGTGAGGTCTTCTCCGTGACCGGTGCAGTCGCCGCCGGCCCAGACACCGTCGATCGAGGTGCGGCCTTCGACGTCAACGGCGATCTTGCCGCCTTCCATCCGCAGCGCACCCAGCGTCGCGCCGACAAAGGTCTGGCCGATCGCCTTCATCACCTGGTCGGCCGCGATGACGCCGGTCTCCCCGGTGCCGACGAGCCGGCCGTCGCGGATCGCCGTATATTCCACCTCGATACCGGCCACCTGGCCGTCCTTGCCGATGATGCGCTTCGGTGCCAGCCAGTGACGGATGATGACGCCGTTGGCGGTGGCGAGATCCTGCTCGTAGCCGGAGGCGTTCATGTTCTCCTTGCCGCGGCGGTAGCAGATCGTCACCTCTTCGGCGCCGAGCAGCTTTGCCTGGATCGCGGCGTCGATCGCCGTCATGCCGCCGCCGAGGACGACGACCCTGCGGCCGATCGGAACCTGTGCCTTGTCAGTGGCCTGGCGCAGTGCCGCGATGAAGTCGACCGCATCCTCCACGCCCGCGAGATCCTCGCCCTCGATGCCGAGGCCGTTGACGCCGGCAAGGCCCATGCCGAGGAAGACGGCGTCGAAATTGCTCGTCAGTTCCCCCAGGGTGAAGTCACGCCCGAGCATCTGCCCCGTTCGGATCTCGATCCCGCCGATCGCGGTGATATACTCTACCTCGCGCTGGGCGAAGTTCTCGGTCGCCTTGTAGGTGGCGATCCCGTACTCGTTGAGGCCGCCGGCCTTCTCACGCGCGTCGAAGATTACGACGTCGTGGCCATGCATGGAAAGCCGGTGGGCGCAGGCAAGGCCTGCAGGGCCGGCACCGACCACCGCCACCCGTCGCCCGCTCGGGGCAGCGCGGTGGTAGAACTGGCGGTTCATCTCCATCGCGATGTCGGTTGAGTAGCGCTGCAGCTTGCCGATCTCGACCGGCCGATCCTCTGCGGTATTGCGCACGCAGGCCTGTTCGCACAGCGTTTCGGTGGGACAGACGCGGGCGCACATGCCGCCGAGGATGTTCTGGTCGAAGATGGTCTTGGCGGAGCCGAGGGGGTTGCCGGTCGATATCTGCCGGATGAACAGCGGGATATCGATGGCGGTGGGACAGGCCGTCATGCACGGCGCGTCGTAGCAGAAGTAGCAGCGGTCGGCTGCGACCAGCGCCTCATGCTTGTCGAGGCGCGGGTGGAGGTCGGAAAAATTGGATGCGTATTCGTCGGGCGACAGGCGGCCAGCCTGTATCCCGCTTCCCAGTCGTTCCATCTGAGTTCCCTCTTTTATGGCTTTATGGACAACTATTGGAAGCAGGCTACCACAGGCCGAATTTTTATCAAACGGTAAATAAATCGGCGGGAGCGAGCAGTTCTATAACTTGACGACTGTTATCAACTTTAATCTTGCCTGTGATTATCAAGTTAAATAAGGTCCCGCCGTCGAGGGGGCTGAGGCCACTGAATCGAGAGGGATGTGAGCATGGCGAAGAAGCAGAAGCGCAAGGGCAACAGCGGCAATAGCGATGGCGCCAGCGTCCAGGCCGCGCAGGAGCAATCCGCTCTCGATATCCGCAGCTTTCTCTATGTCGGCGGGCGCGACTGCCAGGTCGCCCACCTTCGCCAGATCGCCAGCAAACACGGCGCGGAACTCATTCATCATGACGGGGGCTTGAGGGAAGCCGTCTCGCGCATCGATACGGTGCTGCCCTCCGTCGACTGCGTCTTCTGCCCCATCGACTGTATCAGCCACGATGCGTGTCTGAGGGTGAAGACCGGATGCAAGAAGTTCGGAAAGACCTTCGTCCCGCTGCGTAATGGCTCGAAGTCGAGCCTGGAGCGCGCGCTGCAGACCATGAAGGAACGCAATGATGAGAGAAGAACGTCCTGACGCAAGCCTGTTCATCGGGCTCCACAAGCTCGCCGAACAGACCGGTGACGGTCTGGTGCCCGAGCTTTATGCGCTGTTGACGCAGAATGAGCCGACGTCCGACATGACGAATGTCGTCACCTTGCGAGACCGCCAACGCCGCGATGTCGAACGTGAGGTTGCATCGGACGCACCCGCCCGGATTCTCGCCTTCCGCCGATAGGTGGCTGCGAGCTATCCTTCGGAACGAAGGAAGGCTCCGGCGGCGACGATCAACCAGCCAAGGATCATGGTCGTGCCGCCGGTCGGTGCGGCCATGGGAAACAGTCCGCTGCCGAGGAAGTGCCGCGCGAGCAGGTCACCGGCAAAGACGAGCGTACCGAGCCCGATCACCAAGGCTGCGAGCGTGGCAGTTCTGACCCGCCGCCCAACCGCATATAGCGCGACGAGGGCGGGGGCGTGAACCAGACACATCATCGACGTCGTGCCAAGCAGCCGCGCGTCGCTCCCATGGCTCGCCGCGGCCGCCAATCCCACGCCGGCTGCCCCGAAGATGCCGCTCATGAACAGAATCAACGGCCGCAGATTGTCGAATCTTTCCAATGGCCTATTCCTTGTTCTGCATATGGTATGCAAGGCGCTCGATCGGCGGCCAGATAATGTCGCAGAGCTTGGGGTTGTCGACCGTTTCGTCCAGAGCACGGCGGAAGCAGAGGAGCCATTCCGCCGTTTCCTCGGGGCCGATGGGCGCTGCGAAATGCCGGGAGCGCAGCCGCGGATGCCCATGCTTTTGCACATAGACGGGCGGCCCGCCAAGGTAGCCGGTCAGATAGTCATAGAGCTTGGCTTCGCTGCCCTCGAGGCTCGGGGGATGCACGGCGCGGCAGCGGGCCGCCTCCGGCAGCGTATCCATCAAATGGTAGAAGCGCCGCGTCAGCGCCCTGACGGTCGGCTCGCCGCCGATTGCCTCGTAAAGGGTAACTGTCTCGCGCGACATCCCGGTTCCTGTCCGTTCGCCTTCCTCTAGCCGTCAGGTCGGGGTGAGGCAAGCGCCGGGACGTCGCAGTCAGTCGGGTCCGACATCGGCCTCCTTGGCGGCATCGTCGGGCAGCGAACCTGTACCGGGCGTCTTTTCCGGATCGGTCAGACCCTTGCGGGCGTGCGGCCCTTCCGGGTTCTTGTCGGTCTTGTCGTTGGTCGTCGGCTCACGCTGTTCGATAGCGTCCTGCGCCTGTCTGTCCTTGTTCATCACGGTCTCCTTCCGGTCCCATCAACCGCATCCCACCACGCTTGGTTCCGGGCGAGAGAGGCGGTGATTTTTCCGCTTGAGGAGGAACGTAAGACTGAACCGGCGGTTTCAGGGCAGGACGGAGGCGCAAAGATGGCCTCGGTCAGATCTGAGGGGACCGCTAAAAAATGCCTTCACGCATACCCGTGCTCGTCGTCGAAGATGAACCCATTCTCCGTTTCGATATCGTCGATACGCTCAACGATGCGGGCTTCCATGTCCATGAAGCCGGCAATGCCACCGAGGCAATCGAGATCCTGACACAGAACACGGGCATCCGCCTCGTTTTCACCGACGTCGACATGCCCGGCGGCATGGACGGGATCAAGTTGGCCGCCTATATCCTCGACCGCTGGCCGCCCTTGAAGATCATCGTCACGTCCGGATACCGGAAGGTCACGCTCGAGGAGATTCCCGCCGAGAGCTGCTTTTTCAGCAAACCCTATGACCCCGCCCAGATCGTCAGCACCATGCACAGGATGCTTGCAAACTAGCGCCCATCGACCGCTTTTCTGCATCAACGATCCTCAAGCGAACATTTTTCGGACGAATTCGTCGACTTTTGCGACATATCGCAAACTGCTTTTTTAACGTTTGTCTGATGTTCTCCCCCCAGGGCTGCAAGGTGCCATGAGGGCCGGCGGCAGATGACGCTTGGCCCGGGTGGCATCGAGAGTGTTCCTCCCTCTCTTTCATCCTTGTCGGGCCTTAGGATCCCAAGCGGATAGGCTCGGGAGCAGCTGATGCAGTTCTTGCGTAAGGTCATTGCCTTCTTCGATACGAGTTCCGACAGCCTGGAGTTCCGGCGAGCTCAGTATGCGGAGCTTTCCCGCCAGGTTCCCCTGATGTACGGCATCGTCGTCATCAACATGGTGATGCTCGCGCTCACGCATGTGGACAAGGCTCCCGCAGTCCTGACAATCTGGCTTCCCGCCGCCTTCGTCGTGATCTGTGTTCTGCGTGCCATCAAGATGATGCGGGCGCGCAAGAGGATCCCCACCGACGAGGTGATCGAGCGGTCGTTGCGTACCGTGGTCTGGCTTGCCTGCACGCTCGGCGTCGCCATTTCCGTCTGGTCACTGCTGCTCTTCGGCTACGGCGATGCCTATGCGAGAAGCCAGAATACCTTCTTTACCGGAATCACCATCATTGCGGTTATCACCTGTCTGAGACCGTTGAAGCAGGTGGCGCCTGCCATATTCATGCTCGTCGTGATCCCGACGATCGTCTTCCTCGGGATCCAGGAGCATGAGGTCTTCCGGGCAATCGCGCTCAACATGCTGCTGGTGATGGGCGGCATGATGGTGGTGATGCAGCGGTCACACTCCGATTTTCGCCAGCGGGTCGAGAAGGAGATCGAACTTGCCGCACAGCATCGGCAGTTGCAGTCGCTCAACGGGACCATCTGCCAGATGGCGAACGAGGATGCGCTGACAGGACTGGCCAACCGGCGCTGTTTCTTCGAGCGACTCGAGCAGCAGATCACGGCATCGGCGTCCGGCAACGAACCCTTTGCGGTCGGGATTCTCGACCTCGACGGCTTCAAGCCCGTCAACGACATCTTCGGCCACAGCGTCGGTGACCGCCTGCTTCAGGAGGTCGCCTCCCGGCTGTCGTCGAGCCTTCCGGAGAGCGCGCTGCTGGCAAGGCTCGGCGGCGACGAGTTTGCGTTGATTCTTCCGGCCCCTGGCTCCGACGAGGAGTTGCAGAAGACCTGCCGGGAGGCGCTGGACGCGCTCGTGCCGGCCTTCGTGTTCGAGGAGGGGAGCGTCACCGTCTCTGCCACCTGCGGGCTTTCCCGCTTCCCCGAAGCGGGCGGCACCGCCGGCGAGCTGTACGAGAAGGCGGACCTTGCGCTTTACTATCTGAAGCAGAACGACCGGGGCGCGGTCACGATCTTCTCCGACCTGCACGCCGAGGAAAACCGCCAGGCCGCGGCCGTTGCGCACCGGTTGCGGGCGGTGGAGAGCGAGGACGCGTTCCACCTCGAATACCAGCCGATCGTCGACCGCGACGGGCGTGCCATTGGCTTCGAGGCGCTGGCGCGCTGGGATGATGCGGTGCTCGGTCGGGTCTCGCCGGATGTCTTCATCCGCGCGGCGGAGCAGGCAGGGACGATCGGAAAGATCACGATGCCCCTGTTCCGCAAGGCGCTGCAGGCGGCTCGCGCCTGGCCTGATGATGTCAAGCTCTCCTTCAACCTCTCCGCCCGTGACGTCTGCAGCCCGAAGACGATGACAGCGCTGCTCGAGGAGATCGACAAGGCCGGGATCGACCACGGGAGGCTGATCCTCGAGGTCACCGAGTCCGCAATCATGCAGGACTTTTCGCGCGCCACCCTTGCGTTGCAGGCTGCGCGCGAAAAGGGCGTCTGCGTCGCACTCGACGATTTCGGCACCGGCTATTCCAGCCTGAGCTATGTGCGTCGGCTGCCGATCGACCGGATCAAGCTCGATCGTTCCTTCACACTCGACATCGAACGCGAGCGCGTCGCGCGCGATATCGTCGCAACCATGGCCTCGCTCTGCCATAGCCTCGACCTCGAATGCATCGTCGAAGGCGTGGAAACGGTGACGCAGATGCAGATCCTGGCGGCCGCGGGTGTCAGCGGCTACCAGGGCTATCTCTTTTCGCGGCCGATGCCGGAAGAGGCGGTGGGCAGCTATCTCGCCGGACAGGCCGGTCGTGCCAGGCGACCGCAGGCAGTCTGAGCCTCAGATGCCGTTGAGGCCGATGAAGACGAGGGCGCCCGCGCTTGCGGCGACCGCCGTCGCGGCGGCAAGCGGCAGCCAGTAGCGCGCGGGGCCCGCCACGGCAGCCAGCAGCAGCCGCCCGCAGGCGTTCGCCGTCAGGGCGACCAAGACGGCTTGGCCGATCAGCGAAAGCGAAACCTCTGTGCCAGCGAGGCGAAGCGCGCTCAGCACGGCGACATCCACGTCGAAGGCGCCCGATACCGCGGAACTTGCGAGGATGCTCGCCGAGCCGAAGCGAGCGGTGAGGGCGGCGCTTGCCGTGGAGACCGTCGCGAAGGCCGCCGCGAAGACAAGGAGGGCGGTAAGCTCGAATGGATTCCGGGCCTGCCGTTCGGGATCGGCATTCGTCTTCGGAACGGACGAAAGTAGCAGGAAGGCGATGGCAGCGAAGGCCGCGGCGGCGGCGAGAGCGGGCGGCCCGGCGACCTCCAGCGCATGCGGGGCGAGGATCAGCATGACGACGCTGACCCGCAGCACCGACACCATGGCAGCAAGCGCCGCCGCCCCCGACAAGGCCCGTGCGTTACCGCCGCTACTTGCCGTCCGCGCGAAAGCGACCGTGACCGCCGTCGAGGAGATCAACGCGCCGGCCAGCCCGCTCACTACCAGCCCGCGGGCCGGACCGAGCAATCGCACTGCGATGTAGCCGAGATAGGAGAGGCTGGCGGTGAGGACGGTGAAGAACCAGATCTCCCACGGGTTGAAGCCACCCCAGGGATCAATGGCGCGATTGGGCAGGAGCGGCAGGATGATCGTCGTCATCACCGCAAGCAGAAGGGCGGAGCGCAGTTCGATCCAGGTCAGGCGCTTCAGCAGCGCATGCAGGACTTCACGGCTGGCAAGGACGGCGGCGAGGGCAGCGCCTCCGGCGGCCGCGGCTCGATAGTCCCCGCTGACGGCGAGACCGCCCAGCGCGAAGACGCAGAGGCCGACGATCACCCTGGTGACGCTGAAGCTCTTCTCGGCGATTGCCTCACGGGCCTGGAACCAGGCGAAGAGCAGCGAGAAGCCGAGGAAGCCGACGGCGAACACCGCCGCCGTCTGCATGCTTTGCGAGAGCGCCGCGAAGATGCCGCCAAGAAGCCCGGAGATCGCATAGGTGCGGATGCCGGCGGTGCGGCTGCCGGCAGGTTCGTCCCGCTCGCGCCAGCCGCGCTCGAGCCCGACCAGCATGCCGATCGCCAGCGCCACACCGAACCGCAAGATCAGGTCGTCCATCAGCTTCACGCCCACCCATTCCGTTCCCGCATAGCGGGGCCGATGACAGGCGGCAAGGTGGAGGTGGCGGAGCGGCTCAGGAAAACCCGGCCAGCATGGCGGCGAACCGACGGCGCGCGGCGTCGCTTGCGCCAACCATGCGGAGGAGCCGGTTCCTCGTCCAGCTCAGCACCGGGCTTTTCAGGGTCGCCAGCTGCGTCAGCCGGTCGGTCCGGCCGAGGACTTCGCGCGCCGCACCGCGCCGGGAGCCATCATAGCGTTGCAGCGGCTCGTCGTTTTGGGTGTCGATCGCGACTGAGAGCGCTTCGGCAAGGGCAACTGCGTCCCGCAATCCAAGGTTCATGCCCTGGCCACCGGCGGGGCTGTGCACATGCGCGGCATCGCCGACCAGTAGCAGCCGCCTGTCATGAAATGTCTCGGAGAGCTTGTGGTGGACGTGAAAACGCGAGCCCCACAGCACCTCCTCCACGCGTGCTCCCGAACGGGGACCTCTTGCGTCGAGGATTGCCTGGACATCGGCAAGATCAGGTTCTGCCGGCGCATCCAGGTGCTGTGCCACAACGCGATAGCGCCGCTCCGACATGGGCGCGACCACGAGCGTGCCTGCTTCGGAGAAATAGAGCGTCACCTCGTCACTGGCGATCGGCCATTGCATCCGCACGTCGGCGAGCATGAAGGAGCCGTAGGTCTTGCCCGGAAAGCCGATCTCGCCCGCGTCGCGAACGGCGCTTCTCATCCCGTCGGCTCCGACAAGATAGCGGCAGTCGAGGCTGACCTCATCGCCAGCCATGTCGAGTGCGATCCTGAAGCCGTCACCCGCCCTGTCGAAACGACGTAATTCGACAGGTCGCATCACCTCGTGGCCAAGTGCCCGCAGCCGGCCTGTCAGGGTGGCTTCGGTCTCGTCCTGGGGGATCATCAGCGCGTGGCGGTATTTTCCCGGCAATACCGTGAAGTCGATATGAAGGAGTACGTCGTCCCGGTCCCTGATCCTGAAATTCGGCACCTTGATACCCCGAGCCAGAAGATCCCCGGCCACGCCGAGAATTTCGAGCTTTTCCAGTGTCGCGGCATGGACCACCGCAGCACGAGAAGTGTTCTGTGCGTCCGGCAATCCATCGACGATACGGAAATCTACTCCCTTCTGCGCGAGCCCGATTGCCGTGGCCAGCCCCGCCGGCCCGGCACCGACGATCAGGACCTGCGTGGACATCGTGCTCATTGAGCCAACCTCCCGAATATTGTAAACACGTGTTTACTAACCTGTGGGTTCAGGTAAGTCAACGGCTGTTTACAAGAGGTACAGGATGCGGAATGCAGAGGCGACGCGGGAGAGACTTGTGCAGGCGGCGCGCCGGATATTCTCGGAGCGGGGGTTTGAGCGTACGACCGTGCGTGACATTGCCGCGCAGGCCGAAGTCAATCCCGCGCTGATCAACCGCTATTTCGGGGGTAAGGAGCAGCTTTTCGCGGAGGCAGTCTCGGTTGACCTTGCACTGCCTGACCTGAGCGGTTTGGAAAGCGGCCTGATCGGCCCCGCATTGGCCGCCCATTTCTTCCGGCGCTGGGAAGGGGCGGAGCATGACGACCTTCTGCGCACGCTGATCCGCACCGCCGCCACCAATCCCGAGGCGGCCGTCCGCATCCGCGAAATCCTTGGCAGGCAGGTCGCTCCAATGATCAGCCGGGTCGCCGGATCCGAACGGCTGGCCGAGCGAGCCTATCTCGTCGCCACGCAGATCCTCGGACTGGCCTATGCCCGCTACGTGATCAATCTGTCCGACGACGACATTGCCCGCGACACGCTGGTCGCCGCCATAGGCGAGACGCTGCAACGATACCTGACCGCCCCGCTGCCATAGTGGAGGGGGATCTGCTCACTGTGAGAATGAACGTAAATGGCGCGCCGCACCGGGCGAAGATGATAACTACGTTTACGCTATAGCCCTATAAATGTGCCTTCGCTGACAGGGAGTAGCTTCTCTGAAATTAAAGATGTTTCTTGCGCACTGGTCTGACTATCGGCGCAGGTGGTTTCGGTGGCCTTTGCTGCGCCAACGGCCTTCTGCGAGATCAGGTAAGCGTGACAACGGCGGCAGGTGGCCGCCGCTTTCTCTTTGCATTTGAGCTAGTCTAGACACCGACTCGCTTGCTTATCTCTTTGTAGTAAGCGTCCTCAAAGGCTCGGGAGTGATTAGCTCTCAAGGTTGTAATCTGAGCGACCGGTGCGGCAGGATTTTTCAGTGCGGATAGGAGGCATAGAAATTTTGCGTGTGTAATGCCGGTCCCACGGGATGGATTTGGTGCCTTTAACGCGTCAAACATTGCCTTAAATGTTGGAAGATCGGTCGCAAGTTTCATATGGAATTTGTATGTGTCGCGCACCCCAGAATTTAAGGTATCCGCGAGGAGCCGCTTAAGAGGCTTCTCTTCAGGCGAACCGTGAAACAAGGGAAGGAACGAAGCCGCCAGACGACCCAGCCGCTCATGGGGCGACCAAATGTTTCGGGCGTCTCGAAGAGTTGTGAGAATCTGGGCCGGCGTCCCATATTTCGACAGCAGCCAAAGCCTTGAATAGAGTCCAAAATAGCTTTGTGGGTCATTGCTCGCGATGACCGCTTCAAGCATTGCGTGACATCGCTTATTCTTGACAAATGTTTCAACAAGATAGTTTGACATCTCCACCATCGCGGCATCATCAACAAGAAGGCCTGACTGACTTGCCCTTGCTAGAATGCCCGCAATCGATGGAGTGAGGGGGCGACTTCTTATAAACGAATAAACATTCTCTCGAACTGATGGTCTTCTTTTGATGAGATCTTCGAGGACTTCAGGCTTCACCACAGCGCCAGTTTTAGCCGCAAGCCCCAGCCATCGCTTCAGAACCTTTTCGCCGTTCCCTGCGTCGAATGATTTTTTGCGAAGTCCTTGCCTGATTCTGGCTTCAACATGAACTCGCTGCCGGTCCAACGGAAGTCCGTGTTTCACGCGGTGATCGACGCTTGCCTGAACCGAATCTAGCCGCGCGTTCTCGAAAATTCGGAAATGTCGAATAGCCTCGGACCGTGTAAGAATGACTGTCTTGCCGCTGTTCAAACGAACCTGCTTCGTCTGAAGGACGAGATCGACGGTCTTCAATGCCCGTTTGGCATCCACGATCGTGTCTACACCTATATCGATGTCATCCATGTAACGCACGAAGTCTCGTCCGGGATCGCTCGCAAGGTACGAATCTAGCTCGTAGAGGAAGCAGTGGGCTAAAAGGCGAGGTGCATCAAGATTGATTTGGGGCAACCCAACCTCGATGCGAGGAGTGTAATCCGGCTGCCAAAGAAGATCACTGAGGACGTATATCAGCATATCAATCACACATTCATCGACGCCGCTGATCGAGGCAATGGCGTTGCGGAGATGAACGTATGATATACTGTCGTAGTAGTTGGCGATGTCTGTTACGACGACGAACTTGCGCGTCTTTGAAAACTCGAACAGCTCTTTCTGGAAATTCAACCAAGCTGCGAACGTCCCGTAACCACTCGGTGGTGACGAGAACTTATGATCCTTCGGTTCAAAGAATGCCTTGCTCGTAGGCGCCTTGCCTTTGATTTCAGAATATAGAGCATCAGATAGACACTGCAAAACGATGGCATCTCGTATGCTCGGAATGACGAGCTGCCTGCAAAGCCCTTTGCTTTTTTCGACAAGTATCCGTTGCGCCTTCTGCGGTACATAATCACCCGATAATATCAAATGCGAAAGTTTTTGGCTCTCTACTTTGCGTGACACATGGAAGTCGAAATTCTCTATCCCATCGCACATGAACTGATCGCGCATTGAAACTTTAACTTTCTCTTTCCAAATCCTTTCGATGTTCTGTGGAGAAAATATCGTTCGCAGCTTCTTTGCACGTACATCAAATCTAGGAGATCTCATGAGGTGGATCGCACGGCCATGGTCTTTATTGTTGAATGATGTCCACTACTCATCGCTACCCCCTCTGCCTGCGAAAAGGTCCCCCTGATCTGTGTCGATTTCGCTAAATGCACCCAAAACCGCTGACAGAGCATTATCGTCTAGAGGCTCAGACAAGGCATCGCCATTGAACTCTAGAACGCGCAGAACCCTAATGTTCTTGGGTGAATTGGCCTTTCCCTGAAAAGCCCACTGCACCTTGATCGTGTCCATGATGTGGATGTTGAGCTGTTCGGCTTTCACCAGCCCCCAGAACTGTTCATCTTCAATCCGGAACAGCCGCTCGCGGCCCTTGGCGTCTTTCGCCTTCCAAGCACGCTGACGATCTTCCCTTTCCCAATTCGGGGACGTCACCTTGAGGTCAACGATAGCCGTCTGCCACGGCTCGTCGTCTTCGTCCTTCACCGGCGGGAGAACAACCTGTAGGCGCGCGAAGTCGCTTCGGTCGATTGGGAAAACACGCTCGTCCTCGAACCCGACTGCGCGGATATCAGGTGTGGCGGCGCAAGCTTCGTAGAACTCGTTCCGTGCGGCGAATCCATCGCGGAAGCGCGTCGTGGTTATGCCAACCGATTCCAGTTCGGCGACATCTGTTTGAAGGAAGGATTTTGTTGTTTCGACTAGGAATTCAGCAGCGGCAAGGCATTTCGCTTCGTCATCTTCTGGCGCTTTGTCCGCTTCCTCGAGGGCCTCGTCATCCACATCAGAAACGATCTGCTCCCTGATCGCCGAACCTGCCTGCTCGGCCCAGTGTGCCGGTTCCTGTAATGTCAGACCACGAATGAAGGCCTGACCGATATCGCTTTCCGTAAATGTCCAAACAGCGACCCAGCCGCCAAGCAAATAGACGCCGATCCTGCTTTTGAAGGAGCCTTCCTGTGGCGGAAGAACCAGAATCTCATATTTCAGCCTTCCATCGAAAAGCTCTCTGTTCAAAGAGGCAATGATGGTTTCCGCTTGTTCGGCGGTGCGCACAAACGTACCGAGAGGTATGGCATGCGCCGGTAAGTTGAAATGGATCGGCAAGACGGCTAGCACGCCATCTTTACCTAACCAGATCTCATCCTGCATGTCCCCTCCCTACACAGCAACACCCAAACTATTTATTTATAACTAATTTTCCAATACAAATGACCAAGCGTTAACATTTTCAGATAAATTACGTAATCAAAACGGAATCTCATCATCCAATTCTGTTGACGCAGAAGGTACATCCGGAACTTGAGAAGATTCTGACTTCTCTGATTCAGGAATTGTCTTTAGCCCCCAGCTCTCAACCACCTCAGCCAAGGGAAACGCATCGCCCTTAGCCCAATCAATATATGGAGCTGCTGTTGCACTCCATGGCTCTCGTTTCGGCAATCTGATCTGGACGCGCACCGGAACATGCAATGCGCTACCAAAAACGATAGCTTCACCAGCAGCGAGAACTGTTACCTGATCCAGCATACGCTGCGCTTGCTTTGGAATTATTCGTCGGAAATGATCGATATCATCGGGGTTCTGTAAACGGTGGGAAAAAAAGTTGGCGCACTGGCTTATAATGGTAGGGCTAATCTCGCTCGGCCTCTGACTAGCGACGATGAGCGATAGCCCGAATTTCCGTCCCTCTTTCGCAACTCGTTCAAATGCACGCCGCGAAAGTGCCTGACCTCGATCTTCGACCTTGCCAGCGGGGCGGGCATAGTTATGCGCCTCTTCCAGAACCAAAACCCACGGATACTGACTTCGCGTATCTGGGCGAAGCATTTCTCGTGCTTCGAGCAACAACCGCCCCAACAGCGTACATGCGAATGGCAAAACCTCGGATGCCAACATGGAAAAGTCGAGCACCGACACACGGGGACCAGTTCTCTTTCCGACCCCCAGCTTCTCCATCCAGCCCTGAAAGCTGCTAATGCCCTGCTTCTCGTAGCTGAAAAGCGACTGCCATCGCCTGTCGTCAAGACGGGTGCGCAGACGCAGCTTCAACGTCGTCAGATACTGGTCAATCTTTTTTCCGCTTTCCTGATCCGTTGTTCGATCGACAAGGCGGGGGTCACGGAACTCAGCAACCGCAACAAAGCGCGGAGAATCTGCCGACTTTGCGAAGTTGATACCTTCATTCTGCCGATCGGAAATCGCTGTAAGCAGGTTGGATCGCACTTCTACAAGCTTGTCTCGAACGGCCTTTTCATTGGTCAACGAGTCCCAATCACCGAAACCGCTCCACTTTGGAAGCGATTTTATTTCGCTCCAATCTATGTTCGTGACATATTCCGATGCTTGATCGAGTTGGATTTTAAAGCCGTTATTGTTCTTATTTCCCTGCCTATCCATCCACTCGAATGCAGCATCGATCTTCGAGACAGCAATTTGAAGCGGGTCATAAGCTCCGATGCCAGAGCCGGATATTTTCGCAATCGCCCACCAATCCTTCAGCACAGGCTCCTGCGTTGCTTCAGATGCTTGAAGCCATTCGCAAAGTTCTTCGCCGTTCATCAACCACGCGGGGAGACAGAACTCCTCTCCGTTGAGGTAAACTCGGTTGGGTTCGCGCTGATAGGTTGTCTTGGTGGGATCAAGAAATGCGTTTGCGTATTCGCCATTGATATCAAGGATGAAAATATGGGGATCGGCCTCCGCATCTGAACCAAATCCATCATGCTCTACGATACCCCGGATTAGGCTGGCAACCGTGTAGGATTTTCCAGACCCGGTATTTCCTACAACCGCGAGCGGCCGGGAAAATAGGTCATTAAAGGATGCCCTGACCTTGGTATTCTCGTCACCTGTTTGGTGCCCGATCTCCAGAGCAAAATCAAAAGGCTTGTCAGCCCAACCATGCGGACGGTTCCGCTGAGGTGGATGAGCAAAAATACTCGACAAAATTTCTGGATTTGCAACCTCGGCAGGCGTGTCCAATGTCGGAAGAACGGTAATTCCGGTATCGAACTTCCATTTATTTTTTCCCAAATGGCGCACAGTGCCAAGGAGCTGCATAGAAGCAATTCGGCGCGGCTTGGTCAGCTCAAGGGACAGTTCTTCATCCCGTGTCGGATCATAGCTCTCACGCGCTTCGAGGTCGCTGAGCATACCGATCGCATGGGAACCCGCCCCAAGGTCAAAAGTCAGAAACGAATTGATTGCAACCGCACGCTGCACGCCATCGGGCGTCGCACGAGAGGACGATTTCGCATCCTGCGACAACTCAACCTTGAGTCGAAATCCATTTACCGAAACGACGTGACCGATGACGCGCGGCTGTTCCATCAAACGGCCTCCGTTTTCCCGTCAGGCTGCCGTTCCTGAGTTTTACGAAGCTGCTCCTCAAAGCTACGAAGATGTTTGTAATCATCGAGCCACTTCACATCCGGCATGATGTTCTGCGCGAAATCAGAGAAGGTTGCGACATTATAGGAACAAGCAGCACCTTCACCGACGCGCTCGGTCAGCACGAAAGCACGCTGTCCCAAACTCTGATAGCCGCGGATGCGCCCGACGATTGCACTACCGGGATTCGGCTCCACGACCAGCAACACCAGTGACGGGTTCATAAGTGCCGTTTCAATGATGCGGGTTACATGATCGTCACCAAACCCATACCCCAATACCAGCAAAAAGGTTTGCGGCTGATTCAGGCGAGCATGGAAAAGTCGGAACAGATGCGCGTAGGGCATATCCAGCGTCTTCGTAAACTTTTGCGACGTTGGCAGAATTCCGAATGAAGCTATTCCCTCAAATTCAGGGGACGCAAGCAGTGCAGCTTTCTGTTCAGCGCCTGCTTGTCGGTACTGCTTCGCAAATCCAAGTTCCCTATGGCGGGCGCGCACAAGGCCACGCTCATCTGGCTGCCAGTGGATAGAACCGTGTAGCTTATAAAATTGGAGAAACTTATCGAAACGACGGACACGCCCTTCCGCCACGTCACCCGGATAGTAGATATCCAACCCATAGACGGAGGGGTCAAACCGCGAATTTGCTTTGCCGGTAAAGCCGTCGAAATATTGAATGCCCAGCTCTTCCATCGCCTGCTCGAACAGGGTGTCGTAGTTGAGTGTGAAAAGGTGTGTGCGGCCAAGATTGGTGTCGCGGGCGATGAGTTTGGCCAGAAACGGGACATGCCCTGTGGTATTTTGGGCGCTTAGGTCAGAGAGCTCGCTGCGATCGATCTCAAGAGCGCATTCGGCATAAATTGCTCTCTCGATCAGCTTTCTCAGTAGCTTTAGGTCTTCATCACCGAGAACGACATCGCAATCCAAACCGATGCTATCTTCTCCTTTCCATTTCACCGTACTGATGGGAGATTTCTCGGGCTTCGAAAGCTCCGAGGCGTTGAAGAGGTAGCTTAGCCAATCCTCAAAGCCCAGAGGTCCAGAATCTACTTTGGGGGGCCACTGCGCTTTTCGCTGGCGGATGATGGCCTGCACATCATCTGCGAGTTGGCAATTCTCGACAGCACCCAAAACCAAACATTCGAGATTGTTCGCCCTTGGCCCAGCCATCAATCTCCCGCCAGCACTAAACGATGTGCCTGCTGCGGTCAGAACGACAACATTTTCCATTCGGAGCCAGTCTGCGAGCAGCGCCTGCACCCGTCGCAGCCCGTCTTCGGGGGATTTATCTGCCAAAAGATCATCGCCTTCACCTGCGGAGACCGGCGACAAAAGCTTATATTTGCACAGCTCCGTCATGACTCGATCTCCAACGCCGGGAGGCTGCGGACGATTTTCATCGTCTCCAAGCTGACGGTGATGACGCGCTGGAAAAGTTCCAGCGGATAGGCCGGATTGCCAACGGTTTCGATGGCATAGCGGTTAGCGTCATTTTCGATGCCGCTGTCCTTGTCCGTCTTTACGCACTGACGTTCCATTACCCATTCAAGGGCAGACTTACCGTTGACGACATAATCGTACGCCTCAAGCGGGATGTCCTGCATGGTGATGTTGGCATTGTAGATGACGGTACTCTTATCGATAGAGCTTCGCTTTCCACCAAATTTCATGCCGGTTACACGGAAGAACGCTTCTGGGTTCCCGATGTTAGCAAATCGTAGATCGCCCTGTTTAAATGTTACAGGGTATGGCTCCACCCCATCAAAATTCAGATGCAGGACGCCAAGGGCGCGCCCTGCCTCCCTGAAAGCGTAAAAGTCACCGGCCATAGGCAGGCGCGGATGGACCTTTTGAAGATCGGATTGGAAATTCTGCCGATATTCCGGCGAATGAAGTATGCCATACGTGTACCAGAATATATCCTCTTTGCTGATCGACTGATCGCGAAAGTAGCTCTGGAACAGGTCGAGCGACCAGTCGGAAATTCCATCACGACGCCCATAGGCTTCGTCCGCGTTACCTTCGAAGAGATCGCCGTTCGCCTCGTTTCGCTCTTCATAATAGTAAAGCGGATAACACATGCCCGTGTCAGTCAGGTGCATGCTTGGCACTTGGTCGGTGACGAGGCAGGAAAAACCCTTACGGTCAGTTACGCCGGTACAAGAAATGACAACATTCCGATGGGCGGCGGTCGGGAACATCCGTTTGGTCAGATTGACCATCTCATTGAGGCGGCGATCAAAATACATAAACTGCCGTCCGAACGGCCTGTGTGCAGCGGCGATGACGCTTCCGGCATTGAACTCGATAAGCTTACCTCGTTCAGCATCCTTCTTAAGCGCGCGCGACCAACTGATGCGCTTTGGATCGTTTGACACCACATCCGCGAGCGCGGGCCAGCTCTCTTTGGCAAGACCGTCGCATGCTTCTCGGTACTTTTCGCTCTCTTCGTTGAACGCTACGACGAGACGGCCAACCGACGCTTCAAGGGCAGGAATAGAACTGTTGTACACCCATGGATCGCGGTTGGTGACGACCCCATAGGAGTTTGACACGAAAACAGACTGACCGCTTTGACCATCGCGTTCGGCCAACGGCAGGAAGCTCTGGAAGGCCGGGTCTCGCTGATTGATCCAATCCGCATTTTCGTTGGGAACAATCCGCTTCCAGTTGATACTGGCGATCGAGCCTAAGCCATCGATGACTTTTAGCTTTTCCTCCCGGCTTAGATAGTCGCCGATATCATAGTATTTAAGTTCGCCAGCCGGTGGCATCTCAGGGCTTTTAATCATCAGCGTGATAGCAACAGGCGTGCGTGAACCTGATCCAAAGACTTTTCCACCCTCACGACGGGACGCTTCTCCGGAAGTTCTCTGGTCGCCGCGCAGGTCAAAGACATAGATATTGCCGAACTCGTCGGTCAAAGATTTACGCAGACCGTCCATGTTCTTGGCGTCGATAAAAGAGCCGTTGGTGACAAATGCAACGACACCCTTGTCCTTGATCCTATCCGAAGCCCATCGAATGGCGCGAACATAGGAATCGTAATTGCTCTTCGCGAGCTTCGAACTGGAAGCCTTGGCGTAGGTGTCCCGAATTCGCGCATCCAAACCGGAATAGACGGTATTCTTATTATTCTCGTTTTCGCTACCTTGCTGTCCGGAATACGGCGGGTTCCCCACGATCACGCGAATATCCGTGGCCTTCTGCCGCTTCCGCCGTTCCGAGTTATCCGGCATGTAACGCGATATCAGGTCATCGCTCTCGTACATCTGGAAAGTGTCGGTCAGGCAGATGCCCTCGAACGGCACATAGTCGCCACCCATGATGCCGTGATAGACCGCTTCGATGTTGATGGCGGCGATGTAGTAGGCCAGCAAAATAATCTCGTTGGCGTGGATTTCATGCCGGAACTTATGTTCCATTTCCTCCGGCGCGATCAGGCCGGATTGCAGCAAGCGCGTGATAAACGTGCCGGTCCCCGTGAACGGGTCGATGATGTGGACGCCTTCCGAGCCAAGTGTCTGCCCGAATTCCTGCTGCAAAACCTCATTCACTGAATGGATGATGAAGTCCACGATTTCGACCGGCGTATAGACGATGCCCAATTTCTCGGTCGTGCGCGGGAAGGCTTTGCGGAAGAACTTGTCGTAAAGCTCGACAATCAGCCGCTGCTTGGCCTGCGGATCGGTGATGCCCGACGCGCGCAATCGCACACTGGCATAGAATTTTTCGAGGTCTTTGGATTCCTTGTCGAGATTGGCTTCGTCCAGCACGTCCAGAACACGTTGCATGGCGCGGGAGACTGGGTTTTCGCTGGTGAACTGATGGCCTTCAAACAGCACCTCGAACACCGGACGGGTGATGATGTGCTGCGCCAGCATTTCGACGGCATCATCTTCGGTGATGCTGTCATTGAGGTCGTCTTTCAGCTCGCCGTGGAATTCATCGAAGGCACGGCGGGCTTCGGTGTCCGGATCGGCAAGGATGCCTTTCAGACGACTGATATGGTTCTTGGCGATTTCGGCGATGTTGGTCGCCCAATCTTCCCAATAATCACGGGTGCCGCACTTCTTGACGATCTTCGCCATGATGGCGCGGGAGAATTCGTCAACGGAGAAGGCAAGCTCGCCCTGCACCTCGCCGGTGACGATCGGATCGCGCCCCGGTGTGCCGATGCCCGACCGTTCGGGTTTCGAGCGCGTCGGCAGGTCTTCCACAACGGCAGTGACTGCCTGCAATTCGGCATTCTGGGTGACGCCGATGATCTCGATCGCGTTGCTGACATCCTGCCCAAGCGATGCCTTGTTGATGGTCGCATCGAACCGATCATCATGGGCGCGCAAGGCGTTGAGGATTTGCCAGACAACGCGATACTTCTCGTTGTCGTTCAACGCCTGTTCCGCCGGAACGCCTGCGGGGACGCCAACGGGTAGGATGACATATCCCATCTTCTTACCCTCGGCGCGGCGCATCACGCGCCCGACCGATTGGACAACATCAATCTGACTCTTGCGCGGATGAAGGAACATGATGGCGTCGAGCGCCGGAACGTCCACGCCTTCGGACAGGCAGCGCGCATTGGTCAGGATACGGCAGATATCGTCGCCTGCATCGGCTTTCAGCCAGTCGAGTAATGCGCCACGGGACTTGGCGTTGAACGTGCCGTCAACGTGTTCGATCTCGCACCGCAGGGACAATCTGCTTTCGGCGCCGTCTTCGTCGGTGTAGTCGAGATATTCATCGACAACCGTGCCGAACTCGTCACGGATCAGCTTGGAGCTGCGGATGTCTTTGCAGAACGCCAATGCCCGGCGCATGGGATGTGGATCGGTGGCAACATCGGCTTTCATGTCGGCTTTGGTCAGGGCTTTGTAACAGCCGATGATCTTGGTCGCGTCATCAAGGACAAGCTCGGAACTGCCGTCACCAAGGCGCTTCTGGATCGCCGAGCTGACAAGCCCTTCATCCATTGCCAGCACGACAACCTTGTAGTCGGTCAAAAGGTTGTTCTGCACCGCCCATGAGAAGCCACGGTAAAACAGTGTTTTGCCGAACAGCTTCTCGTCATCCATGGAAGTCAGAACAGCATCGGCTTCATCGGCACGGCTCTTCACGTTGTCGCCGAAGATGCGCGGCGTGGCCGTCATATAGAGGCGCTTCCTGCCGCGAATGATGTCGTTGGAATGGACTTTGACGAAATTGGATTCGTCCTCGCCCGCCAGAGTTGCGCCCGTGGTACGGTGCGCCTCGTCGCAAACGATGAGGTCGAATTCCGGCAGGCCGTGCTTCTGCTGCGCGTCTGCGACAACCTGAATGGATTGGTAGGTTGCAAACACCACGGTCATCTTGTCCGGCACGGCCTCGCCCGCGCTTTCGGAAAGCTTGGCGGCATTGGTCGTGGCAGGGAATGCGAGGTCCAGCACGTCGATTTCGGCAATGTCATCATTGCTCTGACGGCGCTTGCCGACCTGCGTATCGGAACATACCGCGAAGGATCGCAACGGGGTTTCGGTGTCCGCTGTCCACTCGCGTACCGTCTGCGACATCAGGGCAAGGGACGGCACAAGGAACAGGACAAGCTTTCCTTCGCCGGCCAGGTCTTCGGCGATCTTGAGGCTGGTAAAGGTCTTGCCTGTTCCGCAGGCCATGATGAGCTTGCCGCGATCGGCTTCGGCCAGTCCGGCGCGCACCTCACGCAAGGCGTCCTGCTGGTGTTCGCGCAGCTTCTTTTTGTCTGCCAGCACCACTTCGCCCTTGGCCGCGAAGGTTTCCCAGCGGATCGGGCTTTCCTGCATTTCCGAAAGGTTGATCCGAAGGACGGGGATGGCCTGCCCACGGATCATGGTTTCGGCGTTCTCGCTCCAAGCCTTTTCGGTGCTGTCAATAATGACGCGCCGTTTGAACGGGGCCTTGCCCGATGCCGATATGAAGCTGTCGATGTCCTCTTTCCTGATGCGGTAGGCAGCATCATAGAATTTGCACTGGATCGCGGCGAAGCCGTCTTCGTCGCGAAGCTTGGCTACAAGGTCGATTCCGGTGTCGCGGGCATCCCAGCCGTTGGCGTCGGCCCAATCCTTGAAGGTCTGAACCTCCTCATACTGTTCAAGCTGGATCGGATCATGGGTGAGGTAGGCGATGGCGAAACGCTCGAAATATGTTCCCTTTTCCCGCTCGGTACGCGCTGCATCACGGTAGGTCTGCAAAAGCGATTGCAGCGTCTGTTCGGCCATGTCTTCCCCCAAGCCCCTGTTCGGGCATTCACCTGTTGCGCCGGAACCGGCATTCGTGCCTGTTCCATTAGCGCGTCGTCACGTTTGGTTTCGTTGCGGGTTGCGCGTCCGACGACGCGCTGTTCCTACGGACAAAATCGCGCATGAACTCCCGTATGACCTGCGCGGCAGGCCGATCCAGAACCTGACAGGTTGCAAGGAATTCATCCTGCAGCTCGCGCTCGATCCTGATTCGCATACCGGCGTCTTTTTTCATAATTCGTAGTGTATCCGGCGGATACACAAAAACCAGCCCTGAGGGTATGCTTGCCGCCAGCAAACACGGTGAATTCGTCTAGCGGCCGTCCAGCTCTCTACCACGCAATCTGTGAGCGCGTTCGCCTGCGGGCCGGCGCGGCTTTCGCCGCGTCCCATCTGATAGCTATTTCTAAGGGCGCTGCCCTCGCGCGGCGCAAGAAAACTCTCCGGCCTTTCGCGGCATAAACGGCCCGCTCCCCGCAAGCGGGTCCCCTCTATTTATTCCACGGTGCCAAAGGGTTGTCTGGCATCTTACTACCCCGGTCTCGCCGACGGGCAAGGGTTCAGGAGCGGCGCTTCGCTGCTCTGAACCCCAAACCCGAAGGAACAGAGACATGACCAGCGCAGCCGACAGCAATCCTCGCATCTATGTTGCCTGCCTTGCCGCCTATAATAACGGCTATTTGCATGGAGCGTGGATCGACGCGGATCAGGACGTGGACGAAATCAGGGACGAGATCGCGGCCATGCTCGCACGGTCTCCCATCGAGCACGCGGAGGAATATGCCATCCATGATTATGAGGGCTTCGAGGGCGTCGCGATCAGCGAATATGCGGGCATCGACACCGTAGCACGCATGGGCGCTTTCATCGCAGAACATGGCGCACTTGGCGCGGGCCTGCTGGAGCAGTTCAGCGGCGACATGGGCCAAGCCGAATCCACCTTGGAGGACTGCTATCACGGCCAGTTCGCCAGCCTTGCCGACTATATGGAGGAGTTGACCACTCAAAGCGTCACGATCCCCGAGGCGCTGCGCTACTATGTCGATTGGGACGCGATGGCGCGCGACGCAGAAATGAGCGGCGACCTGTTCACCATCGAAACCGCACACGGGGAGGTGCATGTGTTTTCCAACAGGTGAAAACATGACTGCCTGTCCGTGCTCATACGGGCAGGCATCTCGAAAGCACCGGCTGTCGCCAAGCTAAAAACACCAAAGAATGATCGGGTTAGCCGCTCAAGGTATCTGCTTTATGCGGGTTCTATATTTCCATTGATCCTTGAACCTCTTTTTGCCGGGCGCTGCCCAGCATCCCGGCTTGGGGAGGTGACGCCATGCTCAGCATCGATTGGCGATCTCCGGCGGCATACGGGCACACAAAGCACATCCCTGCCGCTGGTTTCGCTTGGGAATATTTGCGCCGCAACGACGAATATCGTCGGGACTGCCAGACCATCGCATCGACCGGAGGGGCGGCTGCCCGCGACCTTGAAGCGTTCGCGCATCGCTGGGGTTTGCGATTTCCCGTGCGATCCCGACGCGCCGCATGACGGGCCGCCACCAATCTGGAGTCCTAGCCTTCATCCGCAAGCGGTGATGCTTTCGCCGGTCGAGCATAAGGACGGCGACACCGAACCAATATTGACGCTGGCGCATCTCGACGGCCTCGACCTGCGCCGCGCGGCCGATGGCTGGCACGGCATCTGGCAGGTGGATGGCGTCGCGCATCAATTCTGGCTGCCCGAGGCAACGCCCGACGCCGCCGCGTTTTATGCCGTCACGCTGCAGATGGATTCATTTCTGGAGCTACGAACGCATGCGGCACGCCGCTTGTGGCGATCCCTCAACGGCCGCGCGCCCGGTCCCAACTTCCGGGCCGTTCCCGCGCAGCTCCGGCAATGGCATATCCTGTCCCTGCGCGCGCTCGACGCCCGGCTGCGCGGCGAGAGCTATCGCACCATCGCCGAAGTCCTGCTCGGCTTTCGGGGCACCAAGGAAGACTTTGAGAACGATCCGCGCAAGAACAAGGCCCGCCGCCTGGTCGCGCACGGTATCAAGATGATGCGCGGCGGCTATCGCTTGCTGCTTCACTACCCGATCAAGCCCGGCAAGCGTTAACCGGGAGACATGGCCCTCACGCCTTGTTGGCTGCCGCCTGCTCCAGAATCTTGCGATAGCCCTCACGCGATAGCCATTGCGCGCGTTCGAGATGGCTTTGCCAGCAACGATAGGTCCGAAGTTCCTCGGCAGCCGGATCGCGGTGCAGCACGATCCGCGCGACTTCCTTCCAGTCCGCGCCCTCGGCCTTCGCATCCAGCAGTCGCAGATAAGTCACGAAATGCTGCTCGTCATAAACGGTTATGCCGTCGCCGGTCGGCGCTTCGTCATCCACATCAGGATCGAGTTCGACGGGAACCCGCATAGCCATTCCCCTTCGTCGGGCAGGAGCCTTGCTTGCGGTGCGCCCCCGCAAATGGCTCCTCTGACCTGGTGATCGGGGAGTTAGTAACCGTGACTAGACGGCCCTATGACCTTTGGGCGGGTAGCCTTGGACATACGCCATAGGCTCCCCGACCATAGGGTCGAGGATCGTGGTGCCGTCACGGCCGGCACCAACCGCTAGTCAGGGGTTACTAAGCCCCAGAGCAGCGCGTCTGCTCCGCGTCTATTCTTATCCGACCCACGCGGGAATGTCTTTGCCTAATCATTGCGGCAGACAATGACGCGCTGAAAAGCCTCATCTTTTGACCATCGGACCTTCCTTATTGGGGTGCCGCCAGCGCATAGGCGCAAATGCGGCACGCTACGCGCCGCCGGTCCCTCGCCATGGTTCGCCACAGACCGCTGCCGCTCCCGGCAGTTCAACTGGAGGTGATCCATGCCCAACCCGATTGCGGGCCTGCCGCCGCGCCTGTTGCGCACCAAGGAAGCCGCGCGCTTCCTCGGCATATCCATCCGCACCCTTGAGAAACATCGCACCTACGGAACGGGCCCGACCTATCGCAAGGTCGGGGGCCGTGTCCTCTACACCGTCCGCGATCTGGAAGACTGGAGCGCGGGCGGCGAACGCAAATCCACCCGCGACAAGACAGCAGGCACCGTCTTTCCGGCGCGTCCGCTCACCCCCGAAGAACGGGGCGACCGCTAGATGCTGCGCGAGGACGGGCACGACCCCGCGCAGCCGGCCGAGGATAGCGAGCGCAGCCGCCTAGACCCCTTCGTGGTCGCAACGGGCGACGCGCCGCCGCGTGACCAGCGCGACTTGATGGAGCGGCCATTCTTCTCGCTTGCGAAGACACCGCGCACCAAACCGATTCTCTACAAGGCCGCCGACATAGAGGTGCAAGTGTTCGGGATGCCCGAGCACGGGATGGCGACCATTTGGGACGCCGATTTGCTGATATGGGCGGCCTCGCAGATCGTCGCGGCCGAGAATGACGGCCTCGCCACGTCGCGCTTCGTCCGCTTCACGCCCTACCATCTGTTGCGCGCCATCGGACGCCCGACCGGCAATCATCAATACCGCCTCCTGAAAGCTGCGCTGGCGCGGCTGCAATCCACCGTCATCGCCACCACGATCCGCAACGGCCCGCATTGGCGTCGCCGGCAATTCTCATGGATCAACGAGTGGGAGGAAATGACGACGCGCGCCGGCCGCGTCGAGGGCATGGAGTTCGTCCTGCCCGAATGGTTCTACAACAGCGTCATTGATCGCTCGCTGGTCCTGACCATCGACCCAGCTTATTTCCGGCTGACTGGAGGCATCGAGCGATGGCTTTACCGCGTCGCCAGAAAGCACGCCGGGCACCAGCGCCACGGCTGGATTTTCGAGGTCGCGCACCTTCATCAGAAATCCGGCAGCCTCGCCCGGCCGTCCGACTTCGCGCTTGACCTGCGCCGCATCGCGGCCCGTCAGCAACTCCCCGGCTACCGCCTCCAGATCGAGCGAGAGGACGGCCGCGAGTTGCTGCGCATCCGCCCCGAAAACTCATCAACAGGCACTGTTGATAACCCTGTTAATGCCATCGGCAGATCAGGCGCACGGGGTATCGGCACATCAGGCGCATCACTATCGGCAGATCAGGCGCACGAACCGCAGCTAACGCTTTGGCCTGAAAAGCGGAATCCGACCGCTAACTTATCTAACAGAGAATCTAACTCTTTTTCTTTGACGCGCGCGCAGGCGAAGCGTGGTGCCGGTTCTGCCGGGAACGGCGAGCCATGACGCACGCTGTTGACGCAGCGCACGCGCGCAACCCCACCAGCACATCGCCGGAGACGCACAATGACCCGTCGCGCCCATCGCAGCGCGCACGGCCGTCCGCTGCCGGACGGGCCTGCGCCCTTCACCACATTGGTCGAGCTGACTTTCGAGAAACGCCGCATCGAGCATTGGATCAGGTTCGGCCGCAAGAGCTATGAACAGATCATCGACCGCCGCCGCAGCGTCGTCGGCTTCGCGTCGGGCAGCGTCTTTGCCTTCGTGCGATGGGCGAAAGGCGACCATGGCACAGTCGTTTCCCGCATCGACATTGTGCGCGCCATCGGTCGCGGCGAGCCGTTCCAGACATTGCCCTTCGTCCGCCCCGGTGGCGAAATCCTGTTGCGCCTCGATAGCTGGTCCAAGGTGCAGCGCGGGCTTGCCGCCATCGACGCCGTGGAATCGCTCGGCCTCGATCCGGCCGACGCTGCACCGGAACACTGGCGGCACGTCCACAACCGTTTGACCGCCAATCTGGAGCCGCACGCCTACACGCCCGAGCGACATGCCGCGTGGCTTCACCGCCGAAGGATCGAGCCATGACGCGCCGCCGCACCCTCACGGTGACGGCGCTCGCCGTCCTCGGCATCGCCGCCGCCAGCGCCGTCGATTGGCCTTTGAGGCTCATCTGGAACGCCACGGCCAGCGCGCCCATCGGCTTCTACACCGTCGAGCCGGCCGACGCGCTCGACGTGCCCGAGCTGGTCGCCGTCATGCTGCCCGAACCGCTCGCCGCCTCCATGGTCGAGCGCGGCTATATCGCGCGCGGCGTCCCGCTCTTGAAGCGCGTCTTGGGCCTGCCGGGGCAGCAGGTTTGCCGCTTGCGATCCACGATCACGATGAACGGGATCGAGATGGGCGAGGCGCTGGAGCGTGACAGCCTCAGCCGCGATCTGCCCGTCTGGCAGGGCTGCCGTGTCATCGGCGACGGCCAGCTTTTCCTCATGAATTGGGAAGTCCGCGACAGCCTCGACGGCCGCTATTTCGGACCCATCCCCGCAGCTTCCGTCATCGGCCGAGCGGTCCCGCTCTGGACCGATGAGGAAGGCGTCGGCCGCTACGAGTGGCGCGCGCCGACGCACTGAAACCATCCCCGAAAGCCAATCACAGGAGATTTTCCATGGCAGAAATAGGCACCTTCACCCGCACCGAAATCGGCTATGCCGGAGAGCTTCATTCGTTCGGCCTCCACGAAAAGCTGTTCATCGTCCCGGCCAAGCCGAGCGACATGAAAAACGCGCCCGACTATCGCCTGCGCCTCGATAGCGAGGACGGCCCGGACGCTGGCCCCGCATGGAAAGACTCCAGCGAAAATGCCGGCGACTTCGTGTCGATGAGACTGGAGGGACCGATCTTCCCGTTCCCGATCCGCGCCAAGCTGTTCCAGTCCAACGACGATCTTTCGGTCTGGACGCTGCGTTGGAAACACCCCCGGAAAGTCGAGGACGAGGAATGACGGCCGCGCGCGTCCGGCCCGCCATCCGGTTCAAGATCGTCATCCCTTTGTTCGCGGAAAAGCCGTCTCATCCCTTCGTCCCGCTCTGCGACCAGACGGCCGGCGCGCATAGCGAAGGTCAGGGGCGGCCATCGGCCGGCGCTTGCGCCTTGCCCTTGACCGCAGCGAGCACGCTGGCAGGCTGGTGTCGAAGCGGAGACAGGACTGCATGGCATTATGCCGTGCTGATACTGGCCGGTGCGCTTTCCGTTTGCGCCGGATCGGGCGTCGCGGTCGCGCAATCCGCGCCCGTCGAGCGCCCGGCCGCCGCCCATCCCTATGCGGCTCACATCGCCGAGGCGTCGCAGCGTTTCGGCATACCTGAGCATTGGATCGTCGCGGTGCTACGCGCCGAGAGCGCGGGCGACGTGCGCGCGGTCTCAACGGCCGGCGCGACGGGATTGATGCAGGTGATGCCCGACACATGGGCGGGCCTGCGCGTCCGCTACGGCCTCGGCCGCGATCCCTACGACCCGCGCGACAACATCCTCGCAGGCACGGCCTACCTGCGCGAAATGTTAGACCGCTACGGCAATGTTGCGGCGATGCTGGCGGCGTACAATGCCGGCCCCGGCCGATACGATGAATATCTAGCGACCGGCCGGACCCTGCCGGCCGAGACGCGGGCCTATATCGCCGCGCTCGCGCCGATCCTCGGCGGCGCGACTTCAACCGAAGCGCCGTCATCGGCACCGCCACCGCCGCCAGATTGGCGCGAAGCACCGCTGTTCGTTATGCATCCGGGCGATGCACGGGCTGTCGCCGCGCCGCCGTCCGACGCACGATCCGGCGACGGCCGCGCGACCGTTCCGGCGCGCGATGCCGTCGATGCAAAGTCGCAGGGCGACGGCATTTTCGTCGCCGACGCAAGCGGTTCGGAAACGCCATGAGGGCGACGTTTCCGCGCTCGGCGGCACTCATTCCGGTGTCCAGTCAGGCAGGTTTTTGCCCGGCTGGATTCCCGGCAGGAGGGGCAGAAAAGGCAGAAAGGGCGGAGGGCAAGATTAAAGAAGACGGCACCATATGGGGCCGCTTCTGGAAATTGTTGTTGTCTGCACACTGGTTAGGTGGCCGGTTCCGGCACCATGGTTTTGAGGGGCCGCGTGCCGCGATTTTGCGCAAAGCCTTGGCTTTGCAGGGTTTCGAGCGGCACCATAGGCGCAGATCGGCCGTTTTTCGGCGGTTTGGGCTGGAGTCGCGCCCTTGAGCGCCGACGACGAAAACCGCTTCCGTCCGAAGCCCGGCCGCATCCGATCCGACACGCCGAAGGCCGGCAAGACCAAGAGCTTTTTCACGCAGGTCAGGAAGATCACCCGCCAGCATCAGGCGGCAGCCTCACGCGATCCTTCCATGCCGTCATCCGCGCGCCCGTCATCGCCGGGGCGGTCTCGCGCCATGGCCGCCAGCGGCAAGGGCGTGAAGCGCGGCCGGGGCGCGAGCTTCGTGCGCGCCCGGAACATATCCGGCAACTGGCATCATCGCCAGCCGGGCAGCCGCCGCGTGATCGTCAAGCAGCGCAGCGTCCGGGCCGCATGGAAGGGCGGCCGTGCCCGCGCGCATCTGCGCTATGTCCAGCGTGACGGAACCTCGCGCGACGGCGAACGCGGCCAGCTCTATTCGGCGCATGAAGACCGCGCCGATGGCGACGCCTTCCTTGATCGTGGTCAGGATGACCGCCATCAATTCAGATTCATCGTCTCGCCCGAGGATGGCGCGGAGCTGTCGGACCTCACGGCCTACACCCGCGATTTCATGAAACAGGTGGAAGGCGACCTCGGCACGAAGCTGGATTGGGTTGCCGTCAATCACTACAACACCGGCCATCCCCATGTGCATGTCATCGTCAACGGCCGCGATGATACGGGCGGGGATCTAGTCATCAACGGCGACTATCTCGCCAACGGCCTGCGCGAGCGCGCCAGCGAGCTTGCCAGTCTGGAACTCGGCCCCGTTACCGAGATTGAGCAGACCCGCAAGCTGTCCGCCGAAATCGACCAGGACCGTTTCGCCCGCATCGATCGCGCCATGGCCGAGGAAGCCGATGCCCGTTTCGTCGACCTGCGCCACGAGCCGGCAGCGCCGAGGCGGCAGTTCGAGCGAACGCTACGCCTGCGCAGGCTCGCCAAGCTGGAGAAGATGGGGCTGGCGACCGAGCACGCGCCCGGTGTTTGGGAATTGAGCAAGGACATGGAACCGGTCTTGCGCGAGTTGGGCGAGCGGGGCGACATTATCCGCACCATGCACAAGGCGCTTGGGCCGCAGGGCGGCGAACGCGATCCCATGAGCTTCCAAATCCATGACGGAGCGCCCGAGACGCCCATCGTCGGCCGCGTCGTGGACAAGCACCTGTCCGACGAGCTGGGCGAGAACCTGACAATCGTGGTGGACGGGATCGACGGCCGCACACACCACATTGCCGGCATCGCGCCCGAGCGGCTGGAGGACGCCCGCATCGGCAGCGTCGTCCAGATCGGCCCGGCCGAGGCGGCAGCCCGACCGTCCGACCGCACCATCACCGCCATCGCCGAGGACGGCATCTATCGGCCGAGCCGTCATCTGGAGCAGGCGAAATTCGAGGGCCGCGTTCCCGGCGGCGACTATGAGGGCTATATCGATGCCCATGTCCGGCGGCTGGAGGCGCTGCGCCGGGCCGGCATCGTCGAGCGCATCGACGCCGACCAATGGCGCATCCCAGATGATCTGGTCAGCCACGCGGCTGATTACGATGCCGGCCGCGACCGGCAGGCCAGCGTTCGCGTGCTTTCCCCGGTTGATCTGCAAAGGCAGATACGTTCGGACGGCGCGACATGGCTGGACCGGCGATTGGTCCATGGCGAAACGGCCGACCTTGCGCCGACCGGCTTCGGGCAACAGGTCCGCGAAGCCATGGACCAGCGCCGCGAGCATCATATCGAACAGCGCGACGCTACGCGCAACAGGGACGGCCGCATCTTCTACCGGCGCAATCTTCTCGCCACCCTGCGCGAGCGGGAAGTTGCGCGCGCCGGTGCGGAGATGGCCGAGGGCAAGGCGCTGCCGTTCCGCGCCGCCAAGGATGGTGAGAGTGTCAGCGGCAAGTTCACCGGGACTGTCCAGCTAACGAGCGGCAAGTTCGCCATCGTGGAAAAGAGCCACGAGTTCACCCTTGTCCCGTGGCGGCCGATCATCGACCGCCAGCTCGGCCGCGAGGTCGCGGGTATCATGCAGGGCGGTTCGGTGTCGTGGCAGTTAGGGCGGCAGCGGGGGTTGGGGCTATAGGAGCCAACGATACCGCATTGCAACGCAACAACTAATTCGATAAGAGCTGCTATTCAATTTCGTAATCGTGGAGCCATCAGCATGGGAAATTCCAAGTCAGCAGACAAGTAAGCCGCAACAACCAGTATTGTTGTTGCGGCGCTCTGTAAGGCTAGTCTCATCTGATTGCTGACGAGCAGACGTCGCCCGGTATTCCTTAATCGAGGGTTGATTCGTCATGACCACCACACGCCCCGCGTGGGCCTATACGCTGCCGGCAGCACTGCTGCTGATGGCTCCTTTCGACATCCTCGCTTCACTGGCGATGGATATTTATCTCCCTGTCGTTCCAGCGATGCCCGGCATCCTGAACACGACGCCCGCTATGATCCAACTCACGTTGAGCCTCTATATGGTGATGCTCGGCGTGGGCCAGGTGATTTTTGGTCCGCTCTCAGACAGAATCGGGCGACGGCCAATTCTACTTGCGGGCGCAACGGCTTTCGTCATTGCGTCTCTGGGAGCAGCTTGGTCTTCAACTGCACCGGCCTTTGTCGCTTTCCGTCTACTTCAAGCAGTGGGCGCGTCGGCCATGCTGGTGGCGACGTTCGCGACGGTTCGCGACGTTTATGCCAACCGTCCTGAGGGTGTCGTCATCTACGGCCTTTTCAGTTCGATGCTGGCGTTCGTGCCTGCGCTCGGCCCTATCGCCGGAGTATTGATCGGCGAGTTCTTGGGATGGCAGGCGATATTCATTACTTTGGCTATACTGGCGATGCTCGCACTCCTAAATGCGGGTTTCAGGTGGCACGAAACCCGCCCTCTGGATCAAGTCAAGACGCGCCGATCTGTCTTGCCGATCTTCGCGAGTCCGGCTTTTTGGGTTTACACTGTCGGCTTTAGCGCCGGTATGGGCACCTACTTCGTCTTCTTCTCGACGGCTCCCCGTGTGCTCATAGGCCAAGCGGAATATTCCGAGATCGGATTCAGCTTTGCCTTCGCCACTGTCGCGCTTGTAATGATCGTGACAACCCGTTTCGCGAAGTCCTTTGTCGCCAGATGGGGCATCGCAGGATGCGTGGCGCGTGGGATGGCGTTGCTTGTTTGCGGAGCGGTCCTGTTGGGGATCGGCGAACTTTACGGCTCGCCGTCATTCCTCACCTTCATCCTACCGATGTGGGTTGTCGCGGTCGGTATTGTCTTCACGGTGTCCGTTACCGCGAACGGCGCTTTGGCAGAGTTCGACGACATCGCGGGATCAGCGGTCGCGTTCTACTTCTGCGTTCAAAGCCTGATAGTCAGCATTGTCGGGACATTGGCGGTGGCACTTTTAAACGGTGACACAGCGTGGCCCGTGATCTGTTACGCCACGGCGATGGCGGTACTGGTTTCGTTGGGGCTGGTGCTCCTTCGGCTCCGTGGGGCTGCCACCGAGAAGTCGCCAGTCGTCTAACCGACGACTGGTAGCAGGCCCGCTCCGATGCGGCGCACTAACCATCGAAACCTCGTGAATGTCGGTATCCTGTCTGGCAGGATACCGCTCATTTCCCTTGTCCCGTGGCGGCCGGTCATCGACCGCCAGCTCGGCCGTGAGGTCATCGGCATCGTGCAAAGCGGATCGGTGTCGTGGCAGTTGGGGCGGCAAAGGGGCATAAGCCTCTAATCTGTTGTAGATGAACGCAGCCGCTCGAAACCAGCGATGAGGCTGTCGAGTCCGAAGTTGAACGCAGCATCCATGCCGTCTGTTTCCAACTCGTGAAACAGATCGTGCAGGAAGGACGACGGTGCTTGCTCGGACACATCTGGCCTGTCCGGAACTCTCTCATCGGCATCAGATGCCTGCTGCTCGAGAACGGAACCGACCACATAGTGACTGACCGCCCGGAGCGCCCAAACAGCGTGCTTCGGACCAAAGCCCGCCGCGCAGAGAAAGCGTATTTGTGTCTCGGCAGCGCCAAAATTCGGTTCTGTCGGTCGAGTGCCGGCATGGATGCGCGCCCCGTCGCGATAATAGAGCAACGCCGTTCTGAAACTCTGGGCGTTCTCTTTCAGGAATAGCCGCCAGTCTTCGTTCTCTTCGGGTAGCGAGCGGGTGTGGCGTTCCGTCAGCATTGCCTCGGCCAGTGCGTCAAGCAGCGCGCGCTTGTTCTGGAAATGCCAGTAAAGCGCAGGCTGCTGAACCTTGAGGCGTTCAGCGAGCTTTCGCGTCGTCAGGTTGTCCATGCCAACCTCGTTCAGCAGCTCCAGCGCCGCTGCGATCACGGTGCCCTTGTCCAGTTTGGTCATTCACGTTCCTTCGCCAACGCTTGACAATTTATCACCGATAAGTTCTATGTCCATGTCCTTATCATTGATAAAGTCGCTCGCATTGAGCGGCGCTGGAGTTTCAGGTGCGCAGCTCTGCCATCATCGCCCTGCTGATCGTCAGTCTCGACGCCATGGGACTCGGCCTCATCATGCCGGTCCTTCCGACGCTTCTGCGCGAGCTTGTGCCGGCGGAGCAGGTCGCTGGTCACTATGGTGCTTTGCTGTCACTCTATGCGTTGATGCAGGTCATCTTCGCGCCCGTGCTTGGACAATTTTCAGATGCTTACGGTCGGCGTCCGGTGCTTCTGGCTTCCCTTGCGGGGGCCGCAGTCGATTACACGATTATGGCATCAGCGCCGGTCTTATGGGTGCTCTATATCGGCCGGCTCGTCTCCGGCATCACGGGCGCAACCGGAGCTGTAGCTGCCTCAACCATTGCGGATTCGACGGGGGAAGGTTCTCGCGCACGCTGGTTCGGCTACATGGGGGCCTGTTATGGGGCAGGCATGATTGCCGGGCCAGCACTTGGTGGTATGCTCGGTGGTATTTCTGCCCATGCTCCGTTTATCGCCGCTGCCCTTCTCAACGGCTTCGCGTTCCTGCTTGCCTGCATTTTTCTCAAGGAGACTCATCACAGCCATGGCGGGACCGGAAAGCCGGTTCGCATCAAACCATTCGTTCTGTTCCGGCTGGATGATGCATTGCGCGGGCTAGCTGCGCTTTTCGCAGTCTTCTTCATTATTCAACTGATCGGCCAAGTGCCTGCGGCCCTATGGGTCATCTATGGCGAGGACCGTTTTCAGTGGGACACCACGACTGTTGGTTTGTCGCTTGCGGCATTTGGAGCAACACATGCGATCTTCCAAGCGTTTGTTACCGGCCCGCTTTCAAGCCGGCTTGGAGAGCGGCGCACGCTACTCTTTGGCATGGCTGCGGATGCGACTGGCTTCATTCTTCTGGCTTTTGCCACGCAGGGATGGATGGTGTTCCCGATTTTGTTGCTGCTTGCCGCCGGAGGTGTTGGCATGCCGGCCTTGCAGGCAATGCTTTCAAACAATGTCAGCAGTAACAAGCAAGGAGCTTTACAGGGAACGCTTACAAGCCTCACCAATCTAAGCTCTATCGCGGGACCGCTTGGCTTCACGGCACTCTATTCTGCCACC